>JAFEDJ010000068.1 GCA_018241685.1 Pseudomonadota bacterium
CTCTAGACGATGGGGACCTACAAACTGTTGGCGGAGTGGACGGGACTCGAACCCGCGACCCCCGGCGTGACAGGCCGGTATTCTAACCAACTGAACTACCACTCCGCGCTTTAACCTTCTGCTCCAGCCTGTCAGGGCTGAAACTGCCTGCTTGCTGCTGCAGGACTTGAATCCTTGGCGTCCCCACGGGGATTCGAACCCCGGTTATCGCCGTGAAAGGGCGGTGTCCTAGGCCTCTAGACGATGGGGACCCGATATTGCCGTCTTCTTGGTGGAGGTAAGCGGGATCGAACCGCTGACCTCTTGCATGCCATGCAAGCGCTCTCCCAGCTGAGCTATACCCCCGTCGAAGAAGTGCGCATTTTAGTTACTTATTCACGGTTTGTAAACCCCTTTTTGCATCCAACGTACTTTAGAGCCACACTTTGCCCTGCCAGGACGCAAAAAACCCCGCCTAAGGCGGGGTTTCAAGACCTTTCCGAGGAAAGGAAGCCGATCAGGCAGCCTTGCGGCGGCGCAGAGCAGCCATGCCAGCCAAACCAAGGCCAACCAGGGCCATGGAGGCAGGCTCAGGAACGGTTACGCGGACGCCACCATTGACGATCGAGAAAGTGCCATCGATCTTGCCATCGGTCAGGCTGCCGGGAGCCGCATCCAGCGCAGCGAAGATACCGCTGAAGCCGGTGCCGCCGACATCGGTTTCAGTGACGTCGATGGTCCAGTTGCCGCCGCCCAGGGAGTGGACCACGGACACGCTACCGGTACCGATGGTCGCGCCAAGCGGCCCAAACATGTTGCCGAGCAGCAGGTTGAGCGCACTGGCACTGCCGGTGAAGCTGCCACCGGTCACGGCTGCGCCGTCGGACGTGAAGGTGTTGTTGGTGAAGTCATACACGAAATGCGTGCCAGTCAGGCCACTACTGGTGATGGCGCCGGTGCCAAGAGAAACCCAGGTCGGGTTGGAGGACACCAGCGGAGCCGGGCCGCCGTAATTGACAGTGACGGTACCTTGGCGCTCGGCGCTGACGAGACCGCTGCTCGGCACGTAGAGATCGACCAGACCGGTAAGGCCGGTCAGCTGAATCTGGTAAACGTTGGGGGTGGCATCGGCGAAACCGCTGATGTTGAAGCTGCCGCTGAGGTTGGCAGTGGAGGTGAAAACGCCGGCGTTGGCGACGTTGACGGCACCGAAGGTGAGTGCTGCGCCGATGGCGACTGCGAGTTGCTTCTTGATCATGCTTAAGCCCTTTCCGCTGGATTCACAGGGTTGATTTCGAGGACCGCTCACCATCCCATACGACTTCCGGGCTGATGAAACTTATCACGGAAGAAACAAATGCAAGGGCTGTGCCACTTCCATTAACTCCGCGGAATCAATAAAGAAACTCATGCTGGGTTTCCAGCCCAACTGGCATGTGTAAAAAATCCTGACACAAATCCTTCAGGGCGAGCCGAAGCTCCCTTACGTCATATGACTTTACCGGGGTTCATCAACCCTGCCGGATCCAGCGATGTTTTGATGCTGCGCATCAATTCCAGCTCGATCCCTGACTTGTAAGCCGGCAGGATATTTCGCTTCAGCTGGCCGATACCGTGCTCAGCCGAAATGGATCCATCCAGGGCGGCCACCAGGTCATGGACGATGCGGCCCACTACGGCGGTGCCGCCGATGAAGGCGTCGTTCTCTTCGCGCAGGGGGCGCGACAGGTTGTAGTGGAGATTGCCGTCGCCGAGGTGGCCGAAGGCGACGATGCGGACGCCCGGATGGGCGGCCCGGAGGGCCTCCCCTGCCCGGTCGAGAAACTCGGGGATGGCGCTGATCGGCACGGAGATATCGTGCTTGATGCTGAAGCCTTCCCGCTTCTGCGCTTCCGAGATGTTCTCCCGTAGGGACCAGAGTGCGGCAGCCTGGCTCTCGGAGCTGGCAACCACGCCATCATGAACCGCGGAATCGGCAATCGCCCTTTCGAGCTCGGCCTCCAGGAGTTCGGCCAAGCCGGCATCCCGGAGGGTGTCGGTCAGTTCGACCAGCACGTACCACGGATGAGCCGCCTGCAGGGGGTCACGCGTACCGGGGATGTGCTGCAGCACGAGTTCGAGGGAAGTCCGACTGACCAGTTCGAAGGCGGTGACCCGGTCGCCGGCCATGCCGCGCAGACGCGACAGCAGCGCGACCGCTGCGGCGGGACTGGCAACCGCCAGCCAGGCGGTGACGCTGCTGCGCGGGCGGGCGAACAGCTTGAGGGTGGCGGCGGTGACGATACCGAGGGTGCCTTCGGCGCCGATGAAGAGGTGCTTGAGGTCATAGCCGGTGTTGTCCTTGCGCAGGCTGCGCAGGCCGTTCCAGACCTGGCCGTCGGGCAGGACGACCTCCAGCCCGAGCACCAGTTCGCGGGTGTTGCCGTAGCGCAGCACCTGCACGCCGCCAGCGTTGGTGGAGATGACGCCGCCGACTTCGCAGGAGCCTTCGCTGGCGAGGGACAGGGGAAAGAAGCGGTCAGCCTCCAAGGCCGCAGCCTGGACGATGGCCAGCGGCGTGCCGGCCTCCACGGTAATTGCGTTGTTGGCCGGGTCGACACGGCGGATGCGCCGTAGTCTGGACAGGTTGACCACGACCGCCAGACCGTCGGTCAGCGGTGTAGCGCCGCCGCATAGGCCGGTGTTGCCGCCCTGGGGCACGATGGGGACACCACTATCCACGCAGGTTCGTACGACGGCGGACACTTCTGCGGTATCCGCGGGAAAGACGACAGCCTGCGCTGCTCCGGTGTAGCGGCCGCGCCAGTCGGTGAGGAAAGGCGCCATGTCGTGATGGGCAGACAGGCAATGGGGCGTGCCGACGATTTCGCGCAGGGAGTCAATCAGTGCGGACATGAGGTGGAACTCGCTAGGCAGGAAGGGAAAACATGACCCCGCGGCTTGCCGGGAAACGCGCTCTATCAGCGTTGTTCCAGAGCGCGCCGGATGGCCGGCAGGGCGACTTCGACGGCGGCCTCGCCTTCGGCGATGGCTTCGGCGCCTCTGTGATAGTCCATCAGCCCGAGTTGGGCAAGGCGCGGGGAGATCAGCACGTCGGCGGGCTCGCCCGCCATGCGGCTGCGGGCGATGCGGACGGACATGATGGAGATGCTGTCCTGCATCACGCTCAGCATGGAGGGCAGCTCTGCGACGGCAGTCTCGTCGGTTGCCGCGGGATTTAGGGGGGCACTGCCGTTACCGTTGCGGCCAAAGCGGGACAGCAGTTTGCGCGACCAGTGTGCGTCGCCGTTGGTGCCCCCCTGCCCTGCCGGCGGCCGGTTGCGCCAAGCCCAGCCGACCACGTCGGAGTTGAGTTCGACGGCGATGACCAGGTCGGCCCCCATGGCGCGGGCAAGCGATACCGGCACCGGATTGACGAGGGCGCCGTCCACGAGCAGGCGGCCGTCCTGCCAGACCGGGGCGATGAGGCCGGGTAGCGCGATGGACGCGCGCACGGCGGCGGAGACGCTGCCTTCCCGCAACCAGATTTCGTGGCCACTGTGCAGATCGGTGGCGACGCAGCCGAACTGGTGCGGCAGCGCGGTGAAGTCGCGGTCGACGAACTGGCGCTCGAAGAAGGAGATCAGCCGATCCCCCTTGATGAGCCCGCCCCGCAGTCCCATGTCCATCAGGCCGACGACGCGCTGCCAGCCCAGGCTTTCGACCCAGACCGCAAGTTTTTCGACGTCGCCGGCGGCGGCCACGGCTCCGACGAAGGCACCGATGGAGCAGCCGCTGATGATGGTCGGCTCGATACCTTCCCGGGCCAGCGCCCGCAACACGCCGATATGCGCCCATCCCCGCGCGGAACCGCTGCCGAGTGCGATGCCGATGCGGTGAGGGCGTTTCATGGGAACGACTTAGATCGGCTCGGCGTAGAGGTCGTGCACGTCACAGTCGGTGATGCGCACGCGGGCGAACTCACCGGCCTCCAGGTTCTCTCCGGCGGGGATGATGACCATGCCGTCGATCTCCGGTGCGTCGCCAGGCGAACGAGCCAGGGCGCCCTCCTCATCGATTTCGTCCACAAGGACGGTCATCTCGCGGCCGATGAAACGCTCGAGGCGCTCGGTGGAGATGTCTTCCTGGAACTCCATCAGCTGGATGCGGCGCTCTTCGCGGATCTCCTCGGGCACGGCGCCGGGCAGATCGTTGGCCGCCGCGCCTTCGACCGGCGAGTAGGCGAAGGCGCCGACGCGGTCGAGCTTGGCTTCTTCGAGGAACTGCAGCAGTTCTTCGAAATCGGCGTCGGTTTCGCCGGGGAAGCCAGTGATGAAGGTGGAGCGGATGGTGAGATCAGGACAGATCTCGCGCCAGCGGCGGATGCGCTCGAGGTTGTTCTCGGTGCTGGCCGGCCGCTTCATGGCCTTGAGGATGCGCGGGCTGGCGTGCTGGAAGGGCACGTCGAGGTAGGGCAGGATCTTGCCTTCGGCCATCAGCGGGATCAGCTCGTCTACGCTGGGGTACGGGTACACGTAGTGCAGGCGCACCCACACGCCGAGGTCGCCGAGGGCGTTGCAGAGATCGTAGATCTTGGTACGGACGGGCTTGCCGCCCCAGAAGCCGGTGCGGTACTTGGTGTCGACGCCGTAGGCGCTGGTGTCCTGGGATACCACCAGCAGTTCCTTGACGCCGGCGTTGACGAGGTTCTCAGCCTCGCGCATCACGTCGCCGATCGGGCGGCTGACGAGGTCGCCGCGCATGGACGGGATGATGCAGAAGGTGCAGCGGTGGTTGCAGCCTTCGGAAATCTTGAGGTAGGCGTAGTGGTTGGGCGTGAGCTTGATGCCCTGCGGCGGCACCAGATCGATGAAGGGATCGTGGGGCTTGGGCAGGTGCTTGTGCACCTCGTGCATGACCTCTTCGGTGGCATGCGGGCCGGTGACGGCCAGCACTTGCGGGTGCGCCGCCATCACCACATCGTCCTTGGCGCCGAGACAGCCGGTGACGATGACCTTGCCGTTCTCGGCCAGGGCCTCGCCGATGGCGTCGAGGGACTCTTCCACCGCGGCGTCGATGAAGCCGCAGGTGTTGATGACGACGAGATCGGAGCCCTCGTAGGATGGGGAAATCTCGTAACCCTCAGCCCGCAGGCGGGTGAGGATGTGCTCGGAATCGACGAGCGCCTTCGGACATCCGAGGCTAACAAAGCCCACTTTGGGGGCGGCCGGGTGCTTGGCTTGGGTCATGCGTTGAAAACCTGAAGGGGAAAAGCACAAGGGCCGCGACAACAGCGCGGCCCCGTTGATTTATTTCTTGGGTGTGCCCGGCGGCTCGCTGGCAGCCGCTTGCGGGTCTTTCTTGTCGGCGGGGAAACCCGCGCCGAAATTGGGAAACTGGAACCCGGAGAACAGATTGCGCGTCTGGCTGTCGAGCTGTTCCTGCATCTGCGTGTACATCTTCTTGCTCTGTTCCATGTACGCGCCCATCATGCTCTGCATGGCCGGTCCCTGGAAGTTCAGAAACTGAGCCCACAGATCCTGGTTGACGGTGGCATTGTCACCGTAGACCGAACGGACCTGCTCCTGCATCTTGGCCTGCATGTCGGTGAAGGCCTTGATGTTGTTCTCGAGGTACTTGCCCATCATCCCTTGCATGGCATTGCCATAGAAGCGAATCATCTGGGACAGCAGGTCGCTGGTGAACATGGGCGCACCACCGGCCTCCTCTTCGAGAATGATCTGCAGCAGGATGTTGCGGGTGAGATCCTCCCCCGTCTTGGCGTCGACAACCTGGAAATTGGCGTTTTCGAGGACGAGTTCCTTGACGTCAGCGAGCGTGATGTAGGAGCTGGTCTGGGTATCGTAAAGGCGGCGGTTCGGGTACTTTTTTATCAGGCGAATTTGATCGGCCATCTGTGTCTTCTCCTTGGCGAGAGGGTCGCCGCGGATGATTATACTGCGCTGCGCAAGAAAAAGCCCCGCACGGGGCGGGGCTTCCGTGAGGCATTTTGCAACCGATTACTGGTAGTACAGGCCGCCGTTCACGTTGAGGGTGGCGCCGGTGACGTAGCCAGCCAGTTCGGAGGACAGGTAAACAACCGCCGCGCCGATTTCTTCCGGCTTGCCCAGACGCTTGACGGGCACGGTGTCGATGATGGCGTTACGGACTTCTTCCTTGATCGCCATGACCATGTCGGTGCCGATGTAGCCCGGGGCGATGGCGTTAGCCGTAACACCCTTGGTGGCCAGCTCAGCAGCCAGGGCCTTGGTGAAGCCGATCACGCCAGCCTTGGCGGCGGAGTAGTTGGTCTGGCCGGCCTGACCCTTGACGCCGTTCACGGAGGAGATGTTGATGATACGGCCCCAGCCACGCTCGGCCATCTTCGGGGAGATGGTGTGGGTGACGTTGAACAGGCTGGTCAGGTTGGTGGCGATGACGGCATCCCACTGACCCTTTTCCATCTTCGGGAAGAACTTGTCGCGGGTGATGCCGGCGTTGTTCACCAGGATGTCGATCGGGCCGACTTCAGCGGTGATCTGCTCGATCGCGGCCTTGCATTGTTCGTAGTCGGAGACGTCGAAACCGTACACCGGAACGTCCAGGCCTTCGGCCTTGCGGGCTTCAACCCACGCATCCTTGGCGGGATCGCCCGGGAAGAAGTTGCCGACCACGCGGACACCAGCGGCAGCCAGGGATTTGACGATTGCAGTGCCGAGACCACCGACTGCGCCAGTAACGAGAGCGATGCGTTGAGTCATTTACTTTCCTTTTTGTTGCGGTGCCAGATGAACACCGATTAGAACATATGCTGACCGCCGTTGATAGAGATGTTGGCCCCGGTGACGAAGGCCGCCTCGTCCGATGCCAGATAGGCGATCAGACCGGCGATTTCCTCCGGCTTGCCGAGGCGACTCATCGGAATCTGCGGCAGGATCTTGGTTTCGAGGACCTCTTGCGGAATGGCGGTGACCATCTTGGTGCCGATGTAGCCCGGCGAGATGGTGTTGACCGTCACTCCGGCCTTAGCCACTTCCAGCGCGAGCGCCTTGGTGAAGCCGTGCATCCCGGCCTTGGCGGCGGAGTAGTTGGTCTGCCCGAACGCCCCCTTGATACCATTGACCGACGACACGTTGATGACACGCCCCCACTTGCGCTCGACCATGCCGTCCATGACCTGCTTGGTCATGTTGAAGACGCTGTCGAGGTTGGTGCTCATGACGGCGTCCCAGTCAGCCTTGGTCATGCGCTTGAAGGTCATGTCGCGGGTGATGCCGGCGTTATTGACCAGCACATCCACGGGGCCGATGTCGGTGGTGACCTTCTCGACGCATTGCTTGCAGGCATCGAAGTCGGCCACGTCACAGGGATAGGCCTTGAAGCCATAACCCATGTTGTTCATGGTCTGCAGCCATTCGCCAGCCTTTTCGTTGCCAGGCGAGTAGGTTACGACCACCTTATAGCCAAGGGCAGCCAGCTTGATGCTGATCGATTCCCCCAGGCCTCCCATACCACCGGTCACCAGTGCTACTCGTGCCATGTTTTTCTCCCTCCTTGTCTTGATGTATGCGGGGGTCGCGCTGACGTCGGCAGTGCCCCCGGAACCCGCTCACTGCCGACGTGTTCTGTATTTGTTTTGTCGGTCTTTGGTGTGGCAGCTCAGGCTTTTTCTTTTACATAACGTCCGGGCGCAGCCTCAATCACCTTGTGCTTTGCGTTGCCCGGCTTGTTTCGCGCAGCTACCAGACTGCCACTGCGCGGTTTGAGCCATTCTATCCAGTGCAGCCACCAGCTGCCCTTTTGTTCTGTGGCAGATTGCAACCATTCTTCGGGAACCGAGGCGGAGGAATCGCTGGTCCAGTAGCTGCGGCGGTTTTTGGAGGCCGGATTGATGGCGCCGGCGATATGGCCGCTGGCACCCAGAACGAAGGTGGTCTCGCCACCGAGGATCTGACGGACCAGGTAGGCGCTGGTCCACGGCACGATGTGATCTTCGCGGGTGGCGAGCAGGTACGCCGGCAAATCGACCTTGCCGAGGTCCACCTTGACGCCGAGCATCTCGAGCTTGCCGGGTACGCGCAGGTTGTTCTCGAGGTACATGTTGCGCAGGTACCAGGCGAGGAAGGGGCCGGCCAGGTTGGTGCTGTCGGAGTTCCAGTACAGCAGGTCGAACGCTTCCGGGGTCCTGCCTTTCAGGTAGTTGCCGACGACGTACTGCCAGATGAGATCGTTGGCACGCAGGCTGGAGAAGACCTGGGCCAGCTCCTGGCCGCGCAGCAGCCCGCCCTTGCCGATGGCGGCCTCGCGGGCGGCCACCGAGGCTTCGTCCACCAGACAGCCGATTTCGCCGGCGTCGCTAAAGTCGAGCAAGGTGGTCATCAGCGTGAGGCTTTCGGCGGGGTCTTCACCCTTGGCGCGCAGCACGGCGAGTGCGGACGACAGGATGGTGCCGCCGACGCAGAAGCCGAGCACGTGGGGTTTTTGCACCTTGGTGACTTCACGGACAACCTGCAGTGCAGTGATGGGGCCTTTCTCCAGGTAGTCGTCCCAGCCGAAATGGGCCTCTTCGGCCTTGGCGTTCTTCCAGGAGACGAGGAAGACCGTGAAGCCCTGCTCGACGATGAAGCGCACCAGGGAGTTGGCCGGCTGCAAGTCCATGATGTAGAACTTGTTAATGCACGGCGGAACGATCAGCAGCGGCGTCTTGTGGACCTTGTCGGTCAGCGGCGCGTACTGGATGAGCTGGATCAGCTCGTTTTCATAGATGACGGAGCCCGGCGTGGTGGCCAGGTTATGGCCGATCTCGAAGGCCGAGTCATCGGTCATGGAGATGCGGCCCTTCTCCATGTCACCGATCAGGTTCTTGATGCCCTGGGTGATGCTCTCGCCCTTGGTATCGAGGGCCGTCTTGATGAATTCTGGGTTGGTCGCCGCGAAGTTGGACGGGGACATGGCCTCGACGTACTGGCGGGTAAGGAACTGCATGCGCGCCTTGGCGCGACCGTCGGCGATGGGCAAAGCGTCGGCGAGCTTGCCGAGGTAGTCGGAATTGAGCAGATAGGCCTGACGGATGTAGTCGTAGACCGGACTGGAGGACCACTCGGGCGCGTTGAAGCGGCGGTCACCCGGCTGCGGCTGCACCATCGGCTCGAGGGGCTCGCCCGGCTTGGCCTGGGCGATGCTCGCCCACAGGCGGGCGTGGGCTTCGGCCAAGGACTTCTGCAGCGCGGCGAGTTCCGCGGCTTCGGGCGGCGGGACTTGCTGGGCCGCGGCCGGCGCCACCTGCTGGAGCGCAGCGTTCTGCTTGCCGAGGAAATCGAGGAAACCTTCAGCCAGGGACTGGCCAAACTTGAACATGCCCTGCAGGGCCTCTGCGGACTGCTCCGGTGTTACAGACATCCAGCTCTCCTTTGTTGTATCCGACCAGGAAAATCACAGCGCAGTTGTTGCCGGAGCGGGCAGACGCAGCCGGGCGGCACGCGTCTCGACCCCGGGCCCGTACGACGGCCTGTAGAATCCGGGTATGTATATTGTCGCTATCGCTTGGATTTTCGTCGCCTTGATGGCCACCGTGACTGAAACCACGGTTGTCGGCGCCGTTCTTACGTTCTTGTTCTACGGGCTTGCGCCGCTCTCCCTGTTTGTGTGGATTTTTGGCACGTCGGCCCGCCGCCGTCGCCGTTTAGCCCAGCGCCCGCTCGGCGAGGGGGTGGGCGAAGACGATGGAGGCAATGCCGGCGGCAATCAATAATACCTGCTGGATGGTGGCGCGCAATTCCGTACGCTTGTGCAAACCCGGAATGAGATCCGCCACGGCCACGTAGATCATACTCGCGGCCGCCAGGGCAAGGAACATGGGCACCAGCGCTTGTACTCGGGACAGCGCGAAGTAGGCCAGCAGGCCGCCGACCAGGGTTGCGACGCTGGAGAGCAGGTTGAAGGCCAGGGCTTTGGTGCGGCTGTAGCCGGAGTGCAGCAGGATCAGGAAATCACCGACTTCCTGCGGGATTTCGTGGGCGATGATGGCCAGCCCGGTGACGATGCCGAGGGGCGTGCTTTCGACGAAGGCCGCCGCGATCAGGATGCCGTCCACGAAGTTGTGGAAGGTGTCGCCGACGAGGATCAACAGACCGCTGCGCCCGTGGTCGTGACCGCCACCGCCATGGTGGTGGTGTTCGTGGCCGTCGCAGCCTTCGTCGTGGCAGTGGCGCCACAGCACCAGTTTTTCCAGCACGAAGAAGATCAGGATGCCGGCGAGCACGTTCATCGCAGCGCGCTCGGGGGTTTCCGCTGCTTCGATGGCGTGGGGCAGCACCTCCAGGAAGGAGGCGCCGAGCAAGGCGCCGATGGCGTAGCTGATCAGGATGGGAACCCAGTTGGGGCGCGCCGCAAAGGCGAACCCGGAGGCGACCAGCACGCTGAGCAGGCCGCCGGCGAAACTCATGAAGATGATCCAGGCAAGGGGAGTCATGGCTCTACAGCTTTCAGGGGGCCGGGCAGTATAGCTTTAGTCTTCGTCTCGACTGCCAGGACTTAGGCCAGCCAGATCAGGCTGGCCATACGGCCGGTCCGGCGATCGCGCCGGTAGGAGAAGAAGCGTTCTTTTTCGGTGACGGTGCAGGCGTCACCGCCATGAACGGCGTGAGCGCCCAACCGGGCCAGGCGCTGGCGGGCCAGCAGATAGATATCGGCGAACCACTTCCCCGGCTGGACGCCGGCGCGGAAGGCCGCATCGGCGGCGGGATCGACAGCCAGGAAAGCGGCACGAACCTCTTCACCGACTTCGAAGGCTTGCGGGCCGATGGCCGGACCGAGCCAGGCCAGCACCTCGGACGGTGGCACGGCCATCTTGTCCACGGTAGCTTCGATGACCCCATCGACCAGGCCTCTCCAGCCCGCATGGGCCGCAGCGACGACAGTGCCGGCACGATCGCACAGCAGCACCGGCAAGCAGTCGGCGGTCATCACTGCGCAGACCCTTCCCGCGACGCGGCTCACCGCCGCATCCGCTTCAGGCACTGCCTCGTGCAGCACTGCCGCGTCGACAACATTGATGCCATGCACCTGGTTGAGCCAGCAGGGTTCGTCCGGCAGTTCGGCACGCAGCACCGCCCGGTTGGCAGCCACCAGGGCCGGCTCATCCCCGACGTGGAGCCCCAGATTGAGGGAGTCGTATGGCGCCGGGCTATTACCCCCGAAGCGGGTAGTGGACAAGGTCCGCACGTTGGCCGGCGCCGGCCAGTCGGGATGGATCCAGGAGGCTGCGCTCATGGTTTGGGGCTCTCGCGCAGAATGGCCAGCAGGCTCTCGATGTCGGCGGCCAGCGGCACGTCCCAGCGGCCGGCTTCGCCGCTGCGCGGATGGATGAGGCCGAGCTGCCAGGCATGCAGCGCCTGGCGCGGAAAGGCGTCGAGGCGTGGGTCGGCGCTGCGGGCCTTGCCGTAGGTCGTGTCGCCCACCAGCGGGTGGCCGATGTGGGCCATGTGTACGCGGATCTGGTGAGTGCGGCCGGTTTCCAGCTGACACTCGACGAGGCTCGCACGGGCGAAGCGCTCGACGACACGATAGTGCGTCACCGCTTCGCGGCCGCCAGGCACGACAGCCATCTTGGTGCGCTGGACCGGGTGGCGCCCGATGGGTGCGTTGACCACCCCACTCGGCGACGGCTCGCCATGCACCAGCGCGTAGTAGTGACGCTTGACGGAGCGCGCCTGCAACTGGCGCACCAGGTCGGTCTGGGCTTCGAGGGTCTTGGCGACGACCAGCAGGCCGCTGGTGTCCTTGTCCAGACGATGCACGATACCGGCCCGCGGCAGCTCGCGGAAAGAGGGGTTGTGGAACAGCAGCGCGTTGAGCAGCGTGCCGGACCAGTTGCCGCTGCCCGGATGGACGACCAGCCCGACCGGTTTGTTGATGACGGCGATGGTGTCGTCCTCGAAGACCACGTCCAGCGGGATGTCCTCGGCCTGTTCGGCGAGCATCGCCTCCGAGGGTTCCGGGCTGACGACGAGGGTCTCGCCGCCCCACACCTTGGACTTGGCGTCCGGCGAGGCACCATTTACGAGGATCCGCCCGGACTTCAACCAGGACTGCAGGCGACTGCGGGAATGTTCAGGAAAAAGGCGCGCGAGGGCTTGGTCTACCCGGAGACCAGCACATTCGTCAGGAATCGACTCGCGTCGCGGCGAAGGGGAAGAAGAGGCTGGGCTATAATCGAGCCAGTCTTCTTCCAATGAGTTTTCAATGGCGCATTTCACCCTGCGTAGTTTAACGCTTACCGGCTTCCTGCTGCTTGCCGGCTGCAGCAGCCTCCCCGATCAGGTGGACGAAACCGTCGGCTGGAACGCCCAGAAGCTGTATTCAGAAGCCAAGGAGTCCATGTCGGATGGCGCCTGGGATCGCGCCATCAAGATGTTCGAGAAGCTTGAGTCGCGCTACCCCTATGGCCGTTACGCGCAACAGGCCCAGCTCGAGGTGGCCTACGCCTACTACAAGTCGAACGAGCCGGCTTCAGCCATCGCCGCCTGCGACCGCTTCATCAAGCTGCACCCCAACCACCCGAACGTGGATTACGCCTACTACCTGAAGGGGCTGGCGAACTTCAACGAAGACCTGGGGTTGCTCGGCGCACTGGCCAAACAGGATTTGTCGGAGCGCGACCCGAAGGCGACCCGCGAGTCCTTCGACACGTTCAAGGAACTGGCTCAGCGCTTCCCGGACAGCAAATACACGCCGGATGCCATGCTGCGCATGCGTTACCTGGTAAATGCCCTGGCGTCCTACGAAGTGCACGTGTCCCGCTATTACTACAACCGCGGCGCCTATGTGGCAGCGGCCAACCGGGCCCAGGGCGTGCTCAAGGACTTCCCCCAGTCGCCGGCCATGGAAGAAGCCTTGTTCCTGATGGTCAAGAGCTACGACGCGCTGCAGATGAACGACCTGCGCGACGACGCCGATCGCGTGCTGCACAAGAACTTCCCGAAGAGCCGCTACTTCACAGCCAACGGCGCGACGTCCAGCAACGTTCCGTGGTGGAAGATGTGGTGAGCGCTGGCACGGCAAATCTCCATGGATGAAGCGGTCCGCCTCGCGCTCGCCAAATGGCCGAACGTGCCCTCGTGCACGGGCTGGCTGCGCCTGAGCCGGCGCGGGGAATGGTGGGTGCCCGAAGGGCCGATCCGCCATGCCGGGCTGCGCGGCTTCATCGGCCGCAACTATTTGTCGACGCCGGACGGCCGCTGGTATTTCCAGAACGGTCCGCAGCAGGTCTTCGTTGATCTCGACTACACGCCAACGATCCTGCGCCTTGCTGCCCCCGACCGGCTGGAAACCCATACCGGCCTGCCCGTGGCGGGGCTCGACAGCGCCTGGCTGGACGAGCATGGGAATCTGTTGCTGGGCAGCGAGCACGGCATTGCATTGCTCGACGACCGTGACCTGGCTGCGATGCTGGACCACCTCGACGGTGACCTAGAGGCGGACGACAGCGCCATCACGCTGAACTGGGACGGACAGCACCTGGCCGTCGGGCGTATCCGGCAGGCGGAGGTTTCAGCGCGTTTCGGCTTCATCGACAAACCGGCCTGACCCGGCCGGCTGCCGATACAGCAAGGGCCGGCATGCAGCCGGCCCTTCCCTCTTCCCTGGCCTGCCGCTCAGCCGCGGCCGTACTTGTCTTCGAAACGGACGATATCGTCTTCACCCAGGTAGGCGCCGGACTGCACCTCGATGATCTCGAGGGGCAGCTTGCCCGGGTTGGCCAGACGATGCACATGCCCCAACGGGATGTAGGTGGACTCGTTCTCGCCAAGCAGGAAGACCTTGTCGCCGTTGGTGACTTCGGCGGTGCCCTTCACGACGATCCAGTGCTCCGCCCGGTGGTGGTGCATCTGCAGGCTTAGCCGCGCGCCGGGATTGACGACGATGCGCTTGACCTGGAAGCGCGGACCGGCGTCGATGGAGTCGTACCAGCCCCAAGGGCGATGGATCTTGCGGTGGGCCGAAGCCTGGCTGCGCTGGCCCGCCTTGAGAGTGGCGACGATCTGCTTGACGTGCTGGGTCTTGTCCTTGCGTGCAACCAGCACCGCATCGGGCGTTTCGACAACGACGGTGTCATCCAGGCCGACGCAGGCGACCATGCGGTCCTGGGCGTACACCAGCGTGTTGCGGCTGTCCTCGAACAGCACATCGCCACGGGCCACGTTGCCGGCTTCGTCCTTGTCGGCGATCTGCCACAGGGCATCCCAGGCGCCGACATCCGACCAGCCGGAAGACATGGGCACGACGCTACCGGAAACACCGAGATCGGCAGCCCCGACCAGCTTTTCCATGACGGCATAGTCGATGGAGTCGGACGGGCAGGCCTTGAAGGCCTCCTTGCCGACCCGCACGAAATCAGCGTCGCGGGAGCCCGTATTCCAGGCTTCAACGCAGGCGGCGTACATTGCGGGCTGCAGTTGCGCAATGGCCTTCAGCCAGACACGGGCCCGGACCATGAACAGGCCGCTGTTCCACAGGTATTCGCCGCTGTCCAGGTAGCGCTGGGCGGTGGCTGCGTCGGGTTTCTCGACGAAGGCGGCAATGGCCTTGCTGCCGTCCGCACGGTCGGCGCCGAAACGGATGTAGCCATAGCCGGTTTCGGCTCGGTCGGGAACGATACCGAAGGTCACGATCGAGCCGTCCAGGGCAGCCGGGATACCTGTATCAATCGCTGCCTGGAAACCATCGAGGTCACGGATCACGTGGTCGGCCGGCATCACCAGCAGCACCGGATCGGCCTCTTGCACCGCCAGGGCAGCCAGCGTGAGGGCCGGCGCGGTATTGCGCCCGAAGGGCTCGAGGACGATGTTGCCGCTGCTCTTGCCACTGGAGCGCAACTGCTCTGCAGTCACGAAGCGGTATTCCTCGTTGCACACCACCACCGGCTCGGCGGCCACCGCCAGGCGCCCACGGAAACCGTTCAGCCGCCCGGCCGTGGCCTGCAGCATGGTTTCGTTGCCGACCAGCGCCAGCAGCTGCTTGGGGTATTGCTCGCGGGACAGGGGCCACAGGCGGGTGCCGGAGCCCCCAGAGAGGATGACGGGTTGAAGTTCCATGGCTAGATAAGGACTTTCACAAAATTGAAGCGCTGCACAATGCCATACGTTTTAACACAAAGTTGCCAATAAAACTTCTCCGTCATTCAGCATTCACATATCCGGCATGTCCTCCGCCATGCCGGCAAGCCAGCCGCCGACCACCTTCTCAACATCCTCGACGCCGCTCTTTTTGAGGCTGGAGAAGAGTTGCACCGTCACGTGCTCACCCAGTGGTGCGAGTTCCTTGCGGACCGCGGCGAGGGTGGCGGCGGCTTCGCTGCGGGTGAGCTTGTCGCTCTTGGTCAGCAGCACGTGGATCGGCCGCCCGCTCGGCGCAAACCAGCCGATCATCGTGCGGTCGAGTTCCTTGAGGGGGTGGCGGGAGTCCATGATCAGGACCAGACCGACCAGATTGGGGCGGCGGGTCAGGTAATCCTCGAGCAGATGCTGCCACTGGCGGCGTACGGCTTCGGGCACTTCGGCATAGCCATAGCCGGGAAGGTCCACCAGCACGGCGCCGTTCTGCAAACGGAAGAAGTTGATCAGCTGGGTGCGCCCCGGCGTTTTGGACACGAAAGCCAGCCGGGTATGGTTGGCGAGGGTATTGATGGCGCTCGATTTACCGGCATTGGAACGCCCGGCAAAGGCGATTTCGGGACCACGAGGCGCCGGCAGGCCACTGGCCTTGGCAATGGAAATTTCGAACTGGGCGTTACGGAAGAGAGGCATGGGGAATGGCGTGGAGCTTGCGCGCTAGAGCTTTATTGCATCGCGCAAATGACTGGAATTGCTATAGAATAGCAGGTTTGAGACTTCCACATTCTTGGCTTCCGAGGACATCATGATCAAGCGTTCCCTGCTGCTTTCGTTGCTTCTGGCCGCCGGTGCAGTTCAGGCTGAAGAGAAGGCTTCCGCCCAACCCGATCTGGCCAAGGCCAAGCAGACTGCAGAAACGGTCTGCGTTGCGTGCCACGGCGCAGACGGCAACAGCCAGATCCCGACCAACCCGAAGCTCGCGGGCCAGCATCAGGAATACCTCGCCAAGCAGCTGCGGAACTTCAAGAGCCAGGACGGCAAGCCTGCCGAGCGCGCCAACCCGGTGATGGGTGGCATGGCCGCTCCGCTGTCCGACGACGACATCAAGGGTCTGGCCGCCTACTTCGCCGGCCAGCAGCTCAAGCCCGAAGCCGCCAAGAGCAAGGCCACCATCGAACTCGGCCAGAAGCTGTGGCGTGCCGGCGACCTGAAGCGCGGCATCCCCGCCTGTGCCGCCTGTCACGGCCCCGCTGGCGCTGGCCTGCCCGCCCAGTTCCCGCGCCTGTCGGGCCAGTTCGCCGACTACACCGAAGCTCAGCTGAGGGCCTTCCGTGCCGGCGAGCGTGCCAACGATCCGAACAAGATGATGCGCACCATCGCCCTCAAGATGACCGACCCGGAAATCAAGGCCGTCGCCGACTTCGCTGCCGGCTTGCGCTGAGTCAAGGCGCCTTTTCGCGCTGTCCGACTATAAAGAAAGGGGTGGTCTCGGCCACCCCTTTTTCCATTTCTGCCCCCGCTTATCTCGACGCCATTCATGCGACAGCGCAGCACTTCCCGCGCCTTCTACGAGCTGATCAGCTCGATGCGCTTTGCGATCAGCCTGCTGACCATCCTCGGGATCGCCTCCATCATCGGGACGGTGCTCAAGCAGAACGAGCCCTACAACAATTACCTCAACCAGTTCGGCCCCTACTGGTTTCCGTTCTTCGAGGAGCTGGGCCTCTACGCGGTCTATAACTCGGCCTGGTTCCTGCTCATCCTGGCCTTCCTGGTGCTCTCCACCACGGCCTGCATCGTGCGCCAGACGCAGCCGATGCTGAAGGACATGCGCAGCTTCCGCGAACATGCGAAGGAAGCCTCGCTGGCCGCCTTCCAGCACCACGAGCGGCTGCACACCGCCCTCCCCACCGACAACGCGGCCCAGAAGATTCAGGCCTATCTGGCCGCCAACGGCTTTCAGAGCCGGAGCGGCACCCGCGAGGACGGCGTGCTGCTGGCCGCCAAGCAGGGCAGCTGGACACGCGTCGGCTACTTCCTGGCCCACTCCGCCATCGTGCTGATCTGCATCGGCGGCCTGCTGGACGGCAACCTGCCCCTCAAGATGCAGATGGCTCTCGGCGGCAAAACGACCACCTCGGGCAACCAGCTGATCTCCGACATCAAGCCGGAGAGCCGCCTGGGGCTGGACAACTGGAGTTTCCGCGGCAACGTCTTCATCCCGGAAGGCAAGAGTTCCAACGTGGCGATCCTCAACGTGAAGGACGGCATCCTGCTGCAGGACCTGCCCTTCACGGTGTCCCTGCGCAAGTTCCACCTGGAACACTACTCGACCGGGATGCCGAAGCGCTTCGCCAGCGACATCCTGATCACCGACAAGGCCAGCGGCAAGTCCGTCGAGAAGACCATCGAGGTGAACAAGCCCTTCGAGTTCGACGGCATCATGATGTACCAGGCCAGCTTCGAAGACGGCGGCTCGCGCCTGCACCTGCTCGGCCACGACCTGCGCAGCGGCGGCAAGGGGCCCTTCCAGACCGACGCCACCGTCGGCGAGGCCATCAAGCTGAAACAGGACGGCCTGGACTACACGCTGGAGCTGGGCAGCTTCCGCCCCTTCAACATCGAGAACATGGCCAACGAGGAGCCGGCGGCGGAGACCAGCAAGATGGCCACGCTCGAGAAGCACCTCGGCAGCGGCGCCCGTTCCGTGTCGAAGAAGGACCTGCGCAACGTCGGCCCGAGCTTCGAATACAAGCTGCGCGACTCCGCCGGCCAGGCCCGGGAATACCAGAACTACATGCTGCCGATCGAGCAGGACGGCGCCTGGTACATGCTGGCTGGCATGCGCGACACGCCGGCAGCGCCGTTCCGCTTCATGCGCATCCCGATGGACCAGGACGGCAAGCCGGACAGCTGGTTCACAATCCGCGGCATGCTGCTCGACAAGAGCCGCCACGCGGAGATCGCCAACCGCTTCGTCACCACCGCGCTGGGCCCGGATGCGGGCGAGACGGTGCGCGAGCGCCTGCGCGAAACCACCCGGAAGACGCTGGAGCTGTTTGCGCTCGGCGGTTTCGAGAGCCTCGGCAAGTTCATCGAGAGCACCGTGCCCGCCGCGGAGCGCGACAAGGCCGCCGACGTATTCGTGAAGATCCTCGAAGGCTCGACCTGGGAAGCCTGGAAACTGGCGCGCAGCGCTACCGGCCAGCCTCCGCTGGAACTGGACCAAAAGCTCGGCCGCCTGCTGCGCGACTCCTTGAATGCCACCAGCGACAGCCTGCACTACGGTGCGCCGTTGTATTTCCAGCTCGCCAGCTTCGAGGAAGTACGCGCCACGGTGCTGCAGGTGACCCGCTCGCCGGGCAAGCCAGTGGTGTATTTCGGCTCACTGCTACTGGTGCTGGGCGTCTTCGCGATGCTCTACATCCGCGAACGCCGGCTCTTTGTTTTGATCAAACACAACGGCGACGCACTGGTGGCACTCAGCGCCAACCGCAAATCGATGGACGTGGAAGAAACCTTCCAGCGCCACCGCAAGGCTATCGCGGCCCTGCTCGACCCGGCCACCGCGCCGCCCGCCCAATCCTGATCCGAGGTCATACCCATGGACATCGCCCACTCCGGAACCCCGTCGTCCCCCCTGCGCCGCGTCGGCCTTGGCGACGGCCTGTTCGCACTGGCCCTGGTCTGCGCAGCCGGCTTCGCCCTGAGCCAGTACGGCGCCTTCATGGACATCTACGACAAGGCGATCCTCGCTGCCGTCGTCCCGTCCCTGGCCGCCATCGGCTGGGCCTGGAAGCCCTTCCGCGGTTTCCTCGTCGCCGCCGCAGCGCTGGCCCTGCTGAGCATCACCCTCTACGGCGGCGATCTGGCCCGCGCCGAACAGGCCTTCTTCCTCAAGTACCTGATCTCCAGCCAGACGGCGATCATGTGGATGAGCGCGCTGTTCTTCATCGCCACCGGCGCCTACTGGATCGGCCTCATCGCCCGTTCCGACTTTGCCGAGAAGACCGGCTCCGCGCTGACCTGGAGCGCCGTGACGATGGGCACTACCGGCCTGCTGGTGCGCTGGTATGAGAGCTACCTGATCGGCACCGACGTGGGCCACATCCCCATCAGCAATCTGTACGAAGTCTTCGTGCTGTTCTCGCTGATCACCGGCCTGCTCTACCTGTACTACGAAGGCCACTACGCAACGCGCCGGATGGGTGCCTTCGTGCTGCTGGTGATCTCGGCGGCGGTGGCCTTTCTGCTGTGGTACACCTTCTCCCGTGAGGCCCAGGAGATCCAGCCGCTGATCCCGGCGCTACAGAGCTACTGGATGAAGGTGCACGTGCCGGCGAACTTCATCGGCTACGGCGCCTTCGCGCTGGCGGCTATGATCGGCGTGGCCGACCTGCTGGTGCGCAAGGGCATCCTGGCCAGCCGCCTGCCGCCCGCGGAGGTGCTGGACGACGTAATGTACAAGGCCATCGCCATCGGCTTCGCCTTCTTCACCATCGCCACCATCCTCGGTGCCCTGTGGGCCGCCGAAGCCTGGGGTACCTACTGGCAGTGGGATCCGAAAGAGACCTGGGCCTTCATCGTGTGGCTGAACTACGCGGCATGGCTGCACATCCGCCTGACCAAGGGCCTGCGCGGCCCAATGCTGGCCTGGTGGGCGGTGATCGGCCTGGTGGTGACGGCCTTCGCCTTCGTCGGCGTCAATATGTTCCTGTCAGGCCTGCATTCGTACGGCTCGCTGTGATCCCTGTCTAGGCCCCGTTCCGACGGGGCCGGCCGCCTTCCAGCCGGGCAATCTCTCCGGCACTGAAGCCCGCCTTTCGGCGGGCTTCGACGTTTAGAGGCTTGGGTGGCCAGGGGGCGTCGAATTCGGTCATCAGGGCGAGATAGGTCGCTTCCGGCTCCAGCCCCCGTTCCGCGCAGAAACGGCGGAACCAGCGATCGCCCAGCGCTACATGGCCGATCTCGTCGCGCAGGATGATGTCGAGCACCGCGATCGTCGCGTCGTCGCCGATCTTTTTCAGCTTGGCGACGATCGGCGGCGTGGCGTCCAGCCCCCGCGCTTCGAGCACCCGCGGCACCAGGGCCATGCGCGTCAGCGGATCGTCGGCAGTCTTGACGGCCATGTCCCATAGACCACGATGGGCGGGAAAGTCACCGTAGGTAAAGCCCACAGTAGCAAGCCGCTCCGTCACAAGGCCAAAATGGTAGGCCTCCTCCTCCGCCACCTTCAGCCATCCGACATAGAAATCCGCCGGCAAGCCCCGAAAACGATAGACACAGTCCAGCGCCAGATTGATAGCGTTGAATTCGATATGGGCAACCGCATGCAACAGTGCCGCCAGCCCCTCGGCGGATGAGGGTTTACGGCTCGGCACGGAGGTATGGGTAATCAGTTCGGGCCGATCCGGCCGACCGGCATCGATCACCGGTAGCGCAGGGCAGTCACCTTCATCGGCAGGGAGCGGCAGCACGTCCTGCTCCCAGTCCCGGCATAGTTGTGTCACCAGTCTGGATTTTTCGGCAGGATCGGAACACATCAGGGCCTCATAAGCCCGGACATAGATATTTTTTGGGGTTTCCGGCATAGCCCGATGGTACACCACCAAAAAACGAAAGGCCGCCTACATGGACGGCCTTCCGCGGGCGCGATGACGCGCCTCTTTCTCCCCCCTCAATCACGCAGTCTTGCGAGCAGCCTCCCGGCGAGAGCTGGCCGCCGGCTTGGCAACCTGTACGGCAAGCGCCACATCCTTGATCTGCTCACCAATCTTGCCGAAGTTCTCGAAGGCCGCCATCTGGGCCTCGAAACCACCACGCAGGACATCAAACCATGCATCGAAACCGGTCGGCGCACCTTCCGCCAGACGGTCGATGTTGTGCCGGACCTGACCAGAGGCCGTCGCGGCGGTATTCCGGAAAGCCTCGGCGAAAAGCTGACCAGCCTCGAGCAGCACTTCGTACTGCTGACGGGCCGTTTCGGAGGAACGCTGCAGCTGCGGCTGGAAGAAACGGGCCTGCCAGTCGGCCAGGCCGGCCACGTCACGAACCTCAAGGAAGCCTGCTGAACCAGCCAAGGCGTCGCGGGCAAACTCAAGGTTACTTTCCAATTGCAGACGAAGGAGTTTCTCGGCTTGGTCCGCCAGCCCTTGGGCCAGTTCGATGAACTTGTCGAGCTCGGCGCCCTGCAACGGCGCGAAACGTGCAATGCTGACCACGGTCATTCAAATCTCCTGTCAATTTGACTGCTTTCCATGGGTGTCTCCCCCATCCTTCTAGATTCCGTCCCGGACGGCACGCAGTCATTTGCCGACGCTGCACATCAAGTTGCAGCAAAGAAGTTGAGCGGAGTATGTCATCGTCGGCCAAAGCCATGAAGACGGCATTTTCCCCGCGTCAATACAGGGAAAACCCTGATCACATTGAAACTCAGTCCGTGTAATAGCGGGCTTCGATCACCAGCCTGACCAATTCGGCCAGGGATTCGACCTGCAGCTTTTCCATGACCCTCGCCCGATGCTGTTCGACGGTCTTGATGCTGATGCCCAGATCCTCGGCGATCTGCTTGTTGAGGCGTCCCGCCACCATCCCGTCCATGACGTCCCGCTCGCGGGTCGTCAGGCCGTCCAGACGCACCTGGACCGCATTCCACCGGGCGCCCTCCCGCCGACGCTGGGTAGCCACCTGCACCGCTTCATTGACGCGGTCGAGCAATACCTGCTCATTGAAGGGCTTCTGCAGGAAATCAAAGGCGCCCGCACGCATGACCCGCGCCACCATCGGCACGTCACCATAGGCAGACACAAAAATGATCGGCACGCGCTGACCAACTCGTCCGAGGCGGTCCTGCAAGCCTACACCGCTCAAACCCGGCATACGCACGTCGAGCACCAGACAATGAGCACGCTCCAGTGCCTCGTCGTCATCCAGGAACTCCATCGCGCCCGCGTAGCAGCGCACCGGAAAACCGAGGGTTTCGACCAGCAAACCGATCGACAGACGCACAGCATCGTCGTCATCGACCACACAGACAAGTGGCCTGTTCATATTCTTCTCCCGGTCGGCAGTGACTACTTGTTATCGTTGTCCCAACAGGGTAGCACCCTCATCTTTCCACGTACGCCCCCTACTCGGCGGGCGGCGGCAGGGACAGGCAGAACGTGGTGCCCAGCCGCGTACTTCTTTCGACCCACATGCGACCGCCATGGTTCTCGATGATGGTGCGGCAAATGGCCAGACCAAGCCCCACCCCGTCGGGCTTGGTGGTGACGAAGGGGGCAAAAGGATCCTCGCGTACAGTCTCGGCCAGACCGCCACCACTGTCGCTGACGACCACTTCCACCATCCCGTCGGCGCCCTCGCGAGTCTCAATGCGCAGCAGCCGCTCACCTTCGACCTCGCTCATCGCATCGATGGCGTTCTTGGCCAGGTTGCTGAGCACCTGCTCCAACTGCACCTGATCCCCCTGTACCCACAGGGGCGGCTCGGCCAGCGCCAGTTGCCACTGCACCGCATGGGCACGCGCCTCGAATTCCATGAAACGGACGATGTCGGTCACGACGCCATTGATGGCAATCGGCGCCGTCAGCAGCCCATCCCTACGGACGAAACCGCGTACGCGATGTACGATCTCCCCCGCCCGCAGCGCCTGCTCGGCAATCAGCTGCAGCGGCCCACGGATGCACTCCCCCACGGCCCCCAGTTCGTCCAGGCGGCGCAGTGCCACGGCGCTGAAATTGCGCAGGGCGGTGAGGGGCTGATTGAGCTCATGGGCCAGCGCCGAGGCCATTTCACCCACATGGATCAGACGGGCGGCCCGGGCCAGCTCCTGCTGCTGGCGCATCTCCCGCTCGGCGCTGAGGTAATGGTCATGCACGTCGCGAACGGTGCCGATCATGCGCAAGGGCTTGCCGTTGCGATCCCGTTCCATGATCTTGCCGCGCAGGGCAACCCAGCGATATGCCCCCTCCTCTGTGCGCAGCCGGAACTCGGCCTCGGTGATCGGCCTCACCCCCGCCAGGTGCGCAGAGAAAGCAGCCACAGTCGTACGCACGTCGTCCGGATGCAAACGGGATGGCCAGATATCGTTGCCGCGCAGCGGCCGGTCCGCCGGCAAGCCGATGATCGCCCGGAAGGTCTGGCTGACGTTGATCTCGCCGCTTTCCAGCGTCCAGTCCCACAAGGCGTCGCCGTGCCCCTCTAAAGCGAACTGCCACAGCCGCTCGGAAGCCTGCAGCGCATCCGACAGGCTGCGCGCTTCATGGATATCCTGGTAAACGCCGATCATGCGGCCGGGCCGCCCCAACTCATCACGGGCGACCACCCGTGCACGGGATGCCATCCAGCGATAGTCGCCATTCTTGCAGCATAGCCGGAACTCGGCGACGAAATCGGGTGACTCGCCGGACAGGCAGGCGGAAAGCTTGCGCTGGGCTTCCTCCCGGTCGTCCGGATGCAGCAAGGCCCCCCACTTGAGGCTGGCCGTTTCCTCCGGCGCATACCCCAGTATTTCGCTCCACAGCGGGCTCCGGTACATCTGTCCGCTGTGGAGATCCCAGTCCCAAACGCCCTCGCCAGCCACCTCAAGGGCCAGACGCCAGCGTTCCTCATCCTCGCTCAGGTTCGCCGAAACGGTGCTCTCTCCGCGTTCGCGTTCCACCTGCAGCCCCCTGCCGGCATCACACCCCCGACGGGGCGCCCTCAGTCCGAATAAAGACGGGCGGATGCAGGAATGCAAGCCCGGCAGGCCCCGCCAGCCCAGCATCGACATCTTCCCGGGCGAATGCATTCGCCCCTGCCAGCTGCGTCACCTTCAGCGCAGGCCACCGCCGGGCATCAGCCCCTTCATCGCACGCATCATCTTCTGCATGCCGCCCTTGGAGAACTGCTTCATCATCTTCTGGGTCTGTTCGAACTGGCTCAGGAGGCGATTCACCTCCTGCACCGTGACGCCAGCACCGGCTGCGATGCGGCGCTTGCGCGAGGCCTTGAGGAGTTCCGGCTTGGCGCGCTCGATCGGAGTCATCGAGTTGATGATGCCCTCGATGCGCTTGACGGCCTTTTCCTCGACACCGCCCTGCAGCTGGCCAGCCGCCTGGGAGAACTGGGCCGGCAACTTGTCCATCAGGCTCGCCAGACCGCCCATCTTCTTCATCTGGCCGAGCTGCTCCTTGAAGTCGTTGAGGTCGAAACCCTTACCGCTCTTCAGCTTCTGCGCAAAAGCCTTGGCCTTCTCCTCGTCGACGCCACGACGGGCGTCTTCGACCAGGGACAGGATGTCACCCATGCCGAGGATCCGGCTGGCCATCCGCTCCGGATGGAACTCCTCGAGGCCAGCCAGCTTCTCTCCGACGCCGGCAAACTTGAGGGGCTTGCCGGTGACATGGCGTACCGACAACGCCGCACCACCACGGGCGTCACCATCGAGCTTGGTGAGTACGACGCCGGTCAGCGGCAGCGCGTCGTTGAAGGCGCGGGCGGTATTGACCGCGTCCTGGCCAAGCATCGCATCGACGACGAACAGGGTTTCGATCGGTTTGACCGCAGCATGCAGGGCCTGGATCTCCTCCATCATCGCCTGGTCGATGGCGAGCCGACCGGCAGTATCCACCAGCAGCACATCCATGTAGTGGCGGCGTGCGTAATCCATCGCCGCCAGCGCGATGTCCACCGGCTTCTGGTCCGGCGTGGACGGGAAGAACTCGATCCCGGCCTGCTGGGACACGGTTTCCAGCTGGGCGATGGCTGCCGGACGATAGACGTCGGTGGACACCGCCAGCACCTTCTTCTTCATCCGCTCGGTCAGCATTTTGCCGAGCTTGCCGGTGGTGGTGGTCTTGCCGGCGCCCTGCAGACCGGCCATCAGGATGATCGCCGGCGGCTGGGTAGCCAGGTTGAGTCCGGTATGGGCGCCGCCCATCAGCTCCGTGAGCTCCCGGTGCACCACGCCGACAAGGGCCTGGCCCGGCGTCAGGGAGCTGAGCACTTCGGTGCCGACGGCCTTTTCCTTGACCCGGGCGATGAAGTCCTTGACTACCGGCAGCGCCACGTCGGCTTCGAGCAGCGCCATGCGCACTTCGCGCAACGCGTCCTGGATGTTTTCTTCGGTGAGGCGAGCCTGGCCGCGCAGGGTCTTGACGACTTTGGCCAGTCGCGTTGTGAGGTTATCCAGCATGATGGTTTGGAACCGAGGCCTTGGAGTAAACTTGAACAATGCCCGCGATTCTACTTCATCTGCTCCCCGCCTCCCTGTATGCGCTGCTCGGCCTGCACTTCTGGCATAGCCGTTGGCATGCGCCCACCCAGCCGCCACGTCACGGACTGAGCCTGCGGGAGCGGATCGCAATGCTGGTGGCGCTGGCCGCCCACGGCGTCTCCCTGCATGGCGCCTTCTTCTCGCCGGAGGGCCTGCATTTCGGCTTCAGCCTCGCGCTGTCCCTGATGCTGTGGCTCGCCATGCTGTTCTACTGGATCGAAAGCCTCTACGCCCGCCTCGAAGGCCTGCAGACCCTCGGCATGCCGGTTGCTGCGATATGCGCGGCCTTGCCGGCCATCCTGCCGGCCCCCCATCTGCTGGAGAATACCGGCTCGCCCTTGTTCCGCGCCCACTTCGTAGTGGCCATGCTGGCCTACAGCCTGTTCACACTGGCAGCACTGCACGCCATGCTGATGGCCATCGCCGAACGCCGCCTGCACGGCGCCCGCCTGACCCGCGCCTTCGCATCCCTGCCGCCGCTGCTGACGATGGAAACCCTGCTGTTCCGCCTGATCAGCATCGCCTTCGTGCTGCTGACCCTTACGCTGGGCTCCGGCATCCTGTTCTCCGAAGCCCTGTTCGGCAAGGCCTTCCGCTTCGATCACAAAACCATCTTCGCGATCATTTCATGGGGAATCTTCGGCAGCCTTCTGGTCGGCCGGCAGGCCTGGGGCTGGCGTGGCAGAAAAGCCCTGCACTGGACACTGGCCGGCTTCGTGGCACTGATGCTGGCCTATGTGGGCAGCCGCTTTGTCGCCGACGTGCTGATCGGCCGGCCGGCTTGACAAGCCCCCACCCGGACTGAATACTCGCCCGAACGTCATTTTTCCCACACCTCGTGGACAGTATCCCCCTTTCCGCTCAGTCCGCCATCCTGGCCACACTGCTGGCCCTGTCCGGCTTCTTCTCGATGGCCGAGACGGCCATGATGGCCGCCAACCGCTATCGCCTGCGCTCGGCAGCCCAGCTTGGTTCCCGTGGGGCACGGCTGGCCCTCGAACTGCTCGACCAGACAGACAAACTGCTCGGCATCATCCTGCTCTTCAACAGCCTGGTTAATGCCGCCGCCGCCACACTGGTCAGCGTCATCACGGTGCAGCTTTTCGGCACAGAAGAGTGGGTGCTGGGCATCAGCACGCTGCTGGTGACCTTCCTGATCCTCGTCTTCTC
Organism: Pseudomonadota bacterium; assembly: GCA_018241685.1. Classification (GTDB taxonomy): domain Bacteria; phylum Pseudomonadota; class Gammaproteobacteria; order Burkholderiales; family Rhodocyclaceae; genus Zoogloea. The sequence continues at coordinate 26,500 of JAFEDJ010000068.1, forward strand.
CGAAATCACCCCCAAGGTCGTTGGCGCCAATCATGCCAACCGCCTGGCCTGCTTCGTCAGCTACCCATTGGCTGCGCTCCTCAAGGGCCTGTACTTCGTCATCTGGTTCATCAACCTGTTCGTAACCGGGCTGCTCAAACTGTTGCGCCTCGACGGCGGTAGCGCCAACGATGTCCACTCCCTGTCCACCGAGGAGTTACGCACCTTGGTGCTGGAGTCCGGTGCCTTCATCCCGCCCAAACACCGCAGCATCCTCCTCAACCTGTTCGAGCTGGAAGACATCACCGTCGAGGACGTGATGACCCCGCGCAACCAGATCGAGGCGGTCAACATCGCCGAACCACTCGACGTCATCCAGCGCCACTTGGCGACCTGCTACCACACCCGCCTGCCCGTGTTCGACGGCGAGATGAATGCCGTCATCGGTGTACTGCACGTGCGCCGCGTGCTGGGACAGACGCTGGACCACACCCTGGAAGTCGCGGACCTCCGCACAATGCTGTCCAAGCCCTACTTCATCCCGGCCAGTACGGCGATCTACTCGCAGCTCCAGTTCTTCCAGGAAAACCGCGAGCGTCTCGGCCTCGTCGTGGACGAATACGGCGAACTGCTGGGCCTCGTGACCCTCGAGGACATCATCGAGGAGCTGATCGGCAAGTTCACCACGACGACCCCGGATGCTGCGGAAAAACTGAGCTGGGGCGCTGACGGCAGCGTGCTGACGGACGGCAGCCAACACCTGCGGGACCTGAACCGCAAACTTGGCCTGTCGCTGCCCCTGGATGGCCCGAAAACCCTCAACGGACTGATCCTCGAATGCCTGCAGGACATTCCTGAATCCGGAGTTTCCGTGAAGATCGCAAACGTTCCGATCGAAGTGGTGCAGGCGGAAGACCGCCGGATCAAGACCGCACGCATCTTTCGCCCCCATAAACGCCAATGACCGCACCGGGCATGCAAGCTTTACAAGCCTTGTCCACAGCGGCATGATCGCCGCACACCTCAGGCGGCTTAACCTTTTCGACGCTTCGGCATGTCTGCTAACCCCCAGGTCGCGCTGAGCGGCCTCGCCCGCGCCCTCATCCAGCATGGTCGCCTGCTCGAAGCAGAAGCGGTCGCCTGTTCCTCCCCATCCGGCAATCCCAATGACTTCATCATCGAGGTCATCCGCCGCGGGCTGATGAGCGCGATGGATATCGCCCGCTTCGCAGCAGAGACCTTCGGTTCGCCGCTCCTGGATCTCTCCGCGTTCGACGAATCCTTCATCGCTGCCGAGGCCATCGACCGCAAGCTGATGAACAAGCATCAGGTGGTCGCCCTTGGGCGGCGCGGCAATCGGCTTGCCCTCGCGCTGTCGGATCCGTCCAACCTGCGCGTTCTCGACGAAATTCGCTTCCAGACCGGATTGGCCGTCGACCCGGTGGTGGTCGAAGCCCCCAAGCTCGTCGCACTGGTGGAAAGGCTGTCGGAATCGGCATCCGACGCCATCAAGGATCTCACCGGCGAAGAGTTCGACATGGACCTCCTCGGCCAGGAGGGCGCTGCCGAAACCCAGCAGCAGCAACCGGACGAAGCGCAATCCGAAGTGGACGACGCCCCGGTCGTACGCTTCATCCAGAAGTTGCTGATCGACGCCATCAACGAAGGTGCGTCGGACATTCACTTCGAACCTTACGAAAAGTACTACCGGATCCGTTTCCGCACCGATGGCATCCTCCGCGAGATCGCCCAGCCACCGCTAGTCCTCAAGGAAAAGATCGCCGCCCGCATCAAGGTCATTTCCCGTCTCGATATTTCGGAAAAACGCGTCCCCCAGGATGGCCGGATGAAGCTCGTGCTGTCCAAGAACAAGTCCATCGACTTCCGGGTTTCCACACTTCCAACGCTGTACGGCGAGAAGATCGTGATGCGGATCCTCGATCCGACCTCCGCGATGCTGGGCATCGAGGCGCTCGGCTACGAACCCGAACAGCGGGAAGCCCTGATGGCGGCGATCGAGCGCCCTTACGGAATGATCCTGGTCACCGGCCCGACCGGCAGCGGCAAGACGGTTTCGCTGTACACCTGCCTGAACATTCTCAACAAACCCGGAGTGAACATCAGCACCGCCGAAGATCCGGCGGAAATCAACCTGCCGGGGGTCAACCAGGTCAACGTCAACGAAAAGGCCGGCCTCACCTTCGCTTCGGCCCTGCGCGCCTTCCTGCGCCAGGATCCGGACGTGATCATGGTGGGCGAAATTCGTGACCTGGAAACTGCCGAGATCTCCGTCAAGGCTGCCCAAACCGGTCACTTGGTGCTGTCCACACTGCACACCAACGACGCACCATCCACCCTGGAGCGCCTGAAGAACATGGGTGTCGCGCCGTTCAACATCGCCTCGTCGGTGATCATGATCACTGCCCAGCGCCTGGCCCGGCGCTTGTGCAGCTGCAAGCAACCGGTGGACATACCGATCGAGGCGCTCATCTCGGCCGGATTTTCCGAAGCCGATCTGGACGGCAGCTGGCACCCCTACGGCCCCAAGGGCTGTGAGCGTTGCAAGGGCAGCGGCTACAAGGGGCGTCTGGGTATTTACCAGGTGATGCCGATTTCCGAAGAGATCGCACGTATAATCATGACAAACGGCAACTCGATGGATATCGCGGCCCAGGCCCAGATCGAGGGTGTCCGGGATCTGCGTCAATCCGGCCTGCTGAAGGTCAAGCAGGGCGTCACATCCCTGTCCGAAGTTCTTGCCAGCACGAACGAGTGACCGCCTAGCGGAAAGTACCGATGGCCACGACAACGACCAAGAAACCCACCCCCCGAGGCGCAGCCCGCGAGCACCTTTTCATCTGGGAAGGCAAGGACAAGAACGGCAAGATCATCCGTGGCGAGATGCGTGCAGCTACGGAAACGGTGGTCCAGACGATCCTGCGCCGCCAGGGCATACTGGCCCACAAAGTCCGCAAGCAGTCCTTTGCCCGCGGCCGCAAGATCACCGACAAGGACATCGCGCTATTCACCCGCCAGTTGTCCACGATGATGCGTTCGGGTGTGCCGCTGCTCCAGTCCTTCGATATTGCCATCAAAGGCTGCGGCAACCCCTCTCTGAGCCGCCTGCTCAACGACGTGCGCGCCAACGTGGAAACCGGCAGCAACCTGTCCCAGGCCTTCCGGCGCCACCCCGAGCATTTCGACGCACTGTTCTGCAACCTCGTGGAAGCCGGCGAACAGGCCGGTATCCTGGATTCCCTGCTGGATCGCCTGGCGACCTACAAGGAAAAGATTCTTGCGATCAAGAGCAAGATCAAGTCTGCGATGTTCTACCCGATTGCCGTGGTGGTGGTCGCCACCCTGGTCGTCGCTGTGATGATGTTGTTCGTGGTCCCCGAGTTCAAGAAGGTGTTCGCCAGCTTTGGTGCTGATCTTCCAGCCCCCACCATGTTGGTCATCGCGATTTCCGACTTCTTCGTCCAGTACTGGTATATCGGTTTCACACTGATTGCCGGAACGATCGCGGGCATTGCTTACACCTATAAACGCTCGGTGCCAATGCAGGTTGCAGTGGACAAAGCCATGCTGCAGATCCCGGTGATCGGTGACGTTGTCCGCAAGGCCACCATTGCCCGCTGGACGCGGACACTGTCCACCATGTTCGCCGCTGGTGTACCCCTCGTCGAAGCCCTTGACTCGGTTGGCGGCGCCTCCGGCAACGTGGTCTACAAGAATGCGACCAAGCAGATCCAATCCGAGGTCAGTACCGGTACCAGCCTGACCGTCGCCATGCAGAACTCCCTCGTCTTTCCGACCATGGTGGTGCAGATGGTGTCCATCGGTGAAGAATCCGGCCAGCTCGACTCCATGCTCAGCAAGGTGGCGGACTTCTTCGAGCGGGAAGTGGACGATGCAGTTGCAGGCCTCAGTCAGCTGCTGGAACCCCTGATCATGGTTTTCCTTGGGGTGGTGATCGGCGGCCTCGTTGTGGCCATGTATCTCCCCATCTTCAAGCTCGGCGCCGTCGTCGGCTGAGCCGGTAACTTCTCGCAACATGGATATCCTGCAGGACAAGCTCATCTTCACTGCGCTGTGCGCGCTGCTCGGCCTTTTCGTCGGCAGTTTTCTCAATGTGGTCATCCACCGCCTGCCCCTGATGATGGAGCGGGAATGGCAGGCCGAAGCCGCCGCGCTGCGCGGGGAAGAGCCCGATGCCCCCCAGCCGCGCTTCAACTTGGCGACACCACGCTCGCGCTGCCCCCACTGCGGCCACCTGATTGGGGCACTCGAAAATATCCCGGTCGTCAGCTACTTGCTGCTGCGCGGTCGCTGTCGTCATTGCGACGGCCCGATCAGCGTCCGCTACCCGCTCATCGAAGTGTTGTGCGCAACCCTGTCAGGCTTCACCGCATACCACTTCGGGTTCGGCGTGGCGGGCTGGGGGGCACTGGTCTTCGTGTGGGCCCTGATCGCCCTGTGCTTCATCGACCTCGACACCCAGTTGCTGCCCGACAGCATCACGCTGCCGCTGTTGTGGCTGGGCCTGCTGCTGAACCTTTCTGGCACCTACACGGATGTTTCCAGCGCGGTGGTCGGTGCCTCCGCCGGCTATCTCACGCTGTGGTCGGTGTACTGGCTATTCAAGCTTGCCACTGGCAAGGAAGGCATGGGCTACGGCGATTTCAAGCTGCTGGCGGCGCTCGGCGCCTGGATGGGCTGGCAGATCCTGCCGCTGACAATCCTGCTGTCGTCGCTGGTAGGCGCCATCGTCGGCGTGGCGCTGATCGTCCTGCGCCGCCACGGCCGGGAAATCCCGATTCCTTTCGGCCCCTATCTGGCAGCCGCCGGACTGCTGGCCCTGTACTGGGGACGCCCGCTGACCCAGGCCTATCTGGACATGCTCTAGCCTCGGAACCTTGAAACCGGCTCCGCAGCCCCCATGTGATGGACTGCGGGTCTGTTTCGCCCGATGTTGCGATGCGCTAAACTTCGCCCCATTGACTTTCCGGAGCTCGTCATGCCTATCTACGAGTACCGCTGCAGCAGCTGCGGCCACCAAAAAGACCATCTTCAAAAAATGAGCGATGCACCGCTCACCACCTGTCCGTCCTGTGGTGCGGAAACGTACGCCAAGCAATTGTCGGCGGCCGGCTTCCAACTCAAGGGCAGCGGCTGGTATGCCACTGACTTCAAGGGCGGCAGCGGCTCCAGCCCGAAAACCGAAGCGGCCAAGTCCGACAGCCCTGCGCCCACGCCCTGTGGCGGCAGTTGCGCGTGCCACTGATCTTGCTGCACGCGAACTGCGCTGAATGAAAAAATACTTCGTCACCGGCCTGCTGATCTGGATTCCGGTCGTCATCACCTTCGTGGTGCTGGCCTGGATCGTCAACACCCTCGACCAGATCCTGCTGCTGGTCCCCGAAGCCCTGCGTCCCGAAGCCTTCCTCGGCTTCCACCTGCCCGGCATCGGCGTCGTCGTCTCGGTGCTGCTAATCCTCGTCACCGGTCTGGCCGCCGCCAATTTCGTCGGCCAGCGCCTGGTGCGCTTCTGGGAGGGCGCCCTATCGCGCATCCCAGTCGTCAAGTCAATCTACTATAGTGTCAAGCAGGTTTCGGACACCCTGCTGTCCAGCAACGGCCAGGCTTTCCGCAAGGCGCTGCTGATCCAGTACCCGCGTGAAGGGATGTGGACTATCGGCTTCCAGACCGGCACGCCGGGTGGCGATGCGGCCCATCACCTGGGGCCTGACTTCGTCAGCGTGTATGTACCGACGACGCCGAACCCGACCTCCGGCTTCTTCCTGATGCTGCCCCGCAAAGACGCCATCGAGCTGGACATGAGCGTCGACGAGGCTCTCAAGTACATCATCTCGATGGGGGTCGTGGCGCCACCCGCGCACCGCACACACGCTCCACGACCTGCGCCGGCCCTTCTGAATCAATAAACGCGGTTGCCCTCCAACCGCGTTCCGCTTTTTCCAGGAATACTGATCCCACCATGCGAACTCAATACTGCGGCCTCGTTTCCGCCGCCTACCTCGACCAAATCGTTACCCTCAGTGGCTGGGTCCATCGTCGCCGCGACCACGGCGGCGTGATCTTCATCGATCTGCGCGATCGCGAAGGTCTCGTGCAGGTCGTCTGCGATCCGGACCGTGCCGAGACGTTCAAGGTGGCCGAATCTGTCCGTAACGAGTTCGTCCTGCAGATCACTGGCAAGGTCCGCCGCCGTCCGGCGGGCACCGAAAATACCGGTCTGGTCTCCGGTGAGATCGAAGTGCTGTGCCATGAGATCGAGATTCTCAACGTCTCCGCCACGCCCCCGTTCCAGCTCGACGAGGAAAACCTGTCCGAGACGACCCGCCTGACCCACCGGGTCATCGACCTGCGCCGTCCGCAGATGCAGAAGAACATGATGCTGCGCTACCGCACGGCCATGGCCTTCCGCCGCTTCCTCGACGCCAAGGGCTTCATCGACATCGAAACACCGATGCTCACCAAGAGCACCCCGGAAGGTGCCCGTGACTATCTGGTGCCGTCCCGCGTGCACGATGGCCAGTTCTTCGCGCTGCCCCAGTCCCCGCAGCTCTTCAAGCAGATGCTGATGGTTGCCGGTTACGACCGTTACTACCAGATCGTCAAGTGCTTCCGTGACGAGGACCTGCGCGCCGACCGCCAGCCCGAATTCACCCAGGTCGATATCGAAACCTCCTTCCTGACCGAAGCCGAAATCACGGCCATGATGGAAGAGATGATCCGCACGATCTTCAAGGAAGTGCTGTCCGTCGACCTGCCCAACCCGTTCCCGCGCATGACCTACGCGGAAGCCATGGACCGCTTCGGTTCCGACAAGCCCGACCTGCGCGTGACCCTCGAACTGACCGACGTCACCGACGCGGTGAAGGACGTGGCCTTCAAGGTCTTCTCCGGTCCGGCCAACTCCGGTGGTCGCGTCGCGGCAATCCGCGTACCGGGCGGCGCCAGCCTCTCCCGCGGCGAGATCGACGAATACACCAAGTTCGTCGGCATCTACGGTGCCAAGGGCCTGGCCTACATCAAGGTCAACGACGTCACCCAGCCGAACGAAGCCGGCCTGCAGTCGCCGATCGTCAAGAACCTCAACGAAACCGCGCTGCGCACCATCCTCGAGCGCACCGGCGCCCAGTCCGGCGACCTGATCTTCTTCGGTGCCGACAAGACCAAGGTCGTCAATGACGCCCTTGGTGCGCTGCGCATCAAGCTCGGCCACGAGAAAGGCTACGTCAACGGCAAGGCCTGGGAACCCCTGTGGGTCGTGGACTTCCCGATGTTCGAGTATGACGACGAAGACAAGCGCTGGACCGCCTGCCACCACCCCTTCACCAGCCCGAAGGACGAGCACCTGGCGCTGCTGACCAGCGATCCCGGCAAGTGCCTGGCCAAGGCCTACGACCTGGCCCTCAATGGCTGGGAAATCGGTGGCGGCTCGGTGCGTATCCACCGCGCCGAGGTGCAGGAGCAGGTCTTCTCTGCCCTCAACATCGGGCCGGAAGAGCAGCAGGCCAAGTTCGGCTTCCTGCTCGACGCCCTCAAGTACGGTGCGCCCCCGCACGGTGGCCTGGCTTTCGGCCTTGATCGCATCGTCACAATGATGACCGGCGCCGAATCGATCCGCGACGTTATCGCCTTCCCGAAGACCCAGCGCGCCCAGTGCCTGCTCACCAACGCGCCGTCGCCGGTGGACGAGAAGCAACTGCGTGAGCTGCACATCCGTCTGCGCAACAAGGCTGCGGAAACCCCGGCGGCCTGAACGGTGGGATAGTCCATGCAAGAGGGCGAGCGGCTTACGGCTGTTCGCCCTCTTTCTACATCCGCCGACACGCCCCGTTCCGTCCAACGCCATTCGTACCCACTCCGGGCTCAAGAATGGCGCAATGCGGCCGTTGCCTAATCTCATACCGATATTCGCCGAGCCGCCGTGATCGACCTCAACAGCATTTCAGCCCTCGTCGTTGAAGCCAATCCGAGTATGCGGACCCAGCTCCGCAACATGCTCAACATGAGCGGCATCAACAAGGTTCAGTTCGCCGTCACGGCTGGCGTTGCCGTCCGCAAGCTGAGGGAGTCGCGCTTCGACCTGATCCTCTGCGAATACCACCTCGGTGATGGTCAGGACGGGCAGCATCTGCTGGAAGACCTGCGTCATCACAACATCATCCCGCTGACCACCCTGTTCCTGATGGTCACCGGCGAACGCCAGTACGAGCGGGTCATCAGCGCAGCCGAACTGGCGCCCAACGACTACATCCTCAAGCCCTTCGCTGCCGATACCCTGCACGACCGTATTGAGCGCGCCCTGGAAAAGCGCTCCGCCTTCATGCCGGTCTACCGTCTGATCGAACTGGGCAACGCACCCGATGCGATCGCCGCCTGCATCGCCGGGGAGGAGAGTCACCCCCAGTGGGCCGTCGATTTCATGCGCCTGCGGGCGGAACTCCATATCGCCAGCGGCAACGGTGACGAGGCCTTCGCGCTGTATGACAAAATCCTATCCAGCCGAAGCATTCCGTGGGCCAGACTGGGCCTTGCCAAAGCGCTCTACCTACAGCACCACTACGGGGATGCAGAAGAGATCCTGCAAGGCCTGGTCACCGAGAACGACATGTTCCTCGATGCCTATGACTGGCTGGCGCATACCCGTGAAGCCGCCGGGGAACTCCAGGGCGCCCGCAATGTGCTGGTCACCGCGACCAGCCTATCGCCCCACCGGGTCGGCCGCCTGCGTCGTCTGGGTGAACTGGCCATCGAGACGGGCGACCACGAAACCGCGGAGAAAGTCCTTACCGAAGTCGTACGCAAAGGCAAGTACTCCGATTTTCGCGATCCGGAAGACCATGTCCGCCTGATCCAGGCACAACTCGGCAAGGGTGACACCGGCCAGGCGGAAGCCACCATCCGGGATCTGGAACGCTCCATGCTGGGGCTCGACAAGACCCGCAGCTGCTCATCCCTGTCGAGCGCCCTTGTGCACTTGAAGAAAGGTGATACCGCCAAGGCGGGTGAAGCGATCAAGGCCCTCGCCAGTGAAGGGGGCAGTGCAGGAGCCGGCCTGTCCGTGAGTCTCAAGAAGGAACTCGCCCGTGCATGCTTTGCCAGCAACATGGAAGAGCATGGCACGGAAGTCGTCCTCGACCTGATGCGCAACGCCAGCGATGACCGGGCGCTGGAAAGCACCAAGCGCATCCTGCGCGAAGCCGGCAAGAGCGAACTGTGCGAACAATTGCTGTCGCGCACACAAGGCGAAGTCAAGGATCTGGTGGCCGAAGGTGCCCGCAAGGCCCAGAGCGGCGACTACGAGGGCGCGGTGCAGTTCATGCTCAGCGCCGTCCGCAAGATGCCGACCAACATCCACGTTCTATTCAATGCCACTCTGGCGCTGCTCAAATACGTGGAGAACTGCGGTTGGAACGAACGCTTCGCGGAGCAGGCCCGCGGACTGATGGAGCGCGCCCGCCAACTCGACCCCGGCAATTCCCGCCTGCCGGCGCTTACCACCTACTATTACAACCTGTTGAAGAAGTACGGCATCCGCCCCTCCTCCTGAGACGCCGCTGCTACACTGGCGACGTCATTCGCCCTTCCGGCCCGCCATGTCCGTACTTTTTCGACTGCTCGTCGTCGTCCTTCTGTGTGTCGGCTTCACCACCCAGGCCCGCGACCTGCCCGACTGGCTGCGCCGCGAGCCGGCCACCCTTTCGGCCGCTGCTCTGCCGCCCGAAGCCCGCGAAACCCTAGCCTTGATCCGCCAAGGCGGTCCCTACCCCTACCGGCGTGACGGCGTCACGTTCCAGAACCGCGAAGGCCGCTTGCCGGATGCCCCGAACGGCTTCTACCGGGAATACACCGTCACCACCCCGGGCTCCCGGGACCGCGGCGCCCGACGCATCATCAGCGGCGGCCGCCCCCCATCGGTGTTCTACTACACCGACGATCACTACCGCAGCTTTCGGCGGATCCAGGATTGAACATGAACGCCCCTGCCTTTCACACCTTGCTCCCCCGGGCCGAACGCTCCGGCATCTATCACCTGCCCCACGCAGCCGATCTGGCCCTTGAAGAAGCCGCTGAAGGCCTGGGCTATGCGCTGTTCCGACTCGATCTCACCCATACCACCGACAAGAAAGGCTTCCTGACGGCCATCGGCGAGACCCTGGACTTTCCCGACTGGTACGGACACAACTGGGACGCGCTCGCCGACTGCCTGAACGACATGTCCTGGATGGAGGCGGACGGCTACGTGCTGGTCCTCGACCATGCGGATGCCTTTGCCGCCGCCAACCCGGCCGATTTCGGCACGGCCTTGACGATCCTGCAGGAAGCCTCCGACGCCTGGCGGGAGGACGGCGTGCCCTTCTGGACCCTGGTCGGCATCACCGCCGACGGCATTGCCTGGTTGCGCGATCTGGAATGAGTGAATACAAGCAGCCTGTCTCGGTGCTGGTCCTGATCCACACGCCAGGTCTGGATGTTTTGCTGCTGGAACGGGCCGGCGGCAATGGCTTGTGGCAATCGGTAACCGGCAGCCGCGAAGACGACGAAAACCTGGCCGCCACCGCGCTGCGGGAAGTCGCCGAAGAGACCGGCATCCAGGCATCGCCCGACGCGCTGGTGGACTGGCATCTGTCCAACCGCTTCGTGATCCTGCCGCGCTGGCGCGGCCGCTATGCGCCGGGCGTGACCCACAACACCGAACACGTCTTCAGCCTGTGCGTGCCAACCCCCATCCCCGTACAACTGGCCGCCGATGAACACACTGCGGCTCTATGGCTCCCCTGGCAGACCGCCGCCACCAAGGTCTTCTCATGGACCAACCGGGACGCCATCCGCCTTCTGCCACAGCGTATCAACGCTGCACTGCAGGCTGCGCCGCTGCCGCCTCGATTCGGCGCTTGAGGCAGTCCGGGCAGTAGCAGGCCCCCACATCCCCGGCCGGTATCGCCGGGACATCCAGCACTGGCGGAAAATCCGCACACCAGCACTCCGCCAGGCCAGCGTTCATGCCACAGGTAAAGGCCGCGCCACAGGCCGGACACACATTGGTGGCCGGTACGTTCTTGCTCTGCTCCATCGACTTGCTCCGTTTGATCCATCTCAAGTCTAGCGCGGATCACCACCGCCACGCCTTGAACCGGGCCAAGCCCCTCCCTATATAACAATCAGGGAGGGCCGTCAGCCCTCGGGTAAGCCAACCAGAACAAGGAGACGACACATGAGCAACATCACTCGCCGTGACCCTCTGGACGATCTGTTCCGCGGCTTTTTCGTGCGCCCGGTCGAATATGCCGGAGCCCCCGTCGAGGCGCCGCAAATGCGCGTGGACGTGAAGGAGGCCAACGATGCCTACCAAGTGCACGCCGAACTGCCGGGTATCAAGAAAGAGGACATCCACGTACACATCGACGGTCCGGTCGTCTCGATCAGTGCAGAACGCAAGCAGGAGAAGGAAGTGAAGGAAGGCGAGCGGGTCTTGCGCACCGAGCGCTATTTCGGCGAGGTGTCGCGCAGCTTCCAACTCGGCGCGGATGTCGATGAGGCCAAGGCTTCGGCCAAGTTCAGCGATGGCGTCCTCGAACTGACGCTACCGAAGAAGGCTCCGGCCCAAAGCAAGCGCCTTGTCATCGAATAGCGTGCATCGGCTGCGGCACCCAGCCAACACCGAGGCGGGAAGAGCAATCTTCCCGCCTTTTGTTTCGATCTTCGTACTTTTTGTTTAGGGGCCGGCTCATTACAATCGCGGGCACACCAAAACAACCTTGCGCTGCAACACATCATGACCGCTGCCATCGACACCTCCGACCTGACCCCGGCCCAGAAAGCCGCCATCATCGCCGAAGCCCTGCCCTACATCCGCCGCTTCCAGGACAAGACCCTGGTCATCAAGTACGGCGGCAATGCGATGACCGACCCGCACCTGAAGGCCTGTTTCGCCCACGACGTGGTGCTCCTCAAGCTGGTCGGCTTCAACCCGGTGGTGGTGCACGGCGGCGGCCCGCAGATCGAGAACATGCTGTCCCGCGTCGGCAAGAAGGGCGAGTTCGTGCAAGGCATGCGCGTCACCGATGCCGAGACCATGGAGGTCGTGGAGATGGTGCTGGGCGGCCAGGTGAACAAGGAGATCGTCAATCTGATCAACCAGGCCGGCGGCAAGGCCGTGGGCGTGACCGGCAAGGACTCCAACTTCATCCGCGCCAAGAAACTGATGATGGAGAACAAGGACGCCCCCGGCGACCTGATCGACATCGGCCAGGTCGGCGACATCACGCAGATCGACCCGAGCCTGATCTCCTTCCTCGACAAGGGCGACTTCATCCCAGTCATCGCGCCGATCGGCGTCGGCCCCGACGGCGAGAGCTACAACATCAACGCCGACGTGGTGGCCGGCAAGCTGTCCGAAGTGCTGAAGGCCGAGAAGCTGGTGCTGCTGACCAACACCCCGGGCGTGCTCGACAAGGACGGCAAGCTGCTGACCGGCCTGACCCCGCGCCAGATCGACGAACTGGTGGCCGACGGCACCCTGTCCGGCGGTATGCTGCCGAAGATCGGCTCCGCCCTCGACGCCGCCCGCAACGGCGTGAAGAGCGTGCACATCATCGACGGCCGCGTCGAGCACTGTCTGCTGCTGGAAATCCTCACCGACCACGGCGTCGGCACGATGATCAAGAGCAAGTAAAACACGCAACCTTTGCGGAACTCCGGGGCGCAGCGGGCACTCTTCACATGCCCCTGGCCCCGGTTTTCCGTTTGCTATCCATGCCCACCCACCAAACACGCCCTCTCGCCCTCGCCCTTTTCGTCGTCTGCAGCAGCCTGCTCGCCTTCGGCCTCTACCTCCAGCACGTGAAGGGCATCGAACCCTGCCCAATGTGCATCATGCAGCGCTACGCCCTGCTGGCCTGCGGCCTGATCGGCCTGGGTGCCGGTCTGCACAACCCGGCCACCAAAGGGCGCTACGTTTGGTCGGTTCTGCTCGCAGTCGCAGCCCTCGCTGGTGCAGGCGTAGCGGCGCGCCAATCGTGGATCCAGTGGTATCCGCCGACAGTCTCCGAATGCGGCCCCGGTCTGGAATACATGCTGGAGAGCTTCCCGCTGTCCTCCGCGCTGCCGATGATCTTCCGCGGCGCCGGCGACTGCTCGGTCGTGGACTGGACCTTCCTCGGCCTGTCCATCGCCAACTGGTCCTTCCTGGCCTTCACCACCATCCTGCTCAGCCTCGCCGTGCATCTGCTGCGGCATCGCAAGTCCGCCGCCTGATTCTGCGCCCCAGCACAGGGCGATGCGCACCAGCCAAGTGCGCATCGCTCCCCTCCCGCACGCCCCGCCCCCGTTTCTCCCCAGTATTTACCTGATCTGGGCGCAGTGGCACGGCCATTGCTAGTAGCCATCCGACGAATGCGCATGAGGCAATAAAGACTTTGCCGCACTGCGCACTACCTGAATCCAGGTGCTTGTTGCGCGCCGCCCCCGAGGCTGGCGACGCGGTCCGGCCAACGACGGCCCCGCCGCGATCAACGACGATCTCTCTCCTGCTCAAGGCTTACCCGCCCGCATCGGTCCCGTGCGTCCGGTCCGGGGAGAATCAATGTCGGAGGAATCATGCGCAAACAGAAACTGGTCATGGTTGGCAACGGGATGGCGGGTGTCCGCACGCTGGAAGAGCTGCGGAAGATCGCCCCGGACATGTACGACATCACGGTCTTCGGTGCCGAACCGCACCCCAACTACAACCGCATCCTGCTCTCTCCGGTGCTGGCCGGCGAGATGACCATCCAGGACATCATCCTCAACGACCTGCAGTGGTACGCGGATAACGAGATCACCCTGCACTTGGGCGCGCGGGTCACCGAGATCGACCGCCGCAACCGCTCCATCGTCGCCACCGGCAAGGACGGCCAGCCGATCACCGTCGATTACGATCGCCTGCTGCTCGCCACCGGCTCGACCCCCTTCATGCCGCCGATTCCGGGCAAGGACCTGCCTGGCGTGATCTCCTACCGGGACATCAAGGACACCGACGAGATGATCGACACGGCGTCCAAGTACCCGCACGCGGTGGTCATCGGCGCCGGCCTGCTGGGCCTGGAAGCGGCAAACGGCCTGGCCCTGCGCGGCATGGACGTGACCGTGGTGCACATCTCCGACTGGATCATGGAGCGCCAACTCGACCGCACTGCCGGCAAGATGCTGCAGGCTGCCCTCGAAGCCAAGGGCATGAAGTTCAAGCTCAACGCCCAGACCGCTGAGCTGGTGCAGGGCGAATCCGGCCGCGTCTGCGCGGTGAGGTTCAAGGACGGCGACAGCCTCCCGGCCGACCTCGTGTGCATCGCCGCCGGCATCCGCCCCAACGTCGAACTGGCCGAGAAGGCCGGCATCCACTGCAACCGCGGCATTGTCGTCAATGACACGCTGCAGACCTACGACCCACGCATCTACGCCGTCGGCGAATGCGCCAACCACCGGGGCACCGCCTACGGCCTGGTGGCGCCGCTATTCGAGCAGGCCAAGGTGGCCGCCAACCATCTGGCCATGTACGGCATCGGCCGCTACCAAGGCTCGGTGACCAGCACCAAGCTCAAGGTCACCGGCATCGACGTGTTCTCCGCGGGCGACTTCTCGGGTGCCGAAGGCACCGAGGATATCGTCCTCCACGATCCCGGCGTGGGCGTCTACAAGCGCCTGGTACTGAAGGACGACAAGCTGGTCGGCGCGGTGCTGTATGGCGACACCAAGGACGGCGCCTGGTACTTCCAGCTGCTGAAGGACGAGCAGGACATCCGCGACATCCGCGACAACCTGGTGTTCGGTAACTCCCACCTGGGCGACGTCGGCCACAAAGGCAACAGCCTGGCCGCCAGCATGCCCGACACCGCCGAGGTGTGCGGCTGCAACGGCGTGTGCAAGGGCACCATCGTCAAGGCCATCAAGGAACAAGGCCTCTTCACACTGGAAGACGTGCGCAAGCACACCAAGGCCTCCAGCTCCTGCGGCTCCTGTACTGGCCTGGTCGAGCAGATCCTTGCCTCGACGATCGGCGGCGCCTACCAGCCGGCCGACTCCAACAACAAGGCGGTGTGCGGCTGTACCGACCATTCCCACGGCGAAGTGCGCAAGGCCATCCGCGACAACAAGCTGCTGTCGGTGGCCGACACGCAGAAGTTTCTGGCCTGGAAGACGCCCAACGGCTGCGCCACCTGCCGCCCGGCCCTCAACTACTACTGCCTGTCCACCTGGCCCCACGAGGCCATCGACGATCCGCAGAGCCGCTTCATCAACGAGCGGGCCCACGCCAACATCCAGAAGGACGGCACCTACTCGGTGGTGCCGCGCATGTGGGGCGGCCTGACCACCCCCGGCGAGCTGCGCGCCATTGCCGACGCCGCCGAGAAGTACAAGGTGCCGACCGTCAAGGTGACCGGCGGCCAGCGCATTGACCTGCTCGGCGTGAAGAAGGAAGACCTGCCCGCCATGTGGGAGGACTTCGCCAAGGCCGGCATGTGCTCCGGCCATGCCTATGGCAAGAGCCTGCGCACCGTGAAGACCTGCGTCGGCGCCGAGCACTGCCGCTTCGGCACCCAGCGCTCGATGGAGCTGGGCGTCAAGCTGGAGAAGATGCTGTTCGGCATGTGGAGCCCCCACAAGGTCAAGCTGGCGGTGTCCGGCTGCCCGCGCAACTGTGCCGAATCGGGCATCAAGGACGTGGGCGTGATCGGTGTCGATTCCGGCTACGAGCTGTACATCGGCGGCAACGGCGGCATCAAGACCGAAGTGGCCCAGTTCTTCTGCAAGGTGAAGGACGACGCCGAAGTCATGGAATACGGCGGCGCCTTCATCCAGCTCTACCGGGAGGAAGGCTTCTACCTGGAACGCACCTGCCACTACCTGGAGCGGGTCGGCATGGAGCACATCAAAAAGCGTGTCCTCGAAGACGAGGCCAACCGCAAGGCGCTCTACGAAAAGCTCCTCTTCGCACTGCAGAACTACAAAGACCCGTGGGCCGAGATCTTCGAAGACAAGAGCGGCGGCATCCACAAGCGTCAATTCGAGATCATCAAGGTTTGAGGAGCGCCCGCAAATGAGCGAATGGAAACGAATCTGCGCCGTCAGCGACGTGCCGGTCCTGGGCTCCCGCGTGGTGCATAGCGAGGACGAAGGGCGCATCGCGCTGTTCCGCAACTCGGCCGACCAGGTCTTCGCGGTACGCGACCGTTGCCCCCACAAGGGTGGCCCCCTGTCCCAGGGGCTGGTGCATGGCACCACGGTCACCTGTCCGCTGCACAGCTGGAAGATCCAGCTCGATGACGGCCAGGTCGTACCGCCGGACGTGGGCTGTGTGAAGCCCTTCCCGGTCAAGGTCGAAAACGGCGAGGTCTTCCTCTCCTTGTAAGGGTTTCACGCGCGGGGGCGGTGTCCTGCGCAAGCAGTCTCCCCCACCGCCCCCGTCGCGTGAGCCCCTTTTAACGCTTTCCCGATATTCAAAACTGCCCACGGCAGCGCCCTGCAAGGCGCCGCCAGGCCCCACTCGTACCCAGGAGTCTGAAATGGACCGCAAATCCTTCCTGAAAGCCGGCCACACCCCCACCCTGCTGGCGGCCTTCCTCTACTTCGACCTCGCCTTCATGGTGTGGGTGCTGCTCGGCCCGCTGGGCGTACAGATCGCCAAGGATCTCGGCCTGACCCACGCCCAGAAGGGCCTGATGGTGGCCACGCCGGTGCTTGCTGGCGCACTGCTGCGCCTGGTGATGGGCGTGCTGGTCGATCACCTCAAGCCCAAGATGGCCGGCGCCATCGGCCAGGTCATCGTGCTCTGCGCGCTGGCCTTCGCCTGGCACTTCGGCATCCACAGCTATGAAGAGACGCTGGTGCTGGGCCTCTTCCTCGGCGTAGCAGGTGCGTCCTTCGCCGTCGCACTGCCGCTGGCCTCCCGCTGGTATCCGCCGGAGCACCAGGGCACCGCGCTGGGCATCGCCGGTGCCGGCAACTCAGGCACCGCCATGGCCGCGCTGTTCGGCCCCGGCCTGGCCGCCGCCTACGGGTGGACCAACGTCTTCGGCCTGGCGCTGATCCCGCTGTCCATCGTCTTCGTGCTCTACCTGGTGCTGGCCAAGGACGCCCCCGAGTGCCCACCGGCCAAGTCCTTCTCCGAGTACCTGAAGGTGCTCAAGGACAAGGACTCCTGGTGGTTCATGTTCTTCTACTCGGTGACCTTCGGCGGCTTCGTCGGCCTGGCCTCGTCCCTGACCATCTACTTCAACACCCAGTACGGGCTCGACCCGAAGATGGCCGGTTTCTTCACCGCCGCCTGCGTGTTCGCCGGCAGCTTGGTGCGCCCGATCGGCGGCAACGTGGCCGACCGTATCGGCGGCATCAAGATGCTCACCACCATGTATGCCCTGGCCGCCACCTTCCTGGCCATCATCAGCTTCGGCCTGCCGGCCGCATGGATGGCTCTGGTGGTCTTCGTCTGCGCCATGCTGTCCCTCGGCATGGGCAACGGCGCGGTGTTCCAGCTGGTGCCCCAGCGCTTCCGCAAGGAAATCGGCGTAATGACCGGCCTCGTCGGCATGGCCGGTGGTGTCGGCGGTTTCTACCTCGCGCTCAGCCTCGGCTACAGCAAGGAAGTCACCGGCAGCTACCAGGCCGGTTTCCTGATCTTCGCGTGCCTGGCCCTCGTCGCGCTGGCCGGCCTCACTGCCGTCAAGAGCCGCTGGCGCACCACCTGGGGCGCCTCGCACCTGACCAGCGCCAAGATCTGACCCGCCCCTTTCTCCCACCCATCTGAACGGATCGGAACCGGGGCATACTCCCCGCTTCCGATCCGCGCCGTTGACGACCATGACCGCGCCCCGCCTCCTCGCCTCCCTCGGCTATTCGTCCCTCACCGGCCCCCGGCCGCGCAACGAGGATTTCTGCGGCGCCGTCACGCCGGAAGGCCCGGAGCTCGACGCCAAGGGCATCCTGGCAGTGGTGGCCGACGGCGTCGGCGGCCACGCCAACGGCCGCGAAGCCTCGGAATACACAGTCCGCGGTCTACTCTCCGACTACTACGCGACACCCGACACCTGGGCCGTCAACAAGTCCCTCGACACCGTACTGGCATCCCTCAACCGCTGGCTGATCTCCCATGCGGCGCGTACGCGGGAAGCTGCCGGCATGGCCACCACGCTATCTGCCATAGTGCTGCGTGGGCGCCGCTACTACCTGGCCCACGTGGGCGACTCGCGGATCTACCGACTGCGCGCCGGCAAGCTGGAACAGCTGTCCACCGACCACGTGTGGGAACACCCGGAACTCAAGAACGTGCTGTCCCGTGCGGTCGGCCTCGACGCCCACCTGTCGGTGGATTACGCCGACGGCGAACTGGAAGCCGGCGACGTCTTCGCACTGATGAGCGATGGCGTGTGGGGCCAGCTCGGCGACCGCAAGATCGGCGACATCCTGCGCACCGAGCAGGACCCACAGGACGCCGCCGCGCGCCTCGCAATGGGTGCCGAGGACGGCGGCAGCCAGGACAACTGCACGGCGCTGGTACTGCGCGTGGATACGCTACCGGCCGACAAGCTGCGCGACAACATCGCCCGCCTGCAGCACCTGCCGCTGCCGCCGCGCCTGAAAATCGGCCAGACGCTGGACGGCCTGACCGTGGACACGCTGCTGCACGAATCCATCGCCACACTGCTCTATCGGGTCAGCGACGAGCAGGGCCAGTACCGCGTACTGAAGACCCTGCGCCCCGAACACGACGACCCGGAGGCCGCCGCCGCCCTCGCCCACGAGGAATGGCTGGCCCGGCGGATCAACGACAGCTGGTTCCCGCAGGTCGTCCCCTACCCCCAGCGCAATCACCTGTACTACCTGATGAGTTGGCACGAAGGTGCCACCCTCAAGGCCCGGCTGGACAGCGGCCACCGTTTCGGCACCGGTGAGGTGGCAAACCTGGGCGAGCGCATCCTGAAGGGCGTGGCCAGCCTGCATCGGCTGTCCATCGTGCATCGCGACATCAAGCCCGACAACCTGCACCTGGACGCGGAAGGCCGCCTGCGCATCCTCGACCTGGGCGTCGCCGCCTCCGACGCCACCGAGCAGGGCCAGAAGTTCGAGGAGATCAACAACCCGGGCACGCCCAGCTACATGGCACCGGAGCTCTACGGCAGCAAGAGCGTGGCGGCCAACGAGCAGACCGACCTTTACGCGGTCGGCGTGACGCTCTATCAGCTACTCACCCGCAAATATCCCTACGGCGAGATCGAACCCTTCCAGAACCCGAAATTTGGCGACCCGGTGCCGCCGACCCGCTACCGTCCGGACATCCCCGACTGGCTCGAAGCGGTGCTGCTGAAGGCGGTCGCCCGCGAACCGAAGGCGCGCTTCGAGACCGCCGAGGAATTCCTGCTGGCCCTCGAACGGGGCGCCCGCCGCCCGCTGGTCGTGCCACGCAAATCGCCACTGATGGAACGGGACCCGCAACTCGGCCTCAAGCTGCTGGCGGCCACCTCGCTGGTGCTCAACGTATTGCTGGTGTACCTACTGTTGGTGCGCTGACGGCCCGGCGCGCGCCCATGAATTTTCCGTGAAAGGTCGCGCCTGCGCGCTCCGCGCGCTACCATCTATCGCTTTACGCAAGGAGATAGCGCCATGCAATACGGCGAATTCGATGCCAATTCGTTGATGTACATCACAAACCGGCCCGAGCTCGTCTTCGTCCGAGGCAGTGGTTCCTGGCTGTACGACGAACAAGACAAGGCCTATCTCGACTTCGTGCAGGGCTGGGCGGTGAACTGCCTGGGCCACTGCCCGCCGGAAATCAGCAAAGCCCTCGCCACTCAGGGTGCCCAGTTGATCAACCCGAGCCCGGCCTTCTACAACGGCCCGGCCATCGAGCTGGCCGGCCTGCTGACCCGCCATTCCGTCTTCGACCGGGTGTTCTTCGCCAACACCGGCGCCGAAGCCAACGAGGGCGCCATCAAGCTGGCGCGCAAGTGGGGGCGACTCAACCGTAACGGCGCCTACGAGATCATCACCTTCGAACACGCCTTTCACGGCCGCACGCTGGCCACCATGTCGGCCTCCGGCAAGCCGGGCTGGGACACCCTCTTCGCCCCGCAGGTACCGGGCTTCCCGAAGGCCAGGCTCAACGACCTCGACTCGGTGAAGGCCCTGATCGGCCCCAAGACCGTCGCGGTGATGCTCGAACCCGTGCAGGGCGAAGGCGGCGTGATCCCCGCCGAGCCGGAATTCCTGCAGGCCCTGCGCGAACTCACGCGCGAACATGGCCTGCTGCTGATCGTCGACGAAGTGCAAACCGGCGTGGGCCGCACCGGCCGCCTGTTCGCCTATGAGCATGCCGGCATCGAGCCGGACATCATGACCCTCGGCAAGGGCATCGGCGGCGGCGTACCCCTGTCGGCCCTGCTGGCCCGCGAGGCGGTGTGCTGTTTCGAGCCCGGCGACCAGGGCGGCACCTACAACGGCAACCCGCTGATGGCAGCGGTCGGCGCGGCGGTGATACGCCGCCTGACCAGCCCAGGCTTCCTGGACCAGGTCGAGGAAACCGGCCGTTACCTGTCGGCGGCACTCAACGACCTGGTCGCCCGCCACGGCCTCGTCGGCGAACGGGGGCAGGGCCTGTTGCGTGCGCTGATCCTCGACGACGAACGCGGCCCGGCGCTGGTGAAGAGCGCCCTCGAGCATTCGCCCAAGGGTCTGCTGCTCAACTCGCCGCGCCCCAACCTGCTGCGCTTCATGCCCTCGCTGACCGTCAGCACGGCCGAGATCGACGAGATGATCGGCGTTCTCGACACCCTGCTGCACGCCACCCGCAAGGCCTGACGTAGCCGACGCCATCCCCGGAACCGGCTCCCGCAAGAGACCGGCCCGGGGAGGGCTCATAGTCCCCCAAACATGGCACGCCTCCGCCGCACCGCCTTTCTTGTCGCCATCGGTGCCCTGCTGACGCCCGTCGCCCACGCCGACGCCCTGTGGCACTGGCGCTACGAAGGCCAAGGCATCCACGCCAGCGGCACCTTCACCGCCACCGACACGGCAGACGCCGCCGGCTTCCATCACATCACCGACATCACCGGCGAACGCAACAGCGATCCCATCACCAGGCTTTACCCCACGGGCCAGGCCATTCCCGGCAACGAGCCCTACGCCGTCGACAACCTTGTCCGCCCCGGCGACAAGGGCCAACTGACGCTCCACGGCTTCGGCTTCGCGCTGGCCTCCGGCGCGCATGCCAACCCCTTCTTCGATCCGGCCCGCCCCGCGCCGGGTTACATGGAAGTCCTCATCACGCCCGCCGGCTTCCGCGAACAGCCTGTCCGCTTTTCCGCCGCACCGGCCGGCAAGCCCTAGGCCGACGCACTCAGCCTTTGGAAGGGGCTGGGCAACAGCGGTACAATGCTGATTTTCCGGCACAAAGCAGCCCAGAACCGTTGAGCCACGGCCCCGGTCCTGCTGTCTTGTCCTGAACCCACCCCCGCCCCGGTTTCGCCCCCGGCGCGGGTCGCGCACTTCGACGATGCCTGCACTGGCTCCGAAGTGACCTGTTTTTTCAAAGGATTTCCATGGCTCTCCAATGCGGCATCGTCGGCCTGCCCAACGTCGGCAAATCGACCCTCTTCAACGCCCTCACCAAGGCCGGCATCGCCGCCGAGAACTATCCCTTCTGTACCATCGAGCCCAATGTGGGCATCGTTGAAGTGCCCGATCCGCGCCTCGACGCTCTGTCCGAGATCGTCAAGCCACAGAAGGTCCAGCCCGCCATCGTCGAATTCGTCGACATCGCCGGCCTGGTCGCCGGTGCGTCCAAGGGCGAAGGCCTCGGCAACCAGTTCCTTGCCAACATCCGTGAGACCGATGCCATCGTCAACGTGGTTCGCTGCTTCGACGATGAGAACGTCATCCACGTGAATGGCAAGGTGGACCCGCTCGCCGACATCGAGACCATCGTCACCGAACTCGCGCTGGCTGACATGGCCGCCGTCGAGAAGGCCATCCATCGGGAGAACAAGAAAGCCCGCTCCGGCGACAAGGACGCCCAGAAGCTGGTCGCCATCCTCGAAAAGCTGCTGCCGCACCTCAACGAAGGCCAGCCGGCACGCACTATGCAGCTCAGCGACGACGAGAAGCTGATCCTCAAGCCCCTGTGCCTGATGACCCTCAAGCCCGCCATGTATGTCGGCAACGTGATGGAAGACGGCTTCGAGAATAACCCCTACCTCGACCGCCTGCGCGAGCACGCCGCCAAGGAAGGCGCCCCGGTCGTCGCCCTGTGCGCCAAGATCGAAGCCGAACTGGCCGACCTGGACGACGAGGACAAGATGGCCTTCCTGGCCGACCTGGGCCTCGAAGAGCCTGGCCTCAACCGCCTGATCCGCGCTGGCTACAAGCTGCTCGGCCTGCAGACCTACTTCACCGCTGGCGTGAAGGAAGTGCGCGCCTGGACCATCCACGTCGGCGACACCGCCCCGCAGGCCGCCGGCGTCATCCACACCGACTTCGAACGCGGCTTCATCCGCGCCCAGACCATCTCCTACGAAGACTTCATCGCCTTCAAGGGCGAACAGGGCGCCAAGGAAGCCGGCAAGATGCGCTCGGAAGGCAAGGAATATGTGGTGAAAGACGGCGACGTACTGAACTTCCTGTTCAACGTGTAACGCCCCCTCCTGATCCAACAAGAAACCCCGCACTTGCGGGGTTTCTTGCTTTGGCGCCACGCTCAGACACGCCGCCGCTTGCTGCGCCTGTGCCACAGGCCAACGGCGGTCACGCCGAAGAAGCCGCCGTAGGCGGCCAGTGCAATGCTGGATGCCTCCAGCGGCGCCCCCCCGCCATCACCATCCTTCAACTCGGCGGGAAACGGGCGGGGCGGCACGGGAATGATCTTCCAGTCCTTCCGGTCTTCCGGTGCGCGCTGCATGTACTCGTCGATGGAAGCGACTGGAGCCTGTCCGAACGCCCGGGACGACGGAAACTGGGGAATCCGCACATAAACCAGCGCCTCGATATCCTCCGCCAGCATCGCCTCCAGCCCGGAAGCGGACTGTTTGCCGGCCACGAGCCGCTCGAGAATGTCGCGGCCAATGGACTCGAAAGCCACAAAGGGATAAAGGGCCGTCCGCTCCGCGGACATATAGTCGAAGGCCTTCCGACCGCTGTCGAGGCTACCTTCTTTCAGTGCCATGTACGGCAGACCGGCAATCGCTTTCAGCATGCTCGTCGGCCCCTGCTTCGGAACCTGCCAGCCCAGCGCCCGCAAGGTGTCGATGCTGATCCCCGCACAGTTGGCCGTGGCATGGCGATAGACGAAATCGTGGCGATAGAAATGGTTGAAGACCCGCGAGATTGCCCCCTGATACAGTGCCGCCGCCCTGTCCTGCTTCAACACCGCCACCAGCATGTAAGACGGCCGATACCAGGCCTGACCGCTGTTGAGATCGCCCATGTAGGCGTCCATCGGCAGCGATGACGCGATGATGCCCTTCTCGCTGACCGAATCCAGGTTGTAGAAGTTATTCACCAGCCAGTCGCGCCACTCCCCCTTATCCCCGAAACGCCCCGTCGCAATCGCGAAATGACCACCGTGCGCTTCGTCGTCGTCACCCTGGGCGCCGTTGAGCATCACCGCCAGCACCGGCTTGCCACTCCACCCCTGCGGACCCGGCGCCGCGCGCTGCCACAGGACACGCGCGGCAAGAGGCTGACGGGCACCGCCATCCTCCGCCCGCACCAGCGAGTCGAGCGTCTCATCCGCAACCAGAGGCTTGAATGGCACGGAGGCCGCATCGAGCCGGAAGTCGTCCGGCCACACGCTGCGTGCAATGAAACGTCCGCTGTCCATGTGCCCGCGCAGGGACAGCGCGCGCCCGGCGAAATAGCGCGCGCTCTGCGCGTCGTAATAGGACTGGTTGGTGGCGAGACGGGGTACCACAGCAAACGGAAGGCTCGTACCGGCCGGACCGGTGATCGTCGAACCATCCGCCGCCAAGCGCCACGCCTCCGCAACCAAGGGCGCCGCAACCCAGGCCAGGGGCGGCAGGCCCCCCGAAGGCACGCCCTTGCCTGCGGCTGCCCACTCCGCCACGTCACGTAACGCCGGAAGCCCCCGGCTGAAACCGGCCGGCGCGAATCTGGGAACCGCGATCCAGTCGTCCCGGAAATACCACAGCGCCTGCGGAATCGTCGGACACGCCGCGCAGCCCCCATTGGCCAGGCGGAAGCTGGTGGCGGAGACGAGCCCCAGATTCCCCGACTCCAGCGCACCGCGAATCCCCTGCACCGGCTCGGCGGCACGCGCATCTACCCCGCCAAGCCCAATAGCCAGCGCCACACTACGCACCAGCCACCCGATATACGTCATGTCGTCATACTCCAGAAAACGAAGAAAGCATGCGGGATGCAGTCCCCCGGAACAGCACCAGATCCGGGACCGATACGCGCCCTATGCCGTCGCGTATTCGAAATGCCCCTGCCCACTCACCTTGATATGGATGTTCGCCACGCTCTCGCCCTCGGCCATGCGCGCCAGAACGATCTCGGCGACCCCGGGCAGCAGGGATCCATCAAGAATGTGGTCCACGTTGCGGGCACCGGAATCCACCTCCGTACAACGTTCGAGAATGGCGTCGATGACGGACTCGTCCCAAACCAGGGCGGCCTGGTGATTCGTCGCCACGCGCTCACGTATGCGTTCCAGCTTCAGCTGGATGATCTGTAGCAACACCTCGTCCGGAATGGGGAAATAAGGCACAACCTTCACGCGTCCGAGAAAAGCCGGCTTAAAGGCCTTGCACAGTACCGGCCGAAGGACATCGGCGAGTTCATCGGCAGACGGAAGCGCCTCAGGCTCCCGGTTCAGGCAGGCCTGCATGATCTGGGCCGAGCCGACATTACTGGTGAGGATGATCAGCGTGTTGCGAAAATCGATCTCGCGCCCCTCCCCGTCCTCCAGCACACCCTTGTCGAAGACTTGAAAAAAAAGTTCGAGGACATCCGGATGCGCCTTCTCGACCTCGTCGAGCAATACGACGCAGTAGGGATTGCGCCGCACGGCCTCGGTCAGGACGCCTCCTTCGCCGAAGCCGACGTAGCCCGGCGGCGCCCCTTTCAGCCCCGAAACGGTATGGCCCTCCTGGTATTCGCTCATGTTGATGGTGACCAGACGCCGCTCACCGCCGTAGAGGACGTCCGCCAATGCCAGCGCCGTTTCGGTCTTGCCCACCCCCGACGGCCCGACAAACAGGAAGACCCCCTTCGGCTTGTCGGGATTCTCGAGCGCGGCGCGGGATGTGCGTACGCGCTGAGCAATGGCCTCTAGGGCATGGTCCTGACCGAGGACCCGCTCCCGGAGCAGGCGATCCAGCTTGAGAACTGTCTTGATCTCGTCGCCCACCATCTTGCCGAGCGGAATGCCGGTCCATGAGGAGACGACTCCCGCCACGACGTGACGATCCACATGCACCGGCACCATCGGCCGGTCTCCCTGCAGGGCGCTCAGGCGTTGCAGCGTGTCCTCCAGCGCCTGGCGATCTGCATGGGAAGGAAGCGCCGGCGTTCCAGCCTCATCCATCCCCGGCACGTGGCCATCAGGATGGGACGTCCGCCAGCCTTCGAGACGCGCCCTGATCTCGAGGACACGTTCGACGAGGAGACGCTCCTCACCGAGGCGGGCGTGATTCCGTGCGAGTTCGGATTGCAGTTCCTGGATACAGGCTTCCAGCTCCGCGATCCTCTCCACGTCAAGCGGCAGCTCCATCGACTCCCGGCGCACGGCCGCGAGCTCGGCCTCCACCTGCTCCTGCTTCTTGCGCAATTGCTCGATCATCAAGGGCGTCGCCCCGTGGGCCAGGGCCACTCTGGCGCATGCCGTATCCAGCACGCCGACGGCCTTGTCCGGCAGCTGGCGTCCGCTGATGTAACGATGGGACAGGCGTACCGCTTCGGTGACCGCCTCGTCCAGTACGCGCACCCCGAAGTGCTGTTCCATCAAGGGCACCATGCCGCGCAACATTGCTGCAGCGACGGGCTCGGCAGGCTCCTCGACCTTGACCACCTGGAAGCGCCTGGCCAGCGCGGCATCCTTCTCGAAGTACTTCTTGTACTCCGCCCAGGTTGTGGCCGCGATGGTACGCAGCTCACCGCGCGCCAATGCCGGTTTCAGAAGATTGGCCGCGTCATTCTGGCCGGATTGCCCGCCGGCACCGATCAGGGAGTGCGCTTCATCGATGAACAGCACAATCGGAGCCGGACTCCCTCTGACCTCTGCGATTACGCCCTTCAGACGATTCTCGAACTCGCCCTTGACGCTGGCGCCGGCCTGCAAGAGACCCATGTCGAGCACATGGATATTCACGGCCCGCAGCGCAGCCGGAACATCATCTGCGGCAATACGCAACGCCAGCCCCTCGACGATGGCTGTCTTGCCGACGCCAGCCTCACCGGTCAGGATGGGGTTGTTCTGTCGGCGACGCAGCAGAATATCGATGAGTTGGCTGATCTCGGCCTCGCGGCCGATCACAGGATCGAGCCAGCCCTCCCTCGCCTGCTGCGTGAGGTTAGTGGTGAAACGATTCAGTGCCGCGCTCTCCCTCTCGGCGGACGCGGCTGGCGGCACGCCCTCCGCGCACGACGGATCCATCCCTGCGTCCGCCCCTACGGTGTCCTCGACGGACCCCCGCGTGATTTCGTCGAATTTATGCTTCAGTTCATCCAGCGTCACCCGGGACAGCGAGAATGTACTGCGCACCGCAATCTGGGCCAGTTCCGGCTCTGTCAACCAGGCCAGCAGAAGGTGCCCTGAACGAATCTGTGGCAACTTCGCATCGAGGGATGCAATCAGCCAGGCCTGGGCCAGCAGCTTGGGAATCCGGACAGAAAATACCGGGGTCCGACTGTTTCCCGTCCTGAACCCCTCCATCTCGCGGTTCAGTTCGTGTTCCACAGCTCGGGCGCTGATGTCATTGCGCGCCAGGATCAGGGAAAGGTCCAGATCGGACTGTTCCAGCAGCGCGACAAACAAGTGTTCGATATCGACCTCATGATGCCCCCGCGACATGCATAAGCTGGCGGCACGTTCCGCGGCCACACGACAGCGGGGATTGAGTTTGCTGATCAGCACTTTGAGAGAAGCCGTCATCCGAAGCCCTTAATCCGAACAATGAACAAGAAAGCGCAGGTCCCCGCGATCGCAGGTCTCCACGCGGGATCTCAGGAAAGTGTCGTAACCCAGCCGGCCACCCCGAAACACTCCCAGCCCGGCCGGCCGAACCTCCGGAGCACGCAATTGCAGGCAAACCTCGCACTCGAACTGCCCTCCCGTCGCAAAGCCGAGCAGCCTGCCAAGCGCTACCGCCAGATCGCCTGAGGGAAGAAACGAGACATAGCGTTCGTAGCTCAGCGACCGTATGTGAATGCGGATGCGTAGATTCCGCTGCCAGACCCGATCACCGAGCAAGGTGTTCACTCCGAGCACCGCGTTGCACCCGCCCAATGCAGAGCGCTGGCCAGCAGGCGCCTCATACCAGCGCCCGACAAACTGCTCGATTGCGACATCCGCCTGGAAATACGCGCCCAGAACCTGTCTCAAGGTACTGGCAGATACCGGACGCTGCCGGAGAAGGCCGGCGAAGAAAGCCAGGGACTCGTCATTGATCTGCCCGGTCTTTCGATGCAGGCGTTCCCGAAGTGCGCTCTGACCGAGTCCAAGCAGAGACAGCAGCTGCGGCAGGAAATGGTTCCGGCGATCAGTCTCGTAGAGATATGGAAGCTTGTATTTCTTCCATGCGCGATAGAAATGACCAACGGCACGATTCACAAAGATGTCGAGGAATGCCCGCCCCGCGACGTCAGGACCATGCCGCTCCCGTTCGATAACCCTTTCCGTATAGTGCAGCGGCAGCGTGCCGCTCACCCCCAGCATGCCGATGAAGCCAGGCGTGATTTCGATGCGTTCGATGTCGGGATTGGAGTCACGCCCCGTGAAGGAGATGGATATCCCATCGATCTGGCTGGGCGCAAACCCCAAACGCAGGGAGTTACGGAACAGGATCCTTTCGGACACCGGATCACCGCCCTTCTTCCGGAAAAGCAGCTCGTATGTACGTACGAGTTGGAAGAACTCGTATGCCGCAGGCTCCTGCTGACTATGCTCAATCAGGCTAGGACCGAATTGCCGCTGCGAGGCGCGCATCGGATCAATTCCTCCCCAGTTCGGCCCGAAAGGATCACCAGCTGAACGAAGCTGTTCAGGCCCACGTACAAACCCAGGAAACGGTCCAGGCAGGATGCAAAGACATGAAGACCGCTCCCTACGAAACTTGACTCATCTATGCTCAAACGAACCTCGAAGCCTCGGACAAAGCACGCGAACGGCTTACCCTGCATCCAGATGGTTTTTTCCTGGCGGTCGATGGACAGCAGCCCCTCGAGTCTCCGGCGGGACGTCGCAGTCCGCGGCAGGTCGTACAGCGCCAGCATTTCCTTGAATGCAGCGAGGCCACTCCCGGTCAGGGAGAGGTGGTTGAGGGAGAGATGGGAAATGAGACGCCATTGGGCATCGCCATGGTGATCGAAACGCCAGGGGTGCGAAGGCTTTTTCAGCAGGCGCACGACGACCGCCTGAGAACCGCCCCCGAGGAGCAGATCTCCATCCGTCCCGCCCCAGGACATCAGAGTCGGCAACTCCCGGTTCGAACAGGTAAGCCGGAGACTCAGGACATCATTCTTGGGCTGAAACGGATCGCTATCAGTATCGACCACCGACAACAGCGTTTCGAAACCGGGACTACTTTCCGCAACCATGCTGTCGCGCTGCACAAACCAGTAATGGCCATGCACGTCGGGCGTTTCCCCGTGCCGCAGGGAGAAGAAAGGACGAAACTCCACGATCGACTCACCCTCGGGGGTCTGACGCACCCGGTGCACACTGTCGATCGAGTACACCTCATATGCCGATGGCCGACGCCCGTCAGCCACGACCGGGTAGGTGGACGTCTGCCCTGATACGCGAATGGGGTCTCCACACTGCTTGAACAGATTGACAACAGGCACACACCCCAAGCGCAGATTGTGCGTTGCCAAGGTCTTCAGCAAACGCGATCGGTCACCGTCAGATCGCAAGCCCCCTAATGCCACATGCAGGCGGATCCGCTCCCTGCCGTGAATCGATGGAGGCAGGCTACGCAGATCCAGATCGAAAAAATTGAATTTTTCAGGAAAGCAGAAATACTCGGTCAAGTATCGATAGGCTTCGTGCGCCGACGGAGGCATCTCGATGAGCGCCTCATCGGCCACCAAACCAACCTCGCCAAGCATCTCCTTCGAAACCGCTTCCCAACGGAAATCATCGGCCTCCGCGTAGACTTTCAGGCGGTTCAGGAACAACGCATCCCGTAGTGCCGACGCGACCGAGGGCTCGGCATCAATATAGAAACGCAACTTTCCTATGTCATTAATCGCGCGACCTTCCGACGATCCCTCCAACCGCAGGGCAAACGACAAAATGGCATTGCACCCCACAGGCAGCAGGACACCAGCGGGAGCACTCCCAACTGGATCAAACTTCAGATCAGCAACGGAAACAGGCAGAACAGCAAGATCCCATGCTGTCCTGAAACGACACCCAACCCCCTTGATCGGCCTGGACTGGAGTTCCGTGCCCCTTGGGACGAGGAGGGAATCCGCAGATGCATCCTGCTCCGGAGGGGAAAAGCAGGCGATGGCGCAGCTCGGAAATGCACGAAGATAGTGAGGATACAGGACGCTCAACAGCGCCTCGGTGAATTGGGGATAGCCATCCTCGATCTTCTTCGATACCCGGGCCGTCAACAATGCGAAGGATTCGATCATCCTTTCCACATGCGGATCTTCGCAACCATCGCCCGACAACGACAACTGCGCAGCGACCTTTGGATAACGTTCGGCAAACGCCCTGCCATGATTGCGCAGAAAGGCGAGTTCGCGTTCGAAATAAGGCAGTAGATCCTTCATTCAAGCCCTCGTCCGCATCGATCGCTGACTCACGGAATACTGCAGGCAAGTCGGCTGCAACGTGGCATCAAAGGCAACACGCTCCTCGGCAAAACTCACGACCAGCATGGCGTGGATTGAAAAAAGCAGCGCATTTACGGTCTTGTGCTCAGGCTCGAGTTCGACCCGCACATCCTTGAGACGTGGCTCATAGGCATTGATGGCCGCCTTGATGGCACTGCATATCTGGCGCCGGTCATGGACGCTGACCAAGTTCAGGCCGGCAAAGTCCGCCAGCCCAAAACCGATTACTGAGCGAGCGGCCAACGGACAATCCTTGTGCAGCAAATCTTCAACGACAATCCGGGTATTCAGAAGCGCCTCGAGATCCCGTGCCACGCCATCTATGAGTTGCACCAAGCTGTATCGTCGATGCGCGGCCACACCAGGCAACTCTTCGAACAACTTATCGAACAGGGATGGCTCGAATCCATTTGCCATAGCAATCCCTCTCCGCGCCCCCAATATGTGTTACGTGAGATTGGGAGTGTTCTTGGCGAGGTTCCAGGCACCCTGGATGTTCACCTTGCCAGACTTGGTCCCATCAATATTGAGTTCATCGTAAGTCCACTTCACAGCCGAGTATTTGAGGGTAAAGCTCTCCTTCGGAATCCCCTCCTCCGCAACAACCGGCGAGACGGACGCGACGATCACGTTCTTCAACTCGATCTTCAGATACTGGTGCCGGTTCTGGGTCGCCGACGGATTTCCGGTGGTATTCTTTCCGCCAAATGCGCGATAGAAATAGATGATGACATCGTTCACGACAAGGCCCGACGAACAGGCTTGATAGAGCTTCGGACTGGCCCCGTCGATGTCTTTTGTGAACACCATTTCGTCGTGCTCCACGCGCTCCGCGGTATGCCCTCCGGCGGCCGAAGCCGTGGCAGACTTCGGTTGGCGCATCGTGTGGCTCCAGCTGTACACCTCGACGGTGTCCTTATGCTTGGTATCCCGGGAGTCGCCCTTGATGTCGCTGCCCTTGAACTCGATGTAGATGTCCTTCATTCCTGCCTCCGCCTTTCACGTTGATAAGGTCAATTCTTTCCGTTCGGTAGTTCTGCTACCAGACGCAATGACACGGACAATTCGTCCAGCTGGAAATGGGGACGAATGAATGAAACGGCACGGTATGCCCCCGGTCGGCCGGGTATTTCGCTGACTTCAATCGCGGCTTCTCTCAGCGGGAATTGCGCCTTGGTTTCCTGCGAGGCGGAATCGTCAGTCGTCACGTAATTATCGATCCAACGCTGCAGATAGCTCTGGATATTCGCCGCAGTCGCAAAGCTGCCGATCTTCTCCCGCATCATCGCTTTCATGTAATGGGCAATCCGCGAGACCGCAAAGATGTATTGCAACTGGGCCGACAAGGTCGCATTGGCGTTGGCGGAATCCGTATCGTACTTTCTGGCTTTCTGGGCTGACTGAGCGCCGAAGAACGCCGCGTAATCGGTATTTTTGCAATGGACCAACGAGATGAACCCCAGATCGTTCAGTTCCTTCTCCCGGCGGTCCGTTACCGACACCTCCGTCGGGCACTTCAGGACGACCTCACCGTCATCCGTCCGGAAAGTATGTGTCGGCAAATCATCCACCAACCCGCCCCCTTCGACGCCCCGGATGGCAGCACACCACCCGTGTTGATCGAAGGCATCGGTGAGCCGCGCAGCAAAGGCAAAAGCCGCGTTGCACCACAAGTATTTGTCGTGATCAGCGCCGTCCACGTCCTCGACGTAGTTAAATCCTTCCGTCACCAACCCATCAATCGGGTTGTACGGCAGACGTCCAAGGAAGCGCGGCAACACCAGGCCGACATAGCGCGCGTCTTCCGAGCCACGGAACGATTTCCATTTCGCGTATTCCACTGTATCGAAGATCTTTGCCAGATCACGCGGCTTACCAAGTTCCACATAAGAGTCCAGACCAAAAATCTGGGGAGCCGCCGCCGTGATAAAAGGTGCATGCGCCGCGGCCCCAATATGAGACATCTGTTCGATGAAGAACATGTCTTCGGGCTGGCGAGTCACCTCAAATTGTCCGATGAGAGCTCCGAACGGCGCACCACCGAAGGTTCCAAACTCCTCTTCGTAGACTTTCTTGAACAGCGCACTTTGATCAAAATCGATAGCCGATCTGAAGTCCTTGACCAGATCTCGTTTGCTCGCGTTGAACAGTTTGATCTTGAGGTGCGTCCCCGTGGATGTCTTCTTACACAAGTAGTACAACCCGGTCCAAGCACTCTCCAGAGATTGGAACTCCGGCGCATGCATGACACAACTGAGTTGCGCAGAGATCAGCCGATCCAACTCAGCCACTCTCGTATCAATGGCGGCAGCCAGATTTTGGGATACGATCACTTCGCCCTCCAGAACCTGGCGAACCAATTCCCCAATGATGTCCTTTGCGCGTGCCCTCTCGTTCGCCGACTGGGCGACCTTGCTTTCCTCTACAATTCGGTCCAACAGGCTAAACTCAGCACCGTCCCCGAATTCAGTCGCCACGAGTTGAGGTGCAGCCATTATTGCCCCTCCTCGGAGGCTCTGACCTTCAAGGCGTTCAGATCTTCGGTATTAGCCAATACCTCACTGAGCAGATCCTCCAGCTTTTCGTTACCTGCAAGCTTGTTGCGCAAATCCGCCAGTTTGGCACGGGCCTCCTGCAGCTTCCGTAGAGGTTCGACCTGCCGTGCAACGGATTCCGGACGAAAGTCATCGAACTTCTTGAAGGTGAGCTGCACCCCTAGTTCTCCACCATCCTTCTGGAGAACATTCTTGACCTTGAAACTCGCTTGCGGAGCCATAGAAGCAATCACGTCATCGAAGTTGTCCATATCCACATTGACAAACTTCCGATCACGCACTTTTCCTTGCGGCACATTTGACTGAGCAGCAAAATCGCCTAGTACACCGACAACGAAAGGTAACTCCTTCATTTCAATGGCATCGCCCACCTCGACGTCGTAGGTAAGCTGCACTCTTGGAGGCCGTACCCTTTGCAGCTGTTTCTGAATACTCTCTTTTTTTGCCACGGCTGTATTCCTACGGTAGTTATCGGACCCGATCATTCGGGAGGGAGAAAACGATCGCTTATTTCAACGCATCGAAAGGGTTCCCGCCCGCCGCAGCCGACCGAGGGTCCCCTTCTCCCCCTGCCTTGCGCCGCACCGCAGGGGCTACTGGAGGCTTGGACCTGACCGAACGCACTTCTCGTCTGGGATCAGCCTGAGGAACTAGGACGTCCTCACCCAAGGTTTCCCGCATTACTTTGACGAGCCCGACCGCGTCCGTATGCGCACTTCCCTTCAGTTCCGTGTCACTCCGAAGCTCGTATAACGACTGCCCCGCGATCCGCAGTCCGGCCACGGCACGAATCACTTTAGCCGAGCGCTCTGCCGGATCCCGCTGCAACACCTCCTCTGCAGCAAAAATAGCCTGAGCATAATTTCCGGCATCAAAGTAGATCTTGGCCTTTCGAGCCCACGGCTCCTTCCTGTCAGGATTTCGGCGTGACATGTCATCTAGGAGCTGGATCGCTTCCTTTTGACTGCCTTGCTGCAGCAAGGAGTCCACGGACTTGCCAGACACTTCGAGCACTGCGTTGAACTCCTGGGGCTTCAACGACGGCGGCGTCGATGCACATCCTGACAGCAGACCGATGAGCACAAACGATTCAAAAGATCTTCTTTTCCACATAGACATCCATTCAAGAAGGACAGAGCCAACACGCCCCAAGAAAGATACCAAAGGCATAGTAATACATATGACTATGGCGTTACAATACTTAATATGGATTATTTGAAGAACTAGACCGCATGCGCTGCAGCATCCCCCTCCATCCGGCTCGCCTTGCGACCTTCGTGACCTGTATGTTCCTCGCAGGCTGTGGGGGCACGGCGGTTGTACAAGCTGCAAGCAGCGTTCTCGACATTGCGCTGAGTACAGCAAAGCTGACCGACAGAGCTGCAGGCAACAAACCACCAAACGAGATTCCACTGAGAATCCATGCCGGAGAACAGCTCAACACATCCCGCGAAGGCAAACCCCTATCGCTAGTTGTCCGGGTCTACTCACTTCGCTCCACAGAGCGGCTGAAGACGCTTACATATGAACAGCTGGTAACACCAGAAGGCGAAAAAGAGGGCCTGGGGGAAGACTTGATCTCAACCCGCGAACTCATCCTTCTACCGGGCAAGACCCACACCTTGCAACTCCGAAGCCCCCCGGAGACCACAGCGATAGGCATCGCGGGGCTCTTTCGCGCGCCATATACGGGGAGATGGAAACTCGCCTTCGATCCGAACACGACGACCGAAATCGTCGTTGGAGCTCACGCTTGCGCCCTGACAACAAGTTCTGCCACCCAGATTCCCGAGCCTGGCAGCAGATCTGCCAACTCCCTTGTAGGCGTTCAATGCAACCGATAGGCAATCCCGAAAAATGAATCAAGCACAACCGCTATGGGGCGAAGGACTCTTCCTCCGCCCCCAACATTTTCAACAACAGGACATCTATACCGATGCAATGAACCGACGCACCTTGCTGGCGGCGAACCCATATGCCTGGGGGGTCAGGGAACTGAGACTGGACAAGGAGGCACTACACAATGGAGTCCTGCGGTTCACCCAAATTGATGCGATGTTCTCAAACGGTGATTCACTACTTGCTCCGGATATCGACCAGCTTCCCCCACCTCTTTCCCTCAACGACATGACCATTGATGACGAAGGTATGATTTTTCATATCGCTATACGGCATCTGAATCCCCAGGGAGGCAATTGCGCGCAAGATCTCGCCACCGGCAGCGACGCCCGATATCTTGTCATCTCAACGGAAACACAAGATCTGTTCTCGGATGCAACGGAAGCTGACATCTCCCGCTTAAGCAAAATCACGCAGATCAGGCGGAAAAACGAACCCAATGACCTGTTTCAGACACTTCCGGTTATCCGGATTAGCAGAACGTCAAGCAATGGCTTCGAAATGGACCCAAGCTTCATTCCCCCATCCGTCAGCCTCCGAAGCAACGCCAGGCTCCATCTCATGCTTCGACGGCAGATTGATGCACTCCTCGCCAAGGTCGATGCCCTGTACGGCCTGCACAGGGAACCTTCGAAAAATATCATCGAGTTTCGCTCCGGCGACATCGCCTCGTTCTGGCTCTTGCACACAGCCAACTCAGCCTGTGCCGCACTAACCCACGTACTGCGCAACCCGGAAACCCATCCAGAGCGTCTTTTCCAGGAGTTACTGCGACTGGCAGGCGGATTGCTGACGTTTTCACGTCACCACACGCTCAACGACCTGCCAAGCTACGATCACGCCCATCCAGGCCCATGCTTTACCTGTCTCGACGCTCTGATCCGGGAGCTTCTGGACACTGTGATCTCGACCCAGTACTTCGCCATCGCGCTTGCACGCCCGAAGCCTGCGTTTCACACAGGGAAATTGGATTCCGAAAAAATCGATGAAAAAACGCGCTTCTTCCTGTCTGTCAGCGCGGCTCATCCGCAGTCCGAAATCATCGAATCCATCCCATTCCGCTTAAAGGTAGGGGCACCCGATGATGTGGAGAAGCTGGTGCTCTCCGCCATGGCCGGCGTACGGCTCATTCACGCAGCACAAGTCCCCGCAGCCATCCCCGTACGACCAGGCGCTTGCTACTTTGCCCTCGAGGGGCACGGCCCCCTCTATGAGCGGATGCTCAAAGCACAGTCCGTCATGATTTACGCCCCTGAGAGCTACCAAGATCTCAGCATCGAGATGATTGCAGTCATATCATGAGTTCAATACCCAGCCTCTTTGCCGAAGCCGCTCAGCCCACCACCTACAACCAGCCGGTATCCGGTACTCACACTCTGGTCGACCTGCTATACGACGGCTTTCACTTGCTGATACTGCTTCGCATGGGCTGCCTGCCCAAAGATGAAAGCAAGTTTTCAAGCACGCTACAAGAACTGCTGGGAACCTTCGAACACAAAGCCAGGAAACTCAACTTCAGCAACAACGACATCGTCGACACGCAATATGCCTTTTGTGCAGTCGTCGACGAATTCATCCTGTCCACACAAAATCAAATCAGGGAAACCTGGGAACGCCGCCCACTTCAGCTGCTTCTGTTCGGAGAACAACTGGCTGGAGAGCACTTTTTCGACAAGCTGGAGCAGGCGCGCAATAGTGGCGCGCAACGCATCGCGGCACTTGAAGTCTTCCATATGTGCCTGCTGATCGGATTCAAAGGACGTTACGTTCTTGAAGGCCCGGAAAAGCTCCAATATCTGATATCGCAACTCGGAGATCAGATCAGACATATCAAAGGCAAGCCCGCCGGATTTGCCCCCAACTGGGCACGGCCCGACAACATCATCAACTCGATCCGCCAGGAGATTCCTACGTGGATCGTAGCATCCGCTCTGGCGCTATGCGGCCTGCTCGCCTACGCGGGCCTGCTGTTTCTCGGCCAGGACACCGTATCGTCGTCCCTGAGCGCATACGCCAACGTTATTGAGCCTCCACAGCGCAGCCCCACGTTGACCGTGATCCTGCCGTAGCTGTGTCGGCACGGCCTCTCGGCAACAGTAATCTGGACTACTACGGCTATTTGACGATCGCTGTAATGATATCGACATCGCGTTCGGATCGCGGAGCGTACTTTGTTGGGCCCGGTTTGGTAACAGGCCCGCCCGCAACATTCACCTCCTGTCTTTTGGCCGGCAGCCTGCCCGCTTCAGCTGATCGCCGGGTAGCCTTCTTCCTCCCCCTCAGCCACACACCCGGTCTGGGTACTGAAACACGATGCGACTCTTTCCACCTAACCGTTGCATTAGTGGACAGCCGTCCATCCGCAGGACTCACTTCTCGCCCTCCTTCTGCTCCAGCAACGACAGACTTTGCATCTCCGGATGGCATGGGCGAGCCCTCCCGGTCAGTACCGGGCCCAACGGCCCCAGCCCCCCTCACGGAACTTAGAGGGGTCGAGGGAACAGGAGACTCCATATGCGGCCCTCGTTCAACTCTCGGCAAATCGGCCTCGACACGCCTCTCAAGCCCCTGCCGTACCCCTTGCCTGATCATAACTGCCCGCTCGCCCTTGGCATCGGTCGGGTCAGCCCCGTCCCGCCAGATCCATACCCCACCCGCAGCAATCCCGACAGCAAGCCCCCCTATCCCGGCAAGCCAGGCAGCTCTTGCCCGCAACTCTGGAGACAAAGCTCGAACGCTTCCAGAGGAATTCAAATCGCTCAGGATCCTTACTGAAGAGCCAGCGCCTAGCCCTTCCCCCCGAACACTCTCGTTTTTTTCGCCCATCATCAGAAATTTTCCATTGGCATAATCAAACATTGCGATAAAATACCAAAAAAATTCGCATGTCATGTATTTTATATACTATGCCATAAAAAATGCGACTCTCAGCCTGTACTACTGACAACCACACCTTGCGTCAGCGCCATGGGATCACGCCCCTCGAGCCAGCACACGTCACCCAAGGCTTTCCCACGTGATCCTGTACAGCGTGCTTACCTACTTCGTGCTCATCGCAGTCGGAGTAGCCCTATTCGTTCTACCGGGGCCGCGGCCCCGGTTATGGGCTGCTCTGGGCAAAAAACGAGATCGCAGCAAGACACTTCTGCTTAGGTCCTGTACACATCGCCGCCGCCTCCTCGCTCGGCGCAAAAGGGACTTAATACCATTGGGATTGATCAAGACCGCATTAAGCCACCCCATCCACAGCATAGGAGTCACGCTGATGCTGACAGCGCCATCGCTGATGATTCTCAGTCTGAACGACTCCAAGGTCTTCGAGTTCGATAGCATCGGGCAATTCACCGCCCCACAGGTCTCTGCGCTGCTCGAAGGGGAACGCCTGACTCCTCCACCGCCACTTCCTCCCGAAGTGTTTGCGACACAGGAAATAGAGAGCATCCGACCCGACGTAGTCCATGCCAGCCGCAACTGGCAACTGCTTGACCCGGAATTCACGCAACGCCTGCTAATCGTTTTTCGCTTGATGGAAGAACGACATGGGTATCGCATGGCACTGGTGGAAGGCTACCGCAGTCCTGAGCGACAGGCACAATTGTTCGACCAGGGCGGCCATGTCACCAAGGCCAAGGCCAACATGAGCTACCACCAATACGGCTTGGCGGCAGACAGCGCGTTTTTCAAAGATGGGAAGATTGTCATTTCGGAACGCGCCCCGTGGGCCATGCGTGGCTATGAGCTATATGGGCAGGTCGCTGAAGAACTTGGACTCACCTGGGGCGGACGATGGCAACTTCGGGATTTCGGCCATGTGGAGCTCCGTCGCAAGAATGTCCTCGGTCAGGCTGCTCGTTAGGAAGCAGATCTCAACAAATCTTCTCAGAGTGACCAACAAAACCAAACGATGCTTCTATTCCGAAACCTGATCACCAGACACCAGACTCTTTCATTTCTGGGTATCTGGCTACTCGCTCTCACACTACTGCTGGGAGCCTGGCTGCTCCAACTTCCCATGCGATGGGTAATCTTCACATGCGGTCTGCTTGCTGCCATCTGGATAGGCATGTTGATACGCCAGCACCGTATGGCTCGACGCGCAAGTACGGATCTCAGTGAGATGCTCGAGAATCAGGGAGAAGCCTCACGTTCTCCTGACGATACGGACCCCGAGCGGGTGGACGCCCTGAAGCTGCGCATGCAGGATGCCATCAAGAAAATAAAAGCCTCAAAGCTCGGCCAGTTATCCGGCTCCGAAGCCCTCTACGAACTCCCCTGGTACATCACCATAGGCAACCCCGCAGCGGGCAAGAGCACCGCAATCGTCAATTCAGGATTGCACTTCCCATTCGACGACGGTGGCCAAGCCGTCATCAAGGGTATCGGTGGGACCCGGAACTGTGACTGGTTCTTCACTACGGAAGGCATCCTGCTCGATACGGCCGGCCGCTACAGCGTCCGTGAAGAGGACAGCGCGGAGTGGCTCGGATTTCTGGGACTGTTAAAGAAGCACCGTCCCAGAGCCCCAATCAACGGAATTCTAGTTGCGGTGAGCATAGGCGAATTGATCCACTCTGAACCAGAGTTCGCGCTGAACCTCGCCAAAGACCTTCGGCAACGCATGCAGGAATTGACGGAACAGCTAGAGGTCTTCGCCCCGGTCTACGTACTTTTTACGAAAGCAGACTTGCTTCCCGGCTTCTGCCATTTCTTCTCTGATCTGGACTGGATTGAACGGAATCGCGTCTGGGGTGCGACGTTTCCTTATGAACATGCAACAGGCGGGCAAGACGTCATGCCTCTCTTCGAAAAGCGCTTCGACGAACTCTATCTCGGCCTGCGAACGGCAAGTGTCGCACGCCTGTCACACAGTTACAGTGAGAGCCCCATTCCGGAACTACTCACCTTCCCCGCCGAATTTGCCGCGATAAAGCCAGCTTTACGCGCATTTATTGCAACGCTCTTTGAAGAGAACCCGTTCCAATTTCAACCGGTTTTCCGCGGGTTCTACCTCACTTCGGCTATTCAAAACGAAGACACATCAGCCTTATCCAGCGAGCGCGTCGCTCGAGAATTCGGGCTGTCAGCGCAACCCACGAACTCATATGCCCAAAGCACAGCTCAAGGATATTTTCTCAAACAACTTTTCTCAGAAGTCATATTTTCTGATCGCAATCTAGTTCGTCAACACACAACCCGGGCGCATTATCTGTGGCGTCAAACTGCCATCGTTGGAAGCCTCGTAGTTCTCGGGGCAGCTCTGGCCGGTTGGAGTTGGTCCTACATGAACAATCTCAGCCTGCTCAAGAACGTCGAACAGGATCTTGCCAAGGCTGTCAAGATTCAAGATGGTCGATTTGACCTGCAATCCCGCCTCGAAGCGCTGGAAATCCTTCAGGACAGACTTGCTCAACTAGAACGCTTTAACGAGCATCCCCCTTTAGCGCTCGGACTAGGCCTCTACCGCGGTGAGCAAATGGCCGACAAGCTGCGCGAGGAATACTTCGCCGGCGTTTCGGCAGTCATGTTGCTCCCTATCAAGAATGCCCTGGAGAACTTCCTAGCTGAGGTCAACCGACACGAGAATATCGCCTCCCCCCAAGCCCAGGCAGTAGCAATGCATGCCCCCACTCAATACAAGAGCGCAAATGCATCCAATATCGAAGACAGCTACAACGCCCTGAAAACTTATCTGATGCTATCGAGCCACGAACACATCGACGTTGGACATCTTTCAGACCAGATCACCCGCTTCTGGCGCGGCTGGCTCGAAGCCAACCGCGGCGCGATGGAAAGGGAGAAGATGATCACCTTGGCCGGTCGCATCGTATCTTTCCATCTAGAACATGCAAGCGCATACGACTGGCCAACGATCAGCAACAACCTCGCGCTGGTTGATGGCGTGCGCGAAAAATTACGCCGGGTAGTCCGCGGAATGCCCGCCGCCGAACGCGTGTATGGCGAAATACGTGCAAGGGCTTCAACACGCTTCGCCCCAATGAGCGTCGCTAGTATCGTAGGCGCAGACAACGCCCCTCTAATCAGCGGTAGTCGCGTGGTTTCAGGAGCCGTGACAGCAGAAGCGTGGAAGGATTACGTCCAGCCGGCGATCAAGGACGCAGCAACTAACGCCCAAGAAAGCGCGGATTGGGTTTTGCAAAGCTCCAATAAAGATGACCTCACGCTGGAAGGCAGCCCTGAACAAATCCAGAAGGCGCTAACGGCGATGTACAAACGCGACTTCACCGAGGAATGGAAACAGTTCATTCTGGGCATCAGCATCACGCCCTTCCCCACGTTTCCGGAGGCTGTAACCGCAATGGGACGTCTCGGCGCCCCCAACATATCCCCAATCGGAAAATTACTGAGGACTATTTCTGAACAAACCGCTTGGGACAATCCGCAACTAACCCACGTCGCACTACAGAAAGCCCAGAGTGGTGTCGTGGAATGGTTCAGACAATCTGTTCTGCAGATCGCTCCAGTTCAGATCACATTGGATAGCGGCGCACTTCCCAAGACCACAGAGCCCGTTCTAGGTGCAGTAGCTAGAGAGTTCTCAGCCATCGATCGCCTTGCTGCCCCCCGAGATGGGGGAGAGTCGCTTCTCGAGACTTATCTCAAGCAACTATCCAAGATTCGCTCCCGTTTAAACGAATTGAAGAATCAAGGCGATCCTGGCCCCGGAGCACTCAAGGTCATGCGGGAAACCCTGGACGGCGGCAACTCGGAATTGGCAGAGACACTCAAGTTTGTCGATGAGCAGATGCTCACAGGAATCCCTGAAAGCCAGAGGACGACCCTACGCCCGCTCCTGCTCCGCCCTTTACTGGAGACTTACACCGCACTTATCAAACCAGCAACGGAAGATCTTAATAAGACATGGGTGGCGCAAGTCTACGAACCTTTCACGCGCCGGTTGGCAATCAAATATCCCTTCTCTCCAAAGGCCGGCATAGAGGCATCCCCCGCGGAGATTGCCCAGATGTTCGGTCCCGATGGTGCTATCTCCAAGTACGTGGAAGCTACCATAGGGTCTCTAGTCGTTCGTCGCGGTAGCACCATCACCCCCCGCACCTGGGGCGATCTGGGCCTCACGTTGCAGCCCGAATTCATGACCGGATTCGCCCAATGGGTCTCTCCCCTCGAAGGCGGTGCGGCAAGCGATACCGGGCAAGGTGGCGCACTACAAACCCAGACGGTCTTCATGCTAAGGCCTCAGCCATCACCGGGCCTAACCTCCTACACACTAGAAATAGATGGGCAGAAGCTCACCTACCGTAACGGTGCGCCTCAATGGACCAGCTTCACATGGCCAGGCACTTCAAATGCGCCTGGCGCAAAGATCACTGTAAGTACCTATGACGGGAAAACCCTGGACACTGTCAACCACCCTGGTCGATTCGGACTGGAGAAGATGATCAACGCCGCGCAACGCAGCAAACAACCTGACGGGAGCTTCCGTCTGAGCTGGAAAAATGAGGGGACCGAAGTCAGCATCGATCTGAAAGTCATCAGCAATACGCAAGCGCAAGGATCCTCACCAACAACCCAAGGTCAGCGAGGCCTCGGCGGCCTCACACTTCCGGACAGCGCGATCACTCGGGCGACCGTCCCCCAGGCTCCGTCAGAGGGTGGCAGGTGACGAACCACAATGCTACATATTTCGGCAAAACCCCTCTGCATGCTGACTTCGTGTACGGGAGAGGAAGCCAAAAGCTAATCGGCCTTCTCGACAACTGGGTTGCGAGATCAATGGAGCAGCTATGCCAGACGCCGAACTGGAAATCCACCTATAACGGCACCGGAGCGATCGACTTCGCCTTTGTCAGTCCGACAAGCACGCTTACCCTGATCGGAAGCCTGCGTGCCAGCCAGGATAGGTCAGGTAGACATTTTCCATTTCTGACGGCCTCCACCATTCAGAGAAATGATGTACGTCTGTTCCGGTACGGCCCGTCAGTCCTAGCAAATAGCTACAGTATCCTTTCCAAATTAGCGGACTCGACTTTGGCAGGAATGGAACTGGACAGACTTCAGGACAAACTGGACCAGTTAGACTGCGCCCGAGACTTCGATTTAACGATTGCCAACGACCCTCTTGGTCATTTTGCGCGTGACACGACCTTGGAGGCATTGTCAGCGGCCCTGGGGGGACAAAACACAACTGAGGCTATTGCCAGGACAATCCTTGCCATAGGACTCCTCATGCAGCAACTTTTCACACGCGGGCACCCGCCGATTGAAAAAGAGTTGGAAATTCCCCTTCCAAACAATGCGAAAAATGAATATTGGCAAATTGCTGGGCTATGGCTCTATCTAATTACTGCCTTCATACGAAATCCATCGATAGAATTACAAATTGTTCTTGAGAGAAATCCAGCTAGGTCCCGAATGCTCATAGGATTTAATGGAGCTACAGCCCATCCACTATGCACTGCGCTTATGGGATACGCCCCCCGTGAGAGGACCCTATGCCTTATCGATCCACCATGGATCGATCGCCACCATAGCTATCAGTACGGCAACAGAGTACTCAAACTGTCGAGTTACCTTGCTCAACCGCCCCTGAGCCTTGAGTTAATTGTGAAGAAATTCAGGGAAGCTTTTTTTTAAAAAATAGACCATGACCATTCGCAACGCGTTTTCTGCTGGGCTGCTGTCTGCACTCACAACGCTCGCAACAGCTCAAACTGACAACAAGTCACAGATCGCCCCCTCCCCCACCAAGAATACGGATGCTTCCAACGTTGTCGCCTCCGGCAACGTAGCCGACGAGGCAACCCGCCTAGCCATTCTCGGAAAACTGCGAGAGCTCTATAGAGAGCACAACATAGTCGATAGAATTTCCGTTGGGGGGGTATCTCCGCCTCCAAAATGGACAGAAAATATAGAAAAAATACTAAATAGCAATATAAAACAGATTCAAAATGGTCAAATATATGTAAATGGAACGCAAGTTTCACTGAAGGGGAATGTGGAAAGCGCAGCACAACGTCAGCAAATATCCACGGCCCTCACAACCTCACTGAGCCCACACTATACAATCACCACCGCACTTACTGTTTCAGAATCACGTCAAGAGGTACTGGATAAGGCCTTATCTAATCGGGTCGTCGAATTTGAAAGTGGATCAGCCAATTTAACATTAACAGGTCAGGCCATTCTTAATGACATGGCTTTTGCCATAAAACAGACAAATGCAAAAAATTTAAAAATAATAGGACACACTGACAATGCAGGAGGCCGTCAATCCAATATAGAACTAAGCCTTGCCCGGGCCAATGCGGTACGCAGTTTTCTCAGCAGCAAAGGAATTCCCATAACGAGTTTGAGCACAATAGGCGCGGGCCCCGACCATCCAATCCGAAACAACGACACACCCCAGGGGCGTGCTCAAAACAGACGCATTGAATTCCAACTTCTGGAATGAATTCATCGTTGTATTTCAGGCCCAAAACTCACTTCAGCAACATCATTTTATCGAGAACATCTCTTTCAACCTATCACTTCCTAGCCCCTATCCATTACCCTGAATCACCCCATTTTCGCGCCGGGATCGCGTGTTGCTTCAGTTGCTCTACAACACGGGGGCCCGGGTCTCTGAACTCATCGACTCCGCGTCTGCGACCTGGAACTCGACATCACGCCGTCGGTACGCTTGCATGGCAAGGGGCGGAAGCAACGCACCGTGCCACTCTGGAAGGAGACCGTCGTGGAGATCCGGCACTGGCTCCGGTCTGCGGGCCTGCAGAAGGACCACGCGCTGCTGCCCAATCGATGGGGAAAGGCGATGACCCGTTCCAACGTCGCCGAGCGACTTGCCCGGGCGGTGAGTACGGCAACACCGCGGTGCCCGTCGCTTCAGGGGGCGAAGCATCTCGCCCCATACGCTGCGCCATACAACGGCGATGCACCTGCTGCAGGCCGGTGT
Source organism: Pseudomonadota bacterium (assembly GCA_018241685.1). Taxonomy (GTDB): domain Bacteria; phylum Pseudomonadota; class Gammaproteobacteria; order Burkholderiales; family Rhodocyclaceae; genus Zoogloea. Next base: position 70,951 of record JAFEDJ010000068.1, read on the forward strand.
CGACCTGACGGTCATTGCCCTATGGCTCGGGCACGAGAGTCCGGTGACGACCCATGGCTACATCGAAGCGGACCTGACCATGAAGGAGCGCGCCTTGGCCGCGATAGCGCCTCCTGAAACCCGAGGTACGCGCTACCGGCCGACCGATGCACTGTTGGCGTTCCTGCAAGCGCTGTGATTATGTGCAGCCGACCAGGGTGGGGCGCCGCGGATCGGGCGGCCCGCCGCCGCCGGCTCAGCATAATGACGGACTGGACATAATTGCGGTTATGTCGAGTTCAGCATAACCGCAAGAACTGGCTCTTTGCGGGTTCGCTGCGCGCTGGCAAGCGCGCGGCGGCGATCATGAGCCTGATCCAGTCGGCGCGCTTGAATGGGCATGAGTCCTACGCCTACTTGAAGGATGTCCTCACCCGCCTGCCGACTCAGCCGCAGAGTCGGATCGGGGAGTTGTTGCCGCATCGGTGGCAGCCGGATTCAGCTTAAGGCTCGGTCGAGAGGGGATCGCCGGGCGCTTACCTTCGGCGTGAAGAGCGAATGGTTTGTAAGCCCCCGGCTAACCCATCTTCCGCCAGCCCCTTAGCTCGCTAACCATAGTGTCCACTACACACTAGAAGTGGACACTTCCATGACCATCACGCAGCAGCCCCGCCGAACCCATTCCGAGGAGTTCAAGCGATCATTGATCGAAGCCTGCGGCGAGCCCGGCGCCTCGGTCGCCGGCGTGGCCCTGGCCAACAGGATCAACGCCAACCAGCTGCGGCGCTGGATGCGCGAACGGGGCATCGCGCCGCCCGAGTTGTCCTGCCTGCCGTTACGTGTGGCGGCCTCCGAGCCGGTGGGCGGCTTCGTCCCGGTGCAGCTTCCCTCCTGCCCTGATGCGCGGATCCGGATTGAATTGCGCAAGGGGGCTGCGTCGGTCACGGTCGAGTGGCCGGCGTCCTCGGCCGCCGCGTGCGGAGCCTGGCTGCGCGAGTGGCTCGGATGATCCGGGTCGAGGCGCTCTGGCTGTCGGTGGCGCCGCTCGACATGCGCGCCGGCATGGACACGCTCCTCGCCCAGGTGGCGCGGGTCTTCGGCGAGGCACGCCCGCATCACGCCTACCTCTTCGCCAACCGGCGCGGCACCCGGATGAAGGTGCTGGTCCACGACGGCCAGGGGATCTGGCTCGCCTGCCGGCGGCTCCATCAGGGACGCTTCCGTTGGGCCGAGGGGGACGGTTCGCTCACGCTCACCCAGGCCCAGTTCGACGCGCTGGTGCTCGGCCTGCCCTGGCAGCAATTGGGCGGCGACGGCGCGATCCGGATGATTTGACGGATCCAGCCATCGGGGGATGTCCCGATGGCTGGATCCGTGCCCCAGCGGCATGATCTGCGCATGGTTCTTCCCGCCAACCTCCACGAACTCGATGCCGACACCCTGCGCCAGTTGCTCATCGCGCAGGATCGGGAGCTCACCTGGCGCCAGACCAAGATCGATCAGCTCACCCACGAGCTCTCGCTGCACAAACGCTGGCGTTTCGGGGTCAAGACCGAGCGCCTGCCGCTGGAGCAGGCCCAGCTGTTCGAGGAGACGGTCGAGGCCGACCTGGCGGCGATGACCGAGGCGCTTGAACAGCTCTCCGGCAAACCGCTTGCTGCCAAGGGCCAGGCCAAGCGCAAACCCCTGCCGCCCGAGTTGCCCCGTACCGAGATCCACCACGAGCCGGACAGCACCACCTGCGCCTGCGGTTGCCAGATGAGACGCATCGGCGAGGACGTGGCGGAGAAGCTCGACTACACCCCCGGTGTCTTCAGCGTCGAGCGCCACATCCGCGGCAAATGGGTCTGCCAGGCGTGCGAAACCCTGGTGCAGGCCCCGGTGTCCGCCCACGTGATCGACAAGGGCCTCCCCACCGCCGGCCTACTGGCCCAGGTGCTGGTGGCCAAGTACCAGGATCATTTGCCGCTCTACCGGCAGGAAGGGATCTTCGGCCGGGCGGGACTCGCCGTTCCCCAATCCACGCTCGCCCAATGGGTCGGCCAGATGGGCGTGCAGCTTCAGCCCCTGGTCGATGCCTTGAGGGACGAACTCCTCGCCTTCCCTGTGCTGCACGCGGACGAAACACCGGTGGCGATGCTCGACCCGGGGGCCGGCAAGACGCACCGGGCCTATCTGTGGTCCTACAGCATCGGCGCCCACGCTCCGGTCCGGGCGGTCATCTACGACTTTGCCGACAGCCGCGCCGGCAAGCACGCGCAGGACTTCCTGGGCGACTGGCGTGGCACCCTCGTCTGCGACGACTACTCGGGCTACAAAGCCTTGATCGCCCAAGGCGTCACGGAAGCGGGCTGCATGGCCCACGCCCGGCGCAAGTTCTTCGAGTTGAAGGAACACGGGCAGAGCCAGATCGCTGGCGAGGCGCTGGAGCGGATCGCCGCTTTCTACGCCATCGAGCAGGCGGTGCGCGAACTGGACGCCGCTGCCCGCCAGGCGCTGCGGGAGACCAAGGCGAAGCCGCTGCTGGAAGACTTCAAGGCTTGGCTGCTGGCGTGTCGGGGCAAGATCCCCAACGGATCATCCAGTGCCAAGGCCATCGACTACACCCTCAAGCGCTGGGCGGCGCTGACCCATTACCTGACCGATGGGAACGTGCCGATCGATAATAACTGGATCGAGAACCAGATCCGGCCGATTGCCATCGGCCGCAAGAACTGGCTCTTTGCCGGCTCGCTACGCGCCGGCAAGCGCGCGGCGGCGATCATGAGCCTGATCTAGTCGGCGCGCTTGAATGGGCATGAGCCCTACGCCTACCTGAGGGA
>JAFEDJ010000069.1 GCA_018241685.1 Pseudomonadota bacterium
GGTTTCCATCGCCGCGACCTGCGTCGTCGTCAGCGCCGCCACACCCGCCGTCGTCAGCGCCTGCACCTGCGCCGTCGTCAGGGCCACCACTTGCGCCGTCGTCAGGCCGCTCTGCACTTGGGCCGTCGTCAGGGCCGCCACTTGAGCCGAGGTCAGCACCGCCACTTGCGCCGTCGTCAGACCGCTCTGCACTTGCGCCGTCGTCAGGGCTGCCACCTGGCTGGTCCTGAGCGCCGCCACGTCCGTGGTTTCCATCGCCGCGACCTGCGTGGTCGTCAGTGCGACCACGCCCGCTGTCGTCAGCGCCTGCACCTGCGCGGTCGTCAGCGCCACTACTTGCGCCGTCGTCAGACCGCTCTGCACTTGCGCTGTCGTCAGGGCGGCCACCTGGCTGGTCTTGAGGGCGGCGACATCCGTGGTCTCCATCGCCGCGACCTGCGTGGTCGTCAGCGCCGCCACGCCGGCCGTCGTCAGCGCCTGCACCTGCGAAGTCGTCAGCGCCACCACTTGGGCCGTCGTCAGGCCGCTCTGCACCTGCGCCGTCGTCAGCGCCGCCACTTGGACCGAGGTCAGGGCAGCCACTTGAGCGGTCGTCAGACCACTTTGGACTTGGGCCGTCGTCAGGACTGCCACCTGGCTGGTCTTGAGGGCCGCCACATCCGTGGTTTCCATCGCCGCAACCTGCGTGGTCGTCAGCGCCGCCACACCCGCCGTCGTCAGCGCCTGCACCTGCGCCGTCGTCAGCGCCACCACTTCAGCCGTCGTCAGGCCACTCTGCACCTGGGCCGTCGTCAGCGCCGCCACTTGGTTGGTCTTAAGGGCGGCGACGTCCGTGGTTTCCATCGCCGCAACCTGCGTCGTCGTCAGCGCCGCCACACCCGCCGTCGTCAGCGCCTGCACCTGCGCCGTGGTCAGCGCCACCACTTGCGCCGTCGTCAGGCCGCTCTGCACCTGCGCCGTCGTCAGGGCCGCCACTTGGGCTGAGGTCAGCACCGCCACTTGCGCCGTCGTCAGGCCGCTCTGCACTTGAGCCGTCGTCAGGGCTGCCACCTGGCTGGTCTTGAGGGCGGCGACATCTGTAGTTTCCATCGCCGCGACCTGCGTCGTCGTCAGCGACGCCACACCCGCCGTCGTCAGCGCCTGCACCTGCGAAGTCGTCAGGGCTACAACCTGGTCCGTCGTCATCCCCTGTGAGATCTGGGTCGTGGACAATACGGCGATGTCCCGCGTTTCAAACGCAGGAATCTGAACAGTCGTAAACGCTGCGACCTGAGTGGTCGTCAAGGCCTGTATGTCGGCCGTCGTCAACGCCACAATTTGAATGGTCGTCAGCGCACCAATCTGCGCAGTCGTCATGCCCGTTACGGTTGAAACCACGATCGTTCCCCTTAGGGTTGTTTGTCATGCGCACATTGGCTTGCGAATGGCTGAGTGCAGCATCGCTGCCCCCTCACCTTTTTAAAGCTCCAGTGCTTCTTCCCTGTGTATAACGACCACCCTAAAAAATTCTTAAGAAACAAATTCCGCCCGGCAGCGATTTGCACGTGCCCGACTGCGCAGAATTTCACGGAAGCCACTCTCGGATCACGCCACCAAGGATCCTTATGATCAAGACAACCGAGTGGACATAAAAAAACCAACACCGCATTCCGCGGGGAGAGGGACGCGGAATGCGGGCTGGCCTTGGGGGAGATGCAGGCGTTACTACCTGGACTTCGGATCGAAGGGCATTATCGACGGCCGAAGGAGCCGGGAGCGCGGCCTGCGCGCGCTCCGGTTTGGGGTAAGACGATCAGGCGAAAGCCGGTTCCGGCTGCTTGTCGAGCATAGAACCGCTCTGCTCGTAGCGAAGGTGCCAGGCGAAGGCTTCCTGCAGCAGGTGCGGAGTGTGGCCGCCGCGCTTGGTGGCACGCAGGAAATAGTCGCGCAGCGCGTCCCGGTACAGAGGATCGGTGCAGTTGTCGATCACCTGGCGGGCCCGCTCGCGGGGCGCCAGGCCACGCAGGTCGGCCAGACCGTGCTCGGTGACGATGATGTCGGTGTCGTGCTCGGTGTGATCCACGTGGGACACCATCGGCACGATGCTGGAAATCTTGCCGTCCTTGGCGATGGACTTGGTGACGAACACCGACAGGTGCGCGTTGCGGGCAAAGTCGCCGGAGCCGCCGATGCCGTTCATCATGTGCGTGCCGCCCACGTGGGTGGAGTTCACGTTGCCGTAGATGTCGCACTCCAGCGCCGTGTTGATGGTGATCAGGCCCAGGCGGCGGATGACTTCCGGATGGTTGCTGATCTCCTGCGGACGCAGCACCAAGCGCTGCTTGTAGCGCTCGATGTCGCCCAGCACGCGCTCGTAGGCACTCTTCGACAAGGTGATGCTGGACGCCGACGCGAAGGTCAGGCGGCCGTCGTCAAGGAGTTCGACGGTGCTGTCCTGCAGCACTTCGGAGTACATCTTGAGGTCGCGGAACGGGGAATCCAGCATGCCGTGCAGCACCGCGTTGGCGATGGTGCCGATACCAGCCTGCAGCGGCTGCAGGGACGGCGACAGGCGGCCGGCCTTCACCTCGTGGTACAGGAACTCGTTCAGATGGCCGGCGATGGCGTTGGTCTCGTTATCAGGCGGCAGCACGTTGGACGGGCTGTCGGCCTTCTCGGTCAGCACGATGGCGACGATCTTCTCAGGGTCGACCGGGATGTACGGCAGGCCGATGCGCTGCTCCGGCGAGATCAGCGGGATCGGCAGGCGGTGCGGACGGTAAGTCGGGATGTAGATGTCGTGCAGGCCCTCGAGGCCCTCCGGCATCTTCACATTGATCTCGACGATGATCTTCTTGGCCAGCACTGCGAAGCTGGCGGAGTTGCCTACCGAGGTGGTCGGCACGATGCCGCCGTTCTCGGTGATCGCGGTCGCTTCGACGACGGCGATGTCCACCGGCGCAATCTGGCCGGAGCGCAGCTGCTCGACAGTCTCGGACAGGTGCTGGTCGATGAAGGCGACCTCGCCGGCGTTGATCTTGCGGCGCAGGGTCGGATCGGACTGGAAGGGGATGCGGCGGGCGATGACATTGGTCTCGGTCAGCACCTTGTCGATATCGTTGCCCAGGGACGCACCGGTCATCAGGGTGATTTTCAGCGGCTCACGGGTGGCCCGCTCGGCCAGCGCAAAGGGCACCGCCTTGCAGTCACCGGCGCGGGTGAAGCCGCTCATGCCGACGGTCATGCCGTCCTTGAACAACAGGGCGGCCTCTTCCGGCGACATGATGCGCTCTCGCAGGCGCTGCAGGCGAATACGGTCCATGGACATACTTATTTCTCCGATCCTTCTAATCTTGTTGGGCTCGCCTCGACGGGCAAGTTCGCGTGGAAGTATAGAAGTCGGAAATAAGTCACTGGATGACTTAAACTACTTGAAACAAGTCGCTTTTTTCATGATCCATGGACCTGCGCGCGCTCCGCTATTTCATCGAAACCGTCCGCCAGAACAGCTTCACGCTGGCCGCCGAAAAGCTCCACGTCACCCAATCGACGGTCAGCAAGATGATCCGCCAGTTGGAAGACGAGATCGGCCAGCCGCTGCTCAGCCGCGAAGGGCGGCAGTTGCGCCTCACCGATGTAGGACGCATCCTGTTCGCCCGCGGCCAGGAAGCCCTTGGCGTGATGCAGGAACTGTCACGGGAAGTGGCCGACCTGACCGCCCTCACCCGCGGCGAACTTACCGTCGGCATGCCGCCGATGATCAACCTGCTGTTCTCGCCGGTGGTGAAAGCGTTTTGCGAGCGCTATCCCGGCCTGCGCCTGACCCTGCAGGAAAACGGCGGCCAGGTAATCGAACAGCAGGTGGCGAGCGGCGAGCTGGAAGTCGGCGTCACCATCCTGCCGGCCGACCCGGGGCTGGAGCTGGACAGCCGCCATTACGGGCGCTACCCAATCCTGGTCGTCGGGCCGCGCCATGCCCGCTGGGCGCAGAGCGCTGAAGTCCGCATCGCGGCGCTGCAGGACGAGCCGCTGGTGCTGCTGCCCGACGATTTCTCGCTGACCCGCCGCCTGCGCGCCGCCTTCGACGAGGCCCGCCTGACACCGCGCATTGCTGCCCAGAGCGGGCAATGGGATTTTCTCGTCGCGATGGCCGCGGCCGGCCTCGGCACCACCTTCCTGCCCGCCCCGCTGCTGGCCCGCCTCAATGTGGGTGACGAACTGGCGGTGCGCCCCCTCGCCGCCCCCGGCATCGACTGGGACGTGGCGCTGATCTGGAAGCCCCGCCGCTACCTGTCCCACGCCGCGCGCGCGTGGCTGGCAGTCTGCGAGGAAGTGCTGGTGCCATCGACGCCCTCAGGCGGGATCGCAGACACCACGAAAATCGCCTGGGCGCCACCGCCCTGAGCCCTTGCGCGCGGTAGGCCCGTCAGCCCATCAGCACGGTGGCGAGCCAGCTTTCGATATCCCTGATCTCGTCGAGGCACAGGCTGTGCTCCATGCGGTAGCCATGCCAATCGAGCGGATAGCCAGCCGCCATCAGCAGGTCGCCGGACTTCTTGCCGAAAGCATAGGGAATCACTGGATCATGCTGCCCATGGGCCATGAAGATCGGCACGTCCCGGTTGGCTTCGGCCACCTCCGCCGTCAGCGTATCGGCCAGCGGCACATACGTAGACAGCGCCAGGATGCCTGCCAGGCGCCGCGGATGGCGCAAGCCGGTATGCAGCGCGATGGCGCCGCCCTGGGAGAAGCCAGCCAGCACGATGCGCTCGTCGGGGATGCCGCGGGCGTTCTCGCGGGCGATCAAGGCCTCCACCTGGGCGGCGGACTCCAGCACGCCGGCCGGATCTTCCCGTCGCTCGGAAAAGTCCATCGACACGATGTCGTACCAGGCCCGCATGATGTAGCCGGCGTTGATCGTCACCGCGCGCTCCGGTGCGTGCGGGAAGACGAAGCGGGTCGGCGGCAGGCGGTCGGCGTCGAACTCGTCCACCACTGGCTCGAAGTCGTGGCCATCGGCGCCGAGACCATGCAGCCAGATCACCGCGTGGGTCGGTTCGGGAGCCGTCGTGATCTCGACGGCGGGCAAGAGCGGAACAGTCATGGCATCTCCTTGGAGTCGGGCTCAAATCGGGCTCGATTGTAGCCGGGCCGGCACCCAGCCCGCCGTCCGGCGGCCCGGTGCCGCCACCTGTGCAAAAGTAACGATTTATTGCGCAAGATCATCACCGGGGGGCAAGGGCAAGGTAGATTCACGGGCTTGATCCGTGCCTTGCGTCCCGCTTATGGTCACTACCGCTCCCGATACCCTGATCCGCACCAATCTCGACTTCCTGCGCCGCCATCCGCCCTTTGACCGGATGGAGGGCGAAGCCCTGCATTTTCTGGGGGAACGCCTGGCCACCGCCTTCTACCCGGCGGATTCGGAAATCCTGATGCCGGAAGACGGCCCGCCGAGCTTCTTCTACATCGTGTATCGCGGCAAGGTGCAGGCCCGTCAGGTCGGGGGCGTTGCGGTCACCGAATATGCCACGCTGACCCTGGGGCCCGGCGAAGGCTTCCCGATCGGCGCCATTTCCGCCGGACGGCCATCCACCAACGGCTACCTCGCGGTGGAAGACACTTACTGTTTCCAGCTGCCGGCCGCCGACTTCCTGCACTTACAGGAGATCAGCCCGAGTTTCCAGCTGTTCTGCACGCGCTACATCGCCAGCCTGCTCAACCAGTCGCGGGAGCAGCTGCAAATCCAGTTCTCCCAGCGGGCCGCCGAGCAGCAGACGATGACCACGTCGCTGTCCAGCCTGGTCAAGAAGGCTCCGGTCTTCGTACCGCCGGGGCTCAGTACGCGCACCGCGCTGGAGAAAATGGTGGAAGCCGGCGTCGGCTGCATGGCGGTCGCCGGAGACGACGACAAGCCCGTCGGCGTGCTGACCCAGAGCGACATCCTGAAGCGCATCGTGCTGCCCGGCTTCGACCTGGCCCGGCCGATCGCCGACGTGATGACCGCCCCGCCCCACACCCTGGGCAGCAATGCCAGCGCCTACGACGCCGCCCTCGAAATGGCCACCCACGGCGTGCGCCACATCCTGGTTGTGGATGCGGAAGACAAGCTGAAGGGCGTCATCTCCGAGCGCGACCTGTTCGCGCTGCAGCGCATCGGCCTGCGCCAGATCCGTTCCAGCATAGAGAGCGCAGCTGATGTACAGGCCTTGCAGCGGGCCAGCCAGGACATCCGTCAGCTGGCCCTCAACCTGCTGGCCCAGGGCATCGGCGCCGAGCAGCTGACCCAGTTCATCTCGGCCCTCAACGATGCGCTGACACGCCGCATCATCGAACTCAACCTGGACCGCCACGACCTTTACGGCGTGGAGTACGCGTGGCTGGCCTTTGGATCCGAAGGCCGTCATGAGCAAACCCTATCGACAGACCAGGACAACGGGATCATCTACGTGCTGCCCGAATGGGCCGACAAGGAACCCCTCAAGCTGCGCCTGCTGGAGTTCGCCCGCGACGTCAATAACGACCTGGCGAGCTGCGGCTTCCCGCTGTGCACCGGCAACATCATGGCCAGCAACCCGGACCTGTGCCTGACCATCGACGAATGGCGGGAGCGCTTCGGCACCTGGATCCGCGAACCCCACCCCGAAGCCTTGCTCAACGCCACCATCTTCTTCGACTTCCGTGTGCTGTTCGGCGACGAGAAGCTGGCCTACAAGCTGCGCCACTGGCTGCTGTCGATGACCGGTGGCAACCCGGCCTTCCTGAAGGCGATGGCCACCAACGCGCTAGACGTGTCGCCGCCGCTGGGCAAGATCCGCGACTTCGTCATCGACGATGACCCCAAGTACCCGGGTACCATCGACCTGAAGAAGTTCGGCGCCCGCCTGTTCGTCGACGCCGCCCGCGTGCTGGCCCTGCGCACCGGCGTCGAGGCCACCAGCACCGTGCAGCGCCTGCGCCAGGGCGGCGGCCGGATCGGCATGCCGGCAGAAGAGCTCGCCGCGATGGCCGACGGCTTCCATTTCATCCAGTTGCTGCGCCTGCGCCACCAGCACCTCGACACCGACCACGGTGCACCGGGCGACAATCGGGTGAAGCCGGACGACCTCAACGAACTGGATCGGCGCATCCTCAAGGAAGCCTTTCGCCAGGCCCGCAAGATCCAACTGCGACTCAAGCTGGACTATCAGATATGAGCTGGCTCTCACGACTCCTGCCCGGCAGCGGACCGGACCTCAGTCCCGAACAGCAAGCCAGCCTGGCGGCGATCACACGTCACCCCGGCCCCGATCTGGGCCGCAGCCATTTCGAGACGCGCTACGTGATCGTCAATGCGGAAAGCCGGCCGATGGATGGCGGCGGCCAGCGCCTCATCGGCGTCGGCGCAGTGGCGATCAACCGCGGGCTGCTGCACCCGGCCGAGAGCTTCCGGGCCGAACTGGCCAGCGCACCGGCCGACGCCCTGCTGGGGCTGCTGCACTTCATCGCGAAGGCACCGCTGGTGGTCTACAACGCGCCATTCAACCAGGGCATTCTCGAGCGAGGTTTCGAACAGAACCTGGGCAACGTACCGGCAATGGAATGGCTGGACCTGATGGTGATCATGCCCAGCCTGTACCCCGAACGGATTGCCGGCCAGGCCAGCATGGATGCCTGGCTCAGCGCCTTCGGCATCGAACGGCTGGACCGCCACGACGCGGTGCTGGAGGCTCTCGCCGTGGCCCAGCTCCACCAGGTGGCGCTGGCCCGCGCCAAGGCCCAGGGACTCAACGCACCGCAGGACCTGCTCGAAAGCCAGACCAGCCGCAAATGGCTGCGCGGTAGCTGAGCAGCTATCCCGGCGAGGCCAGGGCCCACCGCCAGCGCTCCTCGCACAAGGCCGCAAAGCGCCGGGCGAGCGGTGACGGCACCTGCGGCAGCAGGATCGCCGCATCGGCGGTCGCATCGCTGTCGTGGAGCGGCCGCACCCGGGCTCCGGCGGGCGCCAGGGCGGCCATGCACTCCGGGATCACCGCGATGCCGAAGCCGGCCGCCACCAGGCTCAGCATCGAGGTCTTGCGGGAAATGACATTTCCCATCCGCGGCACGAAGCCCCGCTGCAGGCACAGGTCCGTCATTCGCCGGGCCAGCCCCCCGCGCTCCCGGTGCACCGCCGACACAAAGGGCACCTCGGCCAGATCGGCGAGCCGAAGGCTCTGCAGAGCTGCAAGGGGATGCGCGGCCGGGATCGCAACGACCAGCCGCTCCCTCGCCAGCGGAACGAACTGCACGGCCGGATCCCTGCGCAGCACCGGCATCCGCGCCACCCCCAGGTCGGCCCGGCCGGCGGCGATCTCGGCCACCTGCACCTCCGACGACACCCTGTCCAGATCCACCCGCGCCGCCGGCGCCGCCTCCGCAAACGCCTGCAGGCTGGCCAGCAGCGGACCGCCGATGGGGATCGAGCTCGAATGCAGCAGCCGCAGCACGCCCGACTCCCCGCGGGCCAGGCAGCGCGCATCCTCCGCGGCTTCGTCGATGGCCTGGGCGATCTCCCCGATACGCTCGCGGAACAGCGTGCCAGCCGGCGTGAGGCTTACACCACGTGCCTCGCGGACGAACAGCGGGAAACCCAGCTCTTCCTCCATAAGCGCGATCTGCCGGCTGAGCGCCGGTTGCGCGACGAAGAGCCCGGCGGCGGCCTGGGACAGATTGCCGGTTTCGGCAACGGCCAGGAAGTAGCGGATCTGACGCAGGCTAAGCATTCCAGAAAATCATGGCTTGAGTAAAAAACTGATATTGGCGTTATACCTTGGCCAATTCCAGAATTCCATGCACGTCGACTCCGCACACACCGATCATGGAAAACTGGATGCCCACCCTGCTCTTCAGCACCACCGATATTTCCGCCCTGGCAGCAGCCTTTGCGATTCTGGTTGTCGCCTACGCCATCTTTGCGCTGCTCGGCTTCGGCTCCGCGCTCATCGCCAGCACGCCGCTGGCCTGGGTGATGCCCGTCAGCCGCATCGTGCCCCTGCTCGCCCTGCTCGACGCAGCGGGCTCACTGCAGCGGGGCTACCAGGCCCGCCACCTGATCGACCGGAGCAGCCTGGGGCGCCTGGTGCCCGGCATGCTGGGCGGCCAGTTGGTCGGCGTGAGCCTGCTGGCCCATCTGCCGCTGGGCATCCTGGCGATGCTGCTCGGTGTCTTCGTGGCCGGCTACGGCCTGCGGGAACTGCGCGGGCGTCGCGGATCTGCGGCACCCGGGCAAGGTGCCGCGTGGCTGTACGGGGGGTTCGGAGGAGTATTGGGCGGGCTGTTCGGCAGCGGCGGCTTCGTCTATGCCACTTACCTGCAGGCCCATCTGCCCGAACGGGAAGCCTATCGAGCCACCCAGGCGGTCATGATCGCCCTGTCCACCGGCTGGCGGATCGCCTTGTGCGTGGCCGCCGGCCTCATCGACGGACGCCTGCTCCTCACCGCACTGGTGCTGCTTCCAGCCGCCTATCTGGGCCTGGCGCTGGGTCGGCATGTGGACCAGCGCCTGAGCGGAGCGGGTTTTGCCAGGCTGCTTAACCTGTTCCTGATCGCCTCCGGCCTGGCCTTGATCGGCAAGGGCATGCAGCAAATGGGATGAATGGAATTTCCCGCGGCCACGACCGCGGGTATTCCGTCAGCCGTAAACCTTGCACATCAGCGGCGAGGCCACCCGCGGAGTGAAATAGCCGAGCGCAAAGAAGAACGCGCACAGCAGCAGCAACCCGAGGACACGCCGCCTGTTGCGGTGCCACCAGTAGGCGAGAGCTCGGAGCATGGCGCTCACACTTTCAGGAAGTGTTCCCGGTAGTAGCGCAGTTCGGCGATCGACTCGTGGATGTCGGCCAGGGCCTGGTGGGCGCCCTTCTTCTCTAGACCCTTGTAGACATCCGGACGCCAACGGCGGACCAGCTCCTTGAGGGTGGACACGTCCAGGTTGCGGTAATGGAACCAGTCTTCCAGCTTGGGCATGTAGCGCGCCATGAAGCGGCGATCCTGGCCGATGGAGTTGCCACACATCGGCGAGGTGCGCGACGGGATGTACTGCTTCATGAACTCCAGGTAGATCGCCTCGGCTTCCGCTTCGCCGACAGTGGATGCCTTAACCCGGTCAATCAGGCCGGAACGGCCGTGGGTGTTCTTGTTCCACTCGTCCATGCCGTCGAGCACGGCGTCCGGCTGATGAACTGCGATGACTGGGCCTTCCGCCACCACGTCGAGATTGCTGTTGGTGACGACCATCGCCATCTCGATGATGCGGTCGCTGTCGGGATTCAGGCCGGTCATTTCCATGTCCAGCCAGATGAGGTGATTCTGGTCCTGTGCCATAATCGGCTCGCTTTTCGGTAAAGGCGCGATTTTACGCGCTTGCCGATTCCCGTCACGCCTTCCAGCGCTTTCCCCCGGTGTCTTTTCCCGACCGATGACCTCCAGCAGCTTCACCGCCCTGTTCCTCGTCGCCCTTGGCGCCGGCCTGCTCACCCGTCTGTGGCTGGCCCAGCGGCAGATCCGCCACGTGGCCGGCCACCGGGCCGCCGTGCCGGCCGCCTTCGCGGCGAGCATCGCCCTCGACGCCCATCAGAAAGCAGCGGACTACACGGTGGCCCGGGTCAGGCTGGGCATCATCGACCTGCTGATCTCTGCCGCCCTGCTGCTGGGCCTGACCGTCGGCGACGGCCTGCAGGCGCTGTTCGCACTGAGCGCCGCCGTATTCACACCCGGTACGCTGCAGCACGGTGTCGCCTTCATCGCGTTGGTGGCATCGGTCTCCTGGCTGGTAGACCTGCCGCTCACCGTCTATCGCAGCTTCGGGCTGGAAGCCCGCTTCGGCTTCAACCGGTTGACCCCTGCGCTGTTCGTGGCCGACACGCTGAAGGGCATCGTGCTGTCCGCCGTTATCGGCCTGCCGCTGATCAGCTTCGTGCTGTGGTTGATGGCGGCCATGGGCCCGCTGTGGTGGCTGTACGTGTGGGCCTTCTGGCTGGGCTTCAACCTGCTCGTGCTGCTGGTCTACCCGACCTTCATCGCCCCCCTGTTCAACAAGTTCCAGCCCCTGGAAGACGGCCCACTGAAGGCCCGGATCGAAGGCCTGATGGAACGCTGCGGCTTCCGCCTGTCCGGGCTGTTCGTGATGGACGGCTCCAAGCGCTCGGCCCATGGCAACGCTTACTTCACCGGCTTTGGCGCCGCCAAGCGCATCGTCTTCTTCGACACGCTGCTGGAAAAACTCGCCCCCACCGAAGTGGAAGCGGTACTGGCCCACGAGCTCGGCCATTATCACCACCACCATCTGTGGAAACGCTTGGCCGTCATCGGCGCCGGCAGCCTGGTGTTCTTTGGACTGCTGGGCCATCTCGCCGGTCAGGACTGGTTCTTCAACGGGCTGGGCGTGCAGGAAAGCGGCACTGCAACGACGCTGGTGCTGTTCGCGCTGGTGCTGCCGATCTTCACCTTCCCGCTGACTCCGCTGATGAGCATGTGGTCGCGGCGCCATGAATTCCAGGCCGACGCCTACGCGGCCAGCCAGGCACCGGCCACCGAACTGGTCAGCGCCTTGGTCAAACTGTACCGGGACAATGCCTCGACCCTCACGCCGGACCCGCTCTACTCCAGCGTCTATGACTCCCACCCGCCGGCGGCAATCCGCATCGCCCGTCTGCAAGGGGCTGCGCGATGAAGGCCGTCGGCACCCTGGTGGCCGCTTTCGGTCGGCAGTACGAAGTCCGCTCCGAATCGGGCGAGATCCTGCTGTGCGTACCGCGAGGCAAGAAGAGCCTGTTCGCTTGCGGCGACCGGGTCCATTACGCGACTACCGGCCCCGGCCAGGGCGTCATCGAGAAGCTCATCGAGCGCAGCAGCCTGCTCTATCGTTCGGACGCCTGGCGCCAGAAGCTGATCGCCGCTAACGCGACCCAGGTCGCACTGGTGGTGGCGACGGAGCCCAGCTTCTCGGACGAGTTCCTCTCACGCTGCCTCTGCGCTGCGGAAAGCCAGCATCTCAAGGTACTGATCGTACTGAACAAGACCGATCTGAGCGCCAACCTTGAAGCGGCCCGCGCCCAGCTGGCGCCCTTCGTCACCCTGGGCTACCCGGTGCTGGAACTATCCGCATTGAGTGATGTGGAGTTGCTGCGCGCCCGCCTGATCGGCGAGACGAGCCTGCTGGTGGGGCAATCCGGCATGGGCAAATCCACATTGACCAATGCCCTGATCCCCGAGGCACGGGCCGAGACTCGCGAGATCTCCGAAGTGCTGGATACCGGCAAGCACACCACCACCTTCGCCCGTCTTTATACGCTGCCGGAAGGCGGCGGCATCATCGACAGCCCGGGCATGCAGACTTTCGGCCTGGTGCATCTCAGCGCCGAAGAGCTCGAAGACAGTTTCCGCGAGTTTCGCCCCTACCGCGGCGAATGCCGCTTCCGCGACTGCCGCCACGACGCCGAACCGGGCTGCGCGCTACGCGAGGCCGCGGACAGCGGCAAGATCGATCCCCGCCGCCTGCGCCAGTTCCTGCAGTTCCGCACCGAGTGCGAACAGGGCCGGCGCATGGCCCAGGGATGGTGAGAACCGAGCTTAAGCGTCGCCTTTCGGGGCCGCTTCGCCACTGAGCCAATCCGGGTTGGGCAACTCGTCGAAGGCGTGACCGAGGGCTTCGCTCCAGCGGTTGCGGATCATCGCGAAGTATTCGTTCTTCGCGTCGATGCTGACGTGGGACGAAATCTTGAGCTCATCGGTCTTGAGAATGGCCAGATCCAAGGGCACGCCCACCGACAGGTTCGAGCGGATCGTCGAATCCATGGAGATCAATGCCAGTTTGGCTGCCTCGTCCAGGCTGGTCTGGCTCTTCACGACGCGGTCGATGATCGGCTTGCCGTACTTGGACTCGCCGATCTGGAAGTACGGCGTATCCGGCGTGGCTTCGATGAAGTTGCCGGCCGCGTAGATGTGGAACAGGCGCGGCGCTTCATTGCCGATCTGCCCGCCAAGAATCAGCGCCGCGGTGAAATCGATGCCGAAGCTCTGCAGCGCGTCCGCATCGCGCCGATGCACCTCGCGCAGCGTGTCGCCCACGTGCCGGGCCGCCTCGAACATGTTCGGCATCGACCACAGGTTTTCCCGCCCGTCCTGGGCCGCCATCGCCTCACGCAGCATCGACACCAGTTGCTGCGTGATCGCTAGATTGCCCGAGCTCATCAGGACCATCACCCGCTCACCGGAGCGCTGGAAGATGGACATCTTGCGGAAGGTATTGATGTGGTCGACGCCCGCATTGGTACGGGAATCCGACAGGAAAACCATACCTGCATCGAGCAGCATGCTGACACAATAAGTCATGGGGAAAGTCCCAAGAAAAAGGCGGTCCGGATGACGGACCGCCGGGAGAGTTTGGAAGCTGTGTAACGCGCCGTCGCGTCAGCGACGCAGATCGTCGAGAATGGACTTGATCTCGGCGCGGATGTCGCTCAACTGCCCGCGCAAACCGGCGGCCTCTTCCACATCCTCAAGCTTGCGCACCCCCAACTCGCCAAGTTGATTGCGTGCGCCGGAAATGGTGAAGCCGTCTCGGTACAACAGTTCGCGAATCCGGCGAATCAGCAGCACTTCATGATGCTGATAATAGCGCCGATTGCCGCCCCGCTTGACCGGCCGCAACTGGGTGAACTCCTGCTCCCAGTAACGCAGCACATGAGGCTTGACCCCGCACAGATCGCTGACCTCACCGATGGTGAAGTAACGCTTGGCGGGAATCGGCGGCAATTCGGCTATCGCCGGAACTTCACTTTGCGACATCGCTCAGTTGCTCCACATTGGCCTTGAGCTTTTGGCTGGCGTGGAAAGTCACCACACGCCGGGCGGTGATGGGGATCTCTTCGCCAGTCTTGGGGTTTCGACCTGGACGCTGCGGTTTCTCACGAAGCTGGAAGTTGCCGAAGCCGGAGAGCTTGACGCAATCCCCGCGCTCCAGCGCCAGGCGAATCTCCTCGAAGAAGCACTCGACCATATCCTTGGCTTCGCGCTTGTTGAGTCCCACCTGCTCAAACAGCATATCGGCGAGTTCCGCCTTGGTAAGTGTCATACCCATGTTGACTCAGGCCCTCAACTTCGCGCCGAGATTTTCTTCGGCATGGCGGGTCAGGGCAGTCATCGTGGCATCCACTTCAGCGTCCTCCAGAGTCCGCTGAGTTTCTTGCATAACTACGCGGAAAGCAAGGCTTTTCCGGTTCGGCTCGATACCCTTGCCCTGGTACTGGTCGAACAGTTCGATGCGCTGCACAATGGCCGGCGCCACCTGCTGAAGGCCCTTCAACAGACTTGCCGCCGCCACGCTCTGCTCGACGACCAGCGCCAGGTCACGGGTCACCGCCGGGAAGCGGGACAGCTCCTTATAGGCCGGCGTCAGCGTGCCAAGCAGCGCCTCGAGTTCGATCTCGAAAACCACCGGCGCGGTGCCCAGCTCATAGCGCTGTACCCAAATCGGGTGCAGTTCCCCAATGAAGCCGATTTCACGGCCATCAAGCAGCACACGTGCAGAACGGCCGGGATGCAGGGCCGGATGCGAGGCCCGCTCGAACTCTGCGACACGCGGGAACAACAGGGCTTCCAGGTCCGCCTTGACGTCGTAGAAATCCACGTTGCGGTTGGACTCACCCCATTGCTCAGCCTTTGCCAGGCCAGCAGCCAACGCGGCCACACGTAGCGGTTGATGGTAGCCCTCCACCGGCTTGCCGGCAGCATCCTTGGCGAAGCAGCGGCCGATCTCGAAGACGCGGACGCGGTTGGTCTGACGCTTGCGGTTGGTCACCACGTTGGACACCAGGCCGCCGATCAGACTGGAGCGCATGACGCTCATCTGGCTGGCGATCGGGTTGGCCAGACGGACCGGGTCAGCGTTGCCACTGAAGTCCTTCTCCCAGACCTCTTCGACGAAGGCGAAGTTGATGACCTCCTGGTACTCACGGCCGGCGATCAGCCGGCGGACGGTCATCGTGTCGCGGCGGGCCTCAGGGCGCGGCAACATGCTGATCGGGCCCTTCGGGGCGACGGTCGGGATGTTGTCGTAACCAAGCAAGCGCGCGATCTCCTCGATGAGGTCTTCCTCGATCTCCAAGTCGAAGCGGTAGGACGGCGGCGTGACGACAAAATCCTCACCATCACGGGCCACCTGGAGATTCAGGCGGGTAAACATCTCGGCGACATGGTCGGCCGTCAGCTGGATGCCCAGCACGCGGCGCACACGAGCTGCGCGCAGGCGGATCGGCGCACGAACGGGCAGCTTGGCTGCATCGACGACTTCGTTCACCGGACCGGCGGAACCGCCGCAGATGTCCAGGATCAGGCGAGTCGCCCGCTCGATGGCCTGGCCGGCCAGTGCGAAGTCGACACCGCGCTCGAAGCGGTAGGACGCATCCGACGAGAAACCATAGGCACGCGCGCGCCCAGCGATCGCATCGGGAGCGAAGAACGCGCTCTCCAGGAACAGATCGGTGGTTTCCAGGGTGATACCGCTTTCCTCGCCGCCCATGATGCCGGCCAGCGCCAGCGCGCGGGACTCGTCGGCGATCAGGAGCGTGTCGGCCGCCGGCGTGACGGTCTGACCGTTGAGCAGCAGCACCTGCTCGCCCGCCGTCGGGAAACGCACGTGAATGGCGCCGTTCAGCTTGGCCTCATCGAAGGCATGCAGCGGCTGGCCCAGTTCGAGCATCACATAGTTGGTGACATCCACCAGCGCGCTGATCGAGCGGATGCCGCTACGGGCCAGGCGCTGCTTCATCCAGTCGGGCGTCGCAGCCTTGGCGTCGACACCGCGGATGATCCGGCCGGCGTAACGCGGACAAGCTTCCGGCGCGTCGAGCACAATGGCACGCACGGCATCATGGGCGGGCGCCACGGGCTCGCCCGCCGGCAAGCTGAGCGGCTTGCCGGTCAGCGCCGCCACTTCGCGGGCGATGCCGGTGAGGCTCAGGCAGTCTGCACGGTTCGGCGTCAGCTTGATGGTGAACAGGGTGTCGTTGAGATCGAGGTATTCGCGCAGGTCGGTGCCGACGGGCGCGTCTTCCGGCAGCACCAGCAGGCCGTTGCTTTCTTCGGAGATACCCAGCTCCTTGGCGGAACACAGCATGCCGAAGGATTCGACGCCGCGCAGCTTGGCCGCCTTGATGCCAAAACCGGCCAAGTCGGCGCCCACCAGCGCACACGGGATCTTGATGCCGGCGGCCGCATTCGGCGCGCCGCAGACGATCTGCAGCAACTCGCCCTGCCCCGCGTCCACCTTGCAGACGCGCAGCTTGTCAGCGTTGGGGTGCTTTTCGGCCTCGACGATCTGCGCGACCACCACCTTGGAAAACTGGGCGGCCACGCCGTCCTGCTCTTCCACTTCCAGCCCCGCCATCGTGAGCAAATGCCCAAGCGCGTCCGAATCGAGGTCCGGACTGACGAAGCTGCGCAACCAGAGTTCTGAGAATTGCATGGCTTACCTGAATTGACCGAGGAAACGAAGATCGCCTTCGAAGAACAGGCGAAGGTCATTGACGCCATACCGCAGCATGGTCAGCCGATCGGGCCCCATGCCGAAAGCAAAGCCGGTGTAACGCTCGGGGTCGATGCCGCCGGAGCGCAATACGTTGGGGTGCATCATTCCGCAGCCGGCGATCTCCAGCCAGCGCCCCTTCAGCGCACCGCTCATGAAAGCCACGTCGATCTCGGCGGACGGCTCGGTGAACGGGAAGAAGGACGGACGGAAACGCACCTGCAGATCGTCGCTCTCAAAGAAGCTGCGCAGGAAGTCGGCGACCACGCCCTTCAGGTCGGCAAAGCTGACGCTCTCGCCCACCCACAGACCTTCGACCTGGTGGAACATCGGGGAGTGGGTGGCATCCGAATCGACGCGGTACACACGGCCCGGCGCGATCACGCGCAGCTCGGGCATCGTGTCGCGATCCTTGTAGGCCTCCACGTGGGCCTGCATCGCGCGGATCTGGACCGGGCTGGTATGGGTGCGCAGCAGCACGCCCTCGCCGTTCTCCAGATAGAAGGTGTCGTGCATCGAACGGGCCGGATGGTTGGCCGGGGTGTTCAATGCCGTGAAATTGTAGAAGTCGGTCTCGATCTCCGGCCCTTCAGCCACATCGAAGCCGATGGAGCGGAACAGTTGTTCGACACGCTCCAGCGTACGCACCACCGGGTGCAGACCACCGATGCCGGCGCCACGGCCAGGCAGGGTCACATCCAGCGCTTCGGCAGCCAATTGCGCTTCGAGTGCGGCCTGCTGCAGCGCATCGCGGCGCGCGTTGAGTTGCGCTTCGATGGCGGCCTTGGCCTTGTTGATCTCGGCACCGGCCGTCTTGCGGGCTTCCGGATCGAGTTTGCCGAGGCCTTTCAGCAGTTCGGTGAGGGAACCGCCCTTGCCCAGGTAGCGCGCCTTGGCGGCCTCCAGGGCTGCTCCGTCCGCGGCGGCGGCGAAATCCACGCCTGCTTGCGCGACGAGTTGATCGAGTTGATCCATTTTTCCTGTCTTATCCCGGGTTCAGGACAAAAAAAAGGAGGCTAGGCCTCCTTTTTTCGTGCTGCGCAAGATTACGCAGCGAGCTTGGCCTTGGCTTGTTCGGCGAGCGCCGCAAAAGCGGGCTTGTCGAACACGGCCAGGTCGGCCAGAACCTTGCGGTCCACTTCGATGGAGGCCTTCTTCAGACCGTTCATGAAGCGGCTGTAGGTCAGACCAACTTCACGGGCGGCCGCGTTGATACGGGCGATCCACAGGGCACGGAACTGACGCTTGCGCTGACGACGGTCACGGTAAGCGTACTGACCGGCCTTCATCACCGCCTGCTTGGCGATCCGATATACGTTCTTGCGACGGCCGCGATAGCCCTTGGCTTGATCGAGGACCTTCTTGTGGCGGGCGCGAGCGGTTACACCGCGTTTAACTCGGGGCATTGCGTTCTCCTAAATCAAGCGTAAGGCATCATTGCGCGGATGGACTTTTCGTCCGAAGCATGCACGGCAGTCATACCGCGCAGCTGGCGCTTGCTCTTGGTGGTCTTCTTGGTCAGGATGTGGCGCTTGAACGCCTGCGAACGCTTGATGCTACCGGAAGCGCGGATCTTGAACCGCTTGGCGGCGCCGCTCTTGGTCTTCATCTTGGGCATGAAGTACTCCACTTATATCATGGTGCCAGGTGGCTTCCGACTTTCGGAAACGCTTCAACAACCCGTCACCACTTGTTCCGGCGGACTATGTTGTCCGCCGTACTCCGGAGCCCGGAGGCCCCGAAAATCCTTAGTGCTTCTTCTTCGGCGCGATGACCATGATCATCTGGCGCCCTTCCATCTTCGGCATCTGCTCGACTTGGGCGATTTCGTCCAGATCGGCCTTGATGCGCTCGAGCTGGCGCATGCCGAACTCCTGGTGAGCCATTTCGCGACCGCGGAAACGGAGCGTCACCTTGGCCTTGTCACCATCGTTCAGGAACTTGATCAGGTTACGCAGCTTGATCTGGTAGTCGTTCTCGTCCGTACCCGGACGCAACTTCACTTCCTTGACCTGGATCTGCTTCTGCTTCTGCTTGGCCTCATGGGCGCGCTTGGCTTCTTCGTACTTGTACTTGCCGAAGTCCATCAAGCGACACACCGGCGGCTTGGCCATCGGCGCGATCTCTACCAGATCCACACCGGCCTCTTCAGCCGCTTCGAGTGCAGCACGCAGAGAAACGATGCCGATCTGCTCACCGTCCTCACCCGTCAAGCGCACTTCCGGCACACTAATTTCGCCGTTGATGCGCAGCTTCTTTTCCTGAGCGATGGTTCAAGTCTCCTATGAAAACAAAAAATCAGGCCGTGCCAGCAAACGAGGAAACCTCGTGCTGCCAACGCTCAACAACCGAATCTAGGGTCAGTTGACCGAGGTCTTGATTTCCTCGGGCGCGCACGGCCACTACATTAGCTGCCTTTTCCTTATCGCCCACGACAAGGATGTACGGCAACTTACGCACGCTATGTTCGCGTATTTTATAAGTAATCTTCTCGTTGCGCAAATCAGCCTCGACGCGGAAGCCCCGAGCGCGCAAGGAATTGACCACTTCCGTGACGTAATCCACCTGGGATTCGGAGATATTCAGCACCACCGCCTGCACCGGCGCCAGCCACATAGGCAAGGCTCCTGCGTAGTTCTCGATCAGGATGCCGATAAAACGCTCCAGCGAACCCAGGATGGCGCGGTGCAACATCACCGGCGTATGACGGCCGTTATCCTCACCCACGTACTCGGCCCCCAGGCGGGTCGGCATGGAAAAGTCCACCTGGACGGTGCCGCACTGCCAGGAGCGACCAATCGCGTCCTTGATATGGAATTCGATCTTCGGACCATAGAAGGCACCCTCACCCGGCAGTTCCTCCCACTCCAGACCACTGGCACGCAACGCGGAACGCAGGCCGCTCTCGGCCTTGTCCCACACCTCATCCGAACCCACCCGGCTATCCGGACGCAGGGCGAGCTTGACAGCCACATCCTTGAAGCCGAAATCCGCATACACCTTGCGCACCAAGGCATTGAAGGCGGTGACTTCGGCCTCGATCTGATCTTCGGTACAGAAGATATGCCCATCATCCTGGGTGAAGCCGCGCACCCGCATGATGCCGTGCAGCGCACCGGAAGGCTCGTTGCGGTGGCAAGCCCCGAACTCGCCGTAGCGGAGCGGCAGTTCGCGATAGGAACGCAGATCGGAATTGAAGATCTGAATGTGCCCCGGGCAATTCATCGGCTTCACCGCGTAATCGCGACTTTCCGATTCGGTGGTGAACATGTTTGCCTTGTAGTGCTCCCAGTGGCCAGACTTCTCCCACAACGAGCGATCCAGAATCTGCGGACAGCGCACTTCCTGATAGCCATTGTCGCGGTAGACGGCACGCATGTACTGCTCGACCGCCTGCCAGACCGTCCACCCATTGGGGTGCCAGAACACCAAGCCCGGCGCCTCTTCCTGCAGATGAAAGAGATCGAGCTGCTTGCCCAGACGGCGATGATCCCGCTTCTCAGCCTCTTCCAGCATGTGCAGGTAGGCCTCCTGATCCTCCTTCTTGGCCCAGGCAGTACCGTAGATACGCTGCAGCATCTCGTTCTTGGAGTCACCGCGCCAGTAGGCGCCAGCCACCTTCATCAGCTTGAAGACTTTCAGCTTGCCGGTGGACGGCACGTGAGGGCCGCGGCACAGGTCGGTGAAATCACCCTCCCGATACAGGGAGACATCCTGATCTTCCGGGATCGACGCAATGATCTCGGCCTTGTAGTGCTCGCCAATGGACTTGAAGTACGCCACCGCCTCGTCCCGCGGCAGCACGCTGCGCTCGACGGGGATATCACGCTTGGCGAGCTCGGCCATGCGCGCCTCGATCGCCACCAGATCTTCCGGCGTAAACGGGCGCTTGTAGGAAAAGTCGTAGTAAAAGCCGTTTTCGATCACCGGCCCGATGGTCACCTGCGCCTCCGGAAACAGCTCTTTGACCGCATAGGCGAGCAAGTGGGCTGTCGAGTGGCGGATGACCTCGAGACCGTCAGAGTCCTTATCCGTAACGATCGACAGCGCCACATCGGACTCGATCAAATAGGAGGTATCGACCAGATTGCCTTCAATCTTGCCGGCAAGAGCTGCCTTGGCAAGGCCGGTACCAATCGACGCAGCAACCTGGGCAATGGTTACAGGCTGTTCAAAACTACGAACAGAACCGTCGGGCAGGGTGATGTTGGGCATGGTGGCTCGCTCAAAGGAAAAATCTGGGCAAAAAAAAAGTGCGGCCGAGCCGCACTTTTTTCTCTACCGAAAAACGCCTTGCAGGCTGACTCGACACAATTCAGTCAAGGGCGCTGCAAGTTCGAAACATTGCGTTTTCCTCTTAGGTGTTTGGTAGGCGCGATTGGACTCGAACCAACGACCCCCACCATGTCAAGGTGGTGCTCTAACCAGCTGAGCTACGCGCCTAAGAAGCCCGCATTATAGATGAGCTACAGAAATTGTCAACACTATTTTCACTCCCTCGTTTCCACCTGCGGCCAAGCCGCCAGGAAGCGCTGCCAATGGGGTGCCGCCACACGGCTGAGAGACTCCCGCACGAACGCGATCTCCGCGTCGTACTGCGTCTTGTCGAGTGCTCCGCGCATCAACTGGAAACGCAGGAACACGAGGTAGGTGTTGACCACATCGGTCTCGCAATAATCGCGAATCTCGCCGATGCGCCCTTCGCAGTACCCTTTCCACACCGCCGAACCATCCATACCCAGCTTGCCTGGAAACCCCATCAGCTTGGCCAGATCATCCAGCGGAGCGTTGGCACGCGGTTGATACAGCGCAAGCAGGTCCATCAGATCCAGGTGGCGGGTGTGGTAGCGGCTGATGTAGTTGTTCCACTTGAAATCGCGGGAATCGTGGAAGTCCCCATCTCCAAGGTCCCAATAACGGGGCGCCGTGATTCCGTGCAGCATGCCGCGATAATGCAACACAGGCAGATCAAAGCCGCCGCCGTTCCACGATACGATCTGCGGCGTGAAGCGTTCGATGCCATCGAAGAAGCGCTGGATCAGTTGCCCTTCCGTGCACTCCGGCTCCGACAGGGAAAAAACCCGGAACTGACTCGCATCACGCAACGCGCAGGAAATAGTGACGACCCGCTGCAGGTGATGGGGCAGGAAATCTGTGCCGTTCGCCGCCCGTCGCTGCTGAAAAGCAAACTCGGCCACCTCCTCGTCCGGGAGTTCAGCGGGCAGCCCGTGCAGGACGCGGATCCCTTCGACATCCGGGATCGTCTCGATGTCGAAAACGAGAGTGGTGGCCAAGGCAGCCATCAGGCAGGAAACACCCCGGTAGACAGGTAACGATCTCCCCGGTCGCAGACGACGGAGACGATGACCGCATTCTCGACCTGTTCAGCCAGGCGTAGCGCGACATGCATCGCACCACCGGAAGAAATACCGGCAAAGATGCCCTCCTCCCGCGCCAAGCGACGGGTCATTTCTTCAGCGTCGGCCTGGGCCACGTACTCCAGGTGATCAACTTTGCTCTTGTCGTAGATCTTCGGCAGATAAGCCTCTGGCCACTTGCGGATCCCAGGGATCTGCGCGCCTTCGGTCGGCTGGCAACCGATGATCTGGATCGCCGGATTCTGCACCTTCAGGTAGGCGGAAACCCCCATGATGGTACCAGTGGTACCCATGCTGCTGATGAAGTGGGTGATCGTTCCACCGGTCTGTTGCCAGATCTCCGGTCCGGTGCCATCGATGTGCGCCTGGGGATTGTCCGGGTTGGCGAACTGGTCGAGGATCACGCCCCGCCCCTCGTCACGCATCTTTTCGGCCACATCGCGGGCGAGCTCCATGCCGCCCTCTTTCGGGGTCAGCACCAGTTCGGCACCAAAGGCACGCATCGTCTGCCGGCGCTCGATGCTCTGGTTCTCCGGCATGACCAGGATCATGCCGTAGCCGCGAATCGCCGCTGCCATCGCCAATGCGATGCCGGTGTTGCCGCTGGTTGCTTCGATCAGCGTATCGCCAGGGCGAATGTCACCGCGCAACTCGGCCCGCAGAATCATCGACATGGCCGGCCTGTCCTTCACCGAGCCAGCCGGATTGTTACCTTCCAGCTTGGCCAGGATGACGTTGTTGTGCCCTGCCGTGATGCGCTTGAGACGGACCAGGGGGGTTTGCCCCACGTAGTCCTCGAGTGTTTTGAATTCCATGATTCTGTCCAATGGGATGCCGGATTGAAGCGATCATACCGAACGCCACCTCAAGCCAGACAAGCAAACCCTGAGCCATCCGGTCAGCGCCGCCTACACCTGCTCCGCCGGATGAAAAAGGGGCTTCTGACGGAAGCCCCCGAAACAATTTGTCAGTTTTGCGCCAGACTTACGGCCGGCCGATGCTCAGGTAGGTGAGCCCAGCCTGACGCGGCAGCTTCGGATCGAAGATGTTACGCCCATCGAAGATGATTGGCGTCTTCAGCTTTTCCTTGATGACCTGGAAGTCCGGACTACGGAACTCCTTCCACTCGGTCACGATCAGCAGCGCGTCCGCCTCATCGAGGGCCTGCATCGGGCGATCAGCGTAACGCAGACGCGGCTCATCGCCGAAAATCCGGCGCGTCTCAGGCATCGCAACCGGATCGTAAGCCGTCACCGTCGCGCCGCGGCGGAACAGCTCGGCGATGATCACCCGGCTGGGTGCCTCACGCATATCGTCGGTGTTCGGCTTGAAGGCCAGGCCCCAGATGGCAAAGTTACGCCCTGACAGATCCTCACCAAACTCGGCGACGATCTTGTTCACCAGTACGAGCTTCTGCGCGTCGTTGGCATCCTCCACCGCGTTCAGCACGCGCAGCGCATGCCCCTCGTCAGCACCGGTCCGGATGAGCGCCTTGACGTCCTTTGGGAAACAGGAACCACCATAGCCACAACCCGCATACAGGAAGTGATAGCCGATACGCGGATCGCTGCCGATGCCCTGGCGAACCAGCTCGATGTCGGCCCCGAGGGATTCGGCCAGCAAGGCCAGTTCGTTCATGAAGCTGATACGGGTGGCCAGCATCGCGTTGGCGGCGTACTTGGTCAGCTCTGCGCTGCGCAGATCCATGATAAGCAGCTTCTCGTGGTTCCGCTGAAAGGGCGCATACAAGGCCTTCATCAGGAAAATCGCCTGATCATCCTCCGCACCGACGACGATGCGGTCCGGGCGCATGAAATCTTCAACCGCCGCACCTTCCTTGAGGAACTCCGGGTTGGACACGATGCTGTACGGGATGGCCTCGCCACGCGCATCGAGCTCAGCCTGCACCGCTGCCTTGACCTTGTCCGCCGTACCTACCGGCACGGTGCTCTTGTCGACGATCACCTTGTAGTCGGTCATGTGCCGACCGATTGCGCGAGCGGCAGACAGAACGTACTGCAGGTCGGCGGAACCGTCCTCATCCGGCGGCGTACCGACGGCGATGAACTGGATGGTGCCAAACTGCACCGCTGCCTGGACATCCGTCGTGAAATGCAGACGCCCCGCAGCCACGTTACGTGCAACGACCTGATCCAGGCCCGGCTCGTGAATGGGAATCCCGCCCTCCTCAAGAATCCGGATCTTCTCGGGATCCAGATCGAGGCACAGCACGTCGTTGCCCATCTCTGCCAGACAGGCCCCTGACACCAAGCCCACGTACCCAGTGCCGACTACAGTGATTTTCATACGCTTATTTCCAATGAAGAATCCAGAAAACGTGCCAACTGCGCCCCTTAAGTGGTGCTATGGGGCCAGATCGAATTCCTCGGTCCGCTTTGGAGGGTAGGTTTCCCAACCACCACAGGCGGGACAGCGCCAGTAAAACTGCCGGGCCTTGAAGCCACAGGCTTCGCAGCGGTAACGCGCCACGCGTCGCGTGTGACCATGAACCAATCCTTTCACCAGTTCAATGTCGGTCCGCTGCGCCACTGGAGCGGTAAGAAGGGCAGCCTCCAGCAACTTGTCGAGCCCCAGCAGTGTGGGGTTGCGGCGTAGTTCATCGCGCACGAGGTTATACGCAGCCTGCGGGCCCTCCTGCTGCAACTCCCATTGAAACAAGGCATCCAGCAAATCAAGGGATGGATATTGATCGAGGTAGCTGCGCAGCAGCTGCATCCCCTGCTCCAGCTCACCCAGGCGCCGGTAGGCGTCCATGATCCGCTCCGCGACCAGCGCGAGATAAACCGGGTTCTGGCTCTCGACTCGCTTCCAGGCATCAAGCGCAGCCCGGTCATCCCCCCGCGCAGCGTGCAGATCGCCAAGCAACATGCTCGCACGCACCGATTTCCGGCTCATTTCAAGCGCGCGCGTCAGGCCCTCTTCCGCGTCATCAAAGCGGGAATTGGCAAGGTCTGCTGCGGCAAGTTCGCAATGGAAGTTCGAAACCTCCTTTTCCCACAGCACGCTTTCATGCTCAGGCAAGGCCTTCGCCGTATCGATCGCCTTGCGCCAGTCCTTCTCCTGCTGGTAGATATCCAGCAAGTTCTTCAGCGCAAAATCGTTGGCTCGGCTGCCACGCAACTGCAGGAAAACGGCCTCGGCACGGTCGAGCAAGCCCGCCTTCAGAAAGTCGAGGCCGAGTTCCGAAAGAGCCTGGAGGCGCTGATCCTCGGACAGATCATCGCGATCAACCAGGTTCTGGTGCATTCGGATAGCCCGGTCTGTTTCTCCGCGACGGCGAAACAGACTACCAAGCGCAAAATGCAGCTCGACGGTCTGATTGTCGATCTTCACCGCCTCGATGAAGGCATCGATCGCCTTGTCCGGCTGCTCGTTGAGCAAAAAATTGAGCCCGGTCAGATACGTCCGCGGCAATGCCCGCGACTCCTTGACCAGATGTTTGATATCGATGCGGGCCGCCAGCCACCCCAACACGAAAAACAGGGGAAAGGCCAGCAACCACCAGAGTTCGAATTCCATAGGGACTAGTAGCTCTCGGGAAGATCAGGGCCACTAACCACTGGGGCGCCGCTACGCACCTCCGGCATACCCTCCCCCCCCTTGCCGCGGAGTTGACTGATCTCACGTTGCTGGCGATACACGGTCGCGAGCGTTGCGCTCACGCCGATCAGCACGCCAATGACGACAAAGAGCAGGATGACCAGCACCAAGGGCACTTGCCACTGTCTGCCAAAGAAGAAATTCAGGACCACCACTTCATCATTCTTCAGTGCAAAGCCAAACAGCACCAAGAAGAGGAAGAGCCTGACAAGCCATATGAGAGCACGCATGGCCGAAATTATCCCCGACGTGGACAAAAAAAAGAAGGCGGCTTACGCCGCCTTCCTGCTCGAGCTTCTGGCCACCGGACGAGACCGCATCATGGACGGGATCAACCCATCATGTCGACGCGCTCCCGCAACTCCTTGCCTGCCTTGAAATGCGGAACATACTTCTCCGGCACTTGCACCTTTTCACCCGACTTGGGATTGCGCCCAACGCGCGGGGGGCGGTAATTCAAGGCAAAGCTGCCAAAGCCGCGGATCTCGATGCGATCACCTCGCGACAAGGCGTCGGTCATCGCATCGAGAATCATCTTGACCGCGAACTCGGCGTCCTTCGCAACCAGCTGGGGAAAACGCTCCGCCAGCCGGGCGATGAGCTCCGACTTGGTCATGCCCGAACCGCTTACTTCTGCTCGTTGAGCTTGGCCTTCAGCAGCGCACCGAGGTTGGTGGTGCCGCTGGCGGCGGAAGCGCTGTCAGAAGCCAGTTTGCTCATCGCTTCGTTCTGCTCGACCTGATCCTTGGCACGGATGGACAGGTTGATGCCGCGGGTCTTGCGATCGACGTTGACGATCAGGGCCTCGACGGACTCACCGACCTTCAGCAGCTGGGACAGATCGTCCACGCGGTCACGGGAGAACTCGGATGCACGCAGGTAGCCTTCCACGTCGCTGTTCAGGGCGATCACGGCGCCACGGGCATCCACGGACTTCACGGAGCCGGTCACGAGGGTGTTCTTGTCGTGGGTGGCGATGAAGTTGGTGAACGGATCCCCATCGAGCTGCTTGATGCCGAGGGAGATACGCTCCTTCTCGACGTCGATGTTCAGCACCACGGCCTCGACTTCGTCACCCTTCTTGTACTGACGGACGGCTTCTTCGCCGGTCAGGGACCAGGACAGGTCGGACAGGTGAACCAGACCGTCGATGCCGCCTTCCAGGCCGATGAACACGCCGAAGTCGGTCAGGGACTTGATCTGGCCGCGGACCTTGTCGCCCTTCTTGTGGTTGATGGCGAAATCGTCCCACGGGTTGGACATGCACTGCTTCATGCCCAGGGAGATACGACGACGGTCTTCGTCGATTTCCAGGATCATCACTTCGACTTCGTCGCCCAGCTGGACAACCTTGGTCGGATGGATGTTCTTGTTGGTCCAGTCCATTTCGGACACGTGCACCAGGCCTTCGATGCCCTGCTCGACTTCAACGAATGCACCGTAGTCGGTGATGTTGGTAACCTTGCCGAACAGACGGGTGCCCTGCGGGTAACGACGGGAGATGCCAACCCACGGATCTTCGCCCAGCTGCTTGAGGCCCAGGGAGACGCGGTTCTTCTCTTGGTCGAACTTGAGCACCTTGGCTTCGAGCTCGTCGCCGACGGACAGGACTTCCGACGGGTGACGGACACGGCGCCAGGCCAGGTCGGTAATGTGCAGCAGGCCGTCGATGCCACCCAGATCCACGAATGCGCCGTAGTCGGTGATGTTCTTGACGATACCCTTGACGACGGTGCCTTCCTTGAGGGTTTCGAGGAGCTTCTGACGCTCTTCACCCATGGAGGCTTCCAGCACGGCGCGGCGGGAAACAACGACGTTGTTGCGTTTGCGGTCGAGCTTGATGACGCGGAATTCGAATTCCTTGCCTTCGAACGGCGTGGTGTCCTTGACAGGACGCATGTCCACCAGGGAGCCCGGCAGGAAGGCGCGGATGCCATTGACCATAACGGTCAGACCACCCTTGACCTTGCCCGTGATCACGCCCTTGACCAGGATGGCGTCGTTGAGCGCCTTGTCGAGGTCGTTCCAGGCGGCGATACGCTTGGCCTTGTCGCGGGACAGGCGGGTTTCACCGTAGCCGTCTTCGAGTTGCTCGATGGCGACTTGAACATAGTCGCCGACCTGAGCGGTCACTTCGCCGCGATCGCTGCGGAATTCGTCGATGGGGATGTAGCTCTCGGACTTGAGGCCAGCATTGACGACAACGAAGTTTTGATCGATCCGCACGACTTCAGCGGTGATCACCTCGCCGGCACGCATTTCCTGACGATTGAGGGATTCCTCAAACAGGGCGGCAAAGCTTTCCTCGAAGGAAACAGGGGTGGCAGTGGACATATTGGAAAAAAGAACCTTACAACCGTCGTGAAACGGCTCCTGGTTGAACATACCTTCCCGCCCCTCATGGTTCGGGAAGATCCTTTACAGCAAAAAAATCAGTTGTGAGACGCGGCCCGCTCAATCACGAAATCGACCGCCTGCTGGGCAGTCATTCCGGAAGTATCGAGCAGCACCACGTCTTCGCCCCGCGTCAAAGGCGCAACGGCGCGCTGGGAATCCCGCGCGTCACGTTCATGCAAGTCTTTGAGCAGATCTGTCATGTTAGCAGCCATTCCTTTATCGATCAACTGCTTATAGCGCCGCTCCGCACGCGTCTCCGCAGAGGCGGTCAGGAAGATCTTCAGGCCCGCGTCGGGGAAAACCACCGACCCCATGTCACGCCCTTCCGCCACCAGGCCAGGCGACTTGCGGTAGGCGCGCTGACGCCAGAACAGCGCATTGCGCACCGCCGGCAGCACCGCCACCTTGGAGGCTCCTGCCGAACATGTCTCGCTACGGATCGCCTCGGTCACGTCGTCACCGTCGAGCAATACGCGATCACCGTCGAAACGGGCCGGCAGCGCCGCCGCGATGCTTTCCAGACGGAGTTCGTCATTCAGTGCCACGCCCTGTCGCTCAGCAGCCAGCGCGACCAGACGGTACAGCGCTCCGCTGTCCAGATGATCGAAGCCCAGCGCCTCCGCCACCCGCGCCGCCACGGTCCCCTTGCCGGAGGCCGAGGGGCCGTCGATGGCCACCACCGGAACCGGCGTCGCGATACCCGCGAAGGTTGCGAAGTAAGCCGGAAAGGTCTTGTTCACGCACTTCGGGTCGTTGATGCGCACGTAGGGCCCACCCAACGTCGCCAGCGAGAAGCACATGGCCACGCGATGGTCGTCGTAGGTATCGATCACCGCCGGCTTGAGCTGCGCAGGCGGAATGACCTTGATGCTTTCCGGATACTCCTCGACCGTGGCGCCGAGCTTGCGCAGCTCGGCAGCCATCGCGGCGATGCGATCAGTCTCCTTGACCCGCCAGCTGCCGATGTTGCGCAGCACGCTGGGCCCATCCGCGAACAGCGCAGCGACCGCCAGGGTCATGGCCGCATCGGGGATGTGATTAAGGTCGAGATCGAAAGCTTTCAGGCGGCCAGATGCCGGCGCACTCGCCTCAATCCAGTCCTCACCCCAGACGATCTCCGCCCCCATCTTTGCCAGGGCCTCGGCAAACTTGACGTCCCCCTGGATGCTGCGGCGCCCGGCGCCGACCACGCGGACCGGACCGGCCCCCAGCGCACCTGCAGCCAGGAAATAGCTGGCCGTAGACGCGTCGCCTTCCACCGCGATGCGGCCGGGCGACGTATAGCGCTGGCCCGCCGGCACGATGAAACGGCTCCAGCCCTCGCGCTGCACGAAGACGCCGAAGCGCTCCATCAGGTTGAGGGTGATCTCCACGTAGGGACGGCTGATCAGCTCGCCCTCAACCTCGATGACCAGCGGCTTGTCCCTTGCCACCAGCGGCGCGGCCTGCAGCAGACCAGTCAAGAACTGGCTCGACACGTTGCCGCGCACGCTGACCCGCTCCGCGGCAAGATCCGCAGGCTTCAGCGCCAACGGCGGATAGCCTTCCTGCCCCAGCCACTCGACCTGCGCACCCAACTGCTTGAGACCATCCACGAGGTCGCCGATCGGCCGCTCATGCATGCGCGGCACGCCGGACAGACGCACCTCGGCGGCCCCATCGGCGCAGCCGGACAGGCTCGTCACGATAGCCGGTACCAGCGTGCGGATGCTCAGCCCGGAATTGCCAACGAAGATGTCGGCCCGCAGATTGCTGAAACGGCCACCACAGCCCTGCACGCGCAGCGCCTCCCCCTCCTCCGTCACATTGACGCCGAGGGCAACGATCGCATTACGCATTACCCGCGTGTCGTCGGAGTCCAGCAGGTCTTCGACCAGCGTGTCACCTTCGGCGAGCGCCGCCAGCAACAACACGCGATTGGAAATGCTCTTGGAGCCCGGCAGGCGCACCGTGCCCGCGGCCTTCTGCATCGGAGGCAGGTCGATGAATTCCATGAAAACTCCTTTTGATTACTCGCCCGAAGGCGTCGCGGGAAATGCCTTGTCCGCCCATGCATTACGGGCGCGACTGGACTCGTCGAAAACCTTTTCGAGAGCGGGCCCGTCACCAGCCACCAGCAGCGCACGCAGATAGGCCAGCTCGGACAGGTAGGCATCCAGTTCGGCCAGCAGCGAATGCCGGTTGGCCACACAGATGTCCCGCCACATCTCCGGATGGCTACCCGCCACGCGGGTGAAATCCCGGAAGCCGCTCGCCGCGTAGCTGAACAGCTGCTCGGCATTGGCCCGACCGGCCAGATCGTGCACAAGACCAAAGGCCAGCAGATGCGGCAGATGACTGACCGCCGCAAAGACCCGGTCGTGCTCCTGCGGACTCATCTCGTGCAGCACCGCGCCGCAGGCGGCCCACAGCTCACGGACCCGTGCCACGGCTTCGGGGGCATTCTCCGGCAGCGGCGTTACGACGACCTTGCGGCCGCGATACAGCTCCGCACGGGCCGCCGCCGGCCCGCTCTTTTCCGCGCCGGCGATGGGATGGGCCGGCACCACGTTGGCCAGATGGGCGCCAAGATGACGGTAGATCGCCTCGATCACGTCACGCTTGGTGCTGCCCGCATCCGTCACGATGGTTCCGGCGGACAAGTGCGGTGCCATTGCCGCCGCAACCGCATCCATCTGGCCGACCGGCATGGCCAGCAACACAATGTCGGCACCGTCGAGGGCCTCGGCCCAATCGGTGGAAATCTCGTCGATCACGCCCAACTGGCGCGCCACAGCCAGCGGCTCCGGCCGCCGGCCGACGCCGACGATGCGATTGACCAGCCGCGCCTGGCGCAGGGCCAGGGCCACCGAGCCGCCGATCAGACCGACGCCGCAAACCACCAGCTTGTCGATCGTCTTCACAGCCGGCCCCATCTAGCCCAGCGCTACCGGCAGGGCCTCAAGGAAGCGCGCGTTCTCGCTCTCCAGGCCGATGGAAACCCGCAGCCATTCCGGCATGCCATAGGCGCCGATCGGGCGGACGATGACGCCCTGCTTGAGCAGCGCCTGATTGACCGCCGCCCCGTTGCCGACCTTGAAGGTCACGAAATTGCCGGCGGACGGGATCCAGTCGAGGCCGAGCGCTACGAAACCGGCGGTCAGCTGAGCCATGCCGGCGCGGTTGAGCTCATAGCTGCGCGCCAGGAATTCGTCGTCGAACAAGGCCGCGGCCGCGGCAGCCAGACCGAGGCTGCACACATTGAAAGGCTGGCGCACCCGGTTCAACAGATCGATGACCGCCGGACTGGCCAGGCCGTAGCCGACGCGCAGCCCGGCCAGGCCATAGGCCTTGGAGAAGGTGCGGCTGATCAGCAGGTTCGGGAAGCGCTTGAGCCACGCGATCGCGTCGTAACGCTGCTCCGGCGACAGGTATTCGGTATAGGCCTCGTCGAGGACCACCAGCACATGCCCGGGCACGCGGGCAAGGAAGGCCTCGAGCTCCGCGCCGGGCAGGAAGGTGCCGGTCGGATTGTTGGGGTTGGCGATGAACAGCACCCGCGTCGCCGGCGTAATGGCTGCCAGCATGGCATCGAGGTCATGGCCGAAGTGCTTGGCCGGCACTTCGATACCCCGCGCGCCCGCCTCCTGCGTCGCCAGCGGATAGACTGCGAATGCGTGCTGGGAATACACGGCATCGACGCCCGGCCCCAAGAATGCACGGGCCGCCAGTTCGAGCACGTCATTGGAGCCGTTACCCAGCACGACCTGGTCGTGGCCCACGCCATAGCGGCGATGCAGCGCATCCTTCAACTCGAAACCGTTGCCATCCGGATAGCGGGCGATGTCCGTCACCACCTTGAGCATGGCCTCGCGGGCCTTTTCGCCAACACCCAGCGGGTTCTCGTTGGAGGCCAGCTTGACGATGGACTCTTCGGCCAGGCCCATTTCCCGCGCCAGCTCGGAAATCGGCTTGCCGGGCTGATAGGGAGAAATGGCCCGGATATGAGCGGGCGCCAGATCGCACAAAGACATGAACAACTCCTGGGAATCAGTACACGGCCTGGGGGTAGGAGCCCAGGATCTTCAGATAGGCGGCGTTGCGTGCCAGGTCATCGAGGGCGGCCTTCACTGCCGGATCATCACGATGGCCGTCGATGTCCACGTAGAACACGTACTCCCACAAGGCCGCACGGGCCGGACGCGATTCGAGACGGGTCATCGAAACCCCGGCATCAGCCAACGGTGCGAGGAGTTCGTGCACCGCCCCCGGACGGTTGGTGGCCGACATGATCAGGGATGTCTTGTCGGAACCAGTCCGCCCCGCGTCATGGCGACCGAGGACCAGGAAGCGCGTGGTGTTGTTGGGCTCGTCCTCGATGCTCTCGACCAGCCGCGGCAGGTCGTAGCGCTCGGACGCAGCCTCGCCGGCAATCGCCGCCACACCGGGCTCGAGGGAAGCCAGGCGCGCGGCCTCCGCATTGCTGCCGACTGAGATGCGCGGCACGCCCGGCAGGTTGCCATTCAGCCACTCGTGGCACTGGGCCAGGGACTGGGCGTGGGAATACACCTTGCGGATCGCCGACAGCTCCGTCTCGCGGGTCAGCAGGTTCTGGTGGATGCGCAGCACGACCTCGCCGCAGATCTTCAGCGGTGAGCCCAGCAACAGATCAAGGGTCCGGCCGACCGCACCTTCGGTGGAGTTCTCCACCGGCGCCACGCCGTAGTCCGCATGCCCGGCTTCGACTTCGCGGAACACATCGTCGATGGTCGTCTGCGGGGCCAGGCGGGCGGCGTGCCCGAACTGCTTGACCGCAGCGCTCTCGGAGAACGTCCCGAGCGGCCCCAGGAAGGCGACGCCCAGCGGATTCTCCAGCGACAGACAGGCCGACATCACCTCCCGGAAGAAGAAGGTCACGCTTTCGTTCGGCAGCGGCCCGTCGTTCAGGGACTGGATGCGCCGCAGCACCTGCGCCTCCCGCTCCGGCCGGTAGATGTAGCCGGCATCGCCATACTTGGCCTTGATCTCGCCCACGTGCTGGGCACACTTGGCGCGCTGGTTCAGCAACGCCAGCATCTGCGCGTCGATGGTGTCGATCTGCTCGCGCACCACGCCGAGCTCACGCAGCATCTCGTCGTTCATGCCTTCTCCTCGTCCGTAACGCTCACGCCTTGCGCGCGGCGAAATCCTGCATCAGGTCCACCAGCGCCCGCACACCGTCCAGCGTCATCGCGTTGTAGATGGATGCACGCATGCCGCCCACCGACTTGTGCCCCTTCAGGCCGGAGAGCTGCCGCTCGGCGGCCTCGGCCAGGAAGGCGGCATCCAGCGCCGGATTGGCCAGCGTGAACGGCACGTTCATGCGCGAGCGGAAGGCCTCCTGAACCGGGTTACGGTAAAAGCCGCCGCTGGATGCGATGGCATCGTAGACGAGCTGTGCCTTGGCGATATTGCTCTGCTCCACCGCCTCCAGGCCGCCTTGGGCAAGCAGATCCTTGAAGATCAAGCCGGCCAGGTAGATGCCGAAGGTGGGCGGCGTGTTGAGCATGGAGCCGTTTTCCGCCATCGTCGCGTAGTCCATGACGCTCGGCGTGATCGCGGAGGCCTTGCCGAGCAGGTCTTCGCGAACGATCACGATGACCAGCCCGGCCGGGCCGATGTTCTTCTGCGCACCGGCGTAGATCAGGCCGTAGCGGGACACGTCCATCGGGCGCGACAGGATGTGCGAGCTCATGTCTGCCACCAGCGGCACGCCCGCCGGCGCGGTCGGCAGGTCGAACATCTCGACGCCATGGATGGTCTCGTTGGTGCAGATGTGCAGATAGGCCGCCTGCAGATCGAGCTTCAGCTCGTCGGCGCTCGGCACCCGCGTGAAGCTGTCGGCTTCGCTCGAGCCGGCCAGGCGTACGGCGCCGAAGCGCTGGGCCTCCTTGTAGGCCTTCTTGGACCACGAGCCGGTGACGATGTAGTCGGCGGAACGCCCATCCAGGAGATTCATCGGGATCTGCGCGAACTGCTGCGTCGCGCCGCCCTGCAGGAAGAGCACCTTGTAGTTGGACGGGATACCCATCAGCGTGCGCAAGTCGGCCTCGGCCGACTCGATCACCCCGGTGAAATCCTTGCCCCGGTGGCTCACCTCCATGACGCTCATGCCGGTACCCCGCCAGTCGAGCAGTTCGTCGCGCACCTGTTCGAGCACCTTGGTCGGCAAAACGGCCGGCCCGGCCGAGAAATTGAAAATCCGCATCGTCTGAATCCTTCCTCAGTTCGCTCAGGCTTCCGGCGCGGCGCCTTCGGCCCCGGCCTCACCCGTCGCGTCCTGTTCTTCTTCATCGCCTTCAAGAATCTTCTGCACGCCGGACAGCTTGCTGCCCTCGTCCACCGAAATCAGCGTGACGCCCTGCGTGGCACGGCCCATCTCGCGGATCTCGGCCACGCGGGTCCGCACCAGCACGCCACCAGTGGTGATCAGCATGATCTGATCCTTCTCGGTCACCAGGGTTGCCGCCACCACCTTGCCGTTACGGTCGGAGGTCTGGATGGCGATCATGCCCTTGGTGCCACGGCCGTGGCGGGTGTACTCGCCGATCGGCGTCCGCTTGCCGAAGCCGTTCTCGGTAGCCGTCAGCACGCTCTGCTCTTCATTTTCGGCCACCAGCATGGCGATCACGGTCTGGCCGTCTTCCAGCGTCATGCCGCGCACACCGCGGGCCTGGCGGCCCATCGGACGCACATCGTTCTCGCTGAAGCGCACCGCCTTGCCGGCATCGGAGAAGAGCATCACATCATGCTTGCCGTCGGTGATCGCTACCCCGACCAGGTAGTCGCCCTCGTCCAGGCCCACGGCAATGATGCCGGCCTTGCGCGGGTTGGAGAAGTCGGTGAGCGGCGTCTTCTTGACCGTGCCCTCGGCGGTGGCCATGAAGATGAAATGCCCTTCGTCGAACTCCTTGACCGGCAGCACGGCGGTGATCTTCTCGCCGTCGAGCAGCGGGAAAAGGTTGACGATCGGCTTGCCGCGGGAGTTCCGGGTCCCTTCCGGCACTTCATACACCTTGAGCCAGTACAGGCGGCCGCGGTTGGAGAAGCACAGGATGTGGTCGTGGGTATTGGCGACGAAGAGTTGGTCGACGAAATCGTCATCCTTCACCGCCGCTGCCTGCTTGCCACGACCGCCGCGCTTCTGGGCCCGGTAGTCGGTAAGCGGCTGACGCTTGAAGTAGCCGGTATGGGACAGGGTCACCACCATGTCCTGCGGGGCGATCAGGTCTTCGATGTTGATGTCGGCGGTATTCATCACCACCTCGGAACGCCGCGGGTCGCCGAACTGCTGCTTGATGAGCGTCAGCTCGTCGCCGATGATTGCGGTGATCCGCTCCGGGCGGGCCAGGATGTCGAGCAGGTCGGCGATGTTGGCCATCACTTCCTTGTACTCGGCAACGATCTTGTCCTGCTCCAGGCCGGTCAGGCGCTGCAAGCGCAGCTCGAGGATAGCCTGGGCCTGGGCGTCGGACAGGCGGTAGCCCTGGGCGGACAAGCCAAACTCCGGCGCGAGGCCTTCGGGACGGAAGCTGTCGGAAGTCGCGCGGGCCAGCATTTCCTCCACCAACGCCGAGCGCCACTCGCGCCCCATCAGCGCCTTCTTGGCTTCCGGCGGCGTCGGCGCGGCCTTGATCAGCGCGATGATCTCGTCCACGTTGGACAGCGCAACAGCCAGACCTTCGAGGATGTGACCACGTTCGCGCGCCTTGCGCAGTTCGAAGATCGTGCGGCGGGTGACCACCTCGCGGCGGTGCGCCAGGAAGCACTCCACCATCTGACGCAGGTTCAGCAGGCGCGGCTTGCCGTCCACCAGCGCCACCATGTTCATGCCGAAGGTGTCCTGCAGCTGGGTCTGCTTGAACAGGTTGTTCAGCACGACGTCGGGCACTTCGTTGCGCTTCAGCTCGATGACCACGCGCATGCCGGACTTGTCCGACTCGTCGCGGATCTCGCTGATGCCCTCGATCCTCTTCTCGTTCACCAGCTCGGCAATCTTCTCGAGCAGGGTCTTCTTGTTAACCTGGTAAGGAATCTCGTCGACGATGATCGCCTGGCGATCGCCCTTGCCGATGTCTTCGAAGTGGGTGCGTGCACGCATCACCACGCGACCACGGCCGGTGCGATAGCCTTCGTGCACGCCGGACAGGCCGTAGATCAGGCCCGCGGTCGGGAAGTCCGGCGCCGGTACGATCTTGATCAGCTCCTCGATCGACACGTCCGGCTCCTGCAGCAGGCGCAGACAGGCATCGACGACTTCGCTGAGGTTGTGCGGCGGAATGTTGGTCGCCATACCGACGGCAATACCGCCGGAACCGTTGATCAGCAGGTTCGGGATGCGCGCCGGCAGCACCAGCGGCTCCTTCTCCGAGCCGTCGTAGTTCGGCCCGAAGTCGACCGTTTCCTTGTCGATGTCGGCCAGCAGCTCGTGGCCGATCTTGGCCATGCGGATTTCGGTGTAACGCATGGCCGCCGCGCTGTCGCCATCCACCGAACCGAAGTTGCCCTGGCCATCCACCAGCATGTAGCGCAGGGAGAAATCCTGAGCCATGCGGACGATGGTGTCATAGACGGACTGGTCGCCGTGGGGGTGATA
This sequence comes from Pseudomonadota bacterium, assembly GCA_018241685.1. GTDB lineage: Bacteria > Pseudomonadota > Gammaproteobacteria > Burkholderiales > Rhodocyclaceae > Zoogloea. The sequence goes on from JAFEDJ010000069.1 coordinate 36,536, forward strand.
CTTACCGATCACGTCACCGACGATACGGGCAGACTTCTTGTAAGCCTTGTTCCAGTCGTTACCCAGTTCGTGCATCGCGAACAGTACGCGCCGATGCACGGGCTTGAGGCCGTCACGCACATCCGGCAGGGCCCGCCCTACGATCACGCTCATCGCGTAATCCAGGTAGGCGTGACGCATCTCGTCTTCGAGGCTGATGGGGAGAGTTTCTTTGGCGAACGGGATCATGGCACCGCGGGAATCGACAGTCCGTCGAAAAGACGAAAAGACGCGAGTTTAGCACGCCGCAGGGGGTCGATTCCGGCCGGAACTGCCCGCTAAGCGGCAGTCTCGGCCAATTGTGACAGCCGCAGCGCATATGCTCTAATCGATCAGCCCCGACCAGACGCAATGCGGGACACTCCTTCGCCCAACACATACAACGAGAACAGCCATGACGCCCATCGAGGTCGACCTGCTCATCGAAGCGCGCTGGGTCATCCCGGTCGAGCCCGACGACACCACGCTGGAACACCACACCGTCGCCATCCGCGACGGCAGGATCGTCGAGATACTGCCGACCAGCGAGGCCCGCACGCGATTCTCGGCGCAAGAGCAGGTCCAGTTACCTGAACACATCCTGATCCCGGGCCTCGTTAATCTCCACTGTCACGCTGCCATGACGCTGATGCGTGGCCTAGCCGACGACCTTCCGCTGATGCGCTGGCTGCAGGAAGCCATCTGGCCCGCCGAAGCACGTCACGTCTCCCCCGCCTTCGTAAGAGATGGCAGCCTGCTGGCTGGGGCGGAGATGCTGCGTGGCGGCATCACCACCTGCAACGACATGTACTTCTTTCCCGAGGCGGCCGCCGAAGCATTTGACCGTCTTGGCATGCGGGCCGTGCTGGGCATCACCGTTCTGGAGTTCCCGTCACAATACGCAGCAGACGCAGATGATTATCTGCACAAGGGGCTCGCCGCCCACGACCAGTGGCGAAACCATCCCCGCATACACTTTGCCTTGGCCCCCCACGCCCCTTACACCGTATCCAACCGCACATTCGAACGGGTTGGCGCACTGGCGGACGAACTCGACCTTCCGATTCACATCCATATCCACGAAACCGCCGCGGAGATCTCCGACAGCCTGCGCGACCACGGGCGACGCCCCCTCGCCCGTCTCGATGACCTCGGGCTGCTGGGCCCCAACCTGATCGGCGTACACGCCGTCCACCTCGACAACGAAGACATCGAACGCTTGATCCTGCACAACTGCTCCGTCGCCCACTGCCCGACGTCCAACATGAAACTGGCCAGCGGTGCGGCTCCAATCTCCGCCCTGCTGAATAGACACATCACAGTCGGATTGGGTAGCGATGGCGCCGCCAGCAACAACCGGCTCGATCTTTTCCGAGAAATGCATCAGGCCAGCCTGCTCGCCAAGCTGAGCAGCGGCGACGCCACCACCCTCCCCGCCCACCAGGCCCTGCGCATGGCAACGCTATGTGGAGCCCAAGCACTTGGGCTGGAGTCGACCATTGGCTCCCTTCTTCCCGGCAAAGCCGCCGACTTATGCGCCCTGAGGGTAGACGACGTGGACGACCTTCCCTGCTTCGACCCCATCTCGCACCTGATCTACGTACTCGGGCGGCGCGCCGTATCGGATGTATGGGTTGCTGGCGAACGGCGTGTGACCAGCGGAAAACTGTTGCAAATAACCAACACAGAGCTATTGAGCGCCGTCCGGCTATGGCAAAATAAGTTCCGCCAATGAATTGGATATGCTGCCTGAGTGCCCTGTGGCAACTCGATTGCAGCGAGCAAGTAACTTCCGGTTCTACCCCTTTGCCTTGCGACGAGGAAAACGATGATCAAACAAGCCAAAAAACAACTGCTGATTGCCGCCGCAATGGCCGCTCTCGGCCTGTCCGCCTCCGCCAGCTTCGCCAAAGATGTCGTCGTGGATACGAAAGGCGAAGTCCCCTACGTGATCGACGCCCGTTCCGTTGTTGCCCGTAGCGGCGCCGACCTCTGCTGGCGCACTGGCTACTGGACCCCTGCTGCCGCCTCCACCACCCTGGCCGGCGAGTTCCCGGTGGGCTGCGAGTGCGACAAGGATGTCGTACCCCAGGACAAGTGCGTGAAGACCGCTGCTGCCCCCGCTGCTGGCGCCAAGAGCGCTCCGGCTCCGGTTGCCGCCCCGGCCCCCGTTGCTGAAAAGATCAAGCTGGCTGCCGACGCCCTCTTCGAATTCGACAAGGCTGTCCTGCTGCCCGCCGGCAAGACCAAGCTCGACGATCTGGCCGCCAAGTCCAAGGAAGTCAAGCTGGAAGTCATCCTGGCTGTTGGCCACACCGACCGTATCGGTGGCGACGCCTACAACCAGAAGCTCTCCGAAAAGCGCGCTGCCGCTGTGAAGAGCTACCTGGTCAGCAAGGGCGTCGAAGCCAACCGCGTGTACACCGAAGGCAAGGGCAAGAAGCAGCCGGTTACCGGCAACGCCTGCCATAACCTCGGCAAGGAATCCGGCAAGAACAAGAAGCTGGTCGACTGCCTGCAGCCGGACCGTCGCGTGGAAATCGAAGTCATCGGCACCAAGTAATCGCCGATCGCTGGTTCCGCGCCAGTTCGCAAAAAGCCCTGCACTGCAGGGCTTTTTGTTTTTGAGCCCAGGTCGGCCTCTCGCATACAATCCCAACCTGATTACCGACCACTGCTGATGTCCGACTCCATGAACGCCGATCCCGCCGAACTGCAGAAATTCAGTGACCTCGCCCACCGCTGGTGGGACCCGGAGTCCGAATTCAAGCCCCTCCACCAGATCAACCCCCTGCGCCTCGACTGGATCGACACGGCTGCCGGCCTGGCAGGCAAGCGCGTCGTCGACATCGGCTGCGGCGGCGGTATCCTTGCCGAATCCATGGCGGCCCGCGGCGCCCAGGTCACCGGAGTGGATCTCTCGGAAAAAGCCCTCGGCGTCGCCCGCCTGCACCTCTACGAGAGCGGCCAGACCGTCGATTACCGGCTCATTTCCGCCGAAGAAATGGCCCGCGAAAATCCAGAAGGCTTCGACGTCGTAACCTGCATGGAAATGCTCGAGCACGTTCCAGACCCGGCCAGCACCATTCGGGCCTGCGCCACCCTGGTCAAGCCCGGCGGACATGTGTTCTTCTCCACCCTCAACCGCAACCTCAAGTCCTACCTGATGGCGGTTGTCGGTGCGGAGTACATCCTCAAACTGCTGCCCAAGGGTACCCACGAGTACGCCAAGTTCATCAAACCTTCCGAACTCGCCCGCTACGTGCGCGAAGCTGGACTGGACTTGGAAGATCTGACCGGGATGCATTACAACCCATTGAGTCAGGTCTATTCCCTCGGTCCCAACACTGACGTCAACTACCTGATGCGGACCTCCAAGCATGGCTGAAGCCGTCTTCTTCGACCTGGACGGCACCCTCGCCGACACGGCGCCGGACCTCATCGGCACGCTGCATCGCCTCCAGGCCGAACACGACCGCCAGGCAACGCCTTTCGAGCAATTGCGCCCGATGGTTTCCAACGGCGTACGCGGCCTGCTTGGCGTCGGCTTCGGCCTGACGCCCGACATGGCCGACTACCCGCCGATGGCCAAACGCTTTCTCGACCTGTACGCCGACGCCCTCTGCGTCGAAACCCAGCTCTTCGCGGGCATGGCCGAACTCCTCGATGCGCTGGACGCCAGCGGCATCCCCTGGGGCGTCGTCACAAACAAGGCCGAGCGCTTCGCCCGCCCCATCATCGAAACCCTCGGCCTCGCCGAACGCAGCCGCTGCATCGTCGGTGGAGACACTGCCGCCCGCGCCAAGCCCCACCCCGATCCGCTACTGCACGCCTGCCAGCTCTCCGGCACCAACCCACTCGCCTGTCTTTATGTCGGCGACGACATCCGCGACATCACCGCAGGCCGCGCCGCCGGCATGAAGACCGTAGCGGCCGCCTACGGCTATCTCGGCAACGGCACCGCAATCCAGGCCTGGGAGGCGGATGTGATCATCCAGCACCCACTGGAAATTCTCGAACTGCTCGGAACGACTTGAGTTTGTGATAGGATGCGGAACTTCCCGGTTCAGGCCGGGACCAATGCATGTAACGAACATGGGGCCGACCTGGCTTCGACGTGGGTTGCAAAGCAGATCAGTGCATACCGAGGACCAGTCACCTCGTAAATCAACTGGAAAACTACAAACGCCAACGACGAGCGTTTCGCTCTGGCCGCTTAAGGCCTAAGCCGCTGTACTGATTCGTTCCTGGATCAGATGGGGTCAAACCCAGTGCAGCGTCATTTACAGGAACTAGCAACGGATCGGGTTACTTGGTCCCGCGCGAAACTCTAGGTGACTCGCCTGTAGTCGGCCCGCCGATTGGCTAAACTCCGGGTTAAATTCAAATTAGTCGGCTAAGTATGTAGAACTGACTGTAGAGGGCTTGCGGACGGGGGTTCGATTCCCCCCGGCTCCACCAGAATCGAGTCCGGGATGTTCCGGAGAAGGCCGAGAAACCTAGCAATATCAGGGTTCTCGGCCTTTTTTACGTCCGGAGCAGTCCGAAGAATACCTATCAGATCCGCCTCGCATCGTGGTAACGTTCTGTGGCAACACCCAAGATCGAACACCAAGAGGCACCCATGGACCGTGGTAACGACCCGAAACCCAGCAGCCGCGCGGAAAAACGCCTCACAGCACTGGAAGTGAAAGCCTTCGCCGACCGCGCCGAAGTCGGGAAGAAGCTCATTGACGGCGGCGGGCTGATGCTCGTCGTGCTGAAGTCTGGTTCGTCGTCCTGGCGGATTCGATACTGGATCGACTCGAAGGAGAAAACCTACAGCGTCGGCACCTACCCCGCGGTAACGCTTGAAGCAGCACGCGAAGCACTGGCCAACGTTCGGAAGCGGATCAAGTTCGGTGACGACCCGGTAAAGGCGCGGCAAGTCGAAGTCGCAGCACGGATCGTAGCGAGCGGCACAACGTTTGAGGCAGTGACCCAAGAATGGCTGAAGCTCCGCCGCAAGGACTGGGGGGACGACCATTACAGCCGGTCGGAACGAGCTTTGGAGCGCGACGTTCTGCCGACGCTCGGGAAGTTGCCCGTAGCGGACATCACCCCTGCGATGGTGTCCGGCGTGGTAACGAAGATCGCGGAGCGTGGAGTTCGGGAAACCGCAAAGAAGATCCTGCAGAACATTAACTGGATTTTCCGGTATGCCTGCGCAAACGGATTGCGGAACGACAACCCTGCCCCCCCCGCCATCGAGATGCTACCGAAGAAGGCCAAGCGGAAAGACCGACTGCCAGCGCTGCTGTCCTTTCTCGAACTAGGTGAAGTGCTCCGTGCCGCTGACGCGGCTCGGATATCCCCCGCCATCCGGATGGCACATCGGTTGATCGCCTTCACCGCAGCACGGATAGGTAATGCGGTCGAGGCCGACTGGAAGGAATTCGACCTCGACGCCGAGCAACCAATCTGGACAATCCCCCGGTCAAAGATGAAGGCGCAGGACCGGTATCACGACCATAGGATATTCCTCTCCCCTACCATCGCTGACGAACTGCGCCGCTGGAAGCGCACCACAGGCGGAAAGGGACCGCTGTTCCCATCGAACACTGGGGAAGGTGTCATCACTCGCGACGGGATCGAAAAGGCGTACCGGGTGACCCTTGGACTGCGTGACAAGCACTGCCCACATGGATGGCGCTCCGCCCTATCAACGCTCGGCCGAGAGGAAGGCAACTTCGAGCACGACGTCATCGATTTGGCGCTGGATCACATCCACGATGACGAGGTCGCCAGAGCGTATGACCGCGGCGAACGGCTCGCCAAGCGCGTGAAGCTCATGAACTGGTGGGGGGCGCAGCTCGACAGCGCCCAGCATGGTGCCGACGTAGTGACCATGCCGACACGGGCGGCCTGATCTACCGAGTTTGCCGCGCCTACTCCGACGGGAGGAAAACCGGGTTCCCTTGCCCGGCTGGCGCGGCACCTGTCACAAGGGCGAGCGCAAAGGGGCGCTATGAAATTCAAGCTAGATTCACGTTTTTTTCTATGGCTGCTTTTCGCATATACAACCGGATACGTGATCTATAAGGCAGGCCCAATATTTGTCCGTGGATTTGATCTTGGGAAGCTTTTGTCTTCTGCCTACCTTGTCGGAATAGGGGCACTTGCCACGATCTTGGTATATCGAGCGCATGACGCCAAACCCTACCACGATGAAGCCAATGGAAACGATCCGGACGATTCCGCACAACTACAGGCTGAATGTGACGCCCTGCGCAATGAGCTTTCCAGCGTTCAGAAAGAAGCGGACCGACTCCGGGCCGAAAACGCTGCGCTTCTCTGTTGTACCGGAAGCGAAAAAGCGGATGCAGTAGTACGCCAGATCCAGGGGGAAACATTCCAAAAGCTGGTAGAGGTTATCGAGGCATTCCCAGCTCAGTACCCCAATCCCGAGGCGGCAAAGCTCAACGATGACATCCGCCCGTGGATCAAGGAAAAGACAGGGTGCTCAGATCGAGAGGTACACGTTTTTGGAGCCATCGTTGCCGAACATTTCAGCTTGAGAGGGTGACATGCTGGGTGTCAAACGCTCGTTACCATGCACCCCCGGAGAGAATTAGGTGACATCCTGAATCCCAGCATTGGCGCGGGTGTCAGCCGCCTGTCACCCAGCTGACACCCTGCGCCTGTCATGCATTTTCGCTGGCTGTCACCCCTGCGGCAGCCCTTGAATGCAGGCCATGAACTGCGGACGTTCCGCAGCAAACCGGAGAAATCCCGTCATGGCCTCACAACTCCAAACAGCCCCTACCATCCTTCGCCGCAAGCAAGTCGAAGCCCGCACCGGACTTGCTCGCAGCACGATCTACGACCGCATCAAGTGCGGAACCTTCCCGGCGCCCATCTCCCTTGGTGAGAAGGCCGTCGGCTGGATCGAATCCGAGATCGATGCCTGGCTTACCGCTCAGATTGAAAAGAGCCGCAAGGCCGTCTGAAGTGGCCGGCGCCATGGACAACAACAAGAATGGGGCTCCATCCACGCCCCTAAGCGCCACCGGGCATAACAACTCGGCGACGGGTGTCTATCTGGTTGTCGACCCGCAGGGACAACAGCACAGCATCTCCGTCGAGTACGACGACAAGCGAGGCATGTGGCGTTTCCGAGGCCTTGGATTTGATTTTTGGGCCTATCCCATGATGGGTGAGCCCGATCTCCCCGACTTGATAACAGAGGGCTTCCAAGCCGAGGTCAATGGCGCGGGAGACGACAGTGGCTTCGAAGCGACCCTGTCGATCAACTGCCCTCCTTCTGGATCTCTGACCAACGATCTCTTCGCCTCGAAGTGCCTGAAAGAGCTCGGACGCTTCTGGTGTCTGCTCAAGGAAATCGAGGACGCCGAGTGATGCCCGCAATCGATCTTGGGCAGATTCTGGCCCAGTTCCGCACGGCCGCGGCCGCCCGTGGTCTGCTCCTGCCCGACCGCATCGACGCCGATGGCAAGCTGCACCGGTGCGAGCTGACCGCAGGCCCGAAGGGTAAGAAGGACGGCGCCTATCTGTTGCATCTGGATGGCGTCCCGGCCGGTGGCTTCCAGAACTTCCGCGATGGCCTGGAGTGGGAGAACTGGCGGGCCGACATCGGCCGCCAGCTCACGCCCGAAGAAGAGGCCGCCCACCGTGCCCGCATGGAAGCCCAGCGGGCCGAACGGGAAGCCGAAGCCAAAGCCAAACGCGACAAGGCCCGCCGCAAGGCAAACGCGATCTGGAACAACGCCCAGCCTGCCCCGGACGATCACCCCTACCTGCTCCGCAAAGGCGTTGCTGCCCATGGCCTGCGTGTGGGTGCATGGCAAAAATGGGTGAAGGCTCGCCCCGAAGAGTGGCAGCCTGAGCGCATTCCCGGCGCCCTGCTGGTGCCCATGCGCAGCCCTTCCGGCACATTGCACAGCCTACAGGCCATCTACCCGGACAAGGTGGACGGACGGGACAAGGACTTTCTCCCAGGAGGCGAGAAGGCCGGCAAGTTCCATCTGATTGGCGAGGTGTCGCCGGATACGCCCCTGCTCGTCTGCGAGGGCTACGCCACGGGTGCGAGCCTTCACCAGGCCACCGACTGGCCCGTTGCCGTGGCCTTCGACGCAGGCAGCCTGGAGCCGGCGGCCAAGGCCTTGCAGGAGGCTCACCCGGGTGCCCGGTTCATCCTCTGCGCCGACGATGACGCCTTCGGCACGTGCTTCGCGTGCCAAGCCCCGGTAAGGGTGGCGGATGGCGACACCTGCCCAGCCTGCGGTAAGCCCCACAAACGCCGCAACGCAGGTCTGATCCGGGCGACGGAAGCCGCTCGGGCCGTGACAGGCGCAGTCGCCGTGCCCATCTGGCCGGATGACGCTGCCCGCTGGGAAGGCTTCCAGCAGGCCGGCAAGGCGCCCACCGACTTCAACGACCTGCACCAACACCCGCAGGGCGGGCTTGATGCTGTGCGCCAGATCCTCGACCAGGCCGCCGGGCGGAACCCCGGCCCTGTGGCGAACGACCTGCCCCCCGAGGCACCACCCACCGACCCGTCCGCCAGCCATGCGCCTGTGGACCAGGACGGCTCTGCCAGCGCCCCGGAAACGCCCCCGGCTTCGCCGGACGAAGCCACCAAGCCCGCGAAGCGCCCCCGCACAAAGGGCAAGGGCAAAGCCGGTGCCGGGCAGGCGACGCCCCAGGCAGGGGAACTCTTCGAACTGCGCGACGGACCAGAAGGCCGGGGCGTCTATCGCCTGAAGGTCGAACGACGCGGCGAAAGCTGGGAGCAGGTAGAGCACTTTGTCTGTGCCCCCCTTGAGATCACCCACTTGGTACGCGACGCCAAGGGCGAAGGCTGGCAGCGCCTGGCCACCTTTGACGATCACGACGGCCGCCGCCGCCGGGTGCTGGTGCCGGATGAAATGCTTGAAGGCGACGGCGCCGCCCTGGCCAAGCTGCTACGGGCACAGGGCCTGTTCATTGGCGACAACAAGGGCGGGCTGCTCAAGATGTACGTGAACCGCAGCCGTCCTCCCACTCGCGCCCGCTGCACGACCCGCATCGGATGGCATGAGGATGTGACCGAGCCCGGCCGCTGGTCCTACGTTCTGCCGGGCGACCTGGCCCCGATCAGCCCCGAAGGTGCGGAACTGTGGCTGCATACCGGGGGAGGATCGGGCCATGCCCGCTTCCAGCAGGTTGGCACCCTGGCCGACTGGCGAGACAACGTAGCAGCCCTGGCCGTAGGCAACTCCCGGCTGTGCTTCGCCCTGTCTGCGGGCTTTGCCGGTGCCCTGTGCTGGTTACACCCCAACATTGCCGGGGGCTTCCACTGGGCCGGTGGCTCCAGCCTCGGGAAGTCCGGCCTGCTGTACGCCACCGCCAGCCTGTGCGGCCCCAAGGAATACCGCAAGACGTGGATGCAGACCGGCACCGCCGTGGAATGGCTGGCTGCTGGGCACTGTGACGCCCCCTTGCTGCTGGACGAACTCAAGCAGGCCGGCAACCCGCGGGACGTGGCCCAGGCCGCCTACATGCTGGCATCCGGCCAAGGTAAGGGCCGGGGCCAGGCGGCCGGCGGCCTGCGGGAAACGGCATCCTTCAGCCTGTTGTTCCAGTCCAACGGAGAATTGGGTCTGACCCAGTTCTTGGCCGAGAACGGAGAACGCGCCTATGCCGGCCAGGAGGTGCGCTTCTGCGAGCTGCCCGCCGATGCCGGCACCGGCCTGGGCTGCTGGGAAGAACTGCACAGCCAGACCGATGGTGCCCGCTTCACCGAAGCCGTGCAGCAGCGTGCGGCCCGTCATTACGGCACCGCCTGGCCTGAATTCGTCCGCCAGGTTATCGCCCATCGTGCAGGCCTGCCCGGGCAGTTTGAGAAGTTACGGGCTGGCTTCGAAAAGCACGGACTGTCCGAGAAGGCCGGCGGGCAGGCGATCCGTGCTGCCACCCGCTTTGCTGCGGTGGCCTTTGCCGGGGAACTGGCCGCCGAGTGGGGGCTGACCGGCTGGCCACAGGGCGTGGCAATCCAAGCTGCCATGCGGATGTTCAAGGACTGGCTGCTTGCCTTTGGGGGCGAAGAGAACCGCGAACCCCGCCAGATGGTGAAGCAGGTGCAAGGCTGGATTCAGGCCAACGCCGGCACCCGCCTGGAAGACTGGCGCCGCCCCAGCATCAGCGACACCCACGCACCCCGGACGATGAACCGGGCCGGCTGGAAGCGACCGACCAGGGAGACCGCCAGCCTGAATGAAGTGGATCACGTCTTCGAATACCTGATCTATCCGGCCGTCTTTCAGACAGAACTGTGCAACGGATTCGACCCGAAGCAGGTGGAACGGGAACTGGTCAGACGAGGGCTGCTGATCACCGCCAAGGAAGGCGAGGAGACACGCCACAAGGTCAAGGTGAGAGAGCCAGGGGCGGCCGGGACAAGCCGTCTATATGGCATATCGCCCGCGATCATGGAATGGGATTCCGAGCATGACTGATTGGCTAGAAATCGTGGATTCGGCCCTGAAATCGGCCAGTTCCCGGGCTGGAGCCGGGAACATGAGTGATGGACCGGGAACAGGAAATCACACTCAAGACATTGATTCAAAAAGAAATGCAAATTCGTGTTCCCGGGTTCCCGGTGTCCCCGAGACTTTAGAAGAGGAAAGGGAAGACAAACATGAAAAATACAATCCATCGTCATTTACAACACCGGTCGGGGGTGGGGTGTCGGATGCATCCGCGCCGCATGAAGAAGCCATCGAGCATGCGTGCTTGACCTGCGACCACTTCCGCCGGCCTGGCCTGTCGGATGGCTTCTGCGGTGGAGGACGGGAGGACTTGCCTCCTGCCTACACGCCGGGCCATCCATTGCGCCGCCTGCCCGACGATGCAGGGGCGGACTGCCCGAACTGGGTACAGCACTGGAGCTTCCCGCGGGTCCTCCCGAGAAAGACGCACGAGGGGACGGAGAGCCCCGGGCTTTGTGTAGTTGATCCGTCGAGAACTTACTGAAATTTTGACAAGGCAGGTGACAGGATGACAGCAGAGGCAAAAACAATGGGCGAAGCGGAACCACCATCGAGGGTGTCAACATCGGCCCCCCTCCCCTTCGATCCAGTGAGCCTGGCCCAAGGGGTACGAGTACGCCCGGCCGATTTCGCACGGATGACCGGCGTATCCCGCCAGACGGTCAGCCAATGGATGAAGAAAGGGAAGATCCGTTCCATCTATCCGGACGGGAGCCTTGATCCTGTGCGGGCCGCCCAGGACGTGATCCGGAACACCGACCCAGCCAAGCTGCGGGCCAAGGTCTTCAAGGTAGCGACGGAAGACGCCCACGCCCTGCGCCAGCGGGTGACCGCCCTCGAAGCCGACGCGAAGGACTGGCGGGCCGAATGCCAGCGCCTGGAGCAATACCTGCAGGACTTTTCCGCCTGCCTGCTGGAGGGTGGCGTCTCAGTCGTCCTCATTGATTACGCCAACTGGTGGGCGGCAGGCGGCAAGGATGCCCCCGCCGATCCGGACGAAACCGAGGCCCAGCCAGGGCCGCTTTTTTCCGAATAGCAACAGACTGGGGGCCGCCAGTCTGTTTTTCGGTGGGAACACTGGGAACAGCGGGAACACAAACCGGAAAGCCGCATAAACACTGGCCTTGCGGCCACCTATGTTTGTTCCCTCTTCTCTTTCACAACAGGGAACAGCGGGAACAATTCTCCTCACCATGCGGCCCGTCTTTGCCTCAGCCCAGTCCCTGAAACCGTGGCGCAATCGGCGCAGCCGCCGGCCCCATCCGGCTTTCAGAGGGTGTCAGTTGTCGCACGCTACCCCCTGCAAATGAGACAGGCCGACCAGAAACATGCATGCCCGTGTGACTGCAGTCATGCCAGGTGCCCGCCTTTCCAAGCCCTCGACACAACTACACGCGAACAACCTGCCCCATATCGGAGTGCTCTTGATGAACGCCAGAACCCTGCCAGCCATCGCTGAAGAACCCATGTCCCTGTTGGCGGTTCTGACCCGCACGATTCAGGATGAAGTCGGCATCGATGAACGCGCGGCCCGAGCACTGGCCGTGAAGGTCGTCGGCAAGATCCGGCAACGGATGCGTGGTGAGATGCTCTACATCGCCAAGCACGACGCCGAAGAGAACGCCGAACGCGACATGGCCATCCGCCGGGACTACGACGGCAGCCGGACCAGCCGGGAGCGCCTGCAGCTGCGCTGGGGCGTTAGCCGGGCGACGTTCTACCGGATCATCAACACGAGGTAGGGAAGTGTGTGCAGCATTGCAGCTACTGCAGCGTAGCTACTTGAATGAAGACTTTCTTGCCGGCGGCATGGGCACTGGGCCTTACAGCTGAATCGGCCGGAAATACCCTTTGATACAGTCGATCTTTCGAACACAGAGCTGAATGTGGTTTTCGCTGCGGAACCCTGCGTGAGCATAGAGGCGTTTGCCTTCAAGGAATGGGCCCCGGATGGAGTCGTATGGTTCTTCCTTCCGGTCTTCTCGATAGAAATGAAGGAAGTTCATAACGGCACAATCAAGCTTCCGGCCTAGCTTGTCGGGGGTAGAGCCAACATTGAGCGGCAATGGCTCGTTGAGCAGCCTCATTGTGCGCTTCAACTCAGAATGAGCGCTTTTCACTTGCGCTAAGCCATCATGATCGAAGAGATCAAGGCAGTGCTTCAGGTCGATAATCGCGCCAAGCACGAACGGTGTGGTGATCTTGCCTGCAGCCTTTCGATGATTGGCCCATGCCAGCGCACGGCTTGGATTGCCTTCCCAGAAGTAGATGCCATGCCCCAACCAGTCATACTTCTCTTCGGATGGTTTCAGGTGAGGCTCTTCACCGGAGAGGATCGCTTTACCGACCGCTTCTTCACACCCGTGAAACCCAAGGACGAAGCTTGGCTGGTATTCGTAAGCTGACCAGCCGTTCTTCATTGAGTCCGATAAGGAGCGGCGAGTTCGCCTTGTGCATCCAGGATGCCGGCTCGCTGGAGGAACGCACGAGCACTATCCTTTGTCTTCCGGATCTCCTTGCCGAAGGCCTTTATGTCGGCCTTTCGCTCTGCAGGGGTCAGCACGCGAAGGGTCTTGCCAACCGGTACCACCGTTTTCTTGGTGCTCTTCTTGATCGGTGCTTGCATTGAAGCTCTCCTAGCGTCTCGACAGACTTCGTCGTTGGATGCCTTATCGAGCATCTCCATTACCCATGCTTATCGTGCAAACCACATGATTACCATGCAATTCACTGTGAAAACATTGTACAGAGTTTCAACTCAAATTTGAGCACGCAGTTATTTCTACGCGTTTCTGTGTGACCCGTTTTCGTGATGCGGTTTCGCACCTCACTCTTTGAGCGTGCAGCTTTTGGCCCTGGCTGCAGGGTGTCTTCCCGCAGCCCACTGTCTCACGCCACCCCCTGAAAATGAGACAGCCCCATCGGCAACATGCATTTCACCGTAACTGCATGGAGTCGGCCAAATGCCTACCTCTACCAGCTCTCGCCCCAGCTACGAGCTGACTACAGCCGAGTTTGCGCGGCAGGCCGGGGTAACCCCGGAAGCCATTCGGCGTGCTCTTTCCGAGAAGGGCAGCTACTTCGGTGCCATCCCGATTCGCCGCCCGAATGGCCGCTTCCTGTGGCCGTCCATGTCACCCGAAGTCCGCAGCCCGCAGTCGTAACCCCTCCCCCTCCCAGCCAGGAACCAACCATGAAACCCACCGATACCCTCAAAGCCATTGAAGAACTGAAGGCCCAGCGCGCCCGCGTGTTGGAAGCCATCGAGAAATCCGGCCCGGAGCTCGAAGCCGCCCGGGCCGACCTCACGAAAGTCCTGCGCGAACACCAGGAAGTGCAGTACGCCTTCATCCGTGGCCTGTCCGACGAGCGGGCTTTGATGTCCGCCAAGGATGCCCTGGAGGCCGCCCAAAAGCGCGTTCAGGAGAAGCAGCAAGCCGCCACCGCGACTCAGGACGTGACCGCACAGGTGGACGCCGAGATCTACCAGGCCTCGATCGCGCATGACGCTGCCCTGCGCCAGCGCTCCGATGAACTGCTTGCCCCGATCAAGGCCCGCCTGGCCGGTGACAAGAAAGTCCGCGGCGCACTGCTCGACATCTTCGGCTTGATCGCCGCCAACAGCACGCAGCCCGGCATCGTCGATTGGGAATCGATCCTCACCGATTGCTTCCCTTGGCCCACCGAAACCGAGGCAGCCGCAGCTGTCGCTGACGGCAAGAAAACCGTCCTCTCCTGAAAGGCATCGCCATGGCAACCCATCTCGACCTCCTGCAGCGCCGCCCGACGGACGAAGCCATTGCTGCACTCTCGCAGCGTGCGGGCCTTGCTGGATCGGATACACCCTCCGGCGCCCTGCATGGTGGCAGCCTTCTTGACCACGCCCGGGCCTCACTTCGGCGCGCCAGCATCAACCCTGACGGCCGCACAGCCGAGGAAGTCTTTGCCGCCGCCTTCACGCAAGGCGCGACCGACTTTCCCGTACTGCTGGAGAACGTCGCCCACAAAGCCATTCAGAAAGGCTTTGCGACTCAGCAACCGACCTGGCGGCGGTTTTGCGCTGTCGGCAGCGTCTCCGACTTCCGCGACCACCCGCGCTACCGTGATTCATCCATCGGCAACCTGAAGCCCCTTTCCGAGCACGGCGAATACGTGAACGGCTCGATCCCCGATGCCGAGCGGGCCCGCGTACGCGCTGGCACGAAGGGCCTGATCCTGAACATCAGCCGCCAAGCCTTGGTCAATGACGACCTCGCAGCCCTGACGGACCCCGCCAAGGGCTTGGGCGAATCTGCCGGCCGTACGCTGGAGTCGGATGTCTATGCCGTCCTCGCCTTGAATGGCGGCCTGGGACCGGTTCTCGAGGATGGCAAGACGCTGTTCCACGCATCCCGCGGCAACTACGTCGCGCCAGGCTCTGGCAGTGCCCCGAGCTACGCCGCATTCATGGCGGCTGTCACCGCGATGGCCAGCGTCCGGGACGTTGGCGGAAATGATTACCTGGCACTGCGGCCGTCAATCTGGCATGGCCCGCTCACTTACGCCGGCATCGTCCGCCAATTGAACGAAGGCGAGCACTTCGCCGACCCGGTAACGGCGCTCGCGAAGGCGAACGGCTTCCGCAACACCCTGCAGGACATCGTTGGGACACCGCGCCTTACTGGGACCGCCTGGCGAATGTTCGCCGATCGGATGGAGGCGCCGGTTCTCGAGGTGAGCTTCCTGAATGGCGTCGAAGAGCCGACCGTGGATGCACAACCTGGCTTTGATCTGGACGGCGTTCGCTTCCGCGTTGCCTTCGACTACGGCGTCACCGCCGTCGACTGGCGCGGCGCCTACATGAACGCCGGGGCCTGATTCTCCGTGAAGGGGCTTCGGCCCCACCCGTGGTGACCGTCAGCCGCCGGTCAGCACACGCGCACCAGGGACGCCATTGGGAGTGGCTGTGAGGTGCGCACCATCCCCCCTCTCGCACTGACAGCTACCGAGTCTCCCCCTTGATATACCCCTTCCCCCGAGAAAACGAGCTTTCCCGCGTCTTCGCCTGGAACCCGCTTCCCGAGGCAATCAAGGCTCATACACTGGCCGGCACGGCCTATCACGAAGCTGGCCATGTTGTATTTCTTGAGTGGGTAGGGATGCCCGTCCAGAAGGCCACCGCCACGGCATCAGGTGGCGGCCGGACCCTGTTTGAAACGCCGCCTATAGAAACCGCAGATCAAGCGGAATCCACGCCGATACACCTCGCGGGTGTTGCTGCGTTATTTCACGCAGGCATCTGCGCAGAACTGATTCATGCGGGCGTTGCCTGGGATGGAATCGTTCGCCGCGATGACCCCGACTGGAAGATGGCCAACGAGATCCTGTTCCCTATCTTCGGTCTTCGCAGCTCAGGGCACGGATACGCGCAGCGACTGGCGTTAGCAGTGCTGTCTTCTAGGTGGAAGCGAGTGATCGAAGTCGCTCAGGAAATGATCGAACGTGGATGCTGGAATGCATCGAGATGATCACTCAGTACGTCGGAGCAATGCAGTAAAGCGCTCAAGTTCGTGCAGTTTCTGAAATATCACTACTAAATAGTGTAGAGAAAATCGTATGTCGCACTATTGACAATTTTAACCAATTGTTTTTAAAGGGTTAAAAAATTTTGCCGTTTTTTCGCTTTGGAGTAAGCTGGCACCCGTCGACGAAAGAAAACCCCAGCGTGCATATGGACACTGGGGTTAGCAATTAGTCGTCGAAACCGCACATGAGGAAATATCTTGACGGAGCTTCCTAAATGTGCATTTGCCAATGCAATCGACTGGAGCGATTATCCGGAAATGAGTAACGAGCGTCAATAGTTAAAACGTCCCACTAACGGGAACTCGTTACTGGATCGCCCCAGTTGGTGCTACTTAAGGAACCAAAACCCTTGAAGTACCAACTTCCTCTCGACCTCATCCATCATGAGGTCAACAACGCTGTCATCGAGCAACGTGCCTCCGATGGCTACATCAACGCAACTGCACTGTGCAAAGCCGCGGGTAAGCAGTTCAAGGACTACATGGTCAATAAATCGACTATGGAGTTCTTGGAAGAGCTTGCGGCTGATACAGGTCTCCAAATTCAATTGGGGGAAAAATCCCTAGTTGAACAAAAACAAGCACTTATTGAGACGTTTCCTGGGGCTCCAGCTTCAGGAGGCGGTAGCTGGGTGCACCCTCAAGTGGCCATTAACCTTGGCCAGTGGGCATCTGGGAAATTTGCGGTCAAGGTTTCAAAATGGGTAAGCGACTGGCTCTCTGGCAAGGGAGCCCCCCAGGCACCGGCGGAGCTGCCGCATCACTTGCAGCGCTACATCTATAACGATGCGAAGGTGCCTCAGGGATACTTTTCGGTGCTGCAGGAAACGGGGCTTAGCTTGATCGGGCCGCTGCACAATGTCGGGTTTGTGATCCCGAAGGGCTGGGTTCCTGATATCTCGGTAGGTAAGCTCTACTGCCGATGGCTGAGGGAACAGCATGGTGTGGATACGGATGCACTACCGGTCTACGCTCATGACTACCTCGATAGCCGTCCGATCGTCTATCCGAAGGTGTACCCCGATGCGTATCTCGCGGATTTCAGGACCTGGTTCAGGACTGTTTGGCTTCCCGAGAATGGCGTTCGTTACTTCAAGACGAAGGACCCCGCCAGCCTTGTCTACCTGAACAAGATCCCTGCGCTTGCGCCTCCCTCTCAGCCTGCAAATCTTCCGTCCTGGAAAAAGAAGGCATAACCACTGGACTTGAAACACAAAGCCCGCGCTTTTTGCGCGGGCTTTGCTTTGAAAAGGTTCGATGGGTCCCGAAGGGGCAGATTTGAAATCGCCCCCTATGAAACTACCAGGCGCTTCGTTGCGGCTTCCCCCGTTGGCAGGAGATCCGCCGAGCAGTCGCTCGTGAACGCGGTCTTTCACAAGATCTTGTTGAAGTCGACCTGATAGCCGGCGGCCCTCATTTCCTTCGCAATCTCAAACTGCCAGTTTGTATCGTCAACGTAGACCATGCCGCTTATGTCGCTCGGCAGTTCTACCTTTCCGCTCACAAGCGGCACTACACGAGCTCGTGACAGCTTCGCGATGAGGTAGCCGTGCTCAAAAATCACGTTCTGCCTTGCCCTCGGAAAAAGCTCACCGTTTTCGGCTTTCGCAGCAGTATTGCCACGATCATCGGGGGAGTAGAGCACTATCGCGAAGCCAACATCCGTGTACTCTTCAATCTTCTCGATGATTGTCATTCCGCGACTGGCTTGCTCGTGAAGAATGATGGCTTCGTAGCCCAGCTTCTCAATGAAGCGTGCCGTCTTGGTTTTCAGTAGGTCGTCGTGGCCGTGGACAACGAAGATTCGATTCGACTTTTCTCCGCTTCCGCCACTGCCCTTCTCCGGAGGCGTAGCTGGAATGGTGCTCTCCTCGAACTCCCCATTCATAACGTCGATTTTCAAGGATTCTATAAACGCCTCGCACGGCTCACCATCTTCGCGGATGAAGACATCAACATCACTTTCGTTTCGCCCAACGGAGAAGAACACTACCTTATGCAGCTTGGCGGAAAGACGAGACGAGGCGCCAGGAAGATTGGCATCTAGGAATTTCTCAAATTGCCGCCTCCACGCCGCAAATCGTTCATAGCCAAAATCGCTACCTCGCTTTGCATACGCCGGCACGACATCAGCTCTCAAGCGGTGGATAAATCCATCTAACTGGGAAATGACTTCATTCTTGTCCATTCAGGTTCTCGCAATGGCAGCTTGGGTGTGTTGGCGGTCGGATAGTGGCGCCACCGGGTGAGGCGCTGGAGAGGCTGGCCGAATCAAGCTTCCAGACTTACGACGCTACCACGGCATCATGGCCAACTCAGTTAAACGTGCCACTTGACATTCATCTCGGCGCCAACCGATACTGAAAAAGCCCCGAAACAGAGGGGCACGGGCGTAGGAACCCGGGAATGTCAGGCCGATGAGGCCGCGCATAGTC
This sequence comes from Pseudomonadota bacterium, assembly GCA_018241685.1. Taxonomy (GTDB): domain Bacteria; phylum Pseudomonadota; class Gammaproteobacteria; order Burkholderiales; family Rhodocyclaceae; genus Zoogloea. Next base: position 55,082 of record JAFEDJ010000069.1, read on the forward strand.
GCGGTTTTTTCATTGGCGCATGGTTTCGCGTGTTCTATGGCGGGCCGTGCGGGGCAGCCGAAAGGCTGGCCGGGTCCTGACTCCGGTATTCCTACCCCCGTACGGCTCCGCCGCCCCCGTAGGAAGGGGCTGCGGAGATTCAGACCGCAAGTCAGGAGCACCACCATGCACTCCACCCATGCAGGCGCAGCCGCACCTCGCCGCGTCACCGCACAGCACCCGTTTTTCTCCTGCAGCCCCACCGGGGACACCCTGTTTTCCGTTCGGCCCAATGTGGCCTTGGACGATGCTCTTGACCTCGCTTCGTGCTTCCTGGCTTCGGCCTTGGGCACCGTTGAGCAGGTCGCCCAGAACGTGGGCGGCGATCAGATCCACGGCGCCGCGTACCTGGTCGAGATGGCCAAGGCGGTGGTAGACGCCGCCACGTTGGCCAAGCCCTTCCCTGCCCCGGAGCTCACCAGCACCATTGCTTTCCTCACGGCACAGCTCACCGACAGCCAGCAGCAGGCCGAGAAGGAGGAAGGCCAGGGCAAAGCCTTCTACGAAGGGCGTATCAGCGCCTTCGAGCTGGCCCTGTCCGAACTGCGGGAGGTAGCCAAATGAGCGCCCGGACCCGCCTCACTCTGTACCGCGGCCTGCGCCGCTTCGTTGGCGCCGCCCTGGCCTACCGCCTGACGTTCTCCGGGAGGGCTGCAGCATGAACACACGGATGACGTTCCCCTCCACGCCGGATGCGCTGTACTACCTCGACAGCCACGCTGCGGCCGTCGCGATTGCCGATCAGCTGTCGGCACGCCAGTCGCAACTTCAAGCCTTGCTGGCCATGACCTCTGGCGAGGCTGGCGAGGCTTTCCGCCGCCTCTCCGACGAGCACCAGGACAACTATCTGTGGGCCTGCAAGATGCTCGCCCGAGAGGCCCAAGAACTGACCGACGCCCTTCAGGCCCGCTGGCAGACCGAAGGGAGGGCCGAAGCATGAGCACACCGATTCAGCAGGCCATGGCCCCAATGCTTGCCGCCTGCGATGCTTGCAGCAATGCGGAAACAGGATTCTCCGAGCTGGCCACGATGCTGGAGGCAATCATTGCGGCCGCCGGAAAGTCCTCCAAGGCCGGCCGCCTGGCCGCCATCGCCTACAACCTGGCCGAAGAGTCCCGAACCGTCATGCACGGCTACTCCGACGAGTTGGAAGCCAGCTTGAAAGTCCTGCGGGAAGGAGGCATGGCATGAGCGCCAATACGTCTGGTTTCAGGCCAATCAACATGAACGACGTGGAAGGCTGCCTGAACAGCTGCGCCGACTCGTTCGCCCAGCTCGCCGCCCTGCTGCAAGCCATCAAGGAAAAGGCGCCCGAATTCTCCGATGCCGCCAAGCTGGCTGCCCTGGGCTGGTCGGTCGCATGCGACATGGAGAACTTCGCCGGCTCCACCCTGGAGCAGGTGCAGAAAGGCGGGGTGAAGCAATGACCACCAGAGCTTCCGACCGTAATCCCATCGTCGGCGACAGCCGCTTCGACACCCTCCACAACGCTGCGTGCGTGGCGTCCTTCCTGGCTCGCCTGCAGATCGATCGATCCGACGGCCTCTTCCTTGGCGAGACCTCCGGCACCGCAAGCCCGGACCCGCTCAACGCCAACGAGACCCGCGGCCTGTACTTCATAACGGAAGCCCTTGCCGCGGCCCTGTGGTTCGAGCTGGAAGGCCGCCCAGCGGCAGAAGGGACCAATCATGAATGAGCAGATCATCGCCCTTCGTGTCTTGGAGTTGGACGCACTCCACGGGACGGGGCCGCTCGCCTTGGCACTCTACCTGCATTTGCGTGCCTGGATGGACTACGGAACGGGTATCTCCGGCCGCTCCCGACCCATAAGCCTTGCTATGCTTGCCAGCTACACGGAAACGCATATCACCCGTGGCGCTGGCGTTCAGGTCGCTCAGGAGAGTGAGAAGGCCATCCGCGTCGCGCTCGCACGCCTGACTCAGCGCGGGCTGTTGCGTCGCCTGGCTGGGGAAAGGCTCGTTTTTGCGCTGCCTCTGGCCCTCACTGCGCCCGCTCGTCCAAAACGAACAGGGCGCGATGAGGGCACGGTTTCATCCACAGAACACGGCACCCCGCAGGCCGCGCCAGCACTGGAAGACGAAGGCGAACGCGGCCCGGTTCATGCCATGCTCCAGTGGCCGAACTGGGCACACATCAAGTATCAAGAAAATCTAAACCCCACCCTGCCCCATGTGGATAACTTCGACCTACCAGGTGGAAGCCGTTCAACGAGAAAACCCGGTTCAGCAGCAAGAGGCGGCGGAGGCTCAGCCAACTGCGAGGACACCAACCGACTGTTGCGACTTGGAGAACGGGTAGGCAAACCGCCACGGCCAGGAGAGAGCTGGAAGGACTACCGGGGGCGACTGATGGGCCGGTGAGTATCGGGTGAAGTTGGGGGGTGCTCAGTCTTGAGCATGCCCAGACAAAGCCCTGGAGCTTCGTGACCGAGGGTGTCATTTCTGGAGGCGAGCTCCCTACGGGGTGTCCCCAAAACTGGAGACACCCCGATGCAACCGAGCAGCGAGCTTGCCGATCCAATCAGATTCACGGATCAGGAATCAAACTCGCGACCACTCCCCTTATCGTGGTAACAAGCTGTGGTAACAGCCAAAAAATATAGAAATAAAACAAAAATATATCATTATATTCAAAGACTTAACAAGAATAGTCCGACCTCCCCCGGCTCCACCAAGAAATTGTGTTAAAAACAAAGGCTTACATATCCAATCAGCGGATTTGTAGGCCTTTTTTTTGGGCTGTTTGGGGCCGGTTGGTCTACTCGTCAGGCAGTTGGATTGCGAGTTCACCTCCCGGCTGAACCGCTTCCCCCTCAAGGTGAACTTTTGAAGCTCCGAGGTGCGTGGGTTCAAGTTTGAGCTGACCGGGTTCAGCGTGGACTTGAACCGGTTTAACTCTGGCTTGAACCCGTTCAAGTCGCGGCATCGATGGTTTAAGTCCGAGCGGAGTGAGTTCAAGTCCGGGGGGCGAGCGCTCGGATCAGAGGCCCGCAAGTTCAAGTCCCGGTTACGGATGTTCAAGCCGGAAGGACGTTGGCCACTCAAAAGACATCGCAGCCAGGACTGCCGCGCCATCTCATTTTCATGGCCGCGCAGGGTCGGCAAGCGCAGTAGAATCTGTCGCCCCCTGCCCAGACCGCGAATAGCATGACGCTCCTCTGCGACGCCCTTACCCTCGACAATTTGCAGCTGTACGCCGGCGACAAGACCTTCATGCGCGGGCGGGACTACTTCAACCGTGGCGCCGTACAGACGCTGGAGTCCGACGAGAGCACCGTCTCTGCCGACGTTCTCGGGACCCAACGCTACGAAGTCGTGCTCTTGGCCGGGGTGGATGGAGAACTGGAATTCGAGTGCGACTGCCCGGTCGGCGAGGACGGCATCTTCTGCAAACATGCAGTCGCGGTCGGCCTGGCCTGGATGGCCGCGCAAGACCGCGCAGAGCCAGGGGAATCCTCCCCGCAATCGAAGCCCCGCCGCTCGAAGCACATCCGGCTCCACGATTACGTAGGTGGGCTGTCTCCCGACGAACTGCGGCAGTGGCTCCTGCAAGCGGCGCAACAGGACCATGACCTGCGGGATCGGCTGCTCTTTGCCGCCGCAGCGGAGGCCGCCCACGACCTGCCCGGCTTGCGATCCGCAATCCACCAGGCCACCCGGATCAGCGGCTTCCTCGACTACGACGAGACGGAAGCCTACGCCAACCGCCTTCACGATCTGGCAGGGCTGCTGGAAAACCGGATCGCCGACGGCGATGCAAGACTGGTGGAACTCATCGAGGAAGCCATCGGCCAGATCCAGAACGGGCTGGGGGACATGGACGATGGCGAAGGACGGGTCTATGGCAGCCTTGAACGCTTCCAGCAGGTCCATCTGCGGGCCTGCGAGCGGCTCCGGCCCGATGCTGCGGCCCTGGCCGAGCGTCTCGTGCGTTACCAGATGGAAAGCCAATGGGAGACCTTCTCGACCATTCTGCCGGACTACGAGCATGCGCTGGGTGAGGTGGGCCTGGCGCGCTACCGTACGCAGATCCTGATGCGGTGGGCGCAACTGCCCGCGCTCCCCCCGCAGAACAATCGTTCGCCCCATTTCGACCCGAAACGCGACCGCCTCGAGAGCACCATGGAAGAATTGACGCGGGCCGCAGGCAACGTCGACGAGATGGTCCAGGTGCTGCGCCACAACCTCTCCAGCAGCCACCGCTTCCATCGCCTGGCGACCTATCTGGCTGAACATGGCCGCTTCGACGACGCACTGGCCTGGGCAGAGGAAGGGCTGGCGGCCTTCCCGGGCTGGCACGACGGGGATCTGGTCGCGTTCTGCATCCACGAATACCGGCGACGCGGCGCCTTCGACCAGGTCGAAGCGCTCGCCTGGAACCGCTTCCAGCAGCGTTCAGACCAGGCGTCCTACGCAATCCTGTTGCAGGAAGCCGACACCATCGGACGCCGCGATAGCCTGCGTGCGCGAGCGCTTCAATACCTATGGGAACAGGTTGCCAAAGAAGAGGCGCACACCGGAAAACAAAGCCCAGCCTGGCTGCGGTCCACCCGCAGCGAACTGGTGGCAATCCATATGGCCGAACGGGATGCGGAGGCCGTATGGCGCACCTTCCAGGGCGGAGCAGTCGCCATCAAGCTGTGGGACAAGGTCGCAGCGCTGCGGGCCGGCAGCCATCCCGAGGACGCCATCGCCCTCTACGGCCGCCTGCTGCCCCATGCCGTGGAGGACGGCAGCCGCGGAGCGAAGTATGAGGACGCCTTCGCGGTGGTGGCGGCCATCCGCAAGCTGCGCCTTGCCGCCGGCCAACACGACGTGTTCGACACAGAACTCGAACGCATTCGCCAGCAATACAAGGCCAAACGGAATTTCATGAAACTGCTTGCCGAGTTCAAGTAGGCCATCGAGCTGCCGACAGACTGAACAGCAATGGACCACGCCACCCTCAGCACCCTTCGCGACCGTCATCCCGCGTGGCGTCTGCTCGCTTCGCCCCATGCAGCGCTGGTGGCGAGCTTCCTGCACCGGGTGTTCGTCACACCCAATATGCGTGTGATGAGCGAGGCGGATCTTGCCGAAGCGCTGGAGGACGAACTCTTCGCGCTGCGCGAGCAACTCGGCCCGGATGCTTACCCCAGGAATGCACGGGAATACCTGAACGACTGGATCGCCCCCGACAAGGGCTGGCTGCGCAAGTTCTACAAGCCGGACACGGATGAGGCCCAGTTCGATCTGACGCCTGCCACCGAGAAGGCCATCGCGTGGCTCGTGTCACTGACGGAAAGACCCTTCGTCGGCACCGAGTCGCGACTGCTGACGCTGTTCTCGCTCCTGGAACAGATCAGCGCCGGAACAGAAGCCGACCCTGCCAGGCGGATCGAAGACCTACGCCAGAAACGCGACGACATAGATGCTGAAATCGCCCGCATACTGGCAGGTGATGTGCCGCTTCTGGACGACACGGCCGTCAAGGACCGCTTCCAGCAGTTCCAGCAACTGGCCCGCGAGCTCCTGGCCGACTTCCGTGAAGTGGAGCACAACTTCCGCCGACTCGACCGCAAGGTGCGCGAGAAGATCGCCCTGTGGGAAGGCGCCAAGGGCGCGCTGCTCGATGAGATCATGGGCGAGCGTGATGCCATTGGCGACTCGGACCAGGGCCGCAGCTTCCGCGCCTTCTGGGATTTCCTCATGTCCAGCCGCCGGCAGGAGGAACTCTCCGCACGGCTCGACCAGGTTCTGGCCTTGCCGGCAGTGGCCGCGCTCCAGCCCGAACCACGCACCCGTCGCGTCCATTACGACTGGCTGGAAGCCGGCGAACACACGCAGCGCACCGTCGCTCAACTATCACAGCAACTGCGCCGCTTCCTGGACGACCGCACCTTCCTCGAAAACCGCCGCATCCTCGACCTCCTGCACGGCATCGAGAGCAAGGCCCTGGCACTCCGTGAATCCCCACCCACCGAAAGCCCGATGACCATCGATGCCATGGGCGCGGACATCGAGCTGCCGCTGGAGCGGCCGCTGTTCGCCCCCAAGGCGAAGCCACGCCTCGCCGGGCTCACGCTCGACGCCGGAGAGGACGACATCGACACCGCACGCCTGTTCGGGCAGATCATTGTGGACAAGGCGCGTCTGCGTGCGGCGATACAGCGCGCACTACGCCACGCGCGGCAGATCACCCTGCACGACCTGTTGGAGGCCGAACCCTTGCAGCACGGCCTGGCCGAACTGGTGGCCTATCTGGAACTGGCCCACGCCGAGGCCGGTAGCGACGCCTTGGGCAGCCTGCATGCGGTCGTGGACGAAACCGTGGAAGAACCGATCCGCTGGCGGGCCAACGATGCACAAGGCGAGCCCGTCACGCGTGAAGCATGCCTGCCCCGAGTGATCTTCACGCGCTGAACATCGCGGTAACAGGAAGACGATGGACGACACCGTACTCGACACCCCCCTCGATGAATACCCGCCCAGCGCCCCGCTGGTGGTACCCGAACTGTCCCTGCTCATGGTTCAACTGCTCAAGGGCGTACTCTACCGTGACGACGACGAGCAGCAGTGGGCAAGCCTGCTGCGCCTGCAGGCCCGGGTGAGGGAGCACGCGGCAATCCTGCTGCTCGACCTGCTGATGGACGAGGCGGAAGGCTACGCCTTCCTCAAGAGTCGCCCGGACCCGGACGAATCCGAAGCAGCCCCCCGCCTGCCACGGCTCGTCGCCCGCCGGCCGCTGTCCTACCCGGTCAGCCTGATGCTCGCACTGCTGCGCAAGCGCATGGCGGAGTTCGATGCCGGTGGCGGCGACACCCGCCTGATCCTCACCCGCGACGAGATCGCCGAACTGATACGGGTATTCCTGCCCGACGGCACGAACGAAACCCGTCTCATCGATCACGTCGACGCCACGATTTCGAAAGTTGTCGAGCTGGGTTTCCTGCGCCGCCTCAAACCCTCTGCGGGCAGCAGCCCCCCAACCGGACCCGAGCGCGGGCACTACGAGCTACGGCGCATCCTCAAAGCCTTCATCGATGCCCAGTGGCTGGCGGAGTTCGACACGCGACTGGAGGGCTACCGCCAGGCATTGTCCGGTGGAGACGCCGGCCCGGAGGCCAAAGATGCTTGAAGCACCGACTCTCGGCCTGGATTTTGTGGCCGACGACAGCCGCGTGGGCTTCCGCCTGCAAAAACTGGAGGTGCTCAACTGGGGCACTTTCGACAAACGGGTCTGGCGCTACGAGCTCGACGGCCGCAACGGCCTGCTCACCGGCGACATCGGGTCCGGCAAGTCCACGCTGGTGGACGCTATCACGACCCTGCTGGTCCCGGCCCATCGCGTCGCCTACAACAAGGCCGCCGGCGCGGATGCGCGCGAGCGGACCTTGCGTTCATACGTGCTCGGCCACTACAAGAGCGAACGCAACGAAGTGACCGGCAGTGCACGGGCTGTGGCGCTGCGCGACGCATCGAGCTACTCGGTGATTCTCGGCGTGTTCCGCAACGAGGGCTACGACCAGGCGGTCACCCTGGCGCAGGTATTCTGGCTGAAGGACCCCCAGGGCCAGCCGGCACGGCTGTTCGTCGCAGCGGAACGTGCCATGACGATAACCGAAGACTTTGCCGGTTTCGGCAGCGACATTGCGTCCCTGCGCAAGAAGCTGCGCAACGCGGGCAGCGAGCTGTTCGACAGTTTTCCGCCCTACTCCGCCTGGTTCCGCCGACGCTTCGGCATCGAGCACGAACAAGCACTGGAGCTGTTCCACCAGACGGTGTCGATGAAATCGGTCGGCAACCTCACCGATTTCGTGCGCAGCCACATGCTGGAACCTTTCGATGTGGTCAGCCGCATCGATGCGCTGATCCGTCATTTCGACGACCTGGACCGGGCCCACCAGGCCGTCCTCAGAGCCAAACGGCAGGTCGAGCTGCTCACACCGCTGATCGCCGACGGCCAACGTCACGCCACTCTGGCGGCGGAGATTCAGGGCTTTCGCGAAGGGCGTGATGCACTGCGGCCATACTTCGCCGGGCTCAAAGGCCAATTGCTGGACCGCCGCCTCGCGCTGCTGGAGGAGGATGCCGCGCGGCTCGACGCCCAGATCGAACACCTGGGCGCTCAGCGCGACAGTGAGCGCGCCTCGGTAGGCAACCTGGAACATGCCTTGCGCGACAACGGCGGCGACCGCCTGGAGCAGCTTGCCAGCGAGATCCGACGCAAGGAAACAGAGCAAGCGGGACGCCAGCAGAAAGCTGGACGCCACACCGCCTTGCTGGCTCTTGTCGAAGAGGTGCCGCCCGCCGACGAAGCCGCCTTTCTGACTCAACGGCATTCCATCGGCGCCCGTGCCGAATCCCTGCGCGAGCGTATCGCCGACCTCATCAACCGCGAGCGTGAGGAAGACTTCGCCTTCCGCAAAGGCCGGGAAGAACACGCAGCACTGAGCGATGAAATCGATAGTCTGAAGCGCCGCAAGAGCAATATCGAGGCCGCTCAGATCCGCATCCGCGAAGCGCTCTGCGCAGCACTCACCATCCCCGAGGACGACCTCCCCTTCGCCGGCGAACTCATTCAGGTGCGCGAAGACGAACGCGACTGGCAAGGCGCGGCCGAACGCCTGCTACGTGGCTTTGGCCTTGCACTGTTGGTACCCGAAACACACTACAAGGACGTCGCCGAATGGGTGAACCGCCAGCATCTCGGCGCACGCCTGGTCTACTTCCATGTCCGAGCGAAGAAAAGCACGCAAACAGCCAGCCTGCATCCGCAGTCGCTCGTGCGCAAGCTCGCCATCAAGCCGGACTCGCCGCATTACGAATGGCTGGAGCAGGAGCTTCGCAACCGCTTCGACGTAGTCTGTTGCAACAGCGCCGAACAATTCCGTCGCGAGCCCCGCGCCATTACACGCAGCGGCCAGATCAAGGACCCGAGCGGGCGTCACGAGAAGGATGACCGCAGCCGCATCGACGACCGCAGCCGCTACGTACTCGGCTGGAGCAATGCAGACAAGCTGCGCGCCTTACGGGACCAGCGCGATCGTCTGGAGGCACTGCTGGTCACGGTGGGCCAGCGCATCGCCGAAATCCAGCAGTCACGCAAGCAATTGGAGGGCCGGCTGGAAGCGCTGGCAAGACTGGAGGAGTTCACACGCTATGCGGACATCGACTGGCAGAGCCTGGCACGCGAGATCGCTTTGCTCACCGGGGAGCTCAGACGCCTGGAGTCCGCATCCGATACCCTGCAGGAACTCGGCCGGCAATTGCAGACCGCACGCGACCGGCTGGCCGAGACCGAAACCAGGCTGAGCGACGTGCTGGGCAAGCGCGGCGAAAACAGGAGCAAGCGCGAAGCGGCCCAGGATCTGCGGGAACAGGCCAGGACCGTGTGCGAAGCGGCACCGCTCGTCGATGCCCAGCTCGCGCGCCTGAACGACTGGCGCACCGAGGCTCTGGGCGAGCACCAGCTCTCGGTCGAGTCCTGCGACAACCGCGAGCAGGAGCTGCGCAAGTGGCTGCAGGACCGTATCGATGCGGAGGACAAACGCCTCTCCCGCCTGACGGAACGCATCGTCAATGCCATGCGCGGCTTCAAGGAAGAATTCAAGGCCGAGACCGTCGACATGGACGCGAGCCTGGCGGCGACGGCCGAATACGCCCGCCTGCTCGACGGCCTGCAGCGTGACGACCTGCCCCGCTTCGAGGCTCGCTTCAAGGAGCTGCTCAACGAGAACACCATCCGCGAGATCGCCAACTTCAACGGCCAGCTCGCCCGTGAGCGGGAGACGATCGCCGAGCGCGTCGGCCGCATCAACCAGTCCCTGCAGGGCATCGATTACAACCCCGGACGCTTCATCAAGCTGGTGGCCCAGCCTAGCCCGGATGCGGAGATCCGCGACCTCCAGCAAGACCTTCGCGCCTGCACCGAGGACACATTGACAGGTTCAGCGGATGAACAGTACTCCGAAGCCAAATTCCTGCAGGTCAAGGCCATCATCGACCGCTTCCGGGGCCGCGAAGGCCTGTCGGAGGCGGACCGGCGGTGGACGGCGAAAGTCACCGATGTGCGCAACTGGTTCCTGTTCTCGGCCAGCGAGCGTTGGCGAATCGATGGCGCCGAGCACGAGCACTACTCCGACTCCGGCGGCAAGTCGGGTGGCCAGAAGGAAAAACTGGCCTACACGGTGCTCGCCGCCAGCCTGGCCTACCAGTTCGGCCTGGAATGGGGGGCGGTGCGCTCCCGCTCGTTCCGTTTCGTGGTCATCGACGAAGCCTTCGGGCGCGGATCGGACGAATCGGCGCAGTACGGACTGCGCCTGTTCCAGCAGCTCAACCTGCAGTTGCTGATCGTGACCCCGCTGCAGAAGATCCACATCATCGAGCCCTTCGTGGCCAGCGTGGGCTTTGTACACAATGAGGGTGGGCAAGATTCACGACTGCGCTGCCTGAGCATCGAGGAATACCGGGCGCAGAAAGCCGGCATGGTTCAGGTCGCACGATGAACTGGACCACCTCCACGGACCTGCGCGCCCAGGTCCAGCGCTTGTGGGATCGTGGCGAGCTGTTGCGCGCATCGGTATCCGGCGCCATCGAATGGCCGCGGCGCCTGAGCCTGAAAACCCCCGTGGCATCCGACCTGACGGAGCGCTTCGAAGCCGTACGCGAGTGGGCGCGCGCAGTGGCCGACACGCCCCACGTACGCATCGAATGGCGCGAATGGACGCACCGCGTGCAAGGCAGACAGCGGCTACCGACCGCCGTGTGGGTCGACTCATCGCCGGATGCACTGGCCTTCATCGGTCAGGCCCGCGCAGCACGGCATTACCTGGCACTCTGGCAGCAAACCGCCGTCGCGCAGCCGACGCTGCTCCCATGGCTGATCAAGCGCCCGCTGCAGGTGCTGGAACTGGCTGACGACTGGGAGCGCCTGCTTACCGTCGTCGCATGGCTGCAAGCCCACCCTCGCCCGGGTGTGTACCTGCGCCAGGTGGACGCCCCCGGGGTGGACAGCAAGTTCATCGAAGCCCACCGGGGGATACTGACCGAATGGCTGGATCTGGCGCTGCCGCCGGAGGCCATCGATGCCACGGCAAGCGGCGTGGCACAATTCGCCCGCCGTTACGGCTTTCTGGACAAGCCTCTGCGCCTGCGCTTCCGGCTGCTCGACCCCGCCCTGCCGAGCCTGCCCGGTTGCAATGGCTTGCCCGACATCACGCTGGACGCGGCGAGCTTCGCCCGCCTCGCCCTCCCCGTCAGGCGGGTATTCATCACCGAGAACGAGACCAACTTTCTGGCCTTCCCACCCGCGGCGAAGGCGATCATCGTCTTCGGTGCCGGTTATGGCTGGGACGCGCTAGCTCCCGCCACCTGGCTGCAGGACTGCAACGTGTACTACTGGGGTGACGTCGACACCCACGGCTTCGCCATCCTCGATCAGTTGCGCCAATACCTTCCCCATGCGGCCTCGTTCCTGATGAACCGCGAGACCCTGCTGGCCCACCGCCCGCACTGGGGCAAGGAACCCGCCCCCACGCAGCGCGAGCTTCCACGCCTCACGGCTGAGGAGGCCACACTCTACGACGCGCTCCGCTTCGATCATCTCCAACCCGGACTGCGCCTGGAACAGGAGCACGTCAGCTACCGGTGGCTCAGCGACAAACTCACGCACATAACCTCAACGTAGCGCGCCAGCCCGTCTGCACTTCATTCCGGCCTGGTACTGACCGAGCACAGCGCAGCCTCGGTGCGATTCGACACCTTCAGTTTGTCGAGCAGCTGCTGGACATGGTTCTTGACGGTCTGTGGGCTCAAACCCAGCTCTGCTGCAATTTCCCGGTTGGACAAGCCGCTGCGGATGCCGGCCAGCACCTGGCGCTGACGTGGGGACAAGTCAGACTCGATGGATCTCGACGGGGTGGATGGCGGCAGGTTGGCGAGGGCGTTGGTGAGATAGGGCAGCAGCAGCCGGGCAAAATAGGATTCCCGTTCACCCGCCGCGCCCGGAAGCCCCAGGAACACAAAGATGGTCGCCCTGCTCTCCACGGCCTGGTCGCAGGCGTGGAGCAGCCCGGCGCCGTCCGCCAGCGGCCCCAGCATCTTCAAGAGCAGGCAGTCGGCCGCGGGGGCGATGCTGCAGGGCTGCCGGTCCTCGGCATGCCAGTGCAGGGACAGCGCCTGGCACAGGGCCTCACAGCCCTCCCGCACGCCCTCCTCCGCGCCCGCCGGCAAGGGCAGACGGGAAAACACCTCGGCACGCCCACCGCCCGGCCAGCGGCTCAGGCAGATCAGGGTTTCGTGGGGCAGGAAGCTCTGCAACCCACCCTGCGCCCACAGATAGAACTGGTGGCTGCGCCGGATGCGGATGGCCTCGTCGAGCACCAGCGGGAGGCGTTCCCGGTCGCGGTCGGTGAGGAGCATCATCGCCGCGCCCTCATCGCCCTGCGGCCTGCGGTGGCGGACGTCGCGGGATCGTCGTGTCCGTGGGGCGGAACAGCCAGTCGCGGTAGCGCGCGCCACCGGCTAGCGTGGCACCGACACTGACCCACTCCGGCAGGCCGTCGCTGCGCAGCGCCTCGCGCTCGGAGCGGCTGTGCAGCCCAACGATGCGCCCTTCCTGGCGCTCCACGATCCAGTCCGCCGCGCCGGTCATCGGATCGCGGTACAACCGGCGCAGATGGCGCCGCACGAAGGGCACTCGCGGGTCGAGGAGCAGATCGTCCAGCGTCGCCGGACCGACCGCCGGGGCATCGGGCTGGGCGGCCTGGTAGCTGGCCAACGCGCGGGCAAACTCGCCGCCGATGAACAACAGCTCGACCTCCCGCGCCCGCTGGGCGCCGATCGACCACAGGCTGCCGAAGCGGGCCAGGCCAAAGCCCAGGGCCGCCACCGCAAAGAGCATCAGGAGGTAGGTGACGCCGCGCTGGCGTGCCCGTGTGCTCATAGCTCGCCGAACGGGCGACCGTCGCGGGCCGTTCCGGGAGCGCTGCTGTGCAAGTCCCACACGCCAGCGCCACCGGGCGGAGCCACCAGCAGCCAGCCGTCGCGGCGGTCGGTCAGCGGATCCATCGGCGCAGCGCGCAGGTAACGACGGTCCACCAGCTCGTCCAGATCCTGCGGGTAGCGCCCCGTGTCGCCGCGGAACTTGTCGATGGCGTCGCGGGTGACCGCCAGCGTCTCGGCCAGAGCCGCCTCCCGCGCCCGATCCAGGTGGACGAAGTAGCGCGGCGCGGCGATCGAGATGAGCAGCGCGACAATGGCCATCACCACCAGCAACTCGATCAACGTGAATCCACGGCGGCCACGGTTCTGCATGTCCGTCACCATTCCCGGTAAGGCACGCCGTTGAGCCCGCTGCCCGGTGCGCGGGAATAGACGTCGTACACGTCGCGCCCTTCCCGCGGCGCGTCGGGTGGGCTGGCATAGCTGCGCAGCCCCCAGCCGGCCGCAGCGTCCTGGCCGCCGGTATCGAAGGGGTCCCGCGGGATCCGCCGCAGGATGTAGATGCGCGCCTGGCCGGGCGCGCGGGCGTCCGGGATGCCGCGCACCAGGTCTTCCAGCTTCTCCGGATAGCCGCTGCCATCGGCGGCGCGGGCGATACGGCCCTCGTCGCTGTAGCGCTTGTAGGTGTCGATGCCTTCACGAAGCTGGCGCAGGGCCAGGCGCAGTTCGCTTTCCTTGGCGCGCTGGGCGGTTAGCTGGGCGACCGGCACCGCGATGGCGGCAAGCACCGCCACCACCGCCACCGTGACGACCATCTCGATCAGCGTGAAACCGCGACTGCTCATATCCATTGGCTCAGGGCGCGATGCGCACCCGCGCCGGCGCAGGGCTGCTCAACGGCTGGACCGATCCGCCGCTGCGCACGTCGCTCGCCAGCAGACTGAAGACGGTATTGCCGACGGCCTTGGCGCGGGCGCGGAAACGCGCATCCACGCTGCCGCCCGCCAGGCGCAGGGCCAGCGCATCGCCGCCCTCTCCAGGCTGGTCGAGGGGTTCGACCAGGGTCGTGTCGTAGGCCAGCAACAACGGGCGCCCTTCCCCGGCCGCGCCGCTGACGCGCACCGCGAAGGTCTCGCCGGGACGAACCAGCTCCGGGGCGACCAGCTGCAGTTCGCCGGCCGACGCTTCGGGCACCATCGCCGACACAGGCAGTGCTGCAGGCACCTGCGGTGCCTCGGCCCGGCTGGCTCCAATAGCCGGCCCCACAATCGGCGCAAGCAGCAGCGGCGCGGCACCGACCGCCGACTCCGTCCCTGCGCCAAAGGTGGCACTGGCCAGCGCCGGCTGGTTGAGGTTGCGCAGCACCCGCGGGGTGATCAGCAGCACGATCTCGGTCTTGTTGGCCACGTCGCGCTGGCTGCTGAACAGTCGCCCGAGCCCCGGCAGATCGCCGAGACCCGGCAGGCGATTGGCGGCACTGCGCTCCTCGTCGCTGATGAGGCCGGCCAGCACCTGGGTCTCGCCGTCCTTCAAGCGCAGGGACGTGGCGGCGCTGCGCGTGCCAACCTGGTAGGCCAGGGAGTTGGACGGGCCGAGGACTTCCTTGACCACGCTGCTGACCTCCAGATTCACCTTGATCGCCACCTCCTCGTCCAGGTGCACCGACGGCTCCACCTCCAGCTTGAGGCCCACGTCCAGGTAATTCACCGACGCCGACACGCCCACGTTGGCGGTGGAGGTGGTGGTGAACACCGGCAGCTTCTCGCCGATGTGGATGCGCGCCTTGTCCCGGTTCTTCACGCGGATGCGCGGGTTGGCGAGGATGTTGGAGTCTCCGTCCTGGTCCTTCAGGTTGAGCAGCAAGCCGGGGTTGGCCACGTAGGGCACCATCGCGCCGGTGTTGCGCAGGTTCACATTGCCGCTGAGCAGCTGGCCGCCCAGGTTCTCGGTGATGGTGGTGCCGGTGGTGGTGGTCACCGCGCTGGTGGTGTTGGGCTGCAGCAGGCCGTAGCCGATCTGGTCGGGGAAGCGCAGGCCCAGTTCGAGCAGCTTGTTGCGGCTGACCTCCAGCACCTCCACTTCCAGCATCACCTCCGGCTCGGCCAGGTCGAGGCCGGCGATCAGGCGCTCGGCGAGACGCACCGCGTCGGGGGTGTCCTTCATCACCAGCAGGTTGAGTCGCTCCTCCACGAAGACGTCCTTGGTCTTGACC
Source organism: Pseudomonadota bacterium (assembly GCA_018241685.1). Lineage (GTDB taxonomy): Bacteria > Pseudomonadota > Gammaproteobacteria > Burkholderiales > Rhodocyclaceae > Zoogloea. The sequence continues at coordinate 70,277 of JAFEDJ010000069.1, forward strand.
ATCTGCTTGACCAGCTCCATGGCCTGCTTGGGCGACGCGTTGGCGAGGTAGAAGCTGCGCGTCACCAGCTCCTGATAGTCCTTCTGCTTGGCCGGCGTGTTGGGGTAGATCAGGATCGAGTTGTCGTTGAGCAGCTTGCGTTCGAGCTGCTGGGTCGCCGCCAGCAGCTTGAGCACATCGTCGATGCTGCTGCGGCGCACGAAGATCGACACCTTGGTGTCGGGCCGCACGTCCCTGTCGAGCACGAAGTTGAGGCCGGACTCCCGCGACAGCACCTCCAGCACGCCGCGCAGCGGGGCATCGCGAAATTCGAGGGTGATCGGCTTGGCGAGCGGTCCCTTCAGCGCCACCGGCAGCGGATCGCGGGCGGCAGTACGCTCGTCGAGCCGGCGCATCACGCCACGCGCCACCGCATGGCCGGGCTCGGCGGCCAGCACGCTGCGGGCGGCCTGCTCGGCACCGATGAAGTCCTGGGCATCGAGGCGCTTGGCGGCCTCGGCCGCCATCCGGTTGCGCTGGCGCTGGGCGGCGATGGTCTCCAGCCCGGCGACCACCCGCGGGTGCCTGGGATCGTACTGGCGCGCCAGCACCAGCGCGGCTTCTGCGTCCTCGAAACTGCCGCCGGCCCGCGCCTCTTCGGCCACGGCCAGCTGGCGCAGGGTCAGACGGTCGCGCTGGCGCAGGTAGTAGCTGCGCAGCGCCAGGTTGGCAGGGTCGGCGGCGACCTTCTGCTGCAGCTCGCGCAGGGCCGCGTCTGGGGCTCCGCTGGCGAAGGCCTGGCGGCTCGCCTCCAGGGCCGGGTTGGCGGCGCAGGCGGTCAACAACACAAGGAGCACCCCGGCAAACAGGATGCGGCGGAACGGACGTCGTGGCTTCATGGATTGCCGGTGCTCAGGCTCTGGGTTTCGTTGAGGGGCAGGTACAGGAAGTCGATGCGCTGGCGGCTCACCGCCGTGACCCGGTAGCGACCGTCGAGCACGTCACCGGTGCGCACCGCGCGGACCTCGTCCCGCTCCAGCAGGAAGGCCGCCAGCGGGCCACCGTCCTCCAGCGCGCCGCCGTAGCGGTAAGGCAGCGGCGGTGCAGTGGGCTTGGTTTCGACCGGCGGCGGGGGCGGTGGCGGCGGCAGGAAACTGCGCGCCGGGAAGAGTTCGCCCGGTGCGCCGTCGGCCGGCGGACGCGCAGCGAGGCGCAGCTCGCCGAGCGGCGTGGACGGCATGGCGGTCGGACGTGCACGGCCGGCCTTGCGCGCAGGTCGTGCGTCGCCCTCGCCCGCGTCGTCCAGCCCGGTGGCCCACCAGGCGGCGGCGAGGACGGCGCCCAGCGCGAGGATCAGCCCATGAGCGCGCTTCACGAGCGCCCCCGCAGGAAGATCACCAGCCGGACCCGCGCGTCCAGTTCCTCGGCGCCGATGTCGGCGCGCTTCAGCAGCAGCCCGTCGATGGCGACCTCCGGCAGTTCGGCCAGCAGGTCGCCGAGCCACAGGCGCAGCGCGGCGTAGCGGCCGTGCAGCGGCAGCTCCAGCGCCACCTGCTCCAGCGGCGTGCCGGCGAGTGGCGTGGAGCGGTAGTCAGCCTTGTCGGCGGTCAGGCCGCGGGCCAGCGCGTAGCCGTGGATGCGCACCAGCAGGTCGGCCAGGCCGTCGCCGGCCGGGAAGGCCGCGTAGTAGGCGTCGAGACGCTCCCGCTCCGTCGGCGGTGGCGGCACCGTGCGGCGTTGCTGGCGCAGCAGGCTGCGGGTCTGGCGCTCCAGCGTGTCGGTCTCGTCGGCGAGGGGCCGGTTGCCGCTGATGTCGAAGGCCAGCGCGAAGACCATCAGCGCCACGCCAAGCACACCGGCCCAGCCGGCACTGCGCAGTATCCGCTGCGCGTCCGCCCCTAAAGCGGCCAGGCCGCCTGCCAGGCGCAGCGCCGTCACGGCTGCGCTTCCCAGCGGGCCTGCAGGTCGAAGCCGACCACCTGGATCGGGCCGTTCTGGCGAAAGGCATAGCCGGCCAGGCGCACGTCGCGCAGCGCCGGAACGGCTTCGAGGCGCTTCACGAAGGCGAACACCTCAGGCAGGTTGCGCGCCTCGCCGCTGAGCTTGAGGCGCCCCTTGGCGCCGTCCTGGTCCAGCTCCAGCAAGGCCAGGCCCGGATCGTCGGCAGCGCTCTCGAGGGCCGCCAGCAAGGCGTTCCAGTCGCGACCGAGGCCGGCCACCACGCCGAGGGCCGCGCGGCGTTCGGGGTCCGTGAGTGGCGCCACCGGTGGTCGGACCGGATGGGCCACGGCGCTCTGCCGGCGCGCCCGTTCATCGGCATGGCGCGCCTCGGCGAGATGGGTCTCAGCCATGTCGAACTCATGCAGCACGCCGAGCGCGGCGAGCCCCCCGCAGGCCAGCATCAGCCAGCCGAGCACACCGGGCGGACGACGGCGGCCGCTGAAGTCCAGGTCCACGGCAGCCGGCACGGCGCGGCTCACGAATGGGCTTCCGCGCAATCGGCGTGGGTCCAGCCGGCCGGCAGCGACGCATCCGTCGGCAGCACACCGGCCACGTGGAAGGTGCCGGCGGCCGGTGCCTCCGGCAGCGTGGCGAGCAGCGCGATCAGGCCGTCCACGGCGGCACGGCTATCCGTCTCGCCCACCGGCAGGCTACGCAAGGCCCGCCATGCGCCGGCGACCCACAGCCCGATGGTGACGCGCCCGCGTTCCTGCCGCGCAAACGCCCCGTCGCCACGGAACCGGCGACGGCTCTGGTTGAAATCGGCCAGGAAAGCTGGCTCGACCGCACATAGGTTCACTCGGCGCTCCCGCGCCCAGTCCCGCAGCGCGTCGCGCAGGGCGAGCGGCAGCGCCGCGGCGACGCACTGCGGCCCAGCGGCGTTGCGGTCGGTGAGCACGGCCCAGGGGCCCGCACCGAAGACTTCGACGAAGCGATGTTCGACAAAAACCCGTCGCTCGTCCGCCGACAGGCCAGACGGCCAGGCCACCCGCAAATAGCGTACGTGGCGGTCGGCAATCCTGACGCGCAGGCGGGAAAAACGCGGCAAGAGCGGCAAGGCGGCCAGCGCCGCGTCCCAGTCGGCGTCGACAAGGGGCCACTCGATCACGCCGGCCCGCCGCTCCAGGCGCAGCGCGTCCGGCCCGATATGTAGCGTTGCGCGCTCAGGCCACGAAAGTGACACGGTTCAGCTCCTGCAAGGTAGTAAGGCCGTCGCAGACCAGGGCCAGGCCCGCATCGCGCAGGCTGGCAAAGCCGCGCCGACGGGCGGCCGTCTTCAGCTCGCGCAACGGAGCACGGGCAATGATCAGGTCCCGCAGCTCGTCGTCGAGGATCAGCACTTCGGCAATGCCCCGCCGGCCCCGGTAGCCGGTGCCGCGGCACGCGCCGCAGCCGCTGCCGGCACGGAAGCGGTAGCCACTCACGTTCGCCAGACCGGAATCGGCGAGCAGCGCGGCGTCCGGCAAGCAGTCGGCGCTGCAGGCGGGGCAGTTCACGCGGATCAGACGCTGGGCCACCACACCGTTCAAGGCCGCCACCAGGTTGTAGGGATCGATGCCCATGTGCATGAAGCGGCCGATCACGTCGAAGACGCTGTTGGCGTGCACGGTGGTGAATACCAGGTGGCCGGTCAGCGCGGCCTGCACGGCGATCTCGGCGGTCTCCGGGTCGCGGATCTCGCCGACCATGATCTTGTCCGGGTCGTGGCGCAGGATGGAGCGCAGGCCGCGGGCAAAGCCCAGGCCCTTCTTTTCGTTTACCGGGATCTGCAACACGCCGGGCAGCTGGTACTCCACCGGGTCTTCGATGGTGACGACCTTCTCCTGCCCCGAATGGGTTTCGGACAGCACGGCGTAGAGGCTGGTGGTCTTGCCCGAGCCGGTCGGCCCGGTGACCAGCAGCATGCCGTAGGGCTCCATGGCGAGGCGGCGCAGCGTGGCGCGGGTGGCAGCGTCGAAACCGAGGGTTTCGAGGGTCAGCGCCGCCATCTCGCGGGTCAGGTGTTCCTTGTCGAGCAGGCGCAGCACGGCATCCTCGCCGTGGATGCTGGGCATGATGGAAACCCGGAAGTCGATCGGGCGACCAGCGGCGTGGACCTTGAAGCGCCCGTCCTGGGGCACGCGCCGCTCGGCGATATCCAGCTCGGCCAGTACCTTCAGGCGCGATAGCACCTGCTCGGCCAGCTCGCTGCCCTGGGCGCCGCCGGCGCGGGTCAGCACGCCGTCCACCCGGTACTTGACGACCAGCCCGCCGGGCACGCTCTCCAGGTGGATGTCGCTGGCGCCCTGCCGGATCGCGTCGTAGAGGGTGGAGTTGACCAGCTTGACCACCGGGCTGGCGTCGCTGGCGATGCGCCGCAGGGACAAGTCCTCGCCGTCGTCCACGCGGGCGGCGGCGGCATCCCCGAGCACGCCGGCGACGACGCGGCCGGATTCCGCGTGGCGGGCCAGGCAGGCGGCCAGATCATCGCGGCGGGCCAGGCGCAGCGCGAAGGGCTCGGCGAGGCGGCCGCCGAGGCCGTCGAGCAGGTCGGCGTCCTGCGGGTCGGCGAGCGCGATCAGCAGCCGCCCGTCGTCCCCGCGGCCGGCGAAGGCGTCGCGGCGCAGCGCGTCGTCGAAGGGCAGCGCGGCAAAGTCAGGCTGCAGCGAGAACAGTTCGGCATGGCCGATGGCGGCGATCACTGGATGCTCTCCGCCACCTGGAAGATCGGCAGGTAGAGCATCACCAGCACCACGCCGACGCCGACCGCGATGACCAGCATCAACAGCGGCCCGGCCAGGCGGGCCACCAGTTCGAGCCAGCGGGCGTTGTCCTGGTCGTGGAAGTCGGCGGCGCGCTCCAGCATGTCGCCCAGGTTGCCGGCCTTCTCCCCCACCGCCAGCATGCGCAAGGCCACCGGCGTGGCGAGGCCGTGGGCCTGCAGCGTGGCGGTGAAGCCCTGCCCTTCGCGCACCGCCGCGCGGCTGGCCAGCAGACCGGGGCGCAGCACCGGCGATAGCAGCCCTTCGACCATGCCCATCGCCGCCACCGCGGGGATACCGCCGCGCAACAGCATGCCCAGCGTGCGGTACAGGCGCGCCAGCTCGAAGACACGCAGCCGCTCGCCAAGCCGCGGCAGACGCCAGGCCAGGCGTAGGAGCGTGGCGCGGCTGTCGGCGCGGAGGGCCAGCATGGCCAGTCCGCCGAGCGCGGCCACGACACCGCCGCCGATCAGCCCACCGTGGGCTTCCATCAGTTGCCCCCAGTCGAGCAGCAGGCGCGACATCCACGGCAGCTCGCCGCCGACGCTCTCGAAAACCTGCGCGAAGCGCGGCACCACGAAGAGCAACAGGAACAGCATGACCGCGCCGCCCACCACCAGCAGCAGGGCCGGGTACACCGCTGCGGCGACCAGCGTGCCGCGGATCGCGTCGAGCTGGCGCTGGTAGGCCACGTAGCGGGACAGGGCTGGCTCCAGGTCGCTGGTGTGCTCGGCGGCGCGCACGGTAGCCACGTAGAGCGGCGGGAAGGCGGCGGGCTGGGCCTCCAGCGCGGCGGACAGCGTCCGGCCTTCGCGCAGCCCGTGGCCGAGGGCGTCCACCACCGCGCGCAGGGCCGGGCGGGCTTCCTTCTCGGCGAGGGCGCCGAGCGCGTCGGCCAGCGGAATGCCGGCCCGCAGCAAGGCCACCAGCTCCTGATTGAAGAGCATCAGCGGGAAGCGTGCGCCGCGGGCCGGCCGCCCCAGCGGCGCGACCGACAGCACCGCCAGGCGGCGCTCGGCAGCCAGCGCGCGGGCTGCGGTTTCATCGGCGGCATCGACCTCGATGTCGACCACGGACGAGGCCGCCCCGAGGGCGCGAACACGGAAGCGCATGGCTTACCAGTTGACGACGTCGGCGGCCTCGCCGCTGCCGCCGGGTTGGCCGTCGCGGCCGAAGGAATACAGGTCGAACTCGCCGTGCTCACCCGGCTGCTGATACTGGTAGGGCTTACCCCAGGGGTCGTCGGGCACCGCCTTCTTGAGATAGGGGCCAGCCCAGCGGGCCGCATCGGCCGGCTTCTCGGTGAGGGCACGCAGGCCTTCCTCGGTGCTCGGGTAGCGGCCCACATCCAGGCGGTACTGGTCCAGCGCCTTCTCCAGCCCATCGATCTGCGCGCGTGCTGCCTTCACCTCCGACTTGCCGATGTGGGCGAAGAACTTGGGCCCGACGTAGCCGGCCAGCAGGCCGATGATGGTCATCACCACCAGCAGTTCGAGCAGCGTGAAGCCCCGCGGGCGATGGGAACGGTGGGGACGATCAGGACGGAAAGCGGGCGTATGCATAGCCGACGAAGGCTAGCGGCGCCCCATGACAGGAATTTGAAAGGCGTACGACAGCTTCCATTTCGCCTACGCACTGTCTTATGGCATACACCATTTTCATTACACGATCATTCGCCCGGCCTGGTCCGGTCAGCCCAGTTTTGGCCGTTTTGACAAGGCGCCCCCTGTAGCCTGCGGTGCCTAAAGTGGCGGGCTCTTTCAAGAAAGAACACGGAGCCCCCATGCCCACACCCCATCGTCTCGCCACGGCCCTGTGCGCCGTCGGCCTGCTGTCCGCCAGCGGCCTCGCCGCTGCCGCGTCCGACGTCGTCATCAGCCAGATCTACGGCGGCAACGGCAACACCTACAACGCCGACTACGTGGAGCTGTTCAACCGCGGCGCCACGGCGGTCAACCTGTCCAACTGGTCGGTGCAGTACGCCAGCGCCACCGGTACCGGCAACTTCAGCGGCAACGGCGTCGCCGCCGTGAACGGCACGCTGCAGCCCGGCCAGTACCTGCTGGTGCGCCTTGCCACCGCCACCACCGGCGGCGCCGTACCGACACCGGATGCCACCGGCAGCCTCAACCTGTCGGCCAGCGCCGGCAAGGTGATCCTCGCCAACGTGGGCACCGGCCTGGCCTGTAACGGCAGCAGCACACCCTGCTCCGCCGAGCAGAGCGCCCAGATCGTCGATCTGGTGGGCTACGGCAGCGCCAACTTCAAGGAAGGCTCGGCCGCCGCGCCGGCCGCCAACGGCACCACCGCCCTGTTCCGCGCCAACGGCGGTTGCAGCGACACCGACCAGAACGGCACCGACTTCGCGACCGGCGCGCCGGCACCGCGCAACAGCAGCTCGCCGCTCAACCAGTGCGTGTCCGCGCCGGTGAACGCCGCCATCGTGACGAGCTGCGGCCCGCTCGCCGTGCAAGTCGGCAACGCTGGCAGCGTGACCCTCACCGCCACCGATCCGGACAGCATCGTCACCGGCGCCGCCATCGTCGGCACGCCGGTTGCCGGCATCAGCCTCGGCCCGGTCACCCCGGGGGACGCCGACGGCGGCACCGCCAGCGTGAGCCTGCAGGCCGCCGCCGGCCTGGCCGTGGGCAGCTACCCGGTGCAGGTGCAGTTCAGCAACAACGAATCCCAGAGCGCCAGCTGCACGGTGGATGTGAGCGTCAGCGCCGCGCCGGCCGTCACCCCGGTCTATGAGATCCAGGGCAGCGGCCCGACCAGCCCGCGCGCCGGCGAGACCCTCACCACCGGTGGCGTGATCACTGCGGTGTTCCCCAACCTGAAGGGCTTCTACCTGCAGGACCCGAGCGGCGACGGCAACCCGGCCACCTCCGACGGCATCTTCGTCTATGTGAACAGCGCCACCATGCCGGCCGGCGTGGCGGTGGGCAACCGCATCACCGTCAAGGGCACGGTGGCCGAATTCAACGGACTGACCGAGCTGACCGCCCCGAGCGCAGTCACCGTGCTCTCCACCGGCAACAGCGTGCAGCCGGTGGACGTCACCTTGCCGGAAGCCGTGAATGGCGACCTGGAGCGCTACGAAGGCATGCTGGTGCGCATCGTCAGCCCGATGAGCGTCGCCCAGAACTACTTCCTCGGCCGCTACGGTCAGCTCACCCTGGCGGCCAACGGCCGCATCGAGAAGGCCACCAACCGCTACGCCGCCGGCACGCCGGAAGCCATCGCGCTGGCCGACGAGAACCAGCGCCGCCTGCTGGTGCTGGACGACGGCTCGTCCCTGCAGAACCCCAGCCCGACGCCCTACATCGGCGCCGGCAACACCGTGCGCGCCGGCGACGCGGTGAACGGCCCGCTGGTCGGCGTGCTCGACCAGGGCCCGATCAACGCCAGCAGCCCGGCCGCCATCGACTACCGCCTGCACCCCACCGAGGCAGTGAACTTTACCCGCGCCAACCCGCGCACCACCACGCCGGCCAGCGTCGGCGGCAACGTGAAGGTGGCCAGCTTCAACGTACTCAACTACTTCAACGGCAATGGCACCGGCGGCGGCTTCCCGACCGCTCGCGGCGCCACGACCGCCGCCGAGTTCGAGCGCCAGCGCACCAAGATCATCGGCGCGATCAAGGCCATCAACGCCGACGTGGTCGGCCTGATGGAGATCGAGAACGACGGCTACGGCAGCACCAGCGCCATCCAGGACCTGGTGAACGGCCTCAACGCGGCGATGGGCGCCGGCACCTACGCGGCGGTGCCCGATCCTTCCACCGGCACCGGCACGGACGAGATCAAGGTCGCGCTGATCTACAAGCCGGCCAGCGTCGCCCGCGTCGGCGCATCGCTGTCCGATCCGGACGCGGTCAATAGCCGCCCGCCCCTGGCCCAGACCTTCGCCGCCCTCAACGGCGAGAAGTTCTCGGTGATCGTCAACCACCTCAAGTCGAAGGGCTGTACCGACGCCAGCGGCGCCGACCTCGACCAGGGCGACGGCCAGGGCTGCTACAACGCCCGCCGCCTGCAGCAGGCCGCGCGCCTGCTGTCCTTCGTCGAGCAGGTCAAGAGCAACGCCGGCGACGATGATGTGGTGCTGATCGGCGACATGAACGCCTACGGCAAGGAAGACCCGATCAACGCCCTCACCACCGGCGGCCTGGTGAACCAGATCGCCGCCTACGAGAGCAACGCGTATTCCTATGTCTTCGACGGCGAGCTGGGCTACATCGACCACGCGCTGACCACCGCGTCCCTGACTACCCAGATGGGCGGCGTGGGCCACTGGCACATCAATGCCGACGAACCCTCCTTCCTCGACTACAACCTGGAGTTCAAGCAGCCCGCCTGCCCGGCCTGCGAGCCGGACCTGTACTCCGCCACGCCCTACCGCTCGTCGGACCACGACCCGGTGGTGATCGGCCTGCAGCTGCGGAAGAAGCTCGACGGCACGGCCGGCCGTGACACCCTGGTCGGGACGCCCGGCGACGACATCATCGTCGGTGGCGACGGCGCCGACACGCTGACCGGCGGCGGCGGTGCCGACATCTTCGTGTATCGCAGCCTGCGCGAAGCCGGCGACACCATTACCGACTTCACGCCGGGCAGCGACCGCATCGACGTCAGCCAGCTCGGCGTCACCTCCGACAACCTGGGCCGCGGCGTGCTCAAACTGGCCCAGACCGCCGCCGGCACCAGCGTGCAGTTCGACAGCGATGGCGATGCCGGCAGCGCCCTACCCCGCCCGCTGGTGCTGCTGAAGGGCGTGCCGGTCAGCGCCATCGACCTGCGCCGCGACTTCATCGTCCAACAGCTTCCCCAATAAGGAAAACCGTCAATGAAACTGCACTCCCTGATTTCCCGCTGCGCTACCGCCCTGCTGGCCGCCGGCGTGCTGGCAGCCCCCGCCCATGCCGCGGTGATCAATGGCAACTTCGGCGCCGGCCTGACCGGCTGGGCCGCCCTCGGCGACGTGGCGGCGGTCAACGGCGCCACCCTTACCACCGCATCGCTGGACGTGGATGACGTGCCGGCCGGCGCTGGGGCCTTCAACGTCTCCGGCACCGCCGCCGCACCGGTCGGCGTGCCCGGTGGCGTGGAGAGCTTCGTCGGCCTGCCCTTGGGCGGCCTCGATCCGGACGCAGCCAACGGTATCTGGGCCTTCGAAGGTTCGGCGCTGAAGCAGACCCTGGCGGTCAAGGCCGGCGACACGCTGAGCTTCGACTGGCTGTTCTCCAGCCACGAAGACCCGCTCACCGGCATGAACGACTACGCCTTCGTGCTGATCGGCCAAACCCTGATCACGCTGGCCGACGTGCTCGGCGGCGCCACCGGCAGCCACTTCAGCACCACCTTCGCCGCCGACGGCAACGTGGACCTGGCCTTCGGCATCGTCGATGTGAACGACTACGTCGGCACCTCGTCCCTGAGCCTCGCCAACATCCGCCTGGATGGTAGCAACCCGGTGCCCGAGCCCGGCAGCCTGGCGCTGGGCCTCGGTGGCCTGGCGCTGCTGGCCCGCCGCAAGCTGCAGAAGTAAGACGCCTCACGGCACGGCCATGCCGACATTTCCCGTCGGCATGGCCGAACCACCTCAAGGCAGCGCCCTTCAGCGCCGCTGGCGCTTCGGCCCTTCACTGGCGGTGATCGACACCACCGGCGTCTTCTGCCCGCGCACCACCACCGCACCTGTGTTGTCGAGGATGCCCGACGGCCCAGTGACGAAGCCAATGCTCTCGGCGTGGAGCAGGTGCCGCGAGGGCGCCATCAGGCGGACCTTGTACCACTTGCGGAAGTTGTCCTGGACCAGCAGCGTGCTGTCATCCTCGGCCACCCAGTCGCGGATGCCGCGGCCGTTGACCGCCGGGATGGAGAGCTCCGGCGGGTTGGTCGGCTCGCTCTTACCGGCCTCGTCTTCCGCTGCGGCAAGGCCCAGCCAGCCGATGACCACGCCAATGACGGCCAGCCACACCAGCAGGATCACATAGCGCATCGGAAGCCTCCTTCAGGACATGTTGCGCAAAGCGTTCAACCCCAGCGCAGGTCGGTCCGCGACAGCGGGAACTGGCGGACGCGCTTGCCGGTGGCGGCGAAGATCGCGTTGCAGACCGCTGGGGCCAGCGGCGGCAGGGCCGGCTCGCCGAGGCCGGTGACAGGGTAGTCGGTCTTCACGAAATGCACCTCGATCTTCGGCGGCGCATCGGCAATGCGGATCAGCGGGTAGTCGTTGAAATTGCCCTGCACGATGCGCCCGCGCTCGATGGTGAGCTCCGGGAACATCAGCGTGCCGAGACCATCCACCACCGAGCCTTCGACCTGGTTCTCGGCGCCGGATAGGTTGACGATCTGCGCGCCGATGTCGGTGGCCACCACCACCCGGTCCACCTTCAGGCTACCGTCCTTCGCCACCGTCACCTCGGCGACCTGGGCGATGTAGCCCCGGTGGCTGAAATGGAAGGCGATGCCCTGGCCCTGCCCTTTCGGAAATTTCTTCCTGCCCCAGCCGGCCTTGTCCGCCACGTGCAGCAGCACGCGGCGCATGCGGCTGACGTCGTAGGGCGTGCCGCGCTCGCCGCTGCCGGCGACGATGGCCTTGTCGCCGAGGATGTCGAGGCGGAACTCCAGCGGGTCACGCCCGGCGGCGTGGGCCAGTTCGTCGATGAAGCTGTGGAAGACCCACGCGAAGACACAGCTGCCCGGCGCGCGCCAAGGGCCCATCGGCACGCCGCACTCGATGGCGGATTGCTCCAGCAGACAGTTGTCCACCCAGCGGCCGGGGAATTCGTCGCCCGACAGGCTGCCGCCGCTGCCCGGCACCAGGCTGGTCTTGCCGTCACGGCTCACCGGGTTGGCGAAGGTCACGAAATGGTTGTGCCAGGCGATCAGCCTACCCTTGGCATCGACGCCACCGCGCAGGAAGTGAAAGCCGGCCGGGCGGAAATGGTCGTGGCGCAGGTCGTCCTCCCGCGTCCACGTCAGCTTGACCGGCGCCTTCACGCGCTGGGCGATGGCCGCCGCCTCGACGATGTAGTCCGCCGACAGGCGCCGGCCGAAACCACCACCGCTGCGCGTGATGTGCAGGACAACCTTGTCCTTCGGAATACCCAGCGTGGCGGTGACCAGCTCCTGGCCGGCGGCCGGGTTCTGGGTCGGCGCCCACAGTTCGAGCGTGCCGTCCTTGTAGTGGGCCGTGCAGTTCTGCGGCTCGAAGCTGGCGTGGGAGATGAAGGGGTAGCTGTAGGCGGCCTCGACGGTCTTGGCGGCGCCGGCCAGCGCGGCGCCCACGTCGCCGTCCTGGCGCAGCACGCTGGCACCAGCCCGTTTGGACAGACGCTGGGCCTCGGCGACGAAACCGGACCAGCTCTGGTCGGCGAAGCGCCCTTCGTCCCAGTCCACCTGCAGTTGCTTGCGGGCGCTCCACGCCGCCCAGGTGGACTCGGCGACGATCGCCACGCCGGGCAGCAGGCCGCGCAGGTCGTCCGTGCCGGCGATCACGAAGGCGTCCTTCACGCCGGGCAGCGCCTTGATCGCGTCCAGGTTGGCCGAGCGGATCTTGCCACCGAACACCGGGCTTTTCTCGAAGACCGCGTAGAGCATGCCCGGCAGCTGGGTGTCGATGCCGAACAGCGGCTGGCCGGTGACCACCTGGTGGTTGTCCACGCCGCCGATGCGCTTGCCGAGCAGCTTGAAGTCCTTCGGGTCCTTGACCTGCACGTTCTTCGGATCGGGCACCGGCAGCGCCGCCGCCACGTCCACCAATTGGCCGTAGCCCAGCTTGCGCTTGGTCGGGCGGTGGTGCACGGCCGAATCCGCCGCGAAGCACTCGCCGACCGGCACCTTCCAGCTGCGCGCAGCCGCTTCCACCAGCATCAGCCGGGCCGCGGCGCCGAGGCGGCGGAAGTCCTCGTAGTTGGTCGGCGTGGACGTGGAACCACCAGCGCTCTGGCGGCCGTAGGCCGGGTCCAGGTCACCCTGCACGATGCGCACGTCCTTCCAGCTGACCTCCAGCTCCTCGGCGATCACCGTCGGCAGCGAGGTCTTGATGCCCTGGCCGATCTCCGGTTGCTTGGAAACCAGCGTCACGATGCCGTCGTGGCCGATGCGGATGAAGGCGTTGGGCTTGAACCCGGCACCACCGGCGGCGGGCTTTTCAAGCCGCTCGACGGCCTGGGTCGTGCCGTTCAGGTAGAAGCCGAGCACCAGCCCGCCACCGGCCGCGGCGGACTGGCGGAGGAAGTTGCGGCGGCCGGCGCTGGCGAGATCGGGGGCGTTCATTGGCGACCTCATTTGCGTCCCTTCTTGTCGGCGGCGGCCAGTTCGGCGGCCCGGTGGATGCCCTTGCGGATGCGCAGATAGGTGCCACAGCGGCACAGATTGCCCGCCATCGCGCCGTCGATGTCCTCGTCGCTCGGGCGGGGGTTCTCCTTCAGCAACACTGCGGCAGTCATGATCTGGCCAGCCTGGCAGTAGCCGCACTGGGGCACGTCGAGCTCTTTCCAGGCCCGCTGCAGCGGGTGTTCGCCCTGCGGATCGAGCCCTTCGATGGTGGTGACCTGCTTGCGGCCGACGGTGGACACTGGCGTCATGCAGGCACGGGCCGGCACGCCGTTGAGGTGGATCGTGCATGCGCCGCACTGGCCGATGCCGCAGCCGTACTTGGTGCCGAGCAGCGACAGGCTGTCGCGCAGGACCCACAGCAGCGGCGTTTCCGGCGCCGCTTCAACGCTGCGGCAGTGGCCGTTGATGGACAGGGTGTATTTGCTCATGGAATGGGTCGGTCCGGATGGTTGAAGGCGCGCCCTACAAGCCTGAAAGATAGTCGGCCAGTGCTTCGATGTCCTTGTCGCCGAGCGACCTGGCGATGTGGTTCATGACGCCGTCCGGGCTGTTGTGGCGGGTGTCGCTGCGCCAGTCCTGCAACTGCCCGCGCAGGTAGAAGCGGTGCTGGCCGCCGATGGCCGGATAGGCCAGGCCGCCGGCCACCCGCCCTTTGCCGTCGGCACCGTGGCAGGCGCTGCAGGCCGGGATGCCGCGGGCGCCGTCGCCCTGCTCGAAGAGGCTGCGCCCCAGCACGTTGGTACTCGGCACGGCGCCCTTCATCATCGGCTGGGCGGAGAAATGGGCGGACACGTTGGCGAGCTCGGCGTCGCCCAGCTCCTGGGTCAGCGCCTGCATGATCACGTTGCGGCGCCGACCGTCGCGAAAGTCGCGCAGCTGCTTGTACAGATAGGCGGCCTGCTGGCCGCCCAGGCGCGGGTATTCGGCCACCGTGCTGTTGCCGTCCGGGTTGTGGCATTCCTTGCAGACGTTCTCGTCGGACCAGGCCTTGCCGGCCTGCGGATCGCCAAGACGGTCTGCGGCGGCGGCACTACCGGCCGCGCACAAGGCGCCGAGCAGCAGCAGACGAAGTGAAAACACAAGCCGCATCGCGCTCACCCCAGCGGCCGGATCGGCTTGAAGCGATCGTGGCAGGCCCGGCAATCGCGGGCGATACCCAGCGCCGACTCGTAGGCCGCGGCGAAATCCCCGCGCTCCGCCAGGCTCGCCGCCCGGGCTGCCCGCTGACGCCCGTCCCAGGACAGCAGCAACGGATCGTCGTGCTCGCCGCGGGCCTCGTAGAAGCGCTCCATCAAACCGTACAGGCGCTCCAGCTCGCGGGCCTCGGCAGTGGCCGACGCGGCATCCTGGCGCTTGAGGGCGAGCAGTACCGACTGGCTGTGGCGGTCGATCTTCTGCATCCACACGTCGAACTCGAGGATGCTGTCAGCCGCCGCGGTGCCGACGCAGAGCACACCGGCACTCAAGGCAGCAACCGCCAGCAGGCGGGGAAAGACGCGCTTCAACGTGCCCTGCCCACCAGCGTCTGTACCACTTCGAGGGCCTTGTCCACGTTGGCTACAGGCTGGAGGCCGGCCACCGTGGCGGCGACGCGGCCGTCCGGCCGGATCACGAAGGTGGTGCGCTCGGAGAAGGCGTGGTCGATGTCCTTGCCACGGGTGTCCTTGGCGCCGCTGCGCGCCTCGCGCACCGCGATGTCGAAGGACTTTGCGATGCGGCCGTCGGCGTCCGAGGCGACCGGCAGCTTGCCGGCGCAGAACTCCGGGTCGGCGGAGAACTCGTTGAGGCGGCCGATGCTGTCCAGGGACACGCCGACCACGGTGGCGCCTGCCGCATTGAACTTGTCCATGTTCTCGGCGAAGGTGTGGGCCTGCAGGTTGCAACCGTTGGTATAGGCCGACGGATAGAAGTACACCACCACCGGCCCCTTCCTGAGGGCGTCCTTCAGGGAATAGGAAAAGGCCTTGCCGGCCAGCGAAGCCTGGGCCTTGAAGTCCGGGGCGGCGTCACCTTCCTTGAGGGCGGCGGTGGCGGGCACGGCCAGGGCGGCGAGCAAGGCGCCGATCACGAGGGTCTTCTTCATGGGGTCAGTCCTGCTTGTAGACGTTGTGGCAGGCCTTGCAGGTCCGGCCGAGCTCGGCGGACGCGGCGGCGGCGCTGTCGAAATCCTTGGCGGCGACGGTGGTCACGATGCGGGTGGACAGGTCGATGCTCTTCTGGGACATCTTCACGCCGTCCTCGGCATCGCCTTTCTTCACGTAGTGGTCCGCCACTTCCTTGAAGAGCTTCTCCAGCTCCTTGGCATCCGCGGTGGCGGTCTTGGCGTCCTTGATGCCGATGGCGGCATCAGCGCTCTTGAAGGTGTCTTCCACGTTGCGCATGAAGTCTTCGTCCACCGCCCCGGAGGCGGTGAGCGCAGTCGTGGCAAGCAGGCTGGTCAGGGCAAGGCGGAACAGTTTTTTCTTGTACATGGGGTCAAGCTCAGGGTGAATGCCGGCGGGCATGGCGAGGGCCCCTGCCCTCGCCCCCCGTTGCCGGTCAGGTGATGATTTCCGGCACCACGTCGCCGAAGACGGTCGTCGCCTTCTCCTGACGGCCCTGGTACTGGAAGGTCAGCTTGCGGTGGTCGAGGCCCAGCTGGTGCAGCAGCGTGGCCTGCAGGTCGTAGGTGTCGACGATGCCGGACGTGGCGCGCAGGCCGATCTCATCGGTGGCCCCGTGGGTGTAGCCGGCCTTGATGCCGCCGCCGGCAATCCACGAGGTGAAGCCCCACGGGTTGTGGTCGCGCCCGTCGCCGGTCTGGCCGTAAGGCGTGCGGCCGAACTCGGAGGTCCACACCACCAGCGTGTCCTTCAGCAGGCCGCGGGCCTCCAGGTCGGCGAGCAGGCCGGCGATCGGCTTGTCCACCAGCTTGGCCATCGTGCCGTGGTTCTTCTCGATGTTGTTGTGGGCGTCCCAGTCCGGCAGGCTGTCGTCCGGCGAGCCGGAGATCACATGCACGAAGCGCACACCCTTCTCCACCAGGCGGCGGGCCCGCAGCAGGTTGGTGCCATATTCCACCGTGGCCTTGTCGTCGAGGCCGTAGAGCTTCTTGGTGGCATCGGTCTCCTTGGACAGGTCAACTGCCTCCGGCGCCGATTTCTGCATGCGGTAAGCCAGGTCGTAGGAGCGCAAGCGGGCCTCCAGCTCGGTATCCGCCGGGAAGCGCGCGGTGGTGCGCTGGTTGAGGGTCTTCAGCAGCTCCAGCGTGTTGCGCTGTTCCGCGTCGGACACGCCGGCCGGGCGGTCCAGGTACATGATCGGCGAATCGCCCTGGCGGAAGGCCGTGCCCTGGTACACCGCCGGCAGGAAGCCGGAGCTCCAGATCACCTGGCCGCGCCCGCCGCCGCCGGTGCTGCGCCCGTTGGCGAGCACGACGAAGGCCGGCAGGTCGGGGTTGTTGGTGCCCAGGCCGTACTGGATCCACGAGCCGAGGGCCGGACGGCCCGGCACCAGGCCGCTGGTGTGCAGCTTGAGGGACGCGATGACGTGGGTCGAACCTTCGGTCTTGCTGCCCTTCAGGAAGCAGATCTTGTCGGCGTGCTGGGCCAGGTTGGGCACCAGGTCGGAGAACCAGGCGCCGCTCTCGCCGTACTGCTTCCAGGTGCGCTTGGTCGCGTAGAGGGCGCCGACGCCGCCGTCGGTAGCCGTCTTGAGGTTCTTGGAGAAGGAATCCGGCAGCGGCTGGCCGTGCAGCTTGACCAGCTCGGGCTTGTAGTCGAACAGGTCGAGGGTGGACGGCGCGCCGGCCATGTGCAGCCAGATCACCGCCTTGGCCTTGGGGGTGTGGTGGGGCTGCTTGGGAGCCAGCGGGTCGAGGTAGTCGGCAGCCTGTACCGAGGAGATGAAGCTGCCGCCGGGCAGCACGCCGCTGAAGGCGAAGGCGCCGATGCCATAGCCGGCATTGACGAGGAAGCGACGACGGGCGTTGTGATCGTGAGTCATGATGTATGTGTTCCTGCCTTGTTCTCGGTACGGCGCTTACAGGCGGTAGAGGAATTCGTTGGAGTTCACCACGGCGTGGACCAGCTCCACGAAGGCGGCGCTGCGGGCCGGGCTGGCCTTGTCCTTGGCAGACGCCTTGGCACCGCCGGCGCTGTCGCCGTCGTCATCGGAAGCCTTTGCCAGCTTGGCCTGCTGGGTGTCCAGGTAGGACAGCAGCGTGGCCCGCTCGAACTTGTCGGGGCTGCGGCCGTAGAGGGTCTTGAAGAGGCCGTCCACCTTCTCGCGCACGGCGCCGGCATCCTTGGCGCCGACCGGGGCGACCACCTTCTTGCCGCCGGAAATCTGACCGGCAACGACCTTCTCTTCCGTGTCGAGGAAGGCCAGCAGGGAGTCCTTCTCGGTCTTGTCCGGGTTGCGGCCGAAGGCGATCTGGTACAGACGGTCGAGGCGCGCGTTGTCGTTCTCGCCCGCCTCGCGGATCACGCGGCCGGCCAGCGCCTTCGACCACTCGAAGACCAGGTCGCTATTGACCAGGGCCAGCGCCTGCGGCGCGGTGGTGGTCACCTCGCGGCGGCCATGGACCAGCTGCGGGTTGGCCCAGTCGAAGGTGTCGAGCAGCGGATACGGCGTGTTGCGGCGCACGAAGATATAGGCGCTGCGGCGATGCTGGTCGGCCAGGCTGTCGGAGACCTTCCACGCGTTGCGGTTGTCGAAATTGACCGGCACCGGCGGGAACACCGACGGACCGCCGATCTTCTCTTCGAGCAGGCCGGCGGCGTACAGCAGGGAGTCGCGCACCTGCTCGGCGTCCAGGCGCTGGCGCGGGAAGTAGGCGAGCAGCCTGTCCTCCGGATCGATGCTGACCAGTTCCTCGCGGTGGTCGGACGACTGGCGATAGACGCTGGACAGCAGGATCTCCTTCTGCAGCTTCTTCACGCTCCAGCCGTTCTTCACGAAGCTGTCGGCCAGGTAATCGAGCAGCGCCGGATTGACCGGCTTCTGGCCCATCTTGCCGAAGTCATTGACGGTATCCACCAGGCCGCGGCCGAAGTAGTTGTTCCACACTCGGTTCACCAGCACCCGCGCGGTGAGCGGGTTGGACGGGCTGGCGATCCAGTTGGCGAGCGCCGTGCGCCGGCCGGACGAGGCGGCGGTGGCGACGATCTGCGGGTTCTGGCCGCCTGACAGGGCCGCCGGCAACGCCGGCTGGACTTCTTCCAGCTTGCGGTCGTAGATGCCCTTGAAGAGCACGAAGGTGGACGGCGAATCGCTGTGGCCGAGCTCCGTGGCGGTAGAGATGTTGCCCGGGTCCTTCGGCTTGAGCTCGTCGAACTTCTTCAGCTCGGCCACTACCTTCTCGTACTCCGCGTATTGGGTCTTGTCCTTCTCCTTCATCTGGTTGGCCGCGTTGCGGGTGCGGCCGGACATGGTCCACAGGTTGCGGTGGTAGATCCAGCGATCGTAGGCGTTGCGCTCGTTTTCCGGCTTGGTGATGGACTCGCGGGTCTCCGGCACGAAGCCGAGCAGGCGGTCCGCCTCCAGCTTGTCGATGTAGGGCTTGAGCAGGGTTTCCTGCTTGGCGCGGACGTCCTTGGTGGCCGCTTCCCACTTGGCGAGCTTGGCCGAGTAGTCGGCCAGTTCCTTGCCGGACAGCGGCGTGACGTCGTCGCGGAAGCTGGTGTTAACGAAGTAGGCCTGAAGCTGGTAGTACTCCTTCTGGCTGAACTTGTCGAACTTGTGGTTGTGGCACTGGGCGCAGTTGGCGGTGGTGGCCAGGAACACCGAGCTGACCGTGTCGGTCAGGTCGTTGGCGATCTCCTGCTTCTTCAGGTTGAGGTCGCGGGCGTTGATCTCGTCCGGGAAGTTGCGCAGGAAGCCGGTCGCCACCAGGGCGTCCTTCCGGTCAGGCCACAGCTCGTCGCCGGCCAGTTGCTCCTTGATGAAGACGTCGTAGGGCTTGTCGTCGTTGAAGGCCTTGATGACGTAGTCCCGGTAACGCCACATGTTGGGCCGGGTGCCGTCGGTGTTGTAGCCGTCACTGTCGGCGTGGCGGGTCAGGTCGAGCCAGCGGCGGCCCCAGCGCTCGCCGTAGCGCGGCGACGCGAGCAGGCGGTCCACCAGCTTCTCGTAGGCGTTGGGCGACTTGTCGTTGACGAAGGCCTTGACCTCCTCGGGGGTCGGGATGATGCCCCACGTATCCAGCGTGACGCGGCGGATCAGCGTGGCCCGGTCCGCATCGGGGGACGGCTTGATGCCCTTGGCTTCGAGTTGGGCCAGGATGTGGGCGTCGATCGGGCTGCGCACCCATTTGGCGTCCTTCACGGCCGGCGTGGCTGGACGCGCGACGGCTTGGTAGGCCCAGTGCTGCTGGCTCTGGGCCGAGCGGGCAGGACGTGCCGGCTCGGCGGATGCGTCGGGCGCGGCGTCGGCGGCCAGCACGGCCACCGACTCCAGACTCATGACCCCGACCAGGCTCCAGGCCACCGCCAGGGTTGCGGCTTTTCTCTTCATCGTTTCAACTCCATGTGCCTGCGTCGACTCTTCACCGAACCGACGCATAGAAAACCTGCATTCGGTTCAGCGGGCAGCCGGAGCGGCCGCCATCGATGCCGGCGTCGGCGACATGGCCAAGTGCGGGCTCTTCATTGCCGTGAACCTTCCAATGACAGATTGGATGAGCCGACGCGTGCGCATCGGCATGCAGGCTTTCAGCAGAATCCATGCCGCTTCATACCGGCATGGATTCCATGGTCATTGAACAGCCATCAAGAATTCAATTTTTCAATCGCTTACAAAATCTCCCAAACCCGGGGGAAATCCCTCCCGACGGCCTCCGCGACGACGGCTGAACCGCCGACCTGCTGCGCGGCCAGCACCGCGCGCAGCGCAAATGCTGCACCGCCAACAGGCGCTGCATCGCCCCACGCAGTGTCGCGTCAGCGCTGCGCGGACAGGTAGTTCGCCAGCGCCCTCACCTCCTCGTCGCTGAGGGACTTGACGATGCGGTTCATCACCCCGTCGCGGCTGTTGCTGCGGTCGCCGCTACGCCAGTCGAGCAGCTGCTTCTCCAGGTAACGCCACTCCTGCCCGCCGATCGGCGGCGAGGCGGCGCCCAGGCCGGCGATGCCCTTCCCGGCCGGACCGTGGCAGGCCACGCAGGCATCCACGCCGCGGGCCGGGTCACCCCCCTCGAAGAGCTTCCGCCCCAGCGGATCGTCGCCCTTGCCGTCACCCGCCATCGCCTTCTGGCTGGCGAAGTACGCGGCGATGTCCGCGATGTCGGCCGGATCGACGGTCCGCGCCATCACCGTCATCACATCGTGCTTGCGCGCCCCGCTGCGGAAATCCGCAATCTGCTTGACGATGTAGTCGGCAGGCAGACCGCCGAGCTTGGGGTGCCGGCCCTCGGAGCTGGCACTCTGGCCGAAGCCGTGACCGTCGGCGCCGTGACACTCCTGGCAACGCTCATCGTCCGACTTGCGGGCACCGGCGAGCGGATCGCCCCCACGCGGTGCGGAGGCGGCCGCGACAGGCGCCGCCCCCGTTACCGGCTTCCCCTTGCTCTTTATTGCCTGGGCCGCCACCGGCCCGGACAGGAAGGCTGCCAGCAACACGGCGGCGCAGCCTCCCGCGCCCCAGGCCAGGCCCGGAGCCTTGCGAACTTTCACACTCAAACGATGACCCTCAGCGCCTTGCGGACGCCAGCCGCGTCACCGTCTCGAGCGCCTTCTCGACGTTCTCCACCGGTGCCACGCCGCCGATCGTCGCGGCGACCTGGCCGTCCGACCCAACGACGAAGGTCACGCGGTCCACGCGGCCGTGGTCGATGTCCTCGCCGCGGGTGTCCTTGCGCCCGGCCGGCACGTCGGCCACGGCCAGGTTGAAGGACTTGGCGATCCGGCCGTCCGGATCGGATGCCACCGCAACCTTGCTGGCGCAATATTGCGGGTCTGCCGAGAAGGCGTTGAGCCGCTTGATGCTGTCGAGGGACACGCCGATCACCGTCGCACCGGCGGCGCTGAACTTGTCGATGTTCTCGGCGAAGGTGTGGGCCTGCAGGTTGCAGCCGCCGGTGAAGGCCGACGGGTAGAAATAGACCACCACCGGCCCCTTCTTGAGCGCGTCGCGGAAGGAGTAGTTGAAGGCCTTGCCGGCCAGCGAAGCCTGGGCGCTGAATTCCGGTGCCTTGTCGCCCTCGTTGAGGGCCGCGAACGCGGGCGCCGCGAGCACGCCGGCGAGCAGCAGGCCGGACAGTAGAGATCGCTTCATGCGGGATCCAATTGGGGAATTATGTTGTTCGTCGGATGGCGCACTGCGCCACCCTGCGGGAATGGCGGGCGCCGGTTGTCCGGCACCCGCCCGGCAGCGCACGCTTAGGCCAGCACTTCCTTGACGACCTTGCCGTAGACCACCGTCGGACGCTCGGAGCGGCCGTTGTTCAGGAAGGTGGTCTTGAGGTGGTCGAGGCCCATCAGGTGCAGCACGGTGGCGTGCAGGTCGTAGGTATCCACGCCCTTTTCCTTGTCCGCCACCTGCAGGCCGATCTCGTCGGTCTCACCGTAGGTGAAGCCGGCCTTCAGGCCGCCGCCGGCCAGCCACTGGGTGTAGCCCCACGGGTTGTGGTCGCGGCCGGTGCCGCTCTCGCCCCACGAGGTGCGGGAGAACTCGGAGGCCCACACTACCAGCGTGGTGTCGAGCAAGCCGAGGGCCTTCAGGTCGGTCAGCAGGCCGGCGATGGGTTTGTCCACCATGCGCGCCTGGGTGGCGTGGTTGCCGTCCAGGTCGCTGTGGGCGTCCCAGCTGCGGCGCTCCTGGTCGGAGATGTTGCTAGGGTAGCCGGACACCACCTGCACGAAGCGCACACCGCGCTCCACCAGGCGGCGGGCACGCAGCAGCACCTTGCCGTAGCTCTCGCTGGTCGGGTCGTCGATGCCGTACAGCTTGAGGGTGGCTTCGGACTCCTTGGAGAGATCCACCGCAGCCGGCGCGGCTGCCTGCATGCGGTCGGCCAGTTCATAGGACTCCAGGCGGGCACGCAGCTCGGTGTCGGACGGGCGACGATCGCCACCGAAGCGGTTGAGTTGCTTCAGCAGGTCCAGCGACGCGCGCTGCTGTGCGGCGGAGCGCAGGTCCGGGCGCTCCAGGTAGAGGATGGGGGACTCGCCCGGACGGAAGGCAGTGCCCTGATAGACCGCAGGCAGGAAGCCGGAGCTCCAGTTCACCGAGCCGGCGCTGGGTTCCTGCTCGCCGTTGTAGAGCACCACGTAGGGCGGCAGATCCGGGTTCAGGGAGCCCAGCGCGTAGGTGATCCATGCGCCCAGCGACGGACGGCCCGGATTCAGGTCGCCGGTGTTGAGCTTGAGGATGGAGATGTCGTGAGTAGCGCCGACGGTCACGCTGGATTTGATGAAGGTCAGCGTGTCGGCGTGCTGGGCCAGGTTGGGCAGCAGGTTGGAGAACCACGCACCGCTCTGGCCGTACTGCTTCCACGTCCGTTCCTTGGAGGCAAACAGCTTGCTGACGCCGCCCTGGGTGGAGGTCTTGATGCCCTTCAGGAAGGACGCCGGCACCGGCGTACCGGCCAGGCGCTCCAGCTCCGGCTTGTAATCGTAGAGGTCGAGCGTAGACGGGGCGCCGTTCTGGTGCAGCCAGATCACGGACTTGATCTTGCCCGGGAAGTGCGGCTGCTTGGCCGCCAGCGGGTCGATCAGCTCGGCGGCGGTGGCCGCATTGATGTAGCCGAGACCGGGGATGAAGCCGGTCGCAGCGGCGGCGCCCAGGCCGAGACCGCTCTTCAGCAGGAAGTCGCGACGGTTGATGCTCATGGTTGTTTTCCTTGTCGTCAGATGTTGGGGTCGATCAGAAGCGGTAGGCGAAGTCGTTGGAGTTGGCGACGGTGTGCACCAGATCCACGAAGGCCGCGCCGCGCACCGGGTTGATGGCACCCGGGTCCTTCAGGCCGATGGGCACCGCGGCCTCGAACTTGCCGTCAGCGACCTTCTTCTGGACGATCGCCTCTTCCTTGTTCAGGAACTCCTTCAGCGCCGCCAGCTCGGTCTTGTTCGGCTCGCGGGAGAACAGGATCTGGTACAGGCGGCTGAGCTGGGCGGACTGCTCCTTGCCCGCTTCGTTGATGATCCGGCCAGCCAGCGCCTGCGACCAATTCACCACGATGTCGCTGTTGAACAGGGTCAGCGCCTGCAGCGGGGTGGTGGTCACGTCACGCTTGTGGTGGGCCTGCGACGGGTTGGCCGGATCGAAGTTCTGCAGCAGCGGGTACGGCAGGCTGCGGCGGCTGAAGATGTAGATGCTGCGGCGGTTCCAGTCGGCCTTGTCCTTGGACACGGTCCATTGGCGGTTGCCGTCGAAGTCGGCCTGGCCGCCTTCCAGCACCTTGGCGATCGGCGGGAAGACGGATGGACCACCGACCACGTCGGTCAGCTGGCCGGACGCGTACAGCAGCGCATCGCGGATTTCCTCGGCTTCCAGGCGCTTGCGCGGATAGACCGCCAGCAACTGGTTCTTCGGATCGAGCTTGGCGACGTCCGCCCGCTCCTCGGACGACTGGCGATAGACCGCCGACAGCAGGATCTCCTTGTGCAGCTTCTTGACGCTCCAGCCGTTCTTCACGAAGGTGCTGGCCAGGTAGTCGAGCAGTTCCGGATTGGTCGGCTTCTCGCCGGCACGGCCGAAGTCGGCGACGGTCGGCACGATGCCCTTGTCGAAATACTGGCTCCACACGCGGTTCGCGTAGACCCGCGGCGTCAGCGGGTTGTTGGGGCTGGCCAGCCAGTTGGCGTAGGCGGTGCGGCGGCCGGAGGACGTTGCGGTCGGCTTGATGTCAAGCTTGTCGCCCCCCCACAGGGCCGGGATGCCGGGCTGCACTTCCTCGGTCGGACGCTCATGGATGCCACCGAAGCGCACGAAGGTCGGCGGCGAGTCGGAATGACCCAGCTCCGTCGCGGCGGTGAGGTTCACCGAACCGCTGATCGGGCGCAGGTTGTCGAACTTGCGCAGCTCCGCCTGCAGCTTCTGATACTCCTTCCAGGCCGCCACGCGATCGGGCGAGTAATCCTGGTGATCCTTGTTCTCGGCGGTCAGGCGCAGGTAGCCGGCGGTATCGGTATCCGGGTTGAAGACGGTCTTGTGGCGGAAATTCACCCAGCGGTCGAGGGCATTCCATTCGCTCTCGGGCTTGAAGATCGATTCGCGGCTGTCGGTGAGGTAACGCTCCTTCTGGTACTTGATGGCTGCTTCACGGTAAGGCTTGAGGATCGCCGCCTGCTTGTCGCGGATCTCCTTGGTGGCCTCGCGGTACTTGGCCTGCTGCTCGGCGAACTTCTTGTCCCAGGGGGTTTCGGTGCCTTTGGCCAGCGGCGTGCGCTGGTCGAAGGACGTATTGGCGAGGAAGGCCTGCAGCTGGAAGTACTCCTTCTGGCTGACCTTGTCCGATTTGTGGTTGTGGCACCGGGCGCAGCCGATCGTGGACGCCAGGAAGGTCTCGCCGATGGTGTCGGTGATGTCGGTGGTGATCTGGTACTTGCGCTGCACCAGGTCGCGGGAGTTGGCGTTGTCCGGATAACCGGCGATGAAGCCGGTGGCGATCTTGGCTTCCTGGCTGTCCGGCCACAGCTCGTCGCCGGCCACCTGTTCGCGGATGAAGCGGTCGAAAGGCTTGTCGTCGTTGAAGACCTTGATCACGTAATCGCGATAGCGCCAGTTGTTCGGGCGGGTCGCATCGTTCTGGAAGCCGGAGCTGTCGGCGTAGCGGGCCAGGTCGAGCCAGCGGCGGGCTTGGCGCTCGCCGAAGTGATGGGAGGCCAGCAGGCGGTCGACGAGCTTTTCGTAGGCGTTCGGCGACTTGTCATTGACGAAGGCCTTGACCTCTTCCGGCGTCGGCAGCAGGCCCCAGGCGTCGAGCGTCGCGCGGCGGATGAAGGTAGACCGGTCGGCTTCCGACGAGGGCTTGATACCGTTTTCCTCGAGACGGGCCAGCACGAACGCATCGATCGGCGTGCGCACCCACTTCTGCTGCTTCACCGCGGGCGCCTGCTGCTCCTTCACCGGCTGATAGGCCCAGCCATTCGGTACCGCCTTGGCAGCTACCGTCGCGGGCGCCGCCGCAGCCTTGCCATCCCCTTCCGCGTGAATGGCGGACGCGCCGACTGCCAGGGCAACCGCAATATAGATCCCTTTTCTTTTTGACATCAACCAACTCCCAAAGGCCATTTAACGACAACCGAAAAGCGTCGGACTGGCGAACACGCCGGCCACCACCCGATGCAATTCCTGGAAATAGACAGGGCGTCACGGAAGTCCGGTGAAAGGCAACACCTCGAAGGACGCTCCGCACGCAGCGACCTTTTCAGTCGCATCAAGCGTGCCAATGCCCGGAAAGCGTTGCAAAAGCGTCGCACTCCACGGTAAGTCGATGTTCAATAAGGATCTTTCAATAGCGGAGAAGCCCCGGACGGCGGGCTTCGGAAAACCCCTGCGGCGGACGATGTTGAAGCAGCAACACGTCCCGCCAGCGCACTGCTGCCCAGCGCACAGCCCCTGCCCACAGCCAGGCAGGGAATCCGCCTGAAAAATAGGGCGTGTCCAATAAGAACCGCACATTCATATCCGGACAAGGGCTGTTCAAATAATCACATTGATAAATCCAAAATTGCACAGAGACAAACAGCATATTTTTTATGAATAAGCAAAAACATATTCATGAATACGCACATCGACTTTAATTTTTCAATTTAAAACAAGCACAAGGGTCGCACATAGCTACCGATCGACAAGTCGTCAAACAGAACATTTGGATTGGCACATCGGTTGCTGAGGGCATTTCGTCCATTTACATCTCAATAGAAAACGAAAGCTGCCACCATGACCGACCGATCCCGCCGAACATCTGATCCCTATTCAGCGTTTCCGCCCGCCTTTCGCCGCAAGCCGATTGCCGCGCTGCTGATTGCCGGTCTGGCCATTTCGTCAAACTCCCTCCACGCCGCCGACGAGAAGACCGCGACTGAATTGCAGGGCGAACTGAACCGGGCCAATGCAGAGATCCAGCAGCTCAGGAAGGAACTCGAAAAATCGCGCAGTACGCCCACCGCCGCCGCGCCGGCGGCCACGCCTGCAGTGGCAGTGCCGCCGACGCCCGAGGAGGCCGCCGAAGCCGTCAAACCCCAGTCCCTCGATTCGGTGGTGATCCGCAGCCGCCGCCAGCTGGAAAAACTCCACGACGTGCCGGTATCGGTTTCCGTGGTGTCCGGCGGCGAGTTGGCTCGCGAGCAGGCCTCCGACTTCGAGGCCATCACCAAGCGCCTCGGCAACATCACCTTCAACCAGAACAACACCCGCGGCTCGTCCCTGTCGATCCGCGGCCTCGGCCGGCGCGGTTTCACCGAGACCCAGGACCCCAGCGTCGGCATCATCGTCGACGGCGTGCCCTACGGCCTCTCTCAGCTCGGCAACTTCGACTTCTACGACATCCAGTCGGTGGAAGTGGCGCGCGGCCCGCAGGGCACGCTGCAGGGCAAGGGCGCCAGCGCCGGCGCACTCACGATCACCAGCAAGGCACCATCCTTCACGCCCAGCTCCGACCTGGAGATCACCTACGGCCAGAGGGAAACCGTGATGCTGAAAGGCTCCCTCGGCGGCCCGATCATCGACGACCTGCTGGCCTGGCGCGGCTCCTTCATCGTGGACAACCAGCGCGGCTACTACACTGTCGCGGAGGACTCGAACAAGCAGCTCGACACCATGTACAACCGCAACCGGGTCAGTGCCCGCACGCAGTTCCTGCTGACCCCTTCGCCGGACTTCAACGCAAAGCTGAGCGTGGACATCCAGCCACGCGCGCCGCAACTGCAGAACGGCCTGACCAACTTCGTGGACACGCCGCTCAACTACGCCAACGGCACGCTGGTGGATCCCAGCGGCACCGGCAACCGCACGCGCCTCAACCGCAGCTGGTTCGCCGGCCGCAGTTTCGACTACAACACCTTCATCAACAGCGTCACCCGAGAAGGCAAGGTTTACCAGAACGAAACCCAGGGCCAGATCGCCTCCAGCAACGGCGCCGTTGCGGAACTCAACTACAACCTCAACGACACCCATACCCTCACGTCGATCACCGGCTACCGCCAATACACCTTCCAGGCCCGCAACGACGAAGGCACGCCCTTCGACATCAGCAAGCTGGGCGGCGGCAGCGTGTTCTACAACCAGACCAGCCAGGAATTCCGCCTGACCGGCAAGCCGAACAAGCTCATCGACTACCAGACCGGCATCTTCCTGCTGCGCACCGAGGACGAGGTCGAATCCCGCTCCGGCTACGGCGCCGACGCCGGCGCCTGGTTCGCCAACAACGCCCAGTACGGCACCCTCATCACCAGCGCCGGCACCAACGTTGGCGCAGGTCGATCGCTGGCCACCGACTCCCTGAATGGGCTCTATAAGTGGGGCGAGCAGTACATCAAGAGCTTCAGCAAGGCCATCTACGGCCAGGCCAACATCCACTTGACCGACGAGCTGACCATCACCGCCGGCCTGCGCATCGGTACCGAAGCCCGCTCCACGACGCAGTTCAACGCCCTCAACAACTTCGGCTACGGCACCGCGCTGAACCCGGTCTCCGTCCGCATCGACGGGGCCGGCAACACCCAGTCCCTCGGCGGCTTCAGCTCGGTGGCCTACACCACGGCGAGCGTCGCCAACGGCACCGCCGGCAACCTGACCGGCACCAACAGCGCGGCCCAGCTGGCCCAGGCCAACGCCGTCGCGCAGAAGTACTTCGGCGTTTCCAGCTATGCCGAGCTGAGCGTGGCCCAGAAGGCCCAGGTGGCCGCTGCCAAGGCGATCCGCGCCTCGCAGATCGCCACACTGGTCAACAACGTGCGCAGCGACTACAAGGACCAGCTCCACTCCGCAGTGCTGAGCCCAAAGTACAAGATCAACGACGACATCACCGCCTACGCGAGCTGGCAGTACGGCGAGAAGTCCGGCTCGGCGCTGGTGGTGAACGGCATCCCGACCACCGTCAAACCGGAGAAGACCAACGCCTACGAGCTGGGCGTCAAGACCTTCCTGCTCAACAAGACGCTCACCCTCAATGCCGACGTCTTCCTGATGGACATCAAGGATTACCAGCAGACCGTCGTCGCGGTGGATGACTTTGCCACCCAGGACAACATCAAGAACGGCATCGCCAATCCGACCGCCTATGCCAGCGTGCAGGGCAATGTGAACAAGGTGCAGGTCTCCGGCGTCGAGGTGGACGCGACCTACAACGGCATCCCCTTCACTACCTTCCGCCTGGCGGCGTCCTACAACGATGCCCGCTACAAGGACTTCAAGAACGCCGGCAAGCCGTCCGAACTGGCCTACCTGTCCAACCCCTTCATCGATCGTAGCGGCACGCGGCTGGGCGAAGCCCCGTACTGGCAGGCCAACCTGAGCGGCGAGTACCGCCGGCCGGTGTTCGGTGACAAGGTCTTCCACGCCAGCTTCACCACCGCCTACACCGGCAAGGCCAACACCGACGAGCTCATCTCCGACTACGCGTGGGTACCCGACCACGCCACCACCGACTTGGCCATCGGCCTCGGCCATGTCAGGGGCAACTACGACGTGACCTTCATCGCCAAGAACGCCTTCAACGACACCGCCCACGAGCAGGGCTGGGCCAGCTACACGCCCTACCCCTACCCCCGCTGGTACGGCATCGTGTTCAGCGGCAAGCTCTGATCCGGATGGACTGATCTGAAATGCGCCCGCCCCGCTACCGGGCGGGCGCAGCTGCATCGCAACAAACAATCTGAATGCGCGACTGCTGCCTAATCAGCACCCCCATCGTTTTTCATTTGCTTACGTCTTTTTCACAATTCTTATCCGTCATTACATCAATCACACCAAAGCCGGTAAAAAAATCACTTTATTTCCACGACTTATTGGATGGAATATGGATTTCCTAATTTCTTATAAGTCCGATTAGCAG
The DNA here is from genome assembly GCA_018241685.1 of Pseudomonadota bacterium. Taxonomy (GTDB): domain Bacteria; phylum Pseudomonadota; class Gammaproteobacteria; order Burkholderiales; family Rhodocyclaceae; genus Zoogloea. The sequence continues at coordinate 99,323 of JAFEDJ010000069.1, forward strand.
GCGTGGCATAGCTATTGCGAAATGTGTCCTCGAATATTTCCAAGAGGAACACTCCCGTCATGACCAGCCACACCCAGGTTCGACCGCGCTCCATCGCCCGTCGCAACGCCGTCCGTTTCCGCCTGTCCCCCGTGGCCGCCGCCATCGCCGCCGTTTCAGTGCTTGCCAGCGGAGCCGTCCACGCCCAGGAAAAATCCAGCGCCGAGCTGCAATCGGAAATCACCCGCCTGAAGCAGGCCCTCGAAAAAGCCCAGCAGGAACTGCAGAAGAAGGAAGGCAGCAGCGCGCCCGCCGCCTCCGCCCCGGCAGCCGCCGAAGCCACCGCACCTGCCAAGGAGGAACCCACCGCCCTCGACGCCGTGGTGATCCGCTCCCGTAACCGCATCGAGCGCCTGCAGGACGTGCCGCTGTCGGTCTCCGTCGTCACCGGCAAGGAACTCGACCGCCTCGGCGCCGGCGACATCGCCGAGATCACCAAGCGCGCCGGCAACATCTCCTGGAACCAGGGCAACCAGCGCACCTCCAGTCTGTCGATTCGCGGCATCGGCAAGCAGGGCCAGACCGAGGCCCAGGACCCGCCGGTCGGCGTGATCGTGGACGGCGTCAGCTACGCCTACAACGCGCTGACCTCCAGCTTCAACTTCCACGACGTGGAGGCCGTGGAAGTCACCCGCGGCCCCCAGGGCACGCTGCTCGGCAAGAACGCCAGCCTGGGCGCAGTCAACATCGTCACCCGCAAACCCTCGTTCACCCCCAGCGCCGACTACTCCCTGACCTTCGGCCAGCGCGACCGCCTGATCGGCAAGCTGGCCGCCGGCGGCCCGCTGATCGACGACCTGCTCGCCTGGCGCGGCAGCTTCGTCGTCGAAAAGGGCCGCGGCGACATCTACAACCAGAACAACCCCGACCTCACCTACCAGAACATCGAGCGTGTCTCCGGCCGCGTCCAGTTCCTGCTCACGCCGAGCTCCGACTTCAACGCCCGTGTCGCGCTGGAGTTGCAGCCCCGCTCGTCCGAAACCACCAACGGCCGCACCATCTACACGCCGACGCCGGCTACCTACGCCGACGGTTCCAAGAACCCGCTCAGCACCGACGCCTCCACCCGCCTCGGGCGCCGCTGGTTCACCCAGGGCAGCTACAGCTATGCCAACGACTATCTCTATGGCGGCGGCCAGAACGCCGTCAATGTGGATGCAGCCCGCGGCCTGGTCACCGGCAGCCGTGGCTCTTCCGCCGAGCTCAACTGGGACCTGGGCAGCCACACGCTGACCTCCATCTCCGCCTACAAGGACTATCACTTCAACGCGGTGAATGACGAAGGCACGCCCTTCGACATCAACACCAACTCCGGCGGCTTCTGGAACGACTACCGGCAGGTCAGCCAGGAAATCCGCCTGACTTCAAAGCCGGGCGGTTTCGTGGACTACCAGACCGGCCTCTATTTCATCAACGTTCATAACAGCAACGATTACCGCCGTTCGTGGGGGAACGATGCCGGCGCGTGGTTCGCCAGCACGGCCCAGTACAACCGCCTGGATGCAGACGCCGCTGGCCGCTCGCTGATGCAGAACTCCCTCGGCCGGCTGTCCATGTCCTACAACAGCCCGACCGGCTACCAGGCAATCAACAACAAGAGCACAGCGATCTTCGGCCAGGCCAACTGGCACATTTCCGAGCCCTTCACCATCACCACCGGCCTGCGCCTGACCCAGGAAGACCGTACCAACACCGGCAGCAGCTACATCAAGGACAACGGCAACGGCGGTGAGCTGAACCCGGTCTCCGTCAATGGCGTACAACTCGGCGGCTTCAACTCTGACGCCAAGGGCGTGCTGGGCACCAACAATGCAGCGCAACTGGCCGTCGCCGACCTGGTCGCCCAGAAGTACTTCAACCTCGCGTCCTACTCGGCCCTCTCCGCCGCCCAGAAGCAGCAGGTGGCCGATGCCAAGAACATCCGCGCCTCCAACATCGGCGTGGTCTTCAACAGCACCGAGGCCGAGCCCTACCGTGCGGTGCTGCCGGCCTTCGTGATCAGCCCGAGCTACAAGTTCAACAACAACCTGACCACCTACACCTCGTGGCAGCACGGCGAGAAGGCCGGTATCGCCCAGCTCACCAACGGCATCTCCAACCAGGTCAAGCCCGAGAAGAACGACTCCTTCGAGATCGGCTTCAAGTCGGCGCTGCTCGACAAGACGCTGATCCTCAACGCCGACGTCTACGTCACCAACATCCGCGACTACCAGCAGACCACGCGGATCGTTGATGCCTACACCACCAACCTGAAGTCCGACGGCACGGTCTACTACACCAACGCCACCGGCAACGTGCCGAAGGTGCAGTCCAAGGGCGTCGAGTTCGACGGCGTGTACGCCGGCATCAAGAACACCACGATCCGCTTCTCCGGCGCCTACACGGATGCCCGCTACAAGGACTTCAAGAACTCGGCACAACCCAACGAGAACGGCTACACCGGCGCGGCGCCGTACCAGGATGTCTCCGGCCAGACGCTGCCGGGCGCCTCGAAGTGGACCTTCAACGTCGGCGCCGACTACAACCGCCCGGTGTTTGGCGACAAGCTGTTCCACGCCAGCTTCAACACGGCCTATTACAGCCGCTTCAACTCCGACGTCTCCCTGTCCAGCTATTCGTGGATTCCGGACTACAGCGTCACCGACCTGTCGGTGGGCATCGGCAAGGCCGACCGCTCCTACGACGTAAGCCTGCTGGTGAAGAACGCCTTCAACGACAGCACCCCGATGTCCGCCACCTGGAACAGCTACGTGCCCGCAGTACCCCGCTGGGTCGGCGTGATGTTCACCGGCAAGCTGTAAGCAAGAACCTCCTCGTCTCTCGAGATTCCCCCCGGGGCAACCCGGGGGTTCTTTTTCGGCTACGAGTGCTTTGAATTCAGCAGCGCCCTGCGCCGATTCCAGCAGGCTCTTTGCTGCTGAATTCCAAGCCCTTGATAACAAAGACCCCTTCAGCACAAAGGGAATGGCATCAAGCTTGCCTATTCACCGGGATCGCCACTCCGGCGTCATTCCGGAACTCCGTTTCCGGCCCCTGTCGTCCGCCACAAGAAAGGCATCCCGGTGAAACGTCTCCTGTATCAGATCCATCGCTGGGCCGGCATTGGCCTGGCCTTGTTCATGTTCGTCTGGTTCCTGTCCGGCCTGGTCATCATGTACGCCGCCCCGTCGGCGCTGGGCAAGGCCGAACAACTGGCCCACCGCGAGCGGCTGAACCCTGAGTTCGGCTGGCTGAGCCTCGGCGAAGCGTGGACACGCAGCGCCGCCAGGCGCCCGCAGGGCAAGGCCGTCGTCACCGACGCGCGTCTGGTCCGCCAGGCCAACCAGCCCCTGTGGCTGGTGGAAGACAGCCGCGGCGGACGTTTCGCGCTGTCCGCCACGGACGGCCGCGTACACGAGACCTCCGCCGACGAGGCCGCACACATCGCGGCCCAGTGGCTGGCCACCGACAGCGAGCCGGTCGCCACCGCGCCGACCTACCTGGACACCGGCATCCAGGACAGCGCCGTGCGCAACCAGGAGGCGCTGCGCCCCTTCCACCGCTTCACGGTCGGCGACAGCGGGCGCGAGCTGCTGATCTCCGCGCGCACCGGCGAAGTGGTGCGCGACTCGACCCGCCTCGACCGCGCGCTTTACTGGACAGGCAACTGGATCCACCTGCTGCGCCCCCTCGAAACCGCCGGCCTCAGCGCCGACACCCGCCGCACGGTGCTGGCCTGGCTCGGCTTCATCGCCTTCGCCGCCTGCCTCACCGGCCTCATCATCGGCTGGCAGCGCTGGCGGCCGGGCTGGGGCGGCCGCCCCACCTACAGCCAGGGGCGCAAGCAGCCCTACCGGGAGTTCTGGTTCAAGTACCACTTCTGGGCCGGCCTGCTCGGCGGCAGCGCCGCGCTGCTGTGGGCTATCAGCGGCTACCTGAGCAACAACCCGTTCCAGTTCTTCTCCCCCGCAACGCCCAGCAAGGAGGAACTGGCCCGCTACCAGGGCGCCGAAATGCCGACCGTGATGCGCGACTGGCATCCGTCCGCCTTCGTCACCGCCGACGAGAGCCGCCGCGTCGTCGAACTCGCCTGGCGCCGTCTCGGCGACCAGGCCGTGCTGGTCGCCCAGTCCGCAGACGGCAGCCGCCAGCCGCACAACGTGGAGGCCAGCGTGAGCGGCTTCGGCGCTGCCGCGCTGGCCCAGGCCGCCGAACGCCTGGCCCCGGGCAGCAAGGTCACCGCCCAGACCGTTCTCACCGACTACGACAGCTACTACTACCCGCGCCACCACCAGGGCGCCGTCGAGCGCCCGCTGCCGGTGGTCCGCGTGGACCTGGACGACAAGGCCGCCACCCGGCTCTACATCGACCCGCAGGACGGTCGCCTGCTCCTGCGCCAGGACGACAGCCGCCGCGTCTATCGCTGGCTGTACTCCGCGCTGCACCACTGGGACTTCGGCGTGCTCTACCAGCGCCCCGTGTGGGATGCCTGGATGCTGGTGTGGGTGCTGCTCGGCGTGGTGCTCGGCGCCAGCAGCCTGGTGATCGGCTGGAAGCGCCTGCACCGTACCTTCGAAACCGACAAGCCGAAGCCCAAGGCCAAGCCCGGCAAGCCCCAGGGCGCCGGCCAGCCGCGCCTGGCCGCCGACAGCCCGGCAAGCTGAACACCGCTTTTACAACCGACCTAGGAAACACCGCATGAAGCGCACCACCCTCATCGCCGCCAGCCTCGTCCTCGCCGCCGGCGCCGCCATCGCCCAGCAGGCCACCGAGGCGCCCAAGCTGCCCCTCGGCTTCTTCGTCACCAGCGTCGGTGTCGGCAAGGGTGCCGACCTGGGTGGCCTGGCCGGCGCCGATGCCCACTGCCAGAAGCTGGCCGCCGCCGTCGGCGCCGGCAACCGGACCTGGCACGCCTACCTGAGCACCCAGGCCACCGACGGCCAGCCGGCCGTCAACGCCCGCGACCGCATCGGCAAGGGCCCGTGGGCCAACGCCAAGAACGCCATCGTCGCCAACGACGTGGCCCACCTGCACGGCGACACCGTCGAGCTCGGCCAGCTCGGCAGCAACCTGCACCGCACCACCGCGCTGACCGAGAAGGGCGAGCCGATCAAGGGCGTCGGCGACACCCCGAACCAGCACGACATCATCACCGGCTCCAAGCCCGACGGCCGCGCCTACGCCGACGCCGCCGACCACACCTGCAAGAACTACACGAGCAGCGGCGAAGGCAGCGTGCAGCTGGGCCACTCCGACCGCACCAACCGCGGCGCCACCGGCGGCAACGTGTCGTGGAACTCCACGCACCCGAGCCGCGGCTGCAGCCAGGACGCGCTGATCGCCACCGGCGGCGCCGGCTACTTCTACTGCTTCGCCACCAACTGATCCACCCCGCCCCGGCCTGGCCGGGGCACCCGCACGGGGCCGCTCCCCGCCCAACGTCCGCCATGCCTACCTTCTCCTCCGCACGCATTGCCTCCGGCCTGGCCCTTCTGGCCTTGAGCCTGGCTGCAGACGCCGGCTTCGCCGCGTCGTCCCGCGCCAGCACGCCGCAGGTCGAGGCCGAACTCGTCGCCTCCGCCGCCGCCATCCGCCCCGGCGACAAGATCCAGCTCGGCGTGCGCCAGAAGATCATTCCCCACTGGCACACCTACTGGGTCAATCCCGGCGACTCCGGCCTCGCCATGCAGATCGCGTGGAGGTTGCCCGACGGCGCCCGCGCCGGCGACATCCAGTGGCCGACGCCCGGCCGCTTCAAGCTCGGCCCGGTGGTCAACTACGGTTACGAAAACGAGGTCACGCTGCTCACCACCGTCACGGCGCCGGCCACCCTGCCAGCCGGCGGACGCTTTCCGGTGAGGGCCACGGTGGACTGGCTGGTCTGCCAGGAAACCTGCATCCCGCAGCAGGTCGAGCTGGAACTGACGCTGCCCGTGCAGGCCGCCGGCAGCGCCGTCGGCCCCGGCAGTCCGCTGATCGAAGCGGCCCGCGCCCAGCTCCCGGCAAGCACCCCGTGGCCCGTCGAGGCTCACGCCAGCAAGGACGCCCTGACGCTGCGCATCGCCGATGCGCGGCTGGCCGCCCGTTTCGCCAGCCAAGCCCCGGGCGAGCTGTGGTTCTACGCCGAGCAGTGGGGCAAGACCGCCCACGACGCGCCGCAGCCGGTCACCGTCGTCGGCGACAGCCTGGAGATCCGCATCAAGCCCGGCGACGAGCCGCCGAAGGATGGCGAAACCCTCGCCGGCGTGTTGAGCATCCGCGACGATGATGGCCAGACCCGCGGCTACCGCATCGCGGCGCCGGTATCCGTCACCGCCGGGGCCAGCGCCGTGGCGCCGCCAACCGGCGACAACGCCGGAAGCTCCGGTCTCTCCGTCGGCATGGCCGTGCTGCTGGCCCTCGCCGGCGGGCTGATCCTCAACCTGATGCCCTGCGTTTTCCCGGTGCTGTCGATCAAGGCCCTGTCGCTGCTGCGCCACGCCGGCCACGACCGGGCGCTGGTACGCCTGCAGGGCCTCGCCTACACCGGCGGCGTGCTGGCCAGCTTTGCCGCCCTCGGCGCCGTGCTGATCGTCCTCAAGGCCGGCGGTGCGCAGGTCGGCTGGGGCTTCCAGTTCCAGTCGCCGCCCTTCGTGCTGGCGGTGGCCTACCTGATGTTCGCGGTCGGCCTCAGCCTGTCCGGCGTGTTCACGCTGGGCGCCTCGGCAACCGGCCTCGGCGCCTCGCTGGCCGACAAGCCGGGTTATGCCGGCAGCTTCTTCACCGGCGTGCTGGCCACCGTGGTCGCCACGCCGTGCACCGCCCCCTTCATGGGCGCCGCCCTCGGCTTCGCGCTGGGCCAGCCGGCGCCGGTTCTGCTGGCGGTGTTCCTCAGCCTCGGCCTGGGCCTCGCCCTGCCCTATCTGCTGCTGTGCTTCTGGCCGGCGCTGCAGCGCGCGCTGCCGCGCCCCGGCGTGTGGATGGAACGGGTCAAGCAGGCGCTGGCCTTCCCGATGTACGGCGCCGCCGTTTGGCTGGTGTGGGTGCTGGCCCAGCAGGCCGGCCCCAACGCCATCGCCATCGCACTGGGTGGCATGCTGGCCATCGCCTTCGCCGCGTGGCTCTACGACAGCAGCCGCAACGCCCACGTGTTCGCCCGCCACGGCAGCACCGGCCTGGCCGTGCTGACGCTGCTCGCGGCGCTGCTCGGCGGCTACGCCGGCGTGCAGGCCAACGCTGCCACGCCGGCCACCGCCGGCGCCGCCAAACACGCCTGGGAGCCCTACAGCAAGGTCCGCTTCGACGAACTGCGCGCCGCCGGCAAGCCGGTGTTCGTCAATTTCACCGCTGCCTGGTGCATCACCTGCCTGGCCAACGAGAAGGTCGCCCTCAGCGACGTCGGCGTGGCCGACGCCTTCCGCCAGGCCGGCATCACCTACCTGAAGGGCGACTGGACCAACCAGGACCCGCAGATCTCCGCCCACCTGGCCGAGTTCGGGCGCAGCGGCGTGCCGCTGTACCTGCTCTACCCGGCTGGCACCGGCAGCGCACCGCAGGTGCTGCCCCAGCTGCTCACCCCCAACACGGTCCTGTCCGCTATCGCCGCGGCCGGGCCGGGCACCGCTTCCCCCAAACTCGCCAAGGAGTAATCACGATGCCCTTCGCCCTCGCCCGCAAGCTCTCCCGCCGCAGCCTGCTCCAGCTTGCCGTCGCCGCGCTGCCGCTGGCCGCCGTCGGCAATGCCCACGCCAACGCCGAGATCGGCCAGCCGGCCCCGGCCTTCACCGCCCAGGGCGCCGACGGCAAACCGGTCAGCCTGGCCGCCTACAAGGGCAAGACGGTGGTGCTCGAATGGACCAACCACGAATGTCCCTTCGTCGTGAAGCACTACGAGAGCGGCAACATCCCGCAACTGCAGAAGGACGCCACCGCCAAGGGCGTGGTGTGGCTGCAGGTGATCTCCTCGGCCCCCGGCAAGCAGGGCCACGTGGAAGGCGCCTCGGCGATCAAGATCAACGGCTTCCGCAATGCCGCGCCGAGCGGCGTGGTGCTCGACCCGGACGGCAAGCTCGGCAGGCTCTACGGTGCGCAGACCACGCCGCACCTGTTCATCGTCGATCCGGCCGGCAAGCTGGTGTACAAGGGCGGCATCGACAGCATCCCGTCCACCCGCAAGGACGACATCGCCAAGGCCGACAACTACGTCAAGCTGGCTCTCGCCGACCTCGCCGCCAACCGCCCGGTGACCCACGCCAGTACCAAGCCCTACGGATGCTCGGTGAAGTACGCGGACTGAAGCACGCGACCATGACAAAGGGGCGGGCCGCCGACCATACGGCGCCCCGCCCCTCTCTCATTCAATCCATCATCCCGCCACAGTGGGAATCAGATCGCGGGACGATCAGTCCCTCCGCTCGCTGCGGCGCTCCAGATCCTGCTCGAAGGCGGCGATGATGGCCTCTTCCCGCGTGTCGAACAGCGGCCCCGGTAAGCCGGCATAGCTGGCCAGCGTCGGCGCGTCACTGTCGTCGCTGGGAAAATGGAACAGGAACTCCCCATCCGGCGTCGCATACACGCTGAACAGGCTGTTGGCGTACACCACCGGCAGCTCGGCCGCCAGGCTGCCGATCTCCACGTCGTAGAGTTCGCAAGCCGCCTCCAGCGCGGCTTCATAGCTGTCCTCGAAAGGACTGTCCTGGTAGGTGTCGTCGTCGAGTTCCACGCCGGCAGCCTCATACACGTAGCCGCTGGCCTGGGGCACGTGCCAGATCGCGAAGTCGATGTGTTGGAAAACCTTGCTCACCTGCTTGGCCATTTGTCGTCTCACTGATTGATGCGTGTTCGGGCCCGAACTATAGCAATGCCGGGCCCCCTCGGCGCGGCCGGATCCGCCCCCTGAATCCATCCCCCTTTGATCCCGGTTAAAGCCCTCCTCCAGCCGCCGGGCCCAGAATGCGCGACCGGAATCCGAACAGATGGCACAGAAGACATGCAGACCAGACCGTGGCTCACCCTGGCGATCAGCGCATTCACGCTGCTGGCCGCTCCCCAGGCGTCCTTCGCCGCCGACGCCCATCACCCTCATCACGAGCACCACGGCACCGCGCCGGCCGCCGGGCTGCATCTGAACGCCGGCGCCCAGTGGGAAACCGACGCCCCGCTGCGCCAAGTGATGGACGACATCAACCGGGCGCTGGCCCGTGCGCTGCCGGCCATCCACGGCGAGCGGTTCGGCAGGCGCGACTACGCGGCCCTCGCCGCCACCGTCGACCGGAAGGTCGCTTATGCCGTCGAACACTGCCGGCTGGCACCGGAGGCCGACGAAGTGCTGCACCTCGTCATCGCCGACATGCTGGGGGGCGCGGAGATGATGCGGAGCAAGCTCCCCGCCCAGCGCCACGCCGGCGCCGCCCGCCTGCACCGGGCGCTGCAGGACTACGGCACCTACTTCCAGCACCCTGGCTGGCAGCCCGCGGCCGACTGACGAACGCGGCCCGTAAACGAAAAACCCGATGGCGCGGGGGGCGGCATCGGGTCGTACGCAGCCCCCGCTGGGCGGGAGCAACCGTCATCCTGTTGAGGATGATTACTGCATCAGCGACATGACCATCTGGGACATGCTGTTGGACTGCTTCAGCATGGAGGTGCCGGCTTGCATCAGCATCTGCTTGGAGGTCATGTTGGCGGTTTCGGAAGCGTAATCCACGTCCATGATCCGGCCCTTGGCGGCAGCCGTGTTGGTGCTCATGTTGGCCAGGTTGTTGTAGACGTGGTCGAGGCGGTTGGCCGCGGCACCGAGGGCGGAGCGCACGGTGCTGACCGCCGCAATGGCGGTTTCCAGCTTGGTGATCGTACCGTTTGCGCCTGCAACGCTGGTGATGTCGGTGCCGGGGGTACCGGGGGTCGTGTAGGTACCCGATGCGGCGCCCAGAGCGGTGTCCAGAGCAGTCATATTGGAGGTCTGGTCGACGATCATCGTCTCACTGGCGCTGGCGCCGATCTGGAACGTCACCGAACCGGCGATGGTGCCGCCTTTCAGCAGCTTGGTACCACCGAAGGTCGTGTTGTTCATGATGTTGGTCAGTTCGTCGCCCAGCGAATCGTATTCCGCCTGCATCGAAGTCTGGTCGGCCGAGGAGGAGGTTCCGTTGGCGGACTGGGTCGCCAGATCCTTCATGCGCTGCAGGATGTCGGTGACTTCCTTGAAGGAGCCTTCGGCGGTCTGCATCATCGAGATGCCGTTCTGCGCATTGCGCTGGGCCACCGCCATGCCGCGGGTCTGGGAGTCCAGACGGGTGGCGATCTGCAGGCCGGCCGCATCGTCCATCGCGGAGTTCACGCGGAAGCCGGTGCCCAGACGGGCCATCGAGGTGGACAGATTCTTCTGGGTCGCAGCGAGAGAGTTCTGCGAGGTCAGGGAGGCGATGTTGGTGTTGAGGCTCAGCATGGCAAGACTCCTAATCTAGGTTGTTCATTCAGGGCACCCGTTCCTGCGCCCTCATCAGTCAAAGGCGACTGCCCGCCGAAAATCCTTAAATCATTTCGAGAAGATTTGCCGACCAGGAGTGGTGAACCGCCATTCGCGCGACAGGTCTGCCGCCCGCCGGGCACGACATGGAAAGCAGACGAGGAATGCGCGCGTTCCCAGCGCATCGACGCGAGAACGGATCGGGGAGAAGGACGACGCGGAGGAGCTGAGGCGGCGGGGACTAGGCCCGCCCCAGCAGGGCCGAGACCCGTTCGCGGGTGAGGCCGTGGGTGGCCGGCAACACGTCGGCCAGCGCGGCGAAGGAAGCCGTACGGGCCTGGGTCTCGAATTGGGTCGCCAGACCTTGGGCGCGCTGTGCCTCCTCGGCATCCGGCGCACCCACATCCGCCGCCAGGTGGGCCAGCGCGCTGTCGGTGGTGCTTTGCAGGGTTTCCAGCGCCTGCCCGGCCAGCACCACGGCACGCAGCGTCTGGCGCTGGGCCGCCGGGCTGTCGGCTTGCCAGGTATCGGGACGGATTGCCGCCGCATTGGCATCGATGCGCACGCGGCTGAACTGACCAGTCGGGTAGCGCCGGCCCTCCCCCTTGATCTGCAGGCTGTCGCGCACCGCTGGCCAGTCGGTTTCTGCCGCGCTGAACAGCAGCACGCCGTCGGCATCCGCCGCCACGCGCACGCCGAGCGGCGCCAAAGCCAGATCAAGGCGCCGACCGAGAGTGACCGGCGACAGGCCCGGCTCTATGGACACCGGAGGCGATGCCTGACCACGCACCGAAAACTGTAGTTTCTCCGCATCACCCGCGGCGACATTGGGCGTATCGAGGCCGCGCAGTCTGAAACCCTGACGGGCCGTACCGGCATCCACCAGGCGCAGCGCCCCATCCACGCTGCCGTCGGTAGCCACCGGGCGGGCCTGCCACAGATCAGCGAAGCGCCGCACCTGCTGCGCTGCCCGTGCATCGGCCGCTGGCTGCCCGGCCAGCGCGTCGCCGAGCCCCTTCTTGAGATCGACCAGCAGCGCTTGCGCGCGTCCGGTGAAGACCCGGGTCTGCTGCAGCGCCGAGGTCTGCCGGTTGAAGCCTTCCTTCAGGGACAGTCCGCCTCCCGCCGGCATGGCGAACTGCGCGGCGCGTTGCGCCAGCGCCTCCCGCCCTGCCGCGGCCGAACCGGGCCCACGTGCAGCGGCGACGGAAGCGCCGGCCGCCGTCGCGCCGCGGGCCTGGATGGCGGAGATCTGCATCGATGCCGCCATCGATCAGATCACGTCGAACAGGGACAGCTGGCTGACCCGCGCATAAGCCTTCTGCGTGGCCTGCGCCGCCTGGGTGTAGCCATTGAGCTTGATCACCGCGTCGCCATAGTCGAGCTGTCCGAGGTCGATCAAGGCCTGCTGGTTGGACAGGCTGACGTTGGCGAAATTGCCGTCCAGGGTTTCGAGAATGTTCTGCATTCCGCCCAGATGGGCGATCTTGCTGCTGAACTGGCCCATCGTCGTATCGATGGTGTCGAGGGTGGCGGTCAGTTGCGCCCGCGTCGCTGGCACGTTGGCGCTCGCCCCCGGGGCGCTGAGTGCGCTGCCCGTAGCTTCCAGCTGGTTGAGCATCGCGGCCATCTCTTCGACGGTCACGTTGGCGCTCTGCGTCACGCCGTTGCCGACGGCCACCTGCTGCTGCCCCAGATTGCCCTGGTAGCTGTAACGGGAGCCGGCAGGCTGCGTCGGGTCATAAACGATGGGTTGCGTCGACGTCTTGGTGCCTGAGAAGAGGTAGCGCCCTTCCTGATCCCTGGCGTTGGCACCGTAGAACAGGCTGTCGCCGATCGCCTTGAGGGACGACGTCATGGCAGCCACGTCCTCCGCCGAGTTGCCCCCGTCGAGGGCCCACACCATCAGGTCGCGGGCGCTCATCATGTCCGAGTTCATGCTGTCCAGGCTGACCTCGTTCTGGCTCAGACGGACCTTCAGCGCACCGATATTGTCGCGATACTGCTTGACCGCGGCCTCCTCCCGGTTCAAGCGGGAAAGACGCACATCGGTGATCGGATCGTCGGACGGAAGCAGCAGCTTCTGCCCCGTGGACATCTGCTGCATGACCGTCTCGAGCCGGGATGAAGCCGTCTGCAGCGTGCTGCTCATCGTGCTGTGGTACTGGGTCGTGGATATGCGCATCGCTGGCCTCACTGGTTTTCAAGGGACTCGGTCGGTGCCGCCGCCACTACGTTCTGGTGCCGTTCCAGCTCGGCCACGGCATGTTCGACGATGGTCTCCGCCGACGCCGACAGGTCGGTAAAGCGGCACCCGACCACGTACTGCTGGCCGAGCAGAAAGGTTTGCAGAAGCCGCCGCGAGCGGACTTCGAGTTCGGTCTGGAAGCTGCGCCCCGACCCGAGTTCGACCCATACGCGCGGCAGACGCCGCCCGACGTAGAGCAGCGTGGCCTGCGTCGGCGATGCGCGCAGTCCGATGCCACCGCGGGCGAGATCGTCCACGCCCAACACACGGAGCCGCCCACCCAGGGTGAACTCGGCCATGAAGGGCAGGCCGACCGGCGCCGGCACCCGCGTGTAGCGCCGCCGCTGGACGAAGGCCGGCTCGACGTTCTCCGGGCTGCCATCCGGGGCGATGGGCAAGGACGATGGGCCGGGCATCCGTCAGCCCAGCATCGACAGCGTGGCGTCGAACAGATCGTTGGCCACCGCGATGACCTTCATGTTCGACTTGTACATCTGCTGGTACTGAACCAGGTTCATCGCCTCTTCATCCTGGTTGACGCCGCTGGTGGAGGCCCAGCTGTCCTCGCTCTGGCTGCGCACCGTCTGGGCCGTCTTGAGGGAAGTCTGGTTCTGCTGGCTGCTCATGCCCAGCTTGCCGACCAGCTGCGTCACCGCGTCGCCGAGGCTCACCGTCCCCAGCGATGCCAAGGCCAGCGGCGCCTGCTGAATGGCGATCACCTGCTTCAGGTTGGCGCTGTCGCCGGGCAGGGTGGGATCGGACGAAAAGCCGAGCGCTTGGGCGGAGATGGACGAATCGACCCGCAGCATGCCGGTCACGCTGCTCGCGTCGAAGATGAACAAGGGCTTGCCAGGGCTGCCGTCCATGCCGTAGCCGGCTTGCAGCTGGGTGTTGAAAGCCGACGACATCTGGCTCGCCATATCGGTGATCGACTGCATGGTCGGCACCAGCACGCCGTGCTCCAGCTCGTCCAAGCCGCCGAGCTGGCCGCCCAGGCCACTGACCGGCAGCTTGAAGCTCTCCTTCGCGAAATTCACGCTGAGAATCTGCGAGCCATCCACCTTGGTGCTCACCCCCAGCGTGGCGGCAATACCGCCGACGACCAGCGGCTGGCCGGAACGCAAGGACACGCTGCGCGTGCCGTCGTTCTGGTCCACCACCTGCACGCCGACCAGGCTGGCCAGCGAATCGACCTTCTGATCCCGCTCGTCGATCAGGCCCGAGGCATTGACCCCGCTGGCCATGGCGGCGGAGATCTGCTTGTTCAGCGTCGCGACGTCCGTCGACAGCGTGTTGATCTGGCTGACCGCCGCGGTGCGCTGCTGCTGCACCGACGCACGCTGGTTGGACAGCACCTGGTTGAGGCTGTTGAAGCGCTGGGCCATAGCCTCGCCGGTGGTGATCACCTGCTGGCGCAGCGGGCTCGACGTGGGGTCCACGCTGGCCGCGTTGAGGGCGCTGAAGAAGGCATCCAGGCCGCTGTTGAGGCCGGCGGTCGAGTCGCTCATCACCTGCTCCAGCTGGGTCAGGTAGGGCTGGGTGACGGTGTACTGGCCGAGGCTGGTCGCGGCCCGCCACATCTGCTGGCTCTTGTAGCTGTCGGCAAAGCGCGTCAGCGCCGACACCTCGACGCCACTGCCGGCGGACAGGCCGCTGTTGGCCGGCTTGAGGGCGGTCAGCAGCACGCCCTGCCGGGTGTAGCCGGGCGTCATGATGTTGGCGGTGTTCTGGCTGGTCGCGTTGAGGGCGACCTGGGCGGCCAGGCTGCCGGACAGTGCGTTGTTGATGATGCTCATGGGCAGGCGGTTCCAGTGTCGGGGCGGCGGGAATGCGACAGCCCCTTTCTCGCGGAAAGGCGACCTTTCAGGGCCGCGGCTTAAACGGGATGGCGGCCGGAACCGGGCCGGCGGAGGCTGGCTGCGCCGCATTACCGCCGGCTGCCGGGCTGCGTGCGTCGGGCAACAGCTGGGCGAGGATCGCATCGGCCACGCCGAAGGCGCGCTGCCCGGCGAGCACGTCGGCCAGCTTGCCGTCGGCGAGCTCCAGCATGTCCTGGTTGATGTGGCTCTGGAACATGCTGTCCTCGTCGGCCATCTCCCGCGTCACGCTGCGCATCTGCTTGAGCATGTCGGCGATGAAGAAGGACTCGAACTTCTCGGCGGCGGCCACCACGCGGGCGCGCTCGGCGGCGTCCCCCCCGGCGCCGCGCGGCAGGTCGAGGGTCTGCTCGGCGACCGTCGGGGCCACCGATGATGACAGGGCTGGATTCAGTTTCACGGGCCTCTCCTAGATGACGATCAGTTCGCCGTCGATGGCGCCGGCCTGGTCGAGGGCCTGCAGGATCGCCATCACGTCGTCGGGATTGGCGCCGATGCTGTTCACGGTGTCGATGATGGCCTGCAGGCTGACCCCGGACGGCCACTTGAACATGCGTCCACCGCTCTGCTCCACCTTCACCTGGGACTGGGGCACCACCGTCGTCTGGCCGCGGCCGAAGGGGCCTGGCTGGCTGACCTGCGGCATCTCGGAGATGACAACCTTCAGCGACCCGTGGGAGATCGCCGCGGCGCGCACCCGCACCCCTTCCGAAATCACCACGGTGCCGGTACGCGAGTTGAAGATGACCTTCGGGCGGCTCTCGCCGATGTCCACCGGCAGCGTCTCCAGGTCGGCGACGAAGGCCACCCGGCGGGTCGGGTCGGGCGGCGCGATGACGTCCACGCTGGTCGCGTCGCGGGTGCTGGCGAGCTGGCCGTAGCGGCGGTTGATCGCCTCGACGATGTTGGTCGCGGTGCGGAAATGGGGGCGTTTGAGGCTCAGGCGGATCGTCGGCTGGGTGTCGAAGTCGCTCTCGATCTCCCGCTCGACGGTGGCGCCGTTGGGAATCCGCCCCGAGGTCGGGCTATTGACCGTCACGCTGGAGCCGCTGGCCCCCTGCGCCGCGACGCCGCCGACCACCAGCTGGCCCTGGGCCAGCGCATAGATCTCCCCGTCGGCGGCGCGCAGCGGCGTCAGCAGCAGCATGCCGCCGCGCAGGCTCTTGGCGTCGCCCATCGACGACACCGTGATGTCGAGCTGCTGGCCGCGCCGGTAGCCCGGTGGGAAGACCGCACTGACCATCACCGTCGCCACGTTCTTCAGACGCGAGGCGTTGCCCTCCGGCGGCTTGATGCCGAACTGCTTGAGCATGTTGCTCACCGACTGGCTGGAAAACTTGACCTGGGTACTGTCGCCGCTGCCCTGCAGGCCGACGACGAGGCCGTAACCGAGCAGTTGGTTCTCGCGCACGCCCTCGACGCTGACCAGCTGGCCGAGGGCCTGGGCGGCATGCACCGCGGAGACGGGAAGGAGCAGGGCGGCAGCAAGGCCGAGCAGGCGCAGACAGGCGTTCATGGACGGACTTTCAGAAAGGGCTCCAGGGGCTGTTGAAGAAGCGGTTCAGCCAGCCCGGCTCGTTGGCGTCGGCCAGCGTGCCGCGCCCGGAATAGGCGATGCGTGCGTTGGCGATACGCAGGGATGAGACGCGGTTCTCGGTGTCGATGTCCGACGCACGCACGTAGCCGGCCAGGCGCAGCAGCTCCTCGCCCTGGTTCAGGTACAGGCTCTTCTCGCCGCTGACACGCAGGAGGCCGTTGGGCAGCACCTCCTGCACGATGACGGTGATCGCCCCCTGCAAGGTGTTCTGCTGGCGGCTCGACGCGTTGCCGGCAAAGTTTCTGTTGGCGTCGAAGCCGAGCCCGGTGCTCTTCACGGCCTTGCCGAACAGCGTGACCGGCGCCAGCGTCGCCCCGCTCTTCTTGTCGATGGCGGTGTCCGCCGACTTGCTGGCCTGGGTGGTCTCTTCCAGCTGCACGGTCAGCACATCGCCGGGACGGAAGGCGCGGCTGTCGGCGGTGCTGGCCCACGGCTGCTCGCCGGAGAAGACACCGCCGGCCCGCGCCTTGCGCGGCGCCGGCACGGGGATGTTCGGACGGCTGCCGTCGTCGAGGGGCGGGATCTGGGCGGGCTGGATCGCCGCGCACGCAGCCAGCAGGCCGGCCGCGCAGGCCACCAAGCCGCTCCGGAAACCAGGCAGGACGCGTGCGGCGGGCATCTCAGCGGGTCGCCTGGGCCAGGTTCTGCATCATGTTGTCAGCGGCGGACAACACCTTGGTGTTCATCTCGTAGGTCCGCTGGGCGGCGATCATGTCCACCATCTCCTCGACGACCTGCACGTTGGAGCCTTCCAGCGAACCCTGCTTGAGCTTGCCGAGCCCATCGTCGCCGGGGTTGGCGTCGGTCGGTGCGCCGCTGGCGGTGGTCTCCTGGTAGAGGTTCTCGCCGAGGGCCAGCAGGCCGGCCGGATTGACGAAGTTGGCCAGGCTGATCTGCCCGACTTCCTTGGTCGCGGAAGTGCCGGACTGGGTGATCGACACCGCGCCGGTCTCGCCGATGGTCACCGAGGTGGCGTCGGCGGGGATGGTGATCTCCGGCTGCAGCGGACGGCCCTGGGCATTCACCAGCAGGCCTTCGGCATTGACCTGCAGCTGGCCGGCGCGGGTGTAGCCGATCTCGCCGCTGGGCTGCAGCACACGGAAGAAGCCCTTGCCGAGGATGGCCACGTCCAGCGGCTGGCTGGTGGTCTGCAGGTTGCCGGTGGTGAATACCTTCTGGGTGCCGACCAGGCGCGTGCCGTTGCCCAGTTGCACGCCCACCGGCGAGCTCGCGCCGGTGTTGTTGCCCTGGGTGCCGGGCTGGCGGTCCACCTGGTAGAACATGTCTTCCATGACCACCCGGTCGCGCTTGAAGCCGACGGTGTTCACGTTGGCGATGTTGTTGGCGATGGCCTGCAGCTTGGCATCCTGGGCCTGCACGCCGGTCTTGCTGATCCACATGGCGGGATTCATGGTCTTTTTCCTTTATTCGGAGATCAGGTGATTGCCGCTGGCGGCCATCGAGTCGGCCGACTTGAGCAGGCGCATCTGGATTTCGAATTCGCGGTTGAGGCTCATGGTCGCGACCATTTCCTCCACCGCCGAGACGTTGCTGCTTTCCAGGTGCTTGCTGCTGACCGTCACCGTTTCATCGGTCGGCAGGGCGGCGCCGTTGCGGGCGACGATCAGGCCGGCTTCGTTCTTGGTGAGCTGGGCGGCGTCGGCGCGCACCAGCTTCAGGCGGTCCACCGGCTGCATGTCGCGCTGGCCGGGAGACAGCACCGAAATCGTGCCGTCGGTGGCGATCTCCACCTGGCTGTGCGGCGGCAGCACGATCGGGCCGTCGTCGCCGAGCACCGGGTGGCCGTTGGCGGTCAGCGCACCTTCGCCGTCGACGGCCAGGTTGCCGGCCCGGGTGTAGGCCTCGCCGCCCTGCCAGCGCACCGCCAGCATGCCCTCGCCGCCGATCGCCACATCCAGGTCGCGGCCGGTCTCGCGCACACCGCCACCGCGCATGGTGAGGCTGTTGGCCTGCAGCTGGCTGAAGTGCCGGCTGTCGTAGCCGTAGCCGGGCACCGCCTGGCTGGTGGCCAGCTCCAGGTCGGCCCGGAAGCCACTGGTGTCGGCGTTGGCCAGGTTGTTGGCGCGCACCTGCTGGGCGTGCAGCGCGCGCTCGGCGCCGCTCATGATGGTGTAGATCAGCGCGTCCATGGTTTAGATGGCCTGCATCAGGTTCTGCATCATCTGGCTTTGTGCCGAGATCACCTTGGTGTTGGCCTGGTAGTTGCGCTGGGCGGTCATCAGGCTGACCAGCTCGCCGGTGAGCTCGACGTTGGACTGCTCCAGCGCACCGGCACTCAGCTTGCCGGCCAGGCCGCTGCCCGGCGTGAAGAACAGCGGCGTCCCGGACTCGCTGGACATGATCCAGCTGGTACCGCCGGCCGGCGTCAGCGAGCCTTCGTCCGGAAAGGTCGCCAGCGCGATGGTGCCGGCGCGCTGCTTCTGACCATTGCTGTACTGGACCATGACACCACCGTCCTCGGAGATCTGGACGCTGCTCAGGGAGCCGGACGCGTAGCCGTTGGCGGCGTTGGCGCTGGTGGTAGCTTCGCCGGCAAACTGGGTGGAGCCGGCGTAGTTGATGTTCACCGTCAGCGCGTCAGCGCCGGTGGGGGTACCCAGGGCCAACGCGACCGGCGCAGCCGGCGTGGTGAGCTGGCCATTGGCGTCAAAATGCAGCGTGGTCGTCGTGGCCGGCAGCACTGCACCGTCGAAGCTGTAATGGACGGTCACTTCACTGGTAGCCGACTTGACGAAATACTGGGTCACGCTGTGCTGGGTGCCGAGGGAGTCGTACACCATCGAAACCATCGAGCCGTTGAAGGTCTGCGGATCGGCGGCGTCGAAGGGCGTCACCGTCGGCGTGCTCCAGTCGGCCGACATGTTGGCGACGTACTGCAATTGATCGGTGGCGTTGGCCGCCATCTGGCTCGCCGGCACCTTCAGATCCCCCATCGCGCCGAGGCTGGCACTCCCCGGCAGCGCCGCATAACCTTGCACGTGGCGCCCGGAGCCATCGACCACATATCCGTCCTTATTGACCGAGAAGATCCCCACGCGGCTGTAGAGGGACTGGCCGGACATATCCTTGCTGACGAAGAAGCCGCGCCCGAGGATCGCCGCGTCCATGCCGCGTCCGGTGCTCTGCACACCGCCACCGACAGCGATGCTCTGGGTCTGGGACGCAACGGTTGCCCCCGTGGCTTGAGAGCCGGCGTACTCCGACGCAAAATCGGCACGGCTCGACTTGAAGCCGTAAGTACCTGTGTTTGCAATGTTGTTACTGATGGTATCGAGCTGGGTGTTGACTGCGTTGATGCCGGACAGGGCGATTTCGAAGCTCATGATGGATTCCTTGTGACGGGGCTATGCGTTGGGCACGGTCGGAAAACTCAACCTGCGGGACTGTTGAAACCGGTGATCGCCGACGACGCGACCTCACCGACATGGGTGACCTTCAGGACCACGCCCGACGTGCCGGAGACACGGACGCTCTCCAGCTTGCCGGTGATGTCCACCGCCGGCGTCGCGCCGCCGTCGGTCTTGACGGCAATGCTGTAACGGCCGGGCGCCAGACCCAGGCTGGCCGGATCGAGGCTGAAGGTGTTCACGCCCACGCCGCGGCTGCCGAGGGCCACGCTATGGGCCTGCCCCAGCGCGTCGGTCAGCACGAGACTCGTCGCTCCGCTGCCGCTGGCCAGCTCGAAGCGGCCGTTGAGGGCCTCGCTGCCGAGTTCCACGCTGTCGCTGCGCACCGCCACGTCGCTGCCGATGCGCGCGCCGAGCAGCAGGGTCTGCAGGCCGTCCATCTGCGTCGCGGCGCTCTTGCCCTGGCTGACCAGGGACTGCAGCGCCGAGGTCTGGCTGAGCTGGCTCAGCTGGGTCACGAACTGGGACGGGTCCTGGGGATTGAGCGGATCCTGGTTCTTGATCTGGGCCACCAGCAGCGTCATGAACATGTCGTCGCTGACGCCGAGCCCATTGCTCTTGACGGCCGCGCTGTCGCTGGCGGTGCTGGTCGCACTGGTGGAGGAGTTGAAGACGGCACTCATCTCAGCTCTCCCCCATGCGCAGCAGCGCCTGCTGCATGCCCTTCACGCGGCCGAGCACTTCCACGTTGGTCTCGAAGGCGCGGGAGGCTTCCATCATGTCGGTCATCTCGGCCACCGAGTTGACGTTGGGATAGAACACCATGCCGTCCTCGTTGGCCTGGGGGTTGCCGGGCTCGTACACCTTGCGCACCGGCTCACTGCTCTGCACCACGTCGAGCACGCGCACGCCGGCCGCTGCCGGCTGGCCGTCTGCGCTGCCCTGGTAGTAGGTCGCGAAGACCGGCTTGCGGGCGTGATAGGTCTTGTCCTCGCTGGGCGCGGCGGTCTGGGCATTGGCCAGGTTGCTGGCCACCGTGTTGAGGCGCAGGCTCTGGGCGGTCATGGCCGCTCCGGCGATCTGCGCGATGCTTCTGAACGACATGTCTTATTGCCCCTCGATGACTCGGGCCAGGCCCTTGAGTTTCATGTTGATAAAGCTCAGGCTGGTCTGGAAATCCGACGCGTTCTGGGAGAACGCCGCCTGCTCGACGCCCAGCTCGACGGTGTTGCCGTCGGCGCTGGCCTGGTTGGGCACCCGGTAGCGCAGCTCGGCGGCGTCGTTACCCACAGCGCCCCCCTGCCCGGCGACGGCCTCGCGGAGACTGGCCGCGAAGTCCACGTCGCGCGCCTGGTAGCCCGGCGTGTTTTCATTGGCGATGTTGGATGCCAGAATCCTCGTCCGCTCGGCACGCAGCTTCAGCGTGTCGGCGTGAATGCCGAGAGCCTTGTCGAAATCGATACTCATGCGTTTTCCCCCCACAACTAGATCCGTAATCAATGCCCTGCTCGCCGCCGCGCTGGCCGCCGGCACCCTGCCGGCCCGGGCCGACACCGCCGGCGAGGTGGCGCGGGCGGCGCGCCAGTTCCTTAGCGCCGAAGCGGCGCGCCTGGGGCTCGTCGAGCCACAGTTCGCCGTCGAGGTGGTCGGCAGCCCGCCAAAGGCGCAACCATGCGCCAGACCCGTCAGCGTCGAACCGGCCGACACCCAGTTCCCGTCGCGCATGCGCTTCGTCGCGAGCTGCGCGGCAGCCGGCTGGAGCGAGACATACACGGTGCGCGCGGAAGTCAGCGCCCAGGTGGTGGTCGCCGCCAGCCAGCTCAACAGCGGCCAGCCCATGGTCGCCGACGACCTGCGACTGGAGCGGCGCACGCTGGTGAGCCTGCAGGACGCGCTGTCCGACCCGGCAGCGCTCGTCGGCATGGCCAGCCGGAGAGCGCTGCGGGCGGGGCAGGTGGTGGACCGCCGCGCGCTGGCCCCGGCGGTGCTGGTGCGCCGCGGCGCCAGCGTGACCATCGTGGCGCGCAACCAGGGCATCCTGGTCAGCTCGACCGGCGAAGCCACCGAGGCCGGGCACCGCGACGACGTCATCGGCGTGCGCAACAGCGCCACCGGCCGGGTGATCCGGGCGCGGGTGACGGGCGCGAACGAGGTGGAGCCGGTCGGCATCGTTCACTCCCCCGACTGAAGCCGGGCGGCGATGCGCGCCAGCTTGGCCCCGTACTGGGGATCGGTCGCATAGCCGCCCCGGGCCAGGCCGCGGGCGTAGGCGGCGACGTCGCTGCCGGTGTTGAGGGCGCCCTGGTAACGGGGGTTGTCGAGCAGCAGGCGGCCGAAATCGCGGAAGGCCTCGCCGGGATTGGCGTAGCTGCGGAAGCGCTCGCTGCGGGTCAGCTTCGCGCCGCCTTCGTATTCGGTGGTGGCGATGCTCGCGCTGTCGCCCTGCCAGGCCCCGCCGGCCTTGATGCCGAACAGGTTGTGGGTGTCACGGCCGTCGGACTGGCGGATCGGCCGCTGGCCCCAGCCCGACTCCAGCGCCGCCTGGGCGGCCAGGATGTCCGGCGACACGCCGAGGCGGCGCCCGGTTTCGGCGGCCAGCGGGGCGATGGCGTCGAGGAAGGCACGCCCGTCCGCCGGCAGCCCGTCCTCGGGAACACCCGCGCCGGCCGCTTCGACGGCCGCCGCCGGTGCCATGCCCTGGCGGGCCAGATAGGCACGCGCCGCCGCATCCAGGCCCATGACGGCGTCGCTGTCGCCGCCGCCGTTCTCGATGAAGTCCGTCACTTCCTGCTTCACGTCGCGCATCAGCGCCGCAAAATCGCCCTTGCCGGTGCCGCCGGTGGGCAGCGCAATGTCGTCGGCGATGGCGTCGAAGGCGGCCGCGCCGGCACGGAAGGCGGCATCAGGCCGGAGCATAGACATCGTCTCCGTCCTTGAGCACGCGCTGCATGATCTCGTGCTGGTCCATCAGCAGCCGGCCGTTGCGCACATTGAGGGCCTTGCACTCACGCACCAGCGTACTCAGCTGTGCCCAGTCCGCCTGGGCCGTGCTGCGCTGACTCTCGGGCAGGCGGGCCAGCAGCGCGGTGACGGCCTCGGCCGGCGGCATCCCCTGCAGCGCGGCGGCGAACACGCGCAACAAGCCGTTGCGCTCCTGGCGCCGCGCGTCGAGGGTGTTGCACAGCCCGGTGATCGCCTCCGCGAGTCCGATCAACCGTCCGCTGTCATGGTGCAGGGCCGCGTCGAACTGCGCGTCGAGCTGTTCCTGCAACCGCGCGTAGTCGGCGACGTCTGCGCGCACACCGGCAGCGAGGCGGAGCAGCGCCTGGGCAGGCGTGGCGGGCGGCATCGGCTGGGTCATGAGCGGCTGCCGTGGTAGCGGTCGATCAGGCCGGCCAGCTTGCTGGCGTCGAAGGGCAGCTCGCCCTTGGCCAGGGCGTCGCGCAGGGCGTCCACCTTGGCCCGATCGATCTCGGGCATGGCCTGCAGGGCTTCCTTGGCCTGCTGCAACGCCGCCGACTGCAGCGGCGCCTGCTCGGCGGCGCTGGCGGCAGGGGCGATGGCGGGCACATTGGCGACCGGCGCGACCTCGGAAGTCGCGGCGGCGGAAGTCATCGGGATGGAAGGACCGGAAATCTTCATTCGGGACTCTCTGGGTTTGGTTCGCATGGGCTTAGCGGGCGGCGCCCTCCAGCAGGCCGCGCACGTCGGCACCCTGACGGACAGCGCCGGCGTCGCCGGCACGGGGCAGACCGACATTCACACCGTCGATCAGCGGTGCCACCGCGGCGGGCATGCCGAAGGTGGCGGACAGGCTGCGGGCCTGCTCGCTGCTCAGGATCAGCAGTTCGATGCGGCGATTCACCGCCGCACGGGGATTCTTCGGGTCGAGGGGTGCCCGGTCGGCCATGCCGACCACCTGCAGCACGCTGTCCGGACGCATGCCGCCGGCCAGCAGGTTGAGGCGCGCGCGCATGGCACGCTCGTTGGACAGGGTCCAGTTGGAATAGGCCGACGGCCCCACGTCGGCATACGGCATGGCGTCCGTGTGGCCGAGGATCAGCATCTGGTTCTCGATGCGCGCGAACAGCGGCCCCATCTTGCGCAACAACGCGCGGAAGGGCTCGCTGGGCAGCGCCGAGCCGCGGGCGAACATGCCGCGCTGGTCGGTGTCGTGCAGCATCACGCGCAGGCCCTGGGCGCTCACCTCGGTGAGCAGGTTGCCAGCCAGGCCGGTGTCGGCGCTCAGACGCTTCACCACCTCGGCCAGCTCCTGCATGTCGGAGGCACTCTCCAAACGTGTCTTCGACAATTGCGGCTCGCGCCCGGCATTGCCATCGCCATTGGAGCGCAACTTGCCTTTGGGATCGTCGCCGCGATCCGGCACCGGCAGGCGGTCGATCAGACTGCCGCGCGGCCCGCCCACTGCCTCCGGGCTGCGGCCGGCACCGTCTTCCATGAACTCGCCGCTGGCCGTGCGGGTGATGTCGGCCAGTTGCTCGGCATTGCGGGCGGCCATCACCCACAGCACCAGGAACAAGCACATCAGCGCCAGGCAAAAGTCGGCAAAGGCGACTTTCCAGGCGCTGCCATGGGCCTCTTCGTCGTGCTTGCGGGAGACCCGCTTGACGACGGCCTCGCCGTGCTTCTTGTCGGCTAGGCTAGGCATTCGCGCGCGCTCCGCCACGCCGCTGCATCACCGCATCCGGATCGCCGCTGAGGGCGTTGATCCAGCTTTCCAGTTCGGCAAAGCTCGGCTTGATGTTGAGTTGCACCAGGCGCCGGCCGGCGTCGATGGCCAGCAGCGCCGGCTTGCCCGACACGTGGGTGACCAGCACCACCTTGACGCATTCCAGGGCCGACAGCTCCCGCGTGACGACCTGCTTCATCATGTTGGCGATGGGGTCGAGCAGGCCATAGCAGAAGAAGATACCGATGAAGGTACCGACCATCGCCGCCGCCACCCGCTCGGCGATCTCGGCCGAGTTGGCGCCTTCGCCGACCGTGTTCATGGCCATCACGATGCCCAGCACCGCCGCCAGGATGCCGAAGCCCGGCATCGCCTCGGCCACCTTCGACAGGGACTTGGCGGGCTGATTCAGCTCGTCGTGGATGGACTCCAGCTCCTGCTCCAGCACGCCTTCCAGCTCGTGGGCGTTGATCTTGCCCATCGCCATCAGGCGGAAATTGTCCACGATGAAGGCCAGCAGCTTGGGCTCGTCGAGGATCAGCGGATAGTTGCTGAACAAGGGGCTGTTGTGGGGTTCCTCCACGTGGGCGTCGAGGGCTTTCAGGCCGCCGGCCGCCGTCTGCAACAGCTCGTACATCAGCAGCAGCAGCTGGCGCTGGAATTCCCGCCCCTGCTTGCGGCTGGTGACGATCTGGCGGATCTGCAGCCAGGTCTCGGCCAGCACGTGGCGCGGATTGCCGAGCACCAGCGCACCGACGGCCGCGCCGCCGATGATCAGCAACTCGACCGGTTGCCAGATGACCTTCAGGATGCCGCCACCGAGTACGAAGCCGCCGAAAACGGTGCCGAGAACGATGGCGATGCCGATGAGTTGTTGCATATGCGTTGCTCCGCCGGACCGGCGCTCAGTGTTGCAGGCACGCCCGCATCTTGCGCAGCGCCCCTTTGTTGATCTGGCAGACCCGCGCTTCGGTGAGGTCGAGCACCGCCGCGATCTCCTTCAGGCTCAGGTCGAATTCGTAATACAGCTGGATCACCCGCTGCTCGCGCTCGTCGAGGACCCGCAGGGCCTGCTCGATGCTGCGCCGACGCACCAGCTGCGCTTCCGGCGACGGACCGTCGGCGGACAGGCTGCCCATCTCCTGCAGCACCTCGTCGAAGCTGACCAGCACTTCGGCGTTCTCGGCGAGCAGAAACTCCTGGTAGCCATCCGGGCTCAGGCCGAGAGCCTGCATCACCTCCGCCTCGCTCGGCTCGCGGCCGATGCGGCGGCTGAGGGCGCGGATGCCGTCACGCAGGCGATGGCTTTCCTGGCGCACGCTGCGCGGCCGCCAGTCCTGGCGGCGCAGCTCGTCGAGCACCGCGCCACGCACGCGCATCGACGCGTAGGCGCCGAACTTCTCGTCGGGCGTGCCGTAGCGGCGCAGGCAGTCGAGCAGGCCGAGCAGGCCGATCTGCTCCATGTCCTCGCGCTCCATCGCCGCGCCGATTTGGGAGCGCAGCTGGCGCACGATGCGCTTCACCAACGGCACGTACTGCAGCAGGTAGCGCTGTTCGACGGCACCACCCTGCAGTTCGGCGTAACCCGCATACATGTCCATGGCCGCTTACTCGATGATCAGCTTGCTGACCATCGCCTCGACGAAGGGCTTTTCGCCGTGTTCGCGGGCATAGCGGTCGTTGAAGGCGCGGTTGATGTTGGCGGCGAACTCCTCGAGAGTCATCGCCGCGGCCTTCTCCTGGGAGTAGCGGGACAACTCCATGACCGCCACGCTACGCAGCAGCGGCAGGTGCTCCTTGGTGGTCTTCTCGCTCTTCAACGGGGTCTTGAAGACCAGGTCCATCGCCAGGTAGTGGCTCATCGACTCGCCGGGCCGCCCGCGCAGCATGACGATCACCTTCTCCAGGTTGATGTAGCGGTACTCCTGCGGATCGATGGCCGGCGCGGCTTCGGCCTTGGCGCCACCATCCTGCGGCCGCAGCATCCACCAGGCCGCGCCGGCGCCGACGCCGGCGGTCAGCACCAGGGCGCCCACCACCAGGAGAGTTCGGTTCAGTTTGTTCATCTCATTCATTCCTCATTCCGGGCCAGACGGAAGGACTGACGTCCGTCCTCGGCCTCGGCATCGCCAAGGGCACGGCCCGGGTTCTGCTCGGCCTGCGCCTGACGCTGCCGCTGACGTTCGCCGTCGCCCTGGCCCTGCCCCGTACGGGAGGCGCTCGCGTCGGCCACTTGCACCGTCACGTCGCCGGCATGGCGCTGGCCGAGGTTGTGGCGCAGGTTGTCGCTGATGTCCTGCAACTGGCGCAGCACCTCGTTGTGGGTGGCGCTGAGATTGATCTGCAAGGCGCCGTCCTGGTGGCGGATGGCGATCTCGATGCTGCCCATGCGCGGCGGCTCCAGGCGGATCACCGCACTGTCGATACCCCGCTCGGACACGAACTGCAGACGCTCGCCAAGGGCTTGCATGAGGGGCTGGCGCCATTGGTTCGCGTCGCCATTGGGAAGGCGCAGCGTTGCGTCCGGGCTGCGCGCGGAGCCCGGGTCGGCGCTGCCGATCGGCGGCATGACAGCCGGCAGCGGTCGATCCACCCCGTCCGCCAGGGTCGGACGCCCGCTCTCCGCAGCGCTTCGCCCAGGCATTGCAGCCGGCGCCGTGGCATCGGTGGACGTTCCGGCCACAGCCGCTGGCAAAGCGCGACTCGAGGACATCCAATCCGGCTCATCCGTCCGCGACGGATGCCCGATCTCCTCCTGAACGACGCCCGGCACCACAGCCTGCACGGCAACGGGCCGCTCGGGCACGGGCTGCACGAAGAGGGATACGCCGGCCGCAGACGCTGGCCGTGCGATGCCCGAACGCAATCCATCCAGCCCGTCCGTCGATGGCGAACGCCCGATCGCCCCAAGGACGGCAATCGGCATTGCAGCCACAGCCACATCGACATCCGCCCCCGCGGGCAGCCCCGCGCCGGATGCGCCGGGCGCAAGCGCAGGCAGTGCGATGCTCATGAACGATCGTCCGTCCGGCGACACCGAACGCGGGGGCTCTCCTGGAGCAACATCCGGCCTGGCAACCCGCACCTGGGCGCCCCCCGGCAGCGCGGGTAGGGGCTGCCCGATACCGGACGTGCCAACTGCAACCACCGGCTGGGCGGTACTCGAAAGCAGTCCATCCAGCCCCTCCGCCGGCGCCAGGCTCGCGGCCTCCCCCAGGACAGCCCCCGGCACGGCAATCCGTGCTGCGGCGACACCGGACCGTTCGGGTGCGGGCTGCACCGGGGGCATGACGGCTTCCGCCGGCGCGGCGGCTTGCGCGGACTCGGTCCGGAACATCGACGGGAGAGGACGCGGCGTCCCCTGCCCCACCGCGAGCGTCAGCGCCATCGGCTGGACGGCGACGACCGTCGCCGTAATTCCGGTCGACGCAGATACAGCCGCGTCCGCTGTCGCCAGGGACAGCACCGCCAGCGGCGCGGCCTGCGACGGCGACATGGGCGCCATCAGCACGGCAGGCGTGCCCTGGGCCACAGACGACCGGGTTTCATCCGCGGACGGATCAAGGCCGGCGTCCTCGCTCTCCACCCGGTCGTCCGCAGGCACACGGGCGGCATCCGGCCGATCGGCCAGACAGGCTTGCAGTACAGCGTCGAAAGGGGTGTCATTTCCGACATCACCAACGATTGCGGCCGTCGCTGGCAGCCCCGCATTGGCCGCTGCGACCGCTACCATCGGCAGCAGGACGGGCTGACCATCGGCAGACATCGCGATACTCATGTGCGTGGCTCCGGCAAGTCGTAGTCGGTCAATGCGTAAGCCATCCAGCCGTCCCGATGGGTGCACATCTCCGCCAGCCGCCGGCCGATGCGGGCCGCCTCGTCGGCACAGGCTTCGCGGGCCAGGCCATGCACGGCGGCCAGCGCCTCCACGGCCTGCCGCTCGGCACTGCTGAGCGGACAGCCGCTGCGGAAGCTGGCCAGCAGCGCCGCAATCTCGCCGTCGACGCGCCCGACCGCCGCCCACTGGCGGGCCGCCGTCGCAGCCCGCAGGCGGGTTGCTGCCGAGGCCAGAGCATCCAGCCGTTTAGCCATGACGGGCCTGCATGCCTTCCCAGCCGCTGCGCAGCGTGTTCAGCAGCCCGACCACTTCGTCGATGATGCCGACATCCAGCGCCACGCCCGCCTGATACAGGCGCTGCCCGCAGTAGGCGTAGAGCTGGTCCAGGCTGGTCACCACTTCGCTGCCCGAATCGAGGTCGAGGGCGCTGGCCAGCCCGTTGAGCATGCCCAGGGCCCGGTCGAGGCTGTGGGCCTTCTGCTCGAAGCGCCCGCCCTCGATGTGGGCGCGGGCGCGGAACAGCTCCTCGATCAGGCCGTCCGTCAGGATCAGCACGAGTTGGACCGGCGAGGCCTGGGCGGTCTGCGCCGCCAGGTTGTCGCTGTGATAGCTCTGATAAGCGGAGTGATGCACGGTGGTGGTCCCGGTGGTTCGATGAAGTCGGTCAGTTGCCGCTGGTGCTCAGGCTGCTGAACATGTCGGTGGTCTGGCTCATCTGGTCCTGCAGGGTCTGCAGGGCCGTGAATTGCTGCAGGTAGCGCTCGTAGTACAGCTTGAAGGTGGCGTCGAGGCGGGTCTGCTTGTCGGTCAGTTCGGTCTGCGTGCGCTGCACCGAGTCCTGGCGGTTCTTGAGGAGGCCGTTGGCGCTGTTCAGCCACACCCCGGCGTAGTCGTTGAGCGCCCCGAGCAGACCGCTGCCGCCGGTGGTGGACGTGCCGCCGAAGACCTGCGACAAGCCATCCGGATGGGCCGCCAGGGCCTTGCTCAGCTTGCTGCTGTCGAGGCTCAGCACGCCGCTGCGGTCGCTCGTCACACCGAGATCGATCACGCTCAGGCCACCGAAATTCTGGCGCAGGATGCTGCTCAGCTTGCCCCGCAGCGCACGGATGCCAGCGTCGGACGCGAAGGCGCCGGCGCTCGTCTTGCCGTCGGCGCTGCCCGCGGCGGTGAGGCTGTCGAGCGTCTTGTTCAGTGCGTTGTAGGCGTCGACGAAGGTCTGCACGTTGGCCGCGGTGCCGCTGGCATCGCTGGCCACCGTTAGCGTCACCGGCGCGGCGCCGGCCGTCATGGCCTGGTTGAAGCTGATGCTGACGCCGGGGATCGACGTGAAGGTGTTGCTGGCCTGTTCCAGCTTGATACCGGAGCCCTGCGCCCCCAGCCAGACCAGCGCGTTCTGGGCGGCGGCCAGTACGTTGGGGCCGCCAGCCAGGGCCGTCTTGAGATTGCCGGACGGCAGGCCGCTGGCGTCGATGGTGATGTTGGGGACGACGCCCGTCAGCGGGTCGGCAGCGCCGCCGGTCTGGGCCGCCGTCAGCAGCAGCTGGGTCTTGCCGTTGGCGCTCACCGTGGTGGCCGTCACCTTGCCCTGGTTGGTCGGGGCCAGGTTGATGGCGCGTGCAACTTCCGACTGGGAGATCGTACCGTCGTTGTCGGCATCGGCCAGCGTGACGTTGATCGTCGTGCCGTCAGGCATCTGCACGACGATCGGACCGCCCTCGGAGGCCGCCGCGGCCGGCAGATCCTGGTAGGCGACCTGGCTGCCGGTGGCCAGCTTTTCGACGAAGAAGGAGTAGGAGCCGGCCTGCGCGGTGGACGTGGCGCTCGCGCTGCCGATCGCCGGATTGCTGAAGGTCGCGGTGTTCTGGCTCAGCCCCTTCTTGGCGCTGAGGCTCGTCACCGCGTTGTTGAACGTGTTGAGTGCGGAGCGCAGGGAATTCAGCGCAGTGGCTGTGGCCTGGGCCTTGCTGGTCTGGGTGGTCAGTTGGTCCTGAGCGGGCTGGGTGTAGGCCGTGGCCAGGGTATTGGCCATCGAGGTCGGATTGATGCTCGTGCTAGCCATGGAGCTCTCCTACGGGGCAAGAAGTGAGTTGGAATTCGCCTTCGTTAAAGGCGACCGGATCCGCTCCCGTCTGAAATTCCGTGCACATTCCGGCCTTCATGCCCGCCCCCGCCACCAGCTCTGGGTGGCCAGCTCGTCCTGGCGCTTCTGCTCGCCCTGTCGCTGCTCCCGTTGCAGGGCCTGCAGTTTGCCGTCCAGCACCTGGCTCACAGCCTCGTGGCGCTGCACTGCGCGGGTCAGCGCCAATTGGGCCAGTTGCAGGTCGGCGTCATGGCGCTCGACTTCGCCGCGCTGGCTGTCGGCGAGATGCAGTACCGCCTGCTTGTAGTCGCCACAGTTCAGGGACAACGCGGCGACGTGGGTCGCCGGACGTTCGCCGCTGACGGTGGCGCTGGCACACAGCTGCTCCAGGCGCGCCAGCGTGGCGCGATGGCGCTCCAGCTGGGTACGGCGGGCGGCCAGTTCGCCGACCAGGCTGTCCTTCTCGCGGCGGCGCTGGTCGACGACGGCGGCGAGGCCGCGCAAGGTCTTGGGATGGGCGCTCATGCCAGCAGGCTCTCCAGTCGGGCCAGGGTGTCGCCGAAGGGCGCCGCCTCCCGCGTCCCCTGGTGCAGGAAGGCCTCGATCCGCGGGTACAGGGCCACCGCCCTGTCGGTGGCCGGATCGGCACCGGCGACGTAGGCGCCCAGCGGCAGCAGGTCGCGCACGCGGACGTAGCGGGAATACAAGGCCTTGATCTCCCGCGCCGCCGCCTGCTGGGCGGGGGTCGTCACCTGCGCCATGCAGCGGCTGATGGACTGGGCGATGTCGATGGCCGGGTAATGGCCGCGGTCGGCCAGCTCGCGGGACAGCACGATGTGGCCGTCGAGGATGGCCCGTGCGGTGTCCACCACCGGGTCCTGCTGGTCGTCGCCTTCGGCCAGCACGGTGTAGATGGCGCTCATGCTGCCCGCCTCGTGCTCACCGTTGCCGGCGCTCTCCACCAGCTGCGGCAACAGGCCGAACACCGATGGCGGATAGCCGCGGGTGGCCGGCGGTTCGCCGAGGGCCAGCGCCACTTCGCGGCGGGCCATCGCGTAACGGGTGAGGGAGTCGACCAGCAGCAGCACGTTCTGCCCCTGGTCCCGGTAATGGGCGGCGATGGCGTGGCACAGCTCGGTGGCGCGCAGGCGCATCAGCGGGGATTCGTCGGCCGGCGCGATGACGACCACCGCGCGGGCCAGCCCGGCTGGCCCGAGGGACATGTCGATGAACTCGCGCACCTCGCGGCCGCGCTCGCCGATCAGGCCGACCACCACCACGTCGGCGACGGTCTGGCGGGTGATCAGGCCGAGCAGCACGCTCTTACCGACGCCGCTGCCGGCCATCAGGCCGACACGCTGGCCGCGCCCGAGGGTCAGCAGGCCGTTGATCGAGCGCACGCCGACATCGAGCACGCCCTCCACCGGTTTCCTGCGCAGCGGATGCACATGCGGCGGCCGCGCCGCCAGCGGATGCTCGCCGCCGAGGCGGCCGCGGCCATCCACCGGCTCGCCGAGGCCATTGACGATGCGCCCCAGCCACGACGGCCCGATCGTCAGCCCGCCCTGCTCGGCGGCCGGCAGCACGCGGGCGCCGGTGGCCAGGCCTTCGGGGCGCTTGAAGGGCATCAGGTAGGAGACCTCGTTGCGGAAACCGACCACCTGGGCGGCGATCCACTCGCCGCTGGCAGTTTCGATGCGGCAGCACTGGCCGGTCTGGAAGGCACAGCCGGTGCTCTCCAGCAGCATGCCTGAGGCGCCGACCAGGCGGCCGGTCAGCGTGGCCACCGGGATGTCGGCGAATTCGAGCTGGCGCAGCGCAGCGGCGATCACGGACGCACCTCCTCGCCGTCCTCGGCGAGATGGGTTTCCAGCTGTTCGATGCAGGCGGCGAGGCGCTGGCGGCAGCCCGCGTCGGCCTCCCGCCCGTCGGCGCGGACGCGGCACTCGCCGGGCTCCAGGCGCGGATCGGCGATCAGCGTCCAGCGCGCGGCGCGGTCCGGCGCCAGTTCGAGGATGCGTTCCCGCTCTTCCGGATTCAGGAACACCTCGACCCCTTCGCGGGCCGGCGGCATCGTCGCCAGGGTTTCATCCACCAGCGCCAGCAGTTGCACCGGCTGCAGGGCCAGTTCGCTGCGGATGACCTGGCGGGCCACCTTGGCGACCAGGTCTACCACCTCCCGGCGCAGCGCCCCCTGGTAGTCGGCCTGCAGCTGACGCAGGCCGGCGATCAACGCGTCGATCGGTGCGCTCAGCGTGTCGAACTGCGCCAGCACCTCCTGGCGGGCCTCGTCGCGGCCGGTGCGCAGCCCTTCGCGGCGGCCCTCCGCCAGTCCGTCCCCACGCCCCTGGGCCAGACCCAGTTCATGCCCTTCCCGGTAGCCCCGCTCCATGCCCTGGTGGAAACCATCGGCCAGGGAAGCCTGAGCCTCCGCCGCGCTGGGGGCAGACGCGCCAGCTGCGAGGGACAAAGGGGGGAAACGGTAAGGCCGGAAATTTTTCATTCGACCGTCGCCTCGGCGAACAGCTGGATCTCGATCTCGCCGGCATCGACGAGCTCCTTGACCTGGGCCATGATCTCGGCGCGCACCTGCTCCACACGGCTGCGCGGCACCGGGCCGCTGCGCCGGATGAGCTCCTCGAAGCTCTGCGCCTGACGGCGTGGCATCGAGCGCAGGATCGCATCGCGCACTGCCGGCTCGACGCCCTTGAGGGCGATGGCCCACTGGTCGAGGGCCACTTCCTCGATGAGGCGGGTGATGATCTCGTCGTTCTGACGGGACAGAATGTAGAAGTCATACATGCTGACCTCGATCTCCGACACCATCTCGGGATCGTGGGCGCGCAGCATCTCGACCATCTGCTGGCGATTGCCGGGCAGCCGGTTGAGGATCTCGGCAGCATGGCGCACACCCTCCACGCTGGCGCTCTGCAGGCCAAGGCTGTCCAGGCAGCGGAGCACCATTTCCTCCAGCTCGATCAGCAGTTCGCGGTCGATCTCGGTGAGGCGCGCCACATTGAGCAGCACCTGGTCGCGGTTGTCGGACGGCAGCGCATCGACGATCTCGCTGGCCAGCGCGGCCGGCAGAAAGGCCAGGAACACCGCCTGCATGCGCACGTGTTCGTTGATCAGCTGCTCGGCCAGCCACTTCGGCGAGGCCCACTGCAGGCGCGCCATCTTCGGGCGGATCTCGTCGCCGTAGATCTTGTTGAGCACGCTGCCGGCGATGTCGGTGCCGAGCGCCAGGTCGAGGGAGCGCCGCAGGTAGGTGCGCGACGCGCCATGCACGCCGCTCTGCTCCCGGTAGTCGTCGAAGAAGCGCTGCAACGAGCTCTTCACCACCTCCACCTTGATGCCGCTCATCCGCGACATCACCTGGGTGACTTCCAGCAGCTCGTCGCGGGACAGGCAGCGCAGCACCGCGGCGGCGGGCTCCTCGCCCATCGACAGCAGCACGATGGCAGCCTGCTCCACCGGCGTCGGTGTGGCACCGGGGACGATCATGTCGGGCAGATTATTCGCTTCGGCCATTTTTCTGCATCCATTGGCGGACCACTTCGGCAACGCGCTCCGGCTCCTTCGCCGACAGCACCTTCAGGTGTTCGACCATCACATCCACCGGCGAACCCGGCGCCGGCAGGTCGTAGTTTTCGAGCAAGCCGGCAACCGGCATGCGCTGGGCATCGGGTGCGGCCAGGGCGGCGTGAGCGGCCGGCGCGGCAAGTTCCGGACTGGCGGGCGCCTGTGCTTCCGCCAGTTCTTCGACGGTCTCGACGGCCGGCAGCGCCAGGCGCTGCTGGGCCAGCTTCATCAGCGGACGGACGACGAACAGGAAGGCCAGCAGCAGGCTGACCGCATAGGCCAGCCAGCTGCCCATCTCGATGACGTTGTCGCGCTGCTGCCACCAGGCCACGCTGTCATCCACCGGCTTGCGGAAGCCGCTGGCGGTGACGACCAGGCTGTCGCCGCGCGCCGCGTCGATGCCGAGGCCGCTGCGCAGCACCTTGTCCACATTGGCCAGCGCCTCCGGCGTCCAGGTCTTGCCGTCGGGAGCGGCGGCGTTGTTCATCACCACCGCCACGGAGAGCTTCTTCAGGCGGCCGCGGCTGCGCTTCACCTGGGTCACACTGCGGTCGTAGGCGTACTGGCGGGTGGTGGCGTTCTTCTTGGTGGTCGCCGCCTCCGGCTCCTCATCGGCCTTGACGGCCACCGGGCGGTTGCTGAGGGAGCCCGGCACGCCGACCGCCAGCGGGTCGCGGCCGTTCTCGGTGCGCATCGCCTCGTTGGTGATCTTCGGCGCCTCGCCGTAGCGTTCGGTGGTTTCCTGGATGCGGTCGTTGTCCACCTCGGCGGTGACGCTGACCTTGAAGTTGCCCGTGCCGAGCATCGGCAGCAGGAGATCCTCGGCATTGCGCTGGGTCTCGTCGCGGAAACGGTGGGACGCGTCGTTGAGCTGGGCGCCCTCGAAGCCCTCGCTGAGATCAACGCGGGCCGACAGCAGGTTGCCGGCCTGATCGACCACGCTGACCCGCTGCGGGTCGAGGCTGGCGACGCTGTTGGCGACCATGTTGATGATCGCCGCGATCTGCTCGGGGCTGAGGTTGCGGCCGGCCTTCAGGGCCAGCACCACCGACGCGGTGCTCTTCTCGCCGTCATTGACGACGAAGGACGAGGAGCGTGCGATGGACAGATGCACCCGCGCCGAATCAACCGCGTCGAGGGTCATGATGCTCTGCACCAGTTCCCCCTCCAGGCCGCGGCGGAAACGCACGTCCTGCACGAACTGGCTGACCCCCAGCGGGTCGTTGCGGTCCATCAGCTCCAACCCCTGCGGCAGCTTGGCGACGACGCCCTTGGCCGCCAGCAGCATGCGGACCTCACCGAGGCGCTTGGCCGGCACCAGCACCTGGCCGGAATCCGGATGCAGACGATAGGGAATGCCCTGGGCATCCAGCAGGGCGATCATCTCGGCCGACGCCACCTTCTCGCGGCTGCCGAACACCGGCTTGTAGCCGGCCTGGTCGTTCCACGCGAACATCAGCACCAGCGCGGTGATCGCCAGCGCCAGCAGCACGATGGGCAGCAGGCCCTTGACGAAGCCCGGCGGCAGCTTCGGCAGGCCGCCGGGGGCGCGCAGGCGGGCCAGGGCGGGAGAGAGGGAGAGATTCACGAGTGGCGTCCCGGGGTGCGCTTAGAGCGGCAGCTTGATGAGGTCGTCCATCGCGCCGACCATCTTGTTGCGGACCTGCATCAGCATCGAGAACGACAGGCTGGCCTCCTGGCTGGACAACATCGCGCCGACAAGGTCGTCGCTGCGGCCGCTATCCACGTCGGCCATGCGCTCGCCGGCGACGCGATCCTTCTCATTGACGCCCAGCACGGCCTGCTTGAGGTGCTCGCCGAAGCCGTCGGCCTCCGGGCTGGCCGCATCCAGCGGGTTAGGCGCCGGCACGGCCAGGTCGGTGGCCGGCAGGCTGCCCTGCAGTTTCACCAGATCGGCGCCGATCGACGCCAGCATTTCAGTCACCACCACACTCTCCTTCAGAAACGGGATGCACCGGAACCCCGCCCCACCCCCATCAGCCGGCAGAGCGGAATTCGACAGCCAATTGGCGCTACGTTTTTTCGGGCAAGACAAACCCGTCGCACGCACAACGCGGCAATTTGAAAAACGGACGAATCAATCGACGAAATGAATTGAACAGGCAATAAGGCCGGAATTGAAACCGAACGCGAAATGACCTCACGCCGAATTGAATCGGGCGAATAGGATCAGGAGAAAAACCCTGACCGGGTCCAGGCGTACGGAGGGCAGGCGAACAACACCATGCCCGGACGGCCCTGGTGCGTATTCAGACGAGGAGGTAACGGTTCATGCGCTTTCCCTTATCGATATGCTCGGAGCGCACACATGGGAAAGAGGAGGCGCAGCCGCCAGAAGGGCGACAACACAGACCCGGCGCGGCGCGCAGACAAAGCCTGCACGGACAACAGCCGGTGGAACCGAGTCAGCAGTTCCAGTCTGGCAACCCCGCTATCGTAGCCCGTGAGAGCTTTAGACCGGAGGCTTTGCGACCCCGTCTTTCGAACGGGTGTGCCCAAATTTAAGTTTTCGCGGTTTTGGTCGCGAGTTGGAGTGATTATGCCCAGAAGCTTCCCGCCAGGCAATCATTTTTTTCAATTTAAATTCAGACTAAATTAATCGACAAACACTCGATCAATTCCTGTTGCGTCAAATCGAATTAATCCGCAAACTAAAAAACAATTAGACCCAATCCTTTCCGGATTAAGAACTCCGGAAACGCCATTCGCGGGCGAAACGCGACCGGCATTCGGCTCGAATTGCCGGACAATCATTGGTAATCCAGACATGCAGAAATCCGCAGCGCCGCGCGGTGGAATGACGCTCGATCCTCTCTCGCTGGGGCGCCCGCTCCACCTGCTGGAGCGCTTCACCGTGCTCGCGCGGGACGATCTCGACGAGGCCTTGCGCGGCAGCCTGAACCGCCGTTACCGCGCGCAGTTCGAAGTCGACGACGTCCGCGTCGTACCCGTCGACCGCCTCCCCGAACACCGCCGCTGGAACGGCTATGCGCACGAGCGGGGCCGTATCGATTTCGCGCTGGACCGCCAACTCCTGCTGTGCGCCCTCGACTACCGCTACGGAGCCCACCCGGTAAGCAAGGCCGGTCCGCGGGACGAGGCACCCGTGACGGCAACGGAAGAACGCCTCGCCGCGCTGCTCGGGCGGCGCTTCGCCGGGGTACTGGTGGATCGCCTGGAAGGACGTGCCCCATCCCACGACGGCAGCGCCCACACCGGGCGCCTGCTCGGCGACGCAACGACGGTACTGCGCCGCCAGGGCGCGTGGGCCTTGCGCGTCGGCGTGCGCGAACGGGCCCACGGTATCGACGGCGGCATGTACTTCCTGCTGGAGGAGGCCTGGCAGCGCCACCTCCTCCAGCAACTGGCGCCCACGCGCGACCGCCCCGGCGAACCATCCGCAGCTCAACCCTTCCCGCGCCGCCTGCAGCTCGCGCTGACGGCGCGCCTGCTGGAAAAGGACATCCCGCTGGGGCGCCTGCTCGACCTGCGGGTCGGCGACGTGATCCCGGTGAATATGGGGCCGTCCGACGTACTGATCGACGATTCCCGCGTGTTCACGGCCCAGGTCGTGGAATACCGGGGCAAGCTTTGTATAACCGCTTTTGAAGATGTGGAGTGAGTGGGATGGACCCGATCAACTCGAGCCTCGACGACATGCTGGGTGACTTCGATGACGAAGCCAGCGGCTTCGGTGACACAGCCGAACCTACCCCGCCCCCCCGCCCTGCCCGGCCGCTGGCCCAGATGCTGCGCAAGATCCCGGTCCGGCTGACGCTGGAAGTCGGATCGACGAGCATTTCTCTGCAAGACCTGATGAACATCGACCGGGACAGTGTCATCGAACTCGACACGCTGGCCGGCGAGCCGCTGCTGATCAAGGTGAACGGCACCGCCATCGGCCGCGCCGAAGTCGTGCTGGCCGGCGAGAACTACGGGCTGAAGGTCGTCGAGCTGTGCGACCTGGACCTGGGCTCGCTGGCGTCATGAGGCTGTCCGCATGAAGTTGTTGCACACGCGCCTGGGGCCGCCGGCCCTGCTCGGCCTGCTGGCCCTTGCGCTGCTAGTCCTGCCCGACCTCGCGGTGGCCGACCAGATCGGGCTGTTCACCAGCTCCACCCAGGGCGCCAAGACCGAGCTGACGGTCAAGACCCAGGTGCTGATCATCATGACCCTGCTCGGGCTCCTGCCCGTGCTGGTGCTGATGATGACCAGCTTCACGCGCTTCGTCATCGTGCTGTCCCTGCTGCGCCAGGCCCTCGGCCTGCAGCAGGGCCTGCCGAACCGCATCATCACCGGCGTGGCGCTGATCCTCACGCTGCTGGTCATGCGCCCGGTCGGCGATACCATCTGGGAGAAGGCGCTACAGCCCTACGACCAGGAGAAGATCGGCCTGCAGGAGGCACTCTCCATCGCCGAGCAGCCCCTGTCCCGCTTCATGCTCGCCCAGACCAGCAAGAGCGCACTGGCCCAGGTTTCCCGGCTGGCCGGCGAGAAGGCCGTCGACAAGCCCGAACAGCACGCCTTCACCGTCAAGCTGGCGGCCTTCGTGCTCAGCGAGCTGAAGACCGCCTTCCAGATCGGCTGCATGCTGTTCATCCCCTTTCTGGTCATCGACCTGGTGGTGTCGTCGGTACTGATGGCGATGGGCATGATGATGCTGTCGCCGCTGGTCATCTCGCTGCCCCTCAAGCTGCTGCTGTTCGTGCTGGTGGACGGCTGGACCCTGACCGTCGAGACGCTGGTGACCAGCGTGCGCGGCCTGTGAGGAAGGACGCGCGATGCTGACCCCCGAGATCGCCGCCGACCTGGTCGGCGAAGCCCTGCAGATGGTCATGGTGCTGGTCGCGGTGCTGGTCGTGCCCGGCCTGGTGGTCGGCCTGCTGGTCGCGCTGTTCCAGGCCGCCACGCAGATCAACGAGCAGACCCTCAGCTTCCTGCCGCGCCTGGTCGTCACGCTGCTGGCGATCACCCTCGCCGGGCGCTGGATGACGTCCTACGTGATGGACTTCTGCGTCGCCGTGTTCCGGCGCGCCGCCACGCTGGTGGGCTGAGCCCCCCCGCCGCATCATGGAAGCACTCTTCGGCCAGCTGCTCGCCCTGCTGCACACCCTGTGGTGGCCCTTCTGCCGCAGCCTGGCGCTGTTCAGCGCGGCGCCGGTGATCGGCGAGAACATGCTGCCGGTGCCGATCCGCGTACTGCTGTCACTGCTCGTCGCGGTGGTCATGCTACCGGTCGTCGGCCCTTCCGCGCACATCGATCCCTTCTCGATGGCCGGCCTGCTGGCCACCGGCGAGCAGGTGCTGATCGGCTTTGTGATCGGCCTGGCCTTTCACCAGCTGATGGCCATCCTGGCCATCCTCGGTTTCCTGGTGTCGTCCCAGATGGGCCTCAGCATGGCGGTCATGAACGACCCGATGAACGGCACCTCGTCGGACGTGGTCTCGAGCCTGCTCTACATGCTCGGCATCATCGTGTTCTTCTCCATCGACGGCCACCTGGTGCTGACCGGCGTGCTCGCCGAGAGCTTCCACGCCTGGCCGGTTGGTCACGGCTTCGACTTCCTGGCCCTGCAGACCCTGGCCCTCAACATCGCCTGGGTGTTCGCCGCGGCGCTGCTGCTGGCCATCCCGATCATCTTCTCGACGCTGGTGGTGCAGGTCGGGCTCGGCTTCCTCAACCGCGTGGCGCCAGCCCTCAACCTGTACGCCCTCGGCTTCTCGCTGATCACCCTGTTCGGCCTCTACATGCTGGTGCGCATCGTCGGCTTCGTGCCGGAACACTACGTGCGCATGACCAGCCAGGTGCTGCGCCTGCTCCACCACGACATGGGGCTGTGAGCGATGGCCGACACCTCGACCGAAGACAAGAGCGAAAAGGCCTCCGCACAGAAACTGCGCAAGGCCCGCGAACAGGGGCAGACCGCCCGCTCACGGGACTGGGCCACCGCCCTCGGCCTGCTCGTCAGCCTCAAGCTGCTGCTCCTGCTGATGCCGGGCTACCTGGCCGACTTCCGCGCCCTGTTCGGCATCGGCTTCGCAGCGCTGGACGGCGACGGCACGCTGGACAACCTGTGGTCCATCGCCTTCACGACCACCATGCTGCTGCTCGCCAAGATGCTCGCCCCGCTGTTCGCGGTGCCGCTGATCGTCTCCATCGGCTCCCTGGTGCCGGGCGGCTGGGTGCTCAGCGGCGAAAACCTGAAGCCCAAGCTGGACCGCCTCAACCCGCTCTCCTACGCCCAGCGCCTGACTCAGCCCAAACACCTGGTCGAGCTGGCGAGCACCATCGTCAAGGCCACCGCGCTCGGCCTGGTGCTGTGGCATGTGGTCAGCAGCGGCCGCGAGGCCTTCATGCAGCTGCAGGCCCTTCCCCTCGACCAGGCCCTGGCCGGCGGCGCCGGCCTGATGGTGGACGGCGTCATGGCCCTGTGCGCGGTCTTCGTCGTCTTCGCGCTGGTCGATGTGCCGGTGCAGCACTTCATCTACCTGCGCGGCCAGCGCATGGGCCGGCGGGAGATGAAGGAGGAGCATAAATCCACCGAAGGCCGTCCGGAAGTGCGCCAGCGCATCCGCCAGATCCAGCAGCAGCTCGCCCGCCGCGGCGTGCGCAAGACGGTGCCCGGCGCCGACGTGGTGATCGTCAACCCGCAGCACTACGCGGTCGCCCTCAAGTACGACGCAAACCGCGCCGAGGCCCCCTTCGTGGTGGCCAAGGGCGTGGACGAGATGGCCTTGTACATCCGCGAGGTGGCCACCGAGCACAAGGTCGAGATCGTGCCGCTGCCGCCGCTGGCCCGCGCCATCTACAACACCAGCCAGGTCAACCAGCAGATCCCGGCCCCGCTGTACCGCGCGGTGGCCCAGGTGCTGGGCTACGTGCTGCAGCTGAAGGCCTTCCGCAACGGCCAGCGCCCGCAACGCCCGGACCTGCCGGACTCGCCGCCGGTGCCGCGGCAGTTCCTCGACACCGAAACCGATACCTGAGCCGCTGCCGGCAATCCATTCCAGCCCGCCTCCTGACGGACCACGAACCACGCCCATGAACACCCTGCGCCAACTCCTCTCCGACCTCAGCCGCCACCGCGTCGCCGCGCCGCTGTTCGTGCTGACCATCCTGTCGATGGTCATCCTGCCGCTGCCGCCGGTGGTGCTGGACGTGTTGTTCACCTTCAACATCGTGCTGGCGCTGATCGTCATCCTGGTCAGCGTCAATGCGCGGCGGCCGCTGGACTTCTCGATCTTCCCGACGATCATCCTGGCCACCACGCTGCTGCGCCTGACCCTCAACGTGGCGTCCACGCGGGTCGTGCTGCTGCGCGGCCACGAGGGCACCGGCGCCGCCGGCCAGGTCATCGAAGCCTTCGGCCACGTGGTCATCGGCGGCAACTTCGTGGTCGGCCTGGTGGTGTTCGTGATCCTGATGATCATCAACTTCATCGTGGTCACGAAGGGCGCCGAACGGATCTCCGAGGTGTCGGCACGCTTCACGCTGGATGCGCTGCCCGGCAAGCAGATGGCGATCGACGCCGACCTCAACGCCGGCCTGATCAACCAGGAAAAAGCCCAGCAGCGGCGCCGCGAAGTGGCCGCCGAGTCGGACTTCTACGGGGCGATGGACGGCGCGTCGAAGTTCGTGCGCGGCGACGCCATCGCCGGCATCCTGATCCTGCTGATCAACATGCTCGGCGGCGTCGCCATCGGCGCGCTGATGCACGACCTGAGCCTCGCCGACGCCTTCCGCCTGTACGCGCTGCTGACCATCGGCGACGGCCTGGTGGCGCAGATCCCGGCGCTGCTGCTGTCCTCCGCGGCGGCCATCGTGGTGACCCGCGTCGGCAACGACGGCAAAGACTTCGAGCAGCAGGTGGCGGCGCAGATGCTGGCCTCGCCGGCCGTGCTGTACGGCGCCGCCGGGCTGATGCTGACGCTGGCGGCCATCCCCGGCATGCCGTGGCTGGTCTTCCTGGCTTTCGCCGGCGTGCTCGGCTTCGTCGCCTGGCGCCTGGGTCGCCGCCCCGCCGCACCAGCCGAGGCGGATAACGCCGCCATCCAGGCCGCGCTGCTCACCGAGAGCGCCCCCGAGCTGGACTGGACCGGCCTGCCCTTCGTCGAGCCGCTCGGCATCGCCGTCGGCTACAAGCTGGTCGGCCTCATCGACAACGCCCAGGGTGCACCGCTCAGCAAGCGCCTGGCCGGCATGCGCCAAGGGCTCAGCGAGAGCCTGGGCCTGCTGCTGCCGAAGATCCGCGTGCGCGACGACCTGACGCTGAAGCCGGCCCAGTACTCGGTGCTCCTCAACGGCACGCCGATCGCCCAGGTGCTGACCTACCCCGACCAGCTGATGGCCATCCCGTCGCCGCAGATCTACGGCGAGCTGGACGGCACGCCGGGCGTCGAGCCCGCCTACGGCATGCCGGTCATCTGGATCGCGCCGGAACAGAAGGCCCACGCGCTGGGCCTCGGCTACCAGGTCGTCGACGTGGCCAGCATGATCGCCACCCACGTCGCCAAGCTGATGCGCGACCACCTGCCCGAACTGATCACCCACGAGGATGTGCCAGCCCTGCTGGAGCGCCTGACCGCGGTGGCTCCCAAGCTCGCCG
Organism: Pseudomonadota bacterium; assembly: GCA_018241685.1. Classification (GTDB taxonomy): domain Bacteria; phylum Pseudomonadota; class Gammaproteobacteria; order Burkholderiales; family Rhodocyclaceae; genus Zoogloea. The sequence goes on from JAFEDJ010000069.1 coordinate 141,695, forward strand.
CAGCCCTCGAAAAGGCCTACAGCCACAGCCTGCTGCTGAAAATTTTCCGCGTGCTGCTGGCCGAGAACGTGTCCCTGAAGGACATCGTGCCGATCGCCACCACGCTGCTCGAAAACGCCGAAGCCACCCGCGACCCGATCCTGCTCGCCGCCGAGGTGCGCTGCACGCTGCGCCGCCAGCTCGTCGCCGCGCTGGCCGGCCCGAGCGGCGAGATGAAGGTCTTCAACCTCGGCGGCGAACTGGAGAACATGCTGCTCGGCTCCCTGAATCAGGCCCGCCAGGGCGGCAAGGCAGCCCTCGACAACTACCCGATCGACCCCAACCTGCTGGCCCAGCTGCAGTCCAACATGCCCCAGGTGCGCGAGCAGATGAAGCAGCAGAACGTGCCGCCGATCCTGCTGGTGATGCCGCAGATCCGCCCGCTGCTGGCCCGCTACGCGCGCCTGTTCGCGCCCGGCCTGTCCGTGCTGTCCTACAACGAGATCCCGGAGCAGCGCGAGGTCAGCATCGTCGGCTCGCTGGGCTGAGCCCTGCCCCACCGCGGGCGGCCCGGCCGGGCGTCCGCATATGTTTTGCAGAATTTCTTGGTTCCGCCCACGGCCGGGTGGAAATAGATTTGGCAGCCGGACCGCCCCTGCGCGGCCGCACCCGATCCACCAAGGAGTCTCCCCATGGCCGCAGCCACCGCATCCCACCTCAACCCGCTGGCGCGGGATTTTCTCGCCCGCCTGCCGCAGGAACCCGTCCCCGGCAAGCAGTTGCACCGCACGGAGAACGGCACGGTGGTCGGCGACTGGTTCGGCTTCGAGCTGTCGAGCGCCTTCCAGCCCATCGTCGATGCCACCAGCGGCGCCGTCGCCGGCCGCGAGGCCTTCCTGCGCAGCCACGGCCCGGACGATGACGGGCTGTCGCCGTGGACGCTGTTCTCCGCCGCCGCCGAGGATGCCCGCCTGATCGCCCTCGACCGCCTGGCGCGCACAGTGCATCTGCTCAACGCGCTGGCCGCTGGCAACGATGCGCCCCTCTTCCTCAACGTGCACGGCCGCCTGCTGGCCGCCGTCGGCGACGACCACGGTCGCGCCTTCCGCCGCGTGGTGGATGCCCTCGGCGTACGTCCGGACAGCATCGTCATCGAGACGCCGCCGGAAGCCAGCGCGCAGCCCGACCTGCTGGCCTTCGTGCTGCGCAACTACCGCAACAACGGCTTCCGCGTGGCCGTCAACGTGGAGTCCGCGGCCCAGTGGCAAGCCATCGCCAACACCGTGTGGCCGCAGTTCGTAAAGGTGGACCGGCGCAAGCTCGGTTACGGCGTCGAAGCCCACGAGCGCCTGAAGTGGCTGGCCGCCCTGCGCGAGGACGCCCACATCATCGTCACCCACGTGGAAGAGCCCGCACCTGAACTGGCCACCGAGCATGTGCTGCTGCAGGGCTACGCCTACGGCCATCCGGTGGGAGCTACGGCATTCGCGCAGGAACAGCAGGCGAGCAACGGCTGATCTGGCGAATCCTTGGGAGGCCTACCGTTGGGGCGCGGCGCGTCCTCGTCAGGCTCGGACGGCGAGGCCCAAACCTCGCCCCGCCCCGGGACAGGCTCCTCGCCTCAGGCGTGCAGCCAGCGCCGGTGAAGGCTGCGGGCGGCGTGGTCGAGCAGGTAGCCGAGGAAGCCGATCACCAGGATCGCCGCCATCAGGTCCGAGTAGGCCAGGCGGTCGCGGGAATCGAGAATGAAGTAACCCAGCCCGGCTGACACGCCGAGCATCTCCGCCGGCACCAGCACGATCCAGATGATGCCGATGGCCAGCCGGACGCCGGTCAGGATGTGGGCGGTGATGCCCGGCAGGATCACCCGCAGGATCGTCTCGCTACGGGTCGCCGACAGGCTGCGCGCCAGCAGCAGCCAGTTGGGGTCGAGCTGGGCCACGCCGGACGCGGTATTGAGCAGGATCGGCCACAGCGCCGCGAAGGCCAGCAGGAAGTACACCGGCGCATCGCCGACGCCCAGCACCATCACCGCCAGCGGCATCCACGACAGCGGCGAGATCATCCGCGCAAACTGGAACAGCGGCGTCGTGCTGCGCGAGAACCACTTCGACAGCCCGGTCAGCACGCCGAGGGGAATGCCCAGCACCAGCGCGATGGCGAGGCCGATGCCGACCCGCTGCAGGCTGATGCCCACGTGGGTCCACAGGTCGCGCCCCTGCAGCAGTTGCAGCAGCGCCTCGAAGGCCGGCAGTGGCGCGAAGCTGGCCGCCACCGGCGTCTGGGACGCCAGCCAGCCGGCGCCGACAGCCCACAGCAGGGCCGCCGCCAGCAGGCCGGTGAGCGGAAGCAGGAGATTCGCCACCATCACACCGCCAGCACTTCCTTGCGCAGCAGGTCGGCCGGCAGCCCGAAGGCGGACGGCCCGCCGACTGCGGCGATGGCCTTGCGCACGAAGCGGTCGTCCACCAGGTCGCGGGCGGCGAAGCGCGGGTCGAGCTTGGCCAGGAAGGCGTTGTCGCCCTCTACCTTGGTCTTTTGCAGCACGCGCACCAGTTCTTCGGTGTAGGACGGGAAGGGATAGGGCTGGAAGTCGATGCGCCGCTGGTACCAGCCCTTGTTGCGCGCTGCGCCGCTGGCCTCGTAGCTGGCGTAGTCGGTGGTCGCCAGCACCTTGGCGAGCACCTGGGGGCTGTGCGGCGTGTAGCGGTTGTCGTCGGCGCTCGACAGCAGCTTGGCAGCGTCGAGCTGATTGCTGCGGGTCCACAGCTGGGCCTTGACGATGGCGTTGGTGACGCGCTGGGCCCACTCCGGGCGCTCGGCGATGTCCCGCTCGGCGAGGAAGGTCACGCAGCAGGCGTGGTTCTTCCACACGTCGCCGGACAGGCGCAGCACCTTGCCGACGCCAGCGGTCTCGGCCAAGGCATTGAAGGGATCGGCGACGATGAAGCCGGCGATGGACTTGCCGGCCAGCGCCGACACCATCTCGGCCGGCGGCAGCACGATCAGGTTCACCTCGTTGCGGGCCAGGCCCGCGTCCCGCGCCTTGGTCACCGGCACCAGGCCGTTGGCCTGCAGGATCTGCTGCAGCAGCACGTTGTGGATGGAGTACCAGAACGGGATCGCCACCGTCTTGCCGCCCAGTTCGGCGACGCTGTTGATGCCCGGCGCCACCGTCAGTGCCGAACCGTTCACGTGGTTCCAGGCGACCACCTTGGCCGGGAAACGCGTGCCGTAGCGCACCCACAGGGTGGCCGGCGACAGCAGGTGGATGACGTTGACCTGGCCGGCGACGAAGGCCTCGACGATCTGCGCCCAGCTACGGAACAGGCGCGGCTTCTCAACACGCAGGCCTTCCGCCTCGAACAGCTTGCGGCCGTGGGCGACGAGCAGCGGCGTGGCGTCGGTGATCGGCAAGTAGCCGATCTTCACCGGCAGGTCGCTGCCGGCGCCCTGGGCCAGCGCGTCGCCGGCCGACAGGAGCGGCGCCGCCACGCTGGCCGCGGTGAGCGCCGACAGGCGCAGGAAGTCGCGGCGGCTCAAGCCGCAGCCGCAGTCCGGCGACTGGCAGATATGGATGGAACGGGAATCGGGTCGGTAATCCATGAAGACGGTCTCCGGTGGGAATTTCAGATCAATGCGCGGTCGAATGCAGTTTTATTGGCTGCTGTGGCGCAACGCCGCGAGGATGGCCAGGCGCAGCGCGGAGACGGCCTCGGGGAAATCCTCCCGCGGGCGCGGGATGTCTACCGTCCATTCCTGCACCAGCCGGCCCGGCCGGCCGCCCATCAGCACGATGCGGTCGGCCACCAGGATGGCTTCGTCGATGTCGTGGGTAACCAGCAGCACCGCCGAATGCCAGCGGTGCACCACGTCCACCAGCAGCGCCTGCATCTCGGCGCGGGTGATCGCGTCCAGCGCCGAGAAGGGTTCGTCGGCGAACAACAGCTCCGGCTGGCGCGCCAGCGCACGGGCCAGCGCCGCGCGCTGGGCCATGCCGCCGGACAGCTGGGACGGGTAGGCCGCCTCGCGGCCGGCCAGCCCCACCGCGTCGATGGCGGCGGCCACGCGCTCGGCCAGCTCGGCCCTGGCGGCCTTCGGCTGGTGCGCGAAGTCGAGGCCGAAGCCGACGTTGCCGGCCAGGTTCAGCCACGGCAGCAGGCTCGGCTGCTGGAACACCAACGCGCTGCGCGGATGGGGTTCGGCCAGCGCCTCGCCGAGAAAGCGTACCTCCCCCGCCGCGGGCTTTTCGAGGCCGGCCAGCACGCGCAACAGCGTGGACTTGCCGCAGCCGCTGCTGCCCAGCAGCGCGACGATCTCCCGCCGGCGCACCGTCAGCGAGACGCCGTCGAAGATGGTACCGACGCCGGCGTGGGCATAGGACAGGCCACGGCCTTCCAGCACCGCCGGCGCTACGCCGACGGCGGTGATCTCAGCTTCCGCCAGCGGGCTGTTCATGCGGCCCTCAAGGCGGCCTGGCGTTCCAGCTCGCCGTGCAGCTGGGTCAGGCTCGGCGTGACGACCGGTACGAAGGCGGCCTCCAGCCAACGCCGCGCGAAAGCGCCGGTGGTCGCCAGCAGGTAGGCGCGGCCGCCAGTGGCGTCCAGCTCCAGGTCGGCCGCCTCGCGGACGATGCCGGCCAGGCGGATGCGGATACGGAACAGCGGCGCCGCCTGGGTGGCGAAGCGACCGTCAGCAAGGCCGCTGCGCAGCGCGGCGACGGCCTCGGCCAGGTCGGTCTCGATGCGCTCGATGCGCGCCTGCAGGCCGGCCCGGGCGGCGCTGCCGCTGGCCTTCGACGCCGCCAGGCTGGCCCGCGCCAGACCGATGGACATGCCGCACTGCAGGCTCAGGAAGGCCGGTCGCACCCGCGGCAGGAAAGCCCGCGCGTCGGCGGCGATCAGTTCGCCCGCCCCCGAGGCCACACCACGGATGTCGATGGCCGCAGTGTTGCTACCGCGCAGGGCCAGCAGTTCCAGGTCGTCGCTGCGCACCGCGCCAGGCGTGTCTTGGAACAGGGCGACCACCGCTGGCGGCTGGCCGTCGGTCGGCTCCACCGCCGCCGCCACCACGTAGCCGCTGCGGCGCAGGTTGGTGACCCACGGCAAGCGGCCGTCGAGCGTCCAGCCGTCCGCCACCGGCGTCGCGGCGACGGACAGGCTCTCGATGCCCGACAGGTACTTCATGGCGTTGGACAGGCCGGTCGCGCCGGCCAGCTCGCCGCTCAGCAAGGCTGGCAGCGTGCGTTCGCGCAGCGCCGTGTTGTCGCTGTCGAGCAGATAGCCGATGAAACAGCGCTGGCCCCAGAAGACGAAGGCGGCGGTCAACGAATGTTCGGCGACACGAGCAATGGCCTCGACGGCATCCCAGGTGGAGCCGCCGCTGCCGCCGAGTTCGACCGGCACACCGCTGCGGAAGAAGCCGGCGGCACCAAGCACCGGCACCACTTGGTCGGCGTGGCTGGCGTCCCGGTCAAGGGACGCCGCGTGGGCGACCACCCAGGCCAGCGCGTCGTCCTGGCTGCGGATCGTCTGCGTCATGCTTCCAGCGCTCCCGGTCGGTAGGCTTGCAGCTCGGGGTTGATGCCGGTGCCGGCCAGGTTGTTGGCGAAGTTGCACAAGGTCGCCAGGCTCACTCCGAGGATCACCTCCAGCACCTGCTGCTCGCCGAAGCCGGCCGCCAGGAAGTCGGCCAGCTCGCCCTTGCCGACGTTGCCGCGGGTCAGGATCACCGCGCGGGTAAAGGCCACCAGCGCATCGACGCGGGCGTTGCCGGTGCTCGCCCGTTCCTGCAGCGCACGCACCAGGTCCCGCTCGAGGCCGGCCTTCTTGAGGGCGATGGCGGTGTGCCCGGCGACGCAGAAGTCGCAGCCATGCACGCTGGCGGCGGTGATCTGCACCACTTCCCGCTCAGCCAGGCTGAGGCTGGCGCGGGCGTTGATGCCGGACACCGTGAGGTAGGTTTCGAGGGCCGCCGGCGCATTGGCCAGCACGCCGATCAGGTTGGGCAGGAAGCCGTTGTTGGTGATCACCGTGTCGATGAAGGCGCGGCTGCCCTCGGGTGCAGTGGCGGGGGTATGGACGGTCAGGCGGGTCATGAAAATCTCCACAGCAGCGTTCGTGATGGGCACATTCTCCCCATCGAGCGGGCCGCCCTCTATGCACGAACGTCGCGGCTTTTTGCTCTTTCGTCTAACGGTGGGCGTGTGGCAACGGATTGCGGCGCGCGCGCTGGAAGGCGCCCGGCTGCTCGCCGATCACTTTCTTGAAGGCGCGCGTGAAGGCCGCCTGGGAGTAGTAGCCGACGTGCTCGGCGGCGCGCAGCACGCTGTCGCCGCCCTGCAGCCGGCGCGCGGCGATCTTCATGCGCACCTGCAGCAGGAACTGGGCTGGCGGCTGGCCGCTGGCCTCGACGAAGTGGCGGCAGAAGCTGGCCCGCGACATGCGTGCCACGCGGGCCATGTCCTCGATGGACCAGGGCTTGCCGGGCTCGCGCAGCAGGTCGTCGAGCAGCGGTGCGAACTCCGGCCGCCGCGCCACCGCCAGCAGGCCGGCGGCCACATCGTCACGGCGCGCGACCTCGCGGATCACGTAGAAGAACAGCAGCTCGGTGAGCCGCTCGATCAGCGGCGACGGCGCATCGTCGCCCCGCTCCGCCTCGGCGAGGATCAGGTCGAACAGCGGTGCCACCGCCTTCAGCGCGGCGGAATCGGTGCGGATCAGTACATAGTCGGGAAAGGCGCCACGGAACAGCTCGCCGAGCAAGCCACGGAACTGGAAGAAGCCGCAGGCCAGCCCGCAGGCGCCGTCCAGCGCCGGCACCATCGGCTGCATGTCGCAGGGCTGGAAGCCCGGCCCCGCGTCGGGCTCGGGCGTCAGGCAATGGGGAATGTCCCGCAGCAGGAAGACCCCTTCCCGCTCGCCGAGAATGATCGGCGCCTGGCCGTCGAGGTGGAGGTAGGACTGGCCGCGCAACACCAGATGGAAGCTGGCCCTTTCCCGCCCGGCCGTGGACGCCCGCCACGGCCCGCAGTACTGGCCCACGTGGAAGACCGTGGCGTCCAGTTCGAGCCCACTGACCAGCCAGTGCGCAAGACGATCAGTTTCGGTGTTCATGGGTTCGTGATCCGGCTTGAGGTGGCCCCAAGTGTTGCCAAGGCCAATCGGAAAACGAACCAATTAAAAGTGCTTTGCTTATCGCCGTGGGCGGGAATGGGGGACGCCCCACAAGCCCACCAGCATCCCGACCAACAGAGCCAGCGCTGACGAAGAACCGAAGCCCAGGGACACCACGGCCGGCCCCGGACAGTAACCGGCCAGGCCCCAACCCGCGCCGAACAACGCACTGCCGACAATCAGGCGGACATCGATGGCCCGCTTGGGCGGCAGGCACACCGGCAGCCCGGACAAGCTAGCCCCACGACGGGCGATGAGCATCACGCCGATGCGCGCCGCGGTGATGCCACCGACCATCACCAAGGCCAGCGACGGATCCCAGGCGCCGAAGATATCCAGAAAACCCAGCACCTTGGCCGGATCGGTCATTCCAGACAGCAACAGACCGACGCCGAACAAGAGGCCGGACGCCAGCGCGCCAATCAGCCCAAGCGCGCGGGCGCCCGCCGTAGCCGGCGCTGCCGCTGCAAGCGGGGCATGTTCATTCATCTGCGAAACGCTCATGCTGCCGCTCCCGCCAGACCGTGGCGCAACACGAAAACCACCACGATCGCCGTGCCCATGAAGACCGCCACGGCCGCGAGCGAACGCAGCGACAGACGCGCCAGACCACATACCCCATGACCGCTGGTGCAGCCGTTGGCAAGGCGGGTACCAACCCCGACCAGCAGGCCCGCCAGCATCAGGAACCGTGCGTCCGGCGCACCCACCACAGCCGGCGGGACGCCGACGCCGGGGGCAAAGAAGTGCAGCACAAGCGGCGCGAGCAACAAACCCGCCACAAAAACGAAACGCCAGGCTCGATCGCCTGGCGCCCGCAACAGGCCGGCCAGAATGCCGCTGATACCGGCAATCCGACCATTGACCGACAACAAGACGGTGGCAGCCAACCCGATCAGGGCCCCGCCTCCCAATGCAGACCATGGCGTGAAGGCCTGCCAGGCAATACTCATTGGATACCTTTTCTACATTTGGGCATGCGACCCGCTTCCTTATTTGAGCCGATGACAGCCCACAGGAGAGTGAAGCGCGCTCACCCACTACACGTACATCAATCGACGAGCCGGCAACTCCGTGTCGGAGCCAACCTCAAAGCGCCCAGGAATAACCCACCGTCAGCACATCCTGGCTCATGCGCAGGTCGGCCTCGCCGCCGCCGAAGCTGGCGGGGATGGAACCCGAGCCGGACACCGTGGCCCTGGGCACACGAGTGTAAGCCACGCTCCACTCGCCACCGGGCGTGCTCTTGAAGCTGGCGCCGAGGCTGTAATGATTACGCACCACGCCGGGGGCGAGGATGTTAACGAACGTCTGCTTATTCGGCACCGCCTGCTGGTTGCGACTGACACCCGCTCGCAGGGTCAGGCGCTCGTCCGCCTTGTAGATCGCACCGAGCTTCACGGTGGACACGTCGCGCCAGCCGAAGCCGGCACCATTGTCGGCACCCAGCTGGCCACCACTGAACAGCACCGATAGCGGATTGCCCACCGCCTTCACACTACTGTATTCGATGCGCTGCCAGTCCGCCGCCAGCGTTAGCGCCGGCAAGGCCTGCCAGGCCACACCCACGCCATAGTTGGCTGGCACGTCGAAACCGCCACCGCCCTCGAACAGCCCCTTGTAGCGGCCGAGCTCGCCCGTTTCAATGCGCGATGACCAGCTCGCCCCGAGCTTGACGGTCGGCAGCACCTCGCCGATCCAGCCCAGTTTGATACCGACGCCGGTGGAGCTGTCATGGCCACGATCGGTCACCGATCCCGGGTTGGACGAGACCACCGGATTGTCGAAAGCCCCCAGCCCGCGGGCCGCAAAGCGCTGGTAGGCAAAAGTTACCGCGGCGCCGATCGAATGGCTGGGCGTCAACCTGTAGGCCACGGAGGGGGTAATGAACAGCTGGGACAAGTCGACACCGGCGCGGCCGCTGGAACCGAAGGCACCGAAGGGGTTGCTGCCGTAATCGGTATTCATGCCGCCATTGCCATACACCGCCACGCCCCAGCCCAGGTTGGGCGACAACTGACGGGCGTAGCCGAACTCGGGAATCAGGAAGTTGCTGGCGTCGTTGCCGCTGAAAGCACCGTTGGCGCCGTATCCGTTACCGCGAATGGACGCACCGCGATCGGGACGGAACAGGGATACGCCGAGGTCGAGGCGGTCGCCGACCAGCGCCGTGCCCGCCGGATTGGCCGCGGCGGCAAGGCCGTCCTGCGGCAAGGCGATGGAAACACCGGCGACGCCCTGGGCGCGCACGCCGTAACCATGAGAGAAATAGCCGTTGGTGGCCGACGCGGCAAAGGGCCACGCCGCGGCCGCCAGGCTGGCAGCCAGAAGAGTCTTGCGCAAGTTCATGAGTTTGTTCTTCTGTAGAGGTGACCGGCGATCCGCCTGCCCGTGAGGTTCAGGGGCGGCGGATTTCTGCTTTTTCGGAATGCTCGATCAACGTCGAGGCGCTGATGCCAAAGGCGAAAGCCACCTTGAGCACCGTCGCCAGCGACGGTACTGCGTTGCCCCGCTCAACTTCACCGGCATAGGAACGGCTGAGGCCGGCCCGGTCGGCAAAGACCTCCTGGGACCAGCCCCGCGCCTCCCGCAGCTGGCGGACGGCCAGCCCGAAGCGGCGGTTCAGCGCGGCCATGGGGCAGACCGTTCCTGGCCGGCGAGCGCATGCTGCAGGCCGGCCTGGGTGATATGGCTGCCCGGCGGCACGCTGTGGGTCAGCCACACGTTGCCGCCGATGCTGGAGCCTTCGCCGATGGTGATGCGGCCGAGGATCGTCGCGCCGGCGTAGACCACCACGTCGTCCTCGAGCACCGGATGGCGCGGCATCCCCTTCTCCAGGCTGCCGTCGGCCCCCACCGGAAAACGCTTGGCACCGAGGGTCACTGCCTGGTACAGGCGGACCCGGTTGCCGATCACCGCCGTCTCGCCGATCACCACGCCGGTGCCATGATCGATGAAGAAACTGTGGCCGATCCCGGCGCCGGGGTGGATGTCGATGCCGGTGGCCGAGTGGGCCAGTTCGGCGACGATGCGCGCGATCAGCGGCACACCGAGCGAATACAGGCGATGGGCGATGCGGTGGTGAATGACCGCCAGGATGCCCGGGTAGCACAGCACCACCTCGTCCACGCTGCGGGCCGCCGGGTCGCCGAGGAAGGCGGCCTCGACGTCGGTGTCGAGCAGCGCCCGCGTGGACGGCAACGTCGCCGCGAACTCGCGGACTACCTGGATGGCCTGGCGGCGGATCGCCTGCTCGTCCACATCGCCGTGGCGGGCCTGGTAGGCCAGTTCGAGGCGGACCTGTTCGAGCAACCCGTTCAGCGCCGCATCCAGCGTATGGCCGACGTAGAAGTCCTCGCTCTCCTGGCGCAGGTCGGCCGGGCCGAGGCGCATCGGGAACAGAGCCCCGCACAGCTGTCCGACCACCGTGGCCAGCGCATCCCGGGACGGAAACTCGCGGCCACCGGCCTCGCGGCTACGCCCCTGGGCCTCGCGCCAGCGGTCACGCACGGCCCGCAGGCCGCCGACCACCGCGCCCAGGTCCCAGTGTTCGGCCGCCACGGATTCGTCGTGCGTGCTCACGGGCTCGCGCGAGTTCATGCCGGCAGGCCTGCGGCGTCGAAGACGCCTTCGAACAGCACCGAGCTCAGGTAGCGCTCTCCCGAATCGGGCAGGATCACGACGATGGTCTTGCCCTCGTTCTCAGGCAGCTTGGCCAGGCGCACTGCAGCAGCCACGGCAGCACCGCTGGAAATGCCGGACAGGATGCCTTCCTCGCGGGCCAGGCGGCGCGCGAACTCCACCGCCTCTTCGTTGCTGACCTGCTCCACCGAATCCACCAGCGACAGGTCGAGCACGCCCGGCACGAAGCCGGCGCCGATACCCTGGATCTTGTGCGGGCCGGGCTTGAGCGGCTCGCCGGCGCGGGCCTGGGTCAGGATCGGGCTGGCCGACGGCTCCACGGCCACCGACTGGATAGCCTTGCCGCGGCCCTGCTTGATGTAGCGGCTGACGCCGGTGATCGTGCCGCCGGTACCGACGCCGGACACGAAGATGTCCAACGCACCGTCGGTGTCGTCCCAGATCTCGGGGCCGGTGGTGCTTTCATGAATGGCCGGGTTGGCCGGGTTCTTGAACTGCTGCAGCAGCACGTACTTGTCCGGATCGGAGGCGGCGATCTCCTCGGCCTTGGCCACCGCCCCGCTCATGCCCTTGGCGCCCTCGGTCAGCACCAGCTTGGCGCCATAGGCGGTGAGCAGCTTGCGGCGCTCGATGCTCATGGTCTCGGGCATGGTCAGCGTCAGCGGAATGCCCTTGGCGGCGGCGACGAAGGCCAGTGCGATGCCGGTGTTGCCGCTGGTCGGCTCGACCAGTTCCTTGCCGGGACCAAGCAGGCCGCGCTTTTCGGCATCCGCCACCAGCGCTGCGCCGATGCGGCACTTCACGGAGTAGGCCGGATTGCGCCCTTCGATCTTGGCCAGCACCGTGGCGGGAGCACCATCGGTGATGCGGTTGAGCTTGATCAGCGGGGTGTGGCCGATGGACTGAGCGTTGTCCGCGTACCATTTCGACATGGGAAATCTCCTTGGATCAATCGGTTTGAATAGGTGAATGTCTTTGCTGCACTGCGGAGCACACTACGCCCACCGACTTGGGCAGCGAACCAACAATAATTCAGTAGGTTTGCAACCCAAATCGAATAAGCATTTCATTGTTGTGACTATATGTACTCAGTGGGACAACTCTGTGAACACGTCCCAGTTGAAGCGGGTGCGATGGCGCAGACGGGCCAGCGCACCACGCTTGCCGCGGTTGGTGACCTTTCCATCGTCGATGCTGCCGAGCGGCAGGCCGGTATAGGAATCGCGCAGCGCATTGAGCAACACCAGGCCCTGCGGCCACGGGCCGTGCCCCGATTCGATGTTGATGTGCCCGGCCAGGCCGACGTCGATGAACAGGCTGCCCCAGCTGTCCGCCCAGTGGGCCGTCTGCTCGATGCTGGCCCAGGGGTCGTTGCCGCTTGCCACGACCATGCTCGGCACGCCGATCGGCGAAGCCGGAATCCACTCGGCCAGTCCGCTCTTACAGGCGATGTCGCGCGGATCGCGCAGGCCGAAGGCGGTGAAACGGTCGGGGTCCGGCGGCGCCACCAGCAGCAGGCCGGCAACCCGCTCCGGGCGATCTGCCGCCGCCACGACCGAAGCCAGGCAACCATAGCTGTGGGCGACCAGCCACACCACGCCGGCGGCCTCGTCGATTTCACGTCGGACTTCCGTAGCCCAGCGGGCCAGCACGGGGACATCCCAGTCGATGTGGCGCACCCGGCGCACATCGGGCAATTGCTCTTCCAGCCAGGTCTGCCAGTGGCCAGGGCCGCTGTTGTTGAGTCCGGGAACGATCAGGGTGGTTTGCAGCACGCGAACGCTCCTGCAAAAGGCGGCCTCGCGGCGCCTTGATGAAAAAAACGCCAGGCTTTGGGGCCTGGCGTGGTTCCGGTGTCGTCCGGCACTAAGGCCGGAACGCCCTCGCCTGTTACTTGATGCTGATCTGGTCGAACACACCGCCGTCGGCGAAGTGGGTCTTCTGGGCCTTGGACCAGCCGCCGAAGACCGAGTCGATGGTGAACAGCTTGACCGGCGCGAACTGCTTGGAATACTTGGCGGCGACCTTGGCATCGGTCGGGCGGTAGTAGTTCTTGCCGGCGATGTCCTGGCCTTCCGGCGAGTACAGGTACTTCACATACTCCTCGGCGACCTTGCGGGTGCCGCGCTTGTCGACCACCTTGTCGACCACAGAGACGGGCGGCTCGGCCAGGATGGACAGGGACGGGGTGATGATGTCGAACTTGTCCGGACCAAGCTCCTTGACCGCCAGGTAGGCTTCGTTCTCCCAGGCGATCAGTACGTCGCCGATGCCGCGCTCAACGAAGGTGGTGGTCGCACCGCGGGCGCCGGAATCCAGCACCTTCACGTTACCGTAGATCTTCTTCACGAAGTCCTTGGCGGTGGCGTCGGTGCCGCCCGGCTGCTTGAGGGCGTAGCCCCATGCGGCCAGGTAGTTCCAGCGGGCACCGCCGGAGGTCTTCGGGTTCGGGGTGATCACCTCGATGCCGGGCTTGGCCAGATCGTTCCAGTCCTTGATCTTCTTGGGGTTGCCCTTGCGGACCAGGAAGACGATGGTGGAGGTGTAGGGCGAAGCGTTGTGCGGCAGGCGCTTCTGCCAGTCGGCCGGAACCAGCTTGCCGTTTTCGTAAAGAGCGTCGATGTCGGCGGCCAGGGCCAGGGTCACCACGTCGGCCTCGAGGCCGTCGATCACGGAGCGGGCCTGCTTGCCGGAACCACCATGGGAAGCCTTGACGGTCACGTCTTCCTTGGTCTTGGCCTTCCAGTACTTGGCGAAGGCGGCGTTGTAATCCTGGTAGAGCTCACGGGTCGGGTCATAGGACACGTTCAGCAGCGTGACGTCGGCGTGAGCCAGGCTGGAAAGCCCCAGAACGAGGGCGAGAGACAACAGCGAGCGGCGGGCAAAGCGCGATTTCATTGGGCTTCCTATTAATTAACGATGAGTGAAACTGAGTCTAGAGACGAAGATTCGAATGACGAACCAAGAAAAATTTGTTTGCTTATTCCTGCTGCGGTGAATTCCTAATCAGGGATTTGCCACAACAGGAAACGCAGTAGATATGCTCAGCGGGACACGCTGGCCTGGCCGATGGCGGTACGCAGATCGTTCAACGTGACGACACGCGGGCCGTGCAGCGCGGCGATCTGCTCCACGTCGAGCCCGAGCTTGCGGATGTTGTCGTAGAGATTCACCGAGTACGGGTTGGGACTGCTCGGCGGCGGCACGTTGGCGGCCGTCGGTGTGTAGGCGTCGGCCTCGATGAGAATCTTCTCGGCGGGCAGGTAGATCAGCGCGAAAGCGTCGCTGTGGCCGCTGCCGGCGATGCTGTGGATCTCGATGCGGCGCTTGCCGTCGGTCAACACACGCTTGCCCTCCACGGCAGCGAACTGGGCGTTCTTGTGGGACTTGGCCAGGCTATCGGGGTTGATGCTGCGCTGCGCGCCCCAGATCTTGCGGTAGTAGGCCACGTTGGCAGCCGGCGTGACGATGGTGGCGCCTTCATTGACGAAGGTGCGCAGGCCGCCGGAGTGGTCGAAATGGGCGTGGGTGTTGACCAGGAACTTGATCGGTTTGCCGGGGATGGCTTCCTTGACCTTGGCGATCACGGCCACAGAACGCTCCTCGTTCAGCGGCGCCTCGACCACCACCACGTGGTCCTTCTGCTCGATGGCCACGCTGTGGTGGGTGCCGCCGGTCAGGTACAGCACGCCTTCGGCGAGCTTGGTCACCGTCACCGTCGGCACGGCGGGCTTGGCGCCCGCCACCTCGGCCGGCACCGGCAGATCGACGGCCGGGTTGGCCTTCACGTCGCTGATCTGCAGGTCGAGCACCGGATAGCCGCCCTGCACGCGCTCGATCTGGGATGGGAAATACAGGTTGCCGAAGTTGCGGTAGCCGAAGAAACGGGTCTCGACGAGGGTGTCGCCGAGCACCGGACTGTCGATCCAGGTGCGTACCTTCACCACCTGGTTGGCGGCGTTGATGACGCCGACGAAACGGTAATGGCCGTCGACGGTGAAGCTCACCTCGGCCTCGCCGGCCTTGACCACGCTCTTGGCGTTGTTGGCCTGCGCTGCGCGCAGGAAGCCCTGCGGCGTGGACCAGATCTCGGCCAGCCGCTCGGCGAGCGCCGTCGGCTGCGGGGTCGGAGCCGGATTGGCGGCATTGCCGGTGGGCAGGTTCCAGGCGTGAGCGCCGCTGACGTACTGGTCGACCTTCTGCTCGACGGGGGCCGGGCGCAGGCGGCCCGGCTCGATGGTCTGGCTGCGGGTGATCTGCACCCGCGCGCTGGCGCTGTCGTAGTTGAAGTCGGCGGCGTAACGGCTGACGTCGAAACGCGGCCAGGCCAGCGTGGGATTCGGCGCCTGGCCGAACTGGAACCACTGGCCCGTTCCGGTCAGGGACAGGGAATGAGTGTCCGCCGCGCCCAGGGCCTTGACGGCCCCTTCCAGGCTTTGTGCCGCCGCCGGCATGCTGGCGGCGAGAGACAGGGCGGCGGTGACACCGATGACGGGAAGTACGACCTTGCGCATGAAACCCCCTGAACATGAGCCCGCAGGCGGGCCTTATCGAGTGAATGATGTTCAGGCTTCGGCAAGAAGCATACCCAGGCCCGGCAGCCACTCCTGAGGGGTGCGGCGGAGCTTTGTTTCTTCAGGGGTTTCTGGCCCACGCTGCAAGCTTAGTGCAAGCTTTTGCAGAAAGGACTACGGGCTGCCGGATGTTTCGCATCCAGCAGCCCGTGGTGGAATTACAGCAGGCAATGGGGAATTCCGGGCAGCCGCGCCGGAAACCGCAAATCAGATCTCGAACCAGCCCGGCAAGGCACGGCGGTAGCGGCGGACCTCGACGAGGGTCGTCGGCACCAGATCGGTGAGGATCTGCCACAGGTGTTCGCGGCCCTGCCGCGGCGAACCGACGGCAGCGATGTTTAGGGTCTCCCAGGCGTGCCAGTCGACGTGCTCCATCTCCTCCTTGTCCGTCTCCGGCATGTCGCGGGCGCTGACGCGCATCACCTCCAGGCACTCGACGATCTTCTCGTGCAGGGACGGCGAGGCGAACAGGGACTCCCGATCCCGCCCAGCGGCGCAGCGGACGATCGCCACGCCGGCGTCGTGCAGGTTTCCGAGCAACGCGCTGCGCAACACGGCATTACCAACCTGGGGAGGCGTTGCCGCGCTGGCGCGGCGGGGAACGGGAGAATTGCTCATGTCGATCTTTCCTGTAATACAGCCGGACCAGCCGGGGCCCGCATTCTCGTCCTAATGTATGTACGAAATATGACTCGGCACACGGCTGTTCGTAAGCAAGGATTGCACTTCGCCGGAGTGGAATTCGGCCAGGAAGCGCCGGATCGCCGGCTCGAAGCGCCCGGCGTCGATCAGGAAACCGTCGTGGCCGTGCTCGGAATCGATGGCGATCAGGCTGGCCCGCGCCAGCTGGCTGACCAGCGCGAGCTGATCCTCCGGCACGTAGAGCGCATCCGACGGCACCGAACCGACCAGCACCGGCTGGCGGATCTGCTCCAGCGCCAGCCGGCAACCGCCCCGTCCGCGCCCGATGTCGTGGGTATCCATCGCGTCGAGAAGCACCCGGTAGCTGTGCGCGTCGAAGCGGCGGGTCAGGTTGTCGCCGTGATGGCGAACCCAACCCTGCACGGCCAGCGCATCCGGATCGGCAGCCCGCGCGCCGAAGATCTCCTCGGCGGCGCTGCGCCCGAAGCGCCGGCCCAGCGATGCCGGGCTGCGATAACCGACCATCGCCATCGCCCGCGCCGCGGCGAGGCCGGCCAACGGCGGATCGGACGGATCGTAATGACCATCGCGGTACTTCGGGTCGGCCGCCAGCGCCAGGCGCTGGGCTTCGCTCCACGCCACGCACCACGGCGAATGGGCCGCCGAGGCGGCGATCGTCACCACCGCTCCGACCCGCTGCGGATCGAGCAGCGCCCACTCCAGCGCCTGCAGGCCGCCCATCGACCCACCGATCACGAAACGGATGCGGCGGATGCCGAGGGCGTCGGCCAGTGCAATCTGCGCACGCACCTGGTCGCGGATGGTGAGGCGCGGAAAACGCGCGCCCCATGGCCGCCCGTCCGGCGCCAGCGTTGTCGGCCCAGTGCTGCCGTAGCAACCGCCGAGCACATTGCTGCAGACGATGAACTGGGTCGTCGGGTCGAGCGCCCTGCCCTTGCCGAACAGCGGCGCCCACCAGTCGTCGGCGTCCGCCGAACCGGTCAGGGCGTGGCAGACGATGACCGCGTTGTCGGCCCGTGCCGACAGTTGGCCCCAGGTCCGGAAGGCAATCTGCGCTCCGGGCAGGCTCTCCCCCGACTCCAGCGCGAAGTCGCTCCCCATCTGGAACAGGCGGGTCTGATCGGACAGGCGCACAGCGCTCATGCCGCCGCTTCCAGTCCAGCCCGGCGCAGCGCGTGGTCGAAGTCGGCCTTGATGTCCTCGATGTGCTCGATGCCCACCGACACGCGGACCAGGTCCGGCCGCACGCCGGCACTCTTCTGCTCGGCCTCGGACAGTTGCTGGTGGGTGGTGGACGCCGGGTGGATCACCAGCGTCTTGGCGTCGCCGACGTTGGCCAGATGGCTGGCCAGCTCCACGTTGTCGATGAAGGTCCGCGCCGCATTGGCGCCGCCCTTGATGCCAAAGTTGAGCACTGCGCCGAAACCGTTGCGCAGGTACTTCTTGGCCAGTTCGTGGTAGGGGCTGTCTTCGAGGCCGTTGTATTCGACCCACGCCACCTGCGGATGGGCCTTCAACCAGTGGGCCAGCTCAAGGGTGTTTTCCAGGTGGCGCTGCACGCGCAGGGACAGGGTCTCGACGCCCTGCAGCAGCTGGAAGGCGTTGAACGGCGACAGGCTCGGGCCGATGTCGCGCAGGCCTTCGACACGGGCCCGGATCGCGAAGGCGATGTTGCCGAAAGGGCCGCCGCTGCCGAACACTTCCCAGAAATTGAGGCCGTGGTAGCCCGGCGCCGGCTCGGTGAACAGCGGGAACTTGCCGTTGCCCCAGTCGAACTTGCCGGAATCGACGATCACCCCGCCGATGGACGTGCCATGGCCGCCGATCCACTTGGTGGCGGACTCGACGACGATGTCGGCACCGTGGTCGATCGGCCGGGCGATGTAGCCGCCGGCGCCGAAGGTGTTGTCGACGATCAGCGGGATGCCGACCTCGTGGGCGATCTGCGCCAACGCCTCGAAATCCGGGATGTTGAAGCGCGGGTTGCCGATGGTCTCCACGTACAAGGCCTTGGTGTTGGCGTCGATGGCGCGGCGGAAGTCCTCCGGATCGTCGCCCTCGACGAACTTCACGTCGATGCCGAGGCGCGGCAGCGTGACCTTGAACTGGTTGTAGGTGCCGCCATACACGTAGCTGGTGGACACGATGTTGTCGCCGGCCTGGGCGATGGTGGTGATCGCCAGGAACTGGGCGGCCTGGCCCGAGCTGGTGGCCACCGCCGCGACGCCTCCTTCGAGCGCAGCGATGCGCTGCTCGAAGACGTCGGTGGTGGGGTTCATGATGCGGGTGTAGATGTTGCCGAACTCCTTCAGCGCGAACAGGCGCGCGCCGTGGTCGGCGTCGTCGAAGGTGTAGGACGTGGTCTGGTAGATCGGCACGGCGCGGGCATTGGTGCCCGGCGCCGGCTGCTGGCCGGCATGGACCTGCAGGGTTTCGAAGCGGTAGGCGGCTTTACGGTCGGTCATGGAAGCGCTCCTTGGTCTGTCTGTATCGGTCTGTTGTCGTTTCGTATGCCGGCCTGCTCAGGCCCACACGCCGCTGCGGCGGTCCTCGACGCGCTTGGCCTTGTGGGTGGCGCGGGGCAAGGTGTCGGGCGGCAGGATGGTCACCACCGCGCTGACGCCGGTGATCGACTTGAGCTGGCGGCCGAAGTGGTGGGCCAGTTCCTCGTTGCTGCCAGTGAATGCGGCGCTGCGCTCCAGCTCCACGGTGAGCCGGTCCAGGTGGTTCTCCCGCTCGACGATCAGCCGGTATTCGCCAGTCAGGTTGTGGTCGCGGCGGGCGATGGCCTCCACGTCGCTGGGGAAGAGATTGGCACCCTTGATGATCAGCATGTCGTCCAGGCGCCCATGCACGCCCTGCAGACAGATCGACGTACGCCCGCAGCCGCAGGGCTCGGAGGTGAAGGACACGATGTCACCGGTACGGAAGCGCACCATCGGGCGGGCGCTCTTCTTCAACGTGGTCAGTACCAGTTCGCCGCGGCCGCCCTCTTCCACCGGCTCGTTGGTCTCCGGGTGGAGCACCTCGACGAGGATGTGGTCCTCGGCCCAGTGCAGGCCGTCCTTCTCCTCGCACATGCCGGCGCAGGAGCCGAAGATGTCCGACAGCCCGTAGTAGTCATATACCGAGGCACCCCACAGGTCCTCGATGCGCTGGCGGGTTTCCGGGATCGAGCCGCCGGGTTCGCCGGCCACGAAGATGCGCCGCACGGCGAGGTCCTTGCGCAGGTCGATGCCTTCCTTGATCGCCGTCTCGCCCAGGTACCAGGCATAGGACGGCGTGGTCCAGATCGCCGTCACCTGGAACTGGCGCAGGATGGCCAGCAGGCGTTCGGACGGCACGGTGCCGGCGTGGATCGACAAGGCACCGAGCTTCTGCGCACCGAGCACGCAGGGGCCGCCGACGAACAGGGAGAAGTTCAGGGAGTGGGCGTAGCGGTCCTCCGGACGCAGCCCGGACGACCAGAACTGGCGCGCCTCGTAGTCGATCCACTCGTCGAAGTCGGTGGCGCTGAAGGGTGAGGCCGTCGGCACGCCGGTCGAGCCGCTGGAGGCGGAGATATAGACGATGTCCCGCTCGGGCACCGCCACCAGGTCGCCGAAGGGCGGCAGTGCCAGCTGGCGCTCCCGCAGGGTCTGCTTGTTGATGAAGGGGAAGCGGCGAATGTCGTCGAGGCTGCGCACCTCTTCCGGATGCACGCCGGCCGCATCGAAGCTGGCCCGGTAGAACGGGGAGTTGTAATAGGCGTGATGCAGGTGCTTCTGCAGCAGCTGCAGCTTCAGAGCATCCCAATCGGCGCGGGACTGGGTTTCGAGGGCTTCGTCCCAGAAAGGGCGATGGCTTTGGGCGGGCGCGGAGGGGCGGGACATGATGCGGACCAACGAAATACGCGAAGGCCCGACTCTAGTCCCGCCCCTCCGGGGGCCCAACCAAGCAATTCTTATGAGCTTTGCAGCTGCATGCCGAATAGCTTTTCAGGTGCAGTACTGAAATCGCCCGTTTTTCAGCCCTGCCAGGGCTGGGCCGGCGAGCCGCTCCACGCCGTCTGGGCCGGCAGGCTTTCGCCCTTCATGACCAGGGTCAGCGGCCCGAGGCGCACGCCGTCGCCGATCCGGCTGTCGTACAGCACGGTGCCGCGTACGCCGACCGTCACCTGCGCGCCAATGTCGATGCGGCCGATCTTCATGATGCGGTCCTCGAACAGGTGGGTCTGCGGCCCCGACCAAGCATTCAGCTCGGCCTGATCGCCGATCGTCACGCAGTCGAACTCGGTGATGTCGGTGGTATCCATATACACGCCGCGCCCGGTATGCACGCCGATCAGGCGCAGGACCACCGGCAGCATCGGCGTGCCGCGCAGGTATTCGAGGAAGTTGGGCACGGCGATGGATTCGTAGACGCTGGTGACCGCCTCGCTGACCCACACGAAGGGCGTCCACATGGGGATCGCCCGCGGCCGGTAGCGGCCGATCAGCAACCACTTGAGCAGCACCACCAGCAGGAAGCCGCCGATGCCGTAGCAGATGCCCGCCAGCGTCAGCTGCCAGGACAGCTTGAACCAATTCTCGTCGGCGGCGGCCGGCATCGCAGCCAACACGATCACGTAGCCGACGCCGATGATCAGCGACAAGGGAATCAGTATACGCGCGGCCTCGACGATGCCGCGCCCGATGCGTCGCCAGATGGACGGGCGGAAGGTCAGCGAATCCGGGAAGCCCATCACCTCCTCACGGGACGGCAGCTCCAGTGCCGGCGAGCCGAGCCAGGTCTGGCCGGAAGCCATCCTTTCCGTAGCGGGCGCTTTCGACTGCACGCCGAGCAGCACACCGGGAGGCAGCGTCGTGCCATCGGGCACGTAGGCGCCATTGCCGACGAAGCTGCGCTGGCCGATCACCGTGTTGTCCACCGACATCCAGCCGGCGTCGATCTTCTCATCACCGAGCATCACCGCGTCGGCGATGAAGGCCTCGTCGCCGAGGGTCAGCATGTCCGGCACGATGCCCATCGCGGTGGAGATTTCCGCGTCACGACCGATCTTGGCGCCGAGCAGGCGATACCACACCGGCGCGTAAATCGTCGCGTACACCCCGTGCAGCACATTGAGGCTGGCCACCTGGATCTGGTTGGCCAGCCATTTGCGGCAATACACATTGCTGTGCACAGGCCAGGTGCCCGGCAGCAGGCGCGGCAGCACCAGCCAGCGGATGGCGGCGGCGATCAACGCGGTGCCGATGACCAGTACGCTACTGGCCGGCAACGCCAGCACCGTATAGCGCATGACCGCCCAAAGATAGCTGTGGGCTCCGGCTGCCGACGGATCGAAGGCGCCATCGTCGAGCGCATCAATCAGCACGAAGGTCGGAAAGATCGGCAGGAAGAACAGCAAGGCCGTCATTGCGGCACCCAGCCCGAAGAAGAGCGCTTCCAGTTTCCGGCGCAGGGCACTGACCGGGGGCCGAACCAGCCTTTCCTTATCCGTCAGGTGGCGCACGTAACGAGCCGGCGAACCGTCCCAGACTTCCCGCTCGCCGATCCGTCCCCCCCGCGGCAAGGCCGCCAGGCCTTCGATGCGGCCATGGGGCGCGATCGCCGTGTCGTCCTCCAGCACCACGTAGGAGCCGACATTACTCTCCGCCCCGATGTCGATGGCGCCGACGATCAGCTCCCCGCCCTCGACGCGTACGTTCTCCAGGTTGACCTGGGAGCCGATGCTGGCGCCGTCGCCGACGGACAGCAGCCACGGCTGGCGGATCGTCACCGAGCCGATCACCACGTCCTCGCCGATACGCGCGCCCAGAGCGCGCAGGTAGCCGCAATACAGGGAAGAGCCGGACAGCAGGTAGGCCGGTGCGGTCTGCTGCAGACGGTCGGCCAGCCACCAGCGGAAATAGGTCGCGCCCCACAGGGGGTAGCGCCCCGGGCGGATGCCGACCAGCAGGATCCGGCTGGCGACCACTGCCACGCCGAAAGTGACGAGGTAGGTGCCGAGGAAGACCAGCATCGACGCGCCCATCGCGCGCCACACGCTGTCCCCCGGATCGCCGGTGAAGAAGTGATAAGTGAAGAACGGTGCCAGCCAGTTGAGGATGTGCAGGCCGATCATGAAGGGCAGCGTCACCGCCTGCGCGAGGCCGCACAGGAAGCGCCGCAGCGGCGGCACCTGCACGAAGGGGCGCGAGCTGACCGCCGAGTGGCGGCGGGCGCCCTCCTCCATCGCCGCCGCGATGTCCTCCACCCGACGCTGGCAATACACGTCGCGCACGGTCATGCCGGCAAAACGTGGATCCGTCCGCAGTGCGGACACCAGGCGCGCGGCAAGCAGGGAGTGACCGCCGAGGTCGTTGAAGAAATCGCTGTCCCGGCGGATCGGAAGCCCTGGGAAGAAGCGGGCCAGGCCGGCAAACAGTGCGACCTCCGCTTCGGTAACCGGCTCGTCCGACTCGGTCGCTGCGGTCGGCACGCTCATCGGCATCGCACGCAAGGCCTTGCGGTCGATCTTGCCCGAGGTCAGGCGCGGGATCGTCTCGATCAGCTCGAAGTGGCTCGGCACCATGTAGGACGGCAAGGTCTCACGCAGATGGGCGCGCAGGCCCGCCACGTCCAGCCGCCCGCTTTCCGCCGCCATGATGTAGGCGACCAGTTGTTCGAGTTCGCCGACCGGCTTGAGCACCACTGCCGCCGTCGCATTGACGAGCCGGCGGGTCAGCGCAGCCTCGATCTCGCCCAGCTCGACACGAAAGCCGCGCACCTTCACCTGGTCGTCGGCCCGCCCCAGGCACTCCACCCGGCCCTCCCCGTCGATGCGAGCCAGGTCGCCGGTGCGGTACAGGCTCGCCTCGTGGGGATGTTCGGCCCACGGATTGGGCCGGAACTTCTCGCAGGTCAGTTCGGGCCTGCCCAGGTAGCCGGCAGCGACCCCCGGGCCGAAAATGCATAATTCGCCGGTTTCGCCGGCGGGCAGCAGTTTCATGTCGGCATCGACGACGAGCAAACCATAGTTGGGCAGCGGCCGGCCGATGGTCACCGCCTCACCCGGCCTAAGCGCAGTGATGCTGGCCGAGACAGTGGCTTCCGTCGGACCATAGGTGTTGAAGACCTGCCGCGACGGCGTCGCCCAGCGGTCGGCCACAGACTGGGGGCAGGCCTCGCCACCCAGGTTGATGAGCCGCAGGCCGGGCACATCGGTCGCGAAAAGCGCCAGCAGCGTCGGCACCGCATGCAGCACGGTGATGCCGTGCTCCTGCAGCGCCTTCGGCAAGGCATCCGGATCGGCGGTGATCTCCTGCGGCGCGATCCACAGGCTGGCGCCGACCAGATAGGCGATCCAGATCTCTTCGAAGGACATGTCGAAGGCGACCGAGAAACCCTGGTAGACCCGGTCGTCACCGCGAATGCCGAGCACCTCGTTCTCGCTGCGCAGGAAATGGCAGATCGCCCGCTGGCTGATCGGCACGCCCTTTGGGACGCCCGTCGACCCCGAGGTGTAGATCACATAGGCCGGATCGTCCGGGCTGGCGCCGCTCCGGCGGCGCAAGGGCAGCACGGCATCGCGCAACAGTTCCATCGGCGACCACGCCGGACATTCGATCGCGGGGCGCTCCCGCTGCGTGATCAGCCCGACACCCTGCGCATCCTTCAGGCACACCGCAACGCGTTCGGCCGGCGCATCCGCGTCGAAGGGCAGCCAGGCGGCGCCGGTCTTGGCGATGGCCAGTTGGGCCACCAGCAAGTCAATGCCTCTGGGTAGCCACAGGCCGACGATGTCGCCGGGCGTCACACCCGCCTCGATGAGGTGATGCGCCATCAGATCCGCTCGCTCGTCGAGCATGCGGTAGGACAGGCGCTCGGTCCCCCAGATCAGGGCCGGGCGTTCGGGATGACGACCTGCGGTCGCCTCGAAAAGGTCCGCCAGGGTTTCTTCAGTGAGAAAATCCGGTCGGAGGGGGCCTTTGACAATCATTGGAGATCAGCAGAGTCGGTGACCCCCTGCCCACGTTCCGCAAAGCGGACGTGGCAACACGCAGTCGAAGCGCTCGGGCTCCAACTGCGGCAGGGAATCACGGGATGTGGATGCGGCAGGCGTTGTGCCAGGAAAAACGACACATGCTTATAGCAGAACCCCCTTGCAACTGACTGACCGGATGCCCGTACAGACAGTGACAGGAGGGAACAGCGGGAAGCGGGCATCGATAGCATCGCCAGTAAGCCGTATTTGCCGATTTCGGCAGTGGAAATGAAAATGGAGCAAAGTCGATTTTGACTTTGCTCCATTTTCATTTGAGTGCAAATAAAACTTCTATTTGCACTTGAATTGGTGGTCGGGGAAAGAGGATTCGAACCTCCGGCCCCTGCGTCCCGAACGCAGTGCTCTACCAGGCTGAGCTATTCCCCGACGCTTTACTGCTGAATTAGCGCTGCTTTGCTAATTCCCTAAAACAGAAGACGTTCATTTTACACTTAATTTCGACTTTGTAAAGTATTTTTTTAATACTTTTTAAATCTGCCGAAGCTCAGTATTTCCGTGCAACTGCGAAGGACGACAATTCTACCAACGATTCTTTAAAAATGGAAGAGGGAAGTTGATTAAGCGCATTAAGCGCGAGCTTGGCCTCTTCTTCAGCCACCTTACGGGTGGCTTCGATCGCACCGGATTCACGAATGGCACTCAGCACCGCTGCGAAGTCGTCCCGTCCGCCGGTCTCGATAGCCTTGCGTACACAGGCCGCCTGCTCGGACGTGCCGTGCTGCATGACGTGGATCAGCGGCAGGGTCGGCTTGCCTTCGGCCAGGTCGTCGCCAATATGCTTGCCGGTATCCGCTTCTTCGCCGGAATAATCCAGCACGTCGTCGATCAATTGGAAAGCCGTACCGATATGCATGCCGAAGGCAGCGAGGCTGTCCTCGAGTTCCTGTCCGACGCCACCCAGAATACCGCCGAGCCGGGCCGCCGCTTCAAATAGCTTGGCCGTCTTGTAACGGATCACGCGCAGGTAATCATCCACTGCGACGTCGGCGTTGTGGCAATTGAGCAATTGCAGGACTTCGCCTTCGGCAATCACGTTGGTGGCGTCCGCGAGAACGCGCATCACCTTCATGTTGTCGGTGCCGACCATCATCTGGAATGCACGGGAATAAAGGAAATCCCCGACCAGCACGGAAGCCGCATTTCCGAACAGTGCATTGGCCGTCTTGTTGCCACGGCGCAATTCGGACTCGTCGACCACATCGTCGTGCAGGAGCGTTGCGGTGTGAATGAACTCCACGACCGCGGCCAATTCACGGTGGTAGCTGCCCTGATAACCGGCCGCACCAGCAGTAAACAAGACCATGGCCGGACGCAGTCTCTTGCCGCCGCTACCGATGATGTACTCGGCCACCTGGCGGATGAGGACCACGTCGGAGTAGAGGCGTTCCCTAATGACGGCGTCAAGCGCCTTCATGTCTTCGGCGATCGGCGCGTAAAGCTGCGTGAGAGACAAGACCATGCCCAGGATAGGAAAAACGCGATGGTAGGGGGCCGACCGCGGTGGCGTCAAGCCGGGCCGGTCAAGTAATTCACGACTCCGTCACAGGTGCGGACAGACGATCGGGACGGTCTGAAAACACACTGGAAACACCCCAATCCAGCAGGCGCCGAGCCTCCGCACGGGAGTTCACCGTATAGATCATCACCGCAAAACCCGCGTCGCATACGGCGGTGACATCGGCCTCAGTGACCCAGTGGCGTGACAGATTCAACGCAACGCAGGACAGTTGCCGCACGGTATCGAGGGCCGCTCGGGTATGGCGCTCCGCCAGCAAGGCTCGGGGAAGGTCGGGAGCTTCCTCGATGGCAGCCACGAGGGCATCAACGGAAAAGGAAGACAACAGAACCTGCTGGCCAGCAACGCCAGCGGCACTCAACATACGCCCGACGACCTGCCCGGTCTGCCTGTCATGGCCGGCAGCCGGCTTGATCTCCACATTGGCTGCCAACCCGAGACGCCGGCAGCTTTCGAGGGCCGCGGCAAAGGTGGGGATCGTCTCGCCGGCAAAAGCTGGATGGAAGCAACGACCGACATCGACGGCGGACAACTCCGCCGCGCTCAGCTCGGCAACCCTCCCCCCTCGACCGGCGGTGCGGTCCAACGTTTCATCGTGGATCAGGAAAGGCTGGCCATCCGCGGACAACATCACATCGAACTCGACGGCCCGACAACCGAGCCGGGCCGCGATCTCGAGCCCAGCCAGGGTATTTTCCGGCGCTAGCGCACCGCCGCAGCGGTGCGCTAGCAGCTCAGGCCACACCCAGCCGGCCATGGTCACTCAGACCTCGATCAGTCCAGCGCGCGCGAGCGCGACACGGCATTGTCGAGGGCCAGCTTGGACGGCTTGCGGTCGTCCCAGACGGACTCCAGCTCTTCCTCTATGATGCGGCGGACCGCTGCACGCTGCGGGTAGCTGCTCGCCCGGGACACGGAGCTCACCGGCTTGTGGGTCAGCTGCTGCACGCCGATGCGGATGGCCGCAAGGTCATCCGCCAGCAAGCGGCTTTCGGAAGCCAGCAGGCCTGCACGGTTGAGGGGCAGGTAACCCGCGGTGCGCTGCCATTCCACCTGACTCTCGCTGCTCAGCCAGAAGCTCACGAAACGGGCGATGGCCTTGTACTCGGCCGGCTTCTTGCCTGCGCCAATCCACATGGCCGGACCGTCAGCGAGGGTGTTCTGCGGCGCGCCGTAATAGTCTTCATGGTAAGGCAGCGTTGCCACACCAACCTCGAACCCGGCCTGGCGCTGCAAAGTCGGGAAGGCGGCAGAGGGCGCGGTGAGGACCGCGCACTCGCCCTTGGCGAAATGCTCGGTGGCTTCGTCGTCGCGGCCGAAGAGATGCAGGTAGCGAGCCTTCACCCACGAAGACAGCATCGCCACGTGCTTGACCTCGAGCATGCCGTTGATGGTCAGGCTGGCCCTCTTGCCTTCGGAGACGACCGGCTCGTTGTGCCAGGCGCTCATGTTCTCGACCAGAATCCAGGCCGGCTGGGCGGTGGTGTAAGGACAGGTGGCGCCGTGCGCAACCAGCTGGCCGAGGGTCTTTTGCAGCGCCTGCCAGGTCTTTGGTGCGTTATCCGGATCGACACCCGCGTCACGGAAGGCCTGCTTGTTGTAGAACATCACCGGAGTCGACAGACCGACCGGTAGGGCAACCAGGCGATTGGCGCTATCGAGCGGAGTCGGCGTCATCATCGCCGGCGCACGCAGGGTCTCGAAACGCTCGCCGGCATCCTTCATGACCTGATGAAGCGGGCGATAGCGTGTCGCGCCACTCAGGAAGCCAGGCAGGTCCCGCTCGCCAAGGATCATCATGTCCGGCAACGCGCCGTCGTTCCAGCGGCGCTCACGCACCACCACCTTGACCGCCGGATTGGTCGCGTTGTAGCGATCGACCAGTTTCTGCAACTGCTCGCCCTTGTCAGCGCCAAGGCTGTGCACCAGTTCGACTTCTTTCACGGCGGCATCCGCCGGCGCGGCACGGGAGGCCTGTGGTTTGGCAGCTGGCTGCGATTTGGCTGCGGCAGCCATGACTGGGGAGACGCACACAGCGCCGAACGCCGCCAGCAGGGCGGTACGACTGAAGATATTCATGGGGAAGAGGTCCATCGACAGGAAGACGCAAATCAGGCGCTGATTATAGTAAGAAGCGCCCTGCTCCGCCCGCCCGGATTCGTGACAAGACGTTCAAGTCCCCCGCATGGAGGCCGTTTACGAGGTCAATGCAACGCGACCAGCGAGCCATGACGAAACTCTCCCTGCGCCTGATGCTTTCGATTGTCGGCACCACCGCCCTGCTCGGCGGCTGCGAACGCCTGGGCATACCAGACCCGAGCAAGGCCGCCGCTCAGACCGAGGCCGAAGGCAAGGCAATCGGCAGCGCCTGCCGGCATGCGGGACGGGCGATCGAAGACTGCTTCACACTTAACCAGGGGGCATCCAAGGCTTCGGTGTTTGCTGGCTGGAAGGAAATGAACGACTACATGGCGGAGAACAAGATCAGCGAGGTCGCGCCGCAGCTTCCCCCGCCTCCACCGCCCACCCCACCCGGAACCAAGCCGGCCAAAGCCAAGAGTGTCGACGCTGATACGCAAAATGACGCCACGGACAGCGAAGACGGCACCAAGAACGATGCTGACTCAGCCGCCGCAGACGAAACTCCGCGCAAACGCCGCCGCGCCAAGGAATGACCACCGCGGGACGATTCAGCCAGAAGGCGGAGAATCTTCCTGACGGACCGCGTCCCGCCACCAGTCGATAAACACGTCAACAGGCATGGCCGACGCATAGAGATACCCTTGGGCGCAGTCGCAGCCCATGGCGACCAACATGCTTTCGGTTTCCTCGTTCTCTACGCCCTCGGCCACGACCTCCAGGCCGAAGGCGTGAGCGATACGCACCATCAACTCGACGATGGAGCGGTCGCTGGCCGACTGGACGATACGCTCGACGAAGGACTTGTCGATCTTCAGTTCGTCCACCGGCAGACGGCGCAGGTAATCCATGGACGAATAGCCGGTGCCGAAATCGTCCAGCGCCAAGCGCCCGCCGCCTCCTTTCAAGGCCTCGAGCGTACGCACGGACATGCCCTCGCTCGACACCAGCCCCCCCTCGGTCAACTCGAAACACAGCCTGGACGGACTGATCCGCCAGGTTTCGCAGGTCTGCCGGATGAAGAGGGGCAACTCCGGATCCTGCAGATCCTCCGCCACCAGATTGGCCGAGATCCGCAGTTCGCAACCGGCCGCATCCAACGCAGCGAGGCTCTGGGCGGCCTGTTGGATCACCCAGCGGGACAGATCGGCCATGAGTCCCAGGCGCTCGAAGACACGCAAAACACGCCCTGGGGACACCGCCCGCCCTTCACTGTCGGTCCACCGCAGCAAGGCTTCGGCCCCCACGGGCCGGCGCGACGGCAACACTACCTGTGGCTGCAGGTAAAGCCGGAACTGGCGCGCCTCGAAAGCACGGGCCACTTCGGTCTCGAAATGTGCGTCCCTGTCGGCCCGACGCGTCACATCGGGACAGTACACATCGAAGAGCTGCCCCGAACGCCTGGCCACATTCACCGCCATCCTCGCGGTTCGTTCGAGATCCAGAACGTTTCGGGCATGCTCCGGAGCCCAACTGCCGCCGGCACAAAAACGGCCACGCAAGGCCGGAAACGCGTTGCTGCGTGCAGCATCGCAGGCATCCACCAACTTGTAGGCCGCCAGGGATACCTGCGCGGAACTGCGCAGATCCGGCAAGATTACCGCCCACTCCGCATTTCCCAGGGCACAGAGCACATCCCGCGGGCGCAGCGCCGCCCGCATGGCATCGGATAGCGCCAGACGCAAGCAATCCTGCTCATCCAGCGCGAGGACATCGGCTGCAAACCCCCAATCTGCGGTGACAAGCACAAGGCCGAGCACATCGCCCTCTCCGACACACTTCAGGTACTCGGTCAGCAGGCCTAGAAAGCGGCGCCGATTGGGAATGCCGAGCACCGGATCGGCATCCTCGGCGCAGATGCGGAAGGCCTGCTCCTGCTCGACCGTCGCCTCGGCCAACACCCCGCCAAGACAGAATCCAAGACGTACCAACGCCATCTGGATGTCCAACTCGAGGCGATGAGCCGTGCTCCGCTCACCGAGCAATTGGGCCTGGCACTCCCCGAGGAGGGCTTCGGTCGCCAGGAAAGGAAATTCGGCCACGGCGCCTGCCAGATAGCATTCGAGCCAGCGCCTCACCAACTCCCGCAGCCAGGTCGCGGAAAAATCCCACTCGGCAAGACGGGCCAGGCTGGCACAAAACGCATCCAGCGGTGCCCCCCCCCCCTCGCCAACATGGGCGAAGCGTTCGGCAAGCCCAGCCGCCAGCACATCCACATCGACCATCCGGCCGAAAGCCCTGATGGCCGCCTGTTCCGCCGGTCCGATACCGTAACGCAGCAACAGACGCGCCAAGGCATCCCCATCGAAAGTCGGCACCACCAGGCCACCTGGGTTCAGGGCTCGAGTATTCATCTCAGATAGAACTCGGATGGCACCACGCCATAGGCCCCGGGTGGCAGGGCCTTCACGATGAAATACTGTTCTCCGACCGCACCGGGCCGGTCGTACAGGAGGTCGACAGTCTGGGGATAGGTGTTCGGCTTCTTGTCCGACCCGAGGAGGATCATGACCTTCGGCTTCAGGCGACGGATGCGATTCTGCGCGACGACCACCGCGACTTCCCCCGAGTTGAGCTCGACCAAGGTGCCAACGGGATAGAGGCCGATGCACTGCACGAACTGATCGATCAGACTCGCAGAGAAGCAGCCCCCACGCTGGGCGCGCAACGCATCCAACGCAGTCTGGGCACTCTCCGCCACTCCGTACGGGCGCTCGCGGGTCATCGCACAGTAGACGTCGCAGATACCGGAGATCTCGGCCATGATGCCTAGCGCCTTCCCGCTCAAGCCAGTCGGATAGCCACTACCGTCCACCCGCTCATGGTGTCTTCCGACAATCTCGAGCATCGCCGAACTTGCATGGGGAGATGCGGACAGGATCTGTCTTGAGTAATCCACGTGAGTCTTGAAAATCTCGTACTCCGTGGGCGTCAATCCGCCGGATTTGTGCAGAAGGCGCTGAGGAAGCCGCAGCTTGCCGACGTCCTGCAACATGCCAGCCATGCCAAGCGTTGCGATAGCATCCTCCCCCAGCCCCAGCGCACGTCCGAAGATCATCACGTGCGCGGCAACGTCGAGGGAGTGATCGTAGCTGTAACGATCCGTCTGCTTGAGGCGCACCAACCACAGAAGCGCATCCGGATTGCGGGCGACGCTCAACACCATTTCGGCCACGACACTGCGCACGCGTTCCAGATCCGGATTCAGACAGCTCTGCACGTCATGGGCAATCTGCTCCAGCACACCCTGCGCACGGGCCACGACCGGGAGTGTCGCGGCAATCTCGGTTTCGAGAGGCACTTCCGTTGCAACGGTGCTCGCACTCGACGTGCCTAGATCGATCGTCTCACCATCGCCCTGCTGTTCGAGGCCCCCCGCACGCAGAGCCCGCAACAGCGCAAAGAAATCGAGGGGACGCCGCCTTGCTCCCAGATCAAGCGGCCCCTTTGAAGCCTGCCGATGCCCGGGCAATCCTTCCGGCACCTTCGGATCGGAGCGCCAGGCATCGCCGACGGAACGACTCCGATCAACGTATACGAAGCGGCATTCCCGCTGCACCTGTCCAAGCATCGCCTCATTCTCGATCAGAAAGCCCTGCAGCAGGAACGGCGACTCCAGCCAGGGGCGATCGAGTTCGTCCACAAACATGCCAATGCTCAGATCGCGGGCTGCTACGATTTCCCTCAACGCACTTCTCCCGAACGACGACCGTCACCGATAGTCAGGGCGCCGGATTCGTGAACTGCAGGTGTATTGCATCTATCCCGGCCAGCACGGCTTCCGGCAAGACCCGCTCGGCGGCCCGTAGATTGGCTTCAAGCTGTGCAACGGACGTTGCTCCAAGGATGGTACTCCCCACCAGCGGCTGCGCGACCACGAAGGCGATCGCCAGCTCGGTTGCCGTCAGGCCATGTTGTCGGGCCAGCTCCACGTAGGCCGCCACCGCCGGACGGACATTCGGCTTGTCATAACGCTGCCCGAAACTGGGGAATAGGGAAATCCGGCCGGATGCTCCGGGGTTGTCCAGATACTTGCCAGTCAGGTGGCCGAAGGCCAGCACGGAATAGGGCAACAAGCTGATCTTCTCGCGGAAGCACACCTCGGAAAGCCCCTGCTCAAAGACCCGATTGAGCAGGTTGTAGGCATTCTGGATGGTGGCAACCCGCGGCAGACCCAGTTCATCGGCAATCCGCAGGAACTCCATCACCCCCCAGGGGTGCTCGTTGGACAGCCCTACATAGCGGATCTTGCCCTCCTTGACGAGTTCCCCGAGGACTTCCAGCTGCTCACGAATCGGCGTCGCCGGACGCTCGGCGGCCGGATCGAAACGCCACTGCCCGAACATGGGCTGATTGCGGGCCGGCCAGTGCAATTGATACAGATCGACGTAATCGGTGCCGAGCCGCCGAAGGCTTCCTTCCAGCGCTGCCCGGATATTGTCCCCATCCATCGCCTGCGGTCCTCCGCGAATCCAGCCCATTCCGCGCGCCGGACCCGCCACCTTGGTGGCCAGCACGACCTTGTCGCGCGCCCTCCCCTTCAGCCACGAGCCGACGATGGACTCAGTCGCGCCGTAGGTCTCGGCTTGGGCCGGAACCGGATACATCTCAGCCGCATCGATGAAATTCACACCATGGGCGAAGGCGGCATCGAGCTGGGCATGCCCTTCCGCCTCGGTGTTCTGGCGGCCAAAGGTCATCGTACCGAGACAAACCGACGAAACCTGCAAGTCGCTGTTCCCCAACTGGCGATATTCCATGAAATAGCTCCCAAAACCCCGGTAAAGAGACGGCCCCGGCACAACGATCGGTTATCATCCGCCACCAGTCGGCCCGCCACCGCGCCGGGAATTGACGGCAGTGGCCGCTGGATATTCCGGAATTCTACACATCCATCCTGCCACGACACTCCTTCAGCCCGTCATGTCGTCTGTCAACCAGCCTCACCCGGCGCTCGGCGTCCTCGTCCAATGCCGGCCCGGTTTCGAAGCCGATGCCGCCCAGGAGCTCCAGACTGAAAGTCGGCGCCTCGCGGGCCGGATCGAAGCCCCCAGCAACGGCGGTTTCGTCTATCTCGCCCTGGACACCCCGGCCCCACACGATGAAATACGGCGCCGCCTCGACATCTCGCGGCTGATCTTTGCCCGCCAGGCCTTCCAGGTTCTGGCGATCATCGACGATCTGCCCGAGCGCGACCGGCTGACCCCCTTGAAGGAGGCCATCGCATCCTTCGGCGAGCGTTTCTCGGCACTTCTGTTGGAGACTCCCGACACCAACGACGGGAAAGAGCAATCGGGCTTTCTGAAACGCTTCGGCCCCTTGTTGCAGAAGTCGTTGGATCAAGCCGGCCTGCTGCGACCCGACACACCGCACCTGCCGCGCCTGCACCTTTTCCTGGTCGGCAGTCGGCAGGCCTGGCTCGGCCTCAGCCAGCCCAGCGAGTCCTCGCCATGGCCAATGGGCATCCCACGCCTGCGCATGCCCAAAGAGGCGCCAAGCCGTTCCACGCTCAAACTCGCCGAGGCGATCCTCACCCTGCTCACGCCTGACGAGCAACAGGCCACACTACGCGCCGGCCTGCAGGCCGTCGACCTGGGGGCCTCCCCCGGTGGCTGGAGTTGGCAACTGGCCAGCCGGGGCTTGCGGGTCACCGCCATCGACAACGGCCCCCTGGCCCCTTCGGCACTGGCGACCGGCCTCATCACGCACCAGCGTGCCGACGGTTTCACCTGGCGCCCCAAAAAACCCGTCGAATGGATGGTCTGCGATATGGTGGAACAACCATCACGAATCGCCCCCCTGATGGCCGAATGGATCGCCAGCGGACGCTGCCGGCACACGATCTTCAACCTCAAACTGCCGATGAAGCGCCGCCAGGAGGAAGTGGAACGCTGCCGCGCCCTCATCGACCAGCGCCTGCGCCCGGCGGGCATCAAATATACATTGCGAATCAAACACCTCTATCACGACCGGGAAGAGGTTACGTGCTATCTGACGCGGCGCTGAGCGCGCTCCGATGTATAATGCTTGCCTACTTAAATGCTGCAGTGCACTAAACAAACAGCACCGCCATCGTGATCATATCCATGTCGTTTTCCGAACTCGGGCTCATCCCTGAAATCCTGCAGGCCGTCACCGACGCCGGCTACTCCGAACCCACCCCGATCCAGCGCCAGGCGATTCCCGTCGTCCTCGCCGGACACGACGTCATGGGCGGAGCCCAGACAGGCACGGGCAAGACCGCCGGGTTCACGCTGCCGCTGCTGAACCGCCTGGCCCGTCACGCCAGCACCTCGACCAGCCCGGCCCGCCACCCGGTACGTGCGCTGATCCTCGCACCGACGCGCGAACTGGCGATGCAGGTGTTCGAGTCCGTAAAGCTGTACTCCAAGCATCTGCCCCTGCGCAGCACCTGCATCTATGGCGGCGTCGACATGAACCCGCAGATCCAGGAGCTCCGCCGCGGCATCGAGATCGTTGTGGCAACCCCGGGCCGCCTGCTCGATCACGTCCAGCAAAAAACCATTGCCCTCGGCCAAGTCGAGTTCCTGGTGCTGGATGAAGCCGACCGGATGCTCGACATGGGCTTCATCCCAGACATCCGCCGCATCCTCTCACTGCTGCCAGCCAATCGCCAGAGCCTGCTGTTCTCGGCCACCTTCTCGGACGAGATCAAGAAACTCGCCGACCAGATGCTGAAGAATCCGCAACTCATCGAAGTGGCCCGCCGCAACATGGTCAGCGAGACGATCACCCACATCGTCCATCCCGTTTCCAGCGGCCTCAAGCGCAACCTGCTGGCTCACCTGATCCGCCACGAAGACCCATCGAATCAGGTTCTGGTTTTCGTGGACACCAAGTTCGCCTGCAGTCGGCTCGCCCACTTCCTCGAACGGCATGACATCTCCGCGGACTCCATCCACGGCGACAAGAGCCAGCAAGCCCGCACCGAGACACTCGACAATTTCAAGAGCGGCAAGATCCGCGTGCTAGTGGCCACCGACGTCGCAGCCCGCGGCCTCGACATCGAAGACCTGCCCTCGGTGATCAACTTCGAACTCCCCCACACCGCCGAAGACTACGTCCACCGCATCGGCAGAACCGGTCGAGCTGGCAAGAAGGGGAAAGCAGTATCGTTGGTCAGCGCCGAAGAGCGGCATCGTCTGGCCGACATCCAGAAACTGATCAAACTGGAAATCCGGCAGGAGGTCGTCCACGGCTATGAACCGGAAGCCGACTTCTTCGAAGGCGAAGCAGGCCGTCGGCGCAAGGCTCCGGCAGCGACCTCTCGCCAGCAATCGGAAAGCAGTCCAAGCGATCGTCGCAAACCCAGCGAACGGGAGCGCCCCGCACCCCGGGGCCGCAAGCCCAGCCACATCGCACCAGACGGCTTCGACTTCAGCAAACCCTACGAAGCGCCAAAAGATCTTTCCCAACAGGCAGGCAGCACAACAACCCCTGCCGCGGGACGTGAAATTCACAAAGCCCAGCGTCCTATCGCATTTCTGCTCGGCGGCCTTGGACGCAAGGCCTAACAGAATCCACAGAGAATCCACAGCAGCTTTGGTAATGCGCCCACCGCGCATTACCACCAACACAGTAAAAAAAGAAAAAGCCCTGATTTCTCAGGGCTTTTTCTTTTATATTCTGGGGCGACATACCGGGATCGAACCGGTGACACCTGGAATCACAATCCAGTGCTCTACCAACTGAGCTAATGCCGCCACTGCTGACTTTCAAAAAAACATCTCAAAGCTTTAGCCGACAAGTACTTTCACTTGAGCAACTTCAAGCCTCAGCAAAAAGGCCAACCCTTTGGAGTTGGCCCGAATGCATTTATGGTGCCGCTGACCGGAATCGAACTGGTGACCTTCGCATTACGAATGCGCTGCTCTACCGACTGAGCTACAGCGGCTCCAAGAGCTGCGCATTATACATATAGCTCGTACGCCATGCAACACTCAATTGCGAATAATGCGCCAATTGACCACGCGTGGCTCTCCTCCCTCCGAAATCGAACTGCCATAAAGCTTGGAGCTCCCGGTCACGTCCGTCCCCAGCACCCTAATACTCTGGCCGGTACTCGTGCGGAACCGGACAAGCGACGTATCCGTCAAACCAGCAATACCCGCTAAGTACGGTATGGTTGAACTCAAACCCTGCGCATTGACGGTGGTCAGGACACTCTGACCGCTACCATAATGGACGGAATAAAGAGTGCCATTCACACTCGCATTGCAGGGATCACTGGTCAGGAGGGTACCAACCCAGGTCAATACGCCGTCATTTGCCTGCAAATTAAGGACAACCCGCTCCCGGCTAACCAGCGTACTGACGCCACTGATGGTTTGCGACTGAGTACCTGTCAGATCGTAATACCATCCCATCGGAGTCGATGCAGAGAGCGTCGCACCGGCCAGCAGATCGCTCACCGGCA
The DNA here is from genome assembly GCA_018241685.1 of Pseudomonadota bacterium. Taxonomy (GTDB): domain Bacteria; phylum Pseudomonadota; class Gammaproteobacteria; order Burkholderiales; family Rhodocyclaceae; genus Zoogloea. The sequence continues at coordinate 177,849 of JAFEDJ010000069.1, forward strand.
CCAAGTTCGCGCGCGTGACGGGAAACGCCGAAAAGCCGGAAGGAAACGCCAATTGATTGCTCTCCGCACCAAAAGCAGCGCTCTTGGTGCCATCCTGCACGGCGTACATGGTTTGCTGCTGCACGTTGTTCAGATCCTCCGCAGCCAGCAAACGCCCCGTCCCAACAAAAACGTAACGCTTGAGATCATCCGCAGAATATTCAATCTTCGGCGCAGTCGTGATGGGCTGCCCTACCCCGCCAATTGAGAATTCAGCGATCTTCATCACCAACGGCAAATCCCGATCTTCACTCGTAAAATCAAAACGCCACAGTTTGCCATCCAGATCACCTCCATACACGTAGTCGAGCGTGTAATCCTGATAGCTAGGCGTATATCCCTCCACCTGCGCCAAACCAGAAGGCGTCGTAGAGGAGCCGCTGCCCGTATAGACCGGAGCGGATCCCAGAAGCGCCCCGGTCTTCGCGTTCAAAATAAAAATGGCCCCCTCTCCAGGGTGCCCCCCCGCCGTATTGTTGTAACCACTGGTCAAGATCACAACCCACCCCCAGCGCCGGGTCTTGGCAATCAAAGGCCGCCCAAAACTGAAACCCATATCGGGATGCGTGTACTCCCACAGAACCTTCCCCGCCGCCGCAGCCTCAGAAGAGGGCAGGCTTGTGAAATTAGTTACGTCCATGGCTACGAAACTACGCCCACCCTTCCCCTGCCCAACAACCAAGAGGCTGCGCCAGTCAGAAGCCAGGGATGCGCCAAAAGAACTCAACTTAGCGCCAGTCCGGGCGAAATCCACATCCCGAATCTCCGCCGTAGCATCCATGTAGTAGTGATGAGCATAAGACGTGCGGGCGAGCGCCTGCAAACCACTCACTTCCGGATTCGCGTCCGGCCCCGCATACAAAAAATAGGGCACAACGGCCATGACCTCGTTACCGGCATTGGAGGATGAGCCGGCATCAATCGCATGCAACATGCCATCATTCGCCCCGACAAAAATCATCGGTCTCCGGCCTGTATTAGCTGTCTTGAACACGGAATAACCGGGATTAGCCCCATCTGCATAGCTGGCACTCGGATCGCCAAGATAGACGACCTTGGAATCGACGATATCCCCCAGTAGCCCACCCCTTTGCCTGTAGAGGTTTGAAGTACTCGCGGTACTCTCGTATGTACGATCCCCCCTCAGATAATTCAGGATACGCTGACCATCCGTTGCGTCGCCTGCAGGGACCGCAACCGTCTTGCTCAGATTGAGCTGTTGCGTACTGCTCAAATTAGACCACTGAAACGGAGTCGCAACCAATTCGGCGGACGAGGGCGACACTTTGGTCTTATCCGTAGGAGCCAACGTCACGATCCTGCGTCCGGAGCTACCCTGCGCGCTCAATTTTGTCGAAGCACTCCACAAAGTCGTGGATTGACTTTGATCGCTCAACACCAAACTTGGATCGACAGAATTAACCTGCACCGCCTTGACATCACCCGACCATAACGTTGCGTCATAGTAACTCTGGTACGTATTGGCCCCCCCCGTTGTAGCACTGATCGTGGAGGTCGACAGAGCTGCGCCAGTCGCGGCACCACTACCCGAAGCAATGCTCTGGAATGCGGCCTCAAGGCCCGCCTTCATCGCATCCGGATTATTGGCCGTGTAATAGTTATCAGGCAGAGCTGCGCCTGAGAACGTGCGACCGGCCCGATTCCAGTAGTCCCCACTAGCGTAAAGACCTATGGACTTGTCCTGCTTCACGTATCCACCGTATTTTGCCGCCAGCCAGTACTGGTTCTTGGCAATATAGCCACTTTCCATCACGTCCATCCAATAGGTCGTGACATTCTGCTTCACGGTTGTGCTGATGTCCGGACGGAGATTCGATGCATGCGCATAATATGCGAGACCGGCAATGAAATAGCCGCCATTGCTTATTCCCAGAGACCCCAGGGATCCGATGCCCTCCGCTGTACCAACCGCATCAGTCCAGGCTTTAGTCGTCGCATAACTTCCCATGGCCGAGCTTGCGCCATCCACATCGGACGGCCAGGTCACGGAAGTTGCCCCTGACAAGTTCCAGTCATAGTTTGTGTTTGTATCACCGATTCCGATGACGTAATTCTTCTTGCAAGCCAGCGGTCCACTATTCGGATATTTGGCATCCGCCGCAGGATCGTTCCAGGTCGTAAAAACGGGAAAACCATCCTTTAATGTCGCATTCAATCCGGAAACATAAGAGGCGGTAGGAGACTTATGTTCGAAATATTTAATAACCTCAGCATATAGCTCACTCACTGGATCGTAGTATTTATACCCCTGCGAGTTCAAACCAAACTTGTTCAGATAATTGATGGCACCACTATTGGCCACGTCCGTGGCGCCATAGGGATTCGTATAAAAGTACCCACTTTCGGATATTTCATTCGAAATCGACTGAACCTTCGCCCGTAAAACACCGCCATCCTTTTGGTTGTTCGAAACGCCATTGGCATCTGTAGAAGATGCCGCATTCAACGCCAGGTATCCAAAGGCTCCAAAATACATCTTTTCCTTGTAGCGCTGCATCAGGCCAACGGGCTTGTAAACCGTTTTCGTCCCTGTTGAATCCTTGTACGCGACACAATTCGCCTCGGAACTCGCCGCACCGGTACTGTCGTCACGGCATACCTCGACATTTACGTCCCACGATGCGCACGCCACACCGGAAGTGCAGTTGCTCGGGGAATTGCCGCTGGAACTCCATGTCCAGGGATTGGTCGTTGTTGTCGTTGTCTTGCCATTCTTGGTCGTCGTGGTCACCTTGACCTGCCCAAAACGGACCTGGGTTCCCATGCCTCCGTTGCGAATCCAGACATCTCCGGAGCCATAGGTGGTGAGATCAAGGCCGGTATAATTCTTCACGTTGGCCTGCGCCAGGAGACGGTCGGGAAAGTTGTTGGTCAAATAACTTCCCTGTGTGGACGCATAAGCCCGTTGCAGTACGGTGCGACCATACGGAGCACTGCTTGGGGCATGGGCAAAATCCTGCGGCTCATCGATGAGGCGGTTACCTCCGGTCAATACCCACCGGAATGTATCGGCCCCCTGCATCGTCGCCCAGTTCATGAAGTTCCCGCTCCATTGGTTATTGCAGGCATAGCCGGAGCTGGACTGGGTCAGGGAACCGCTGGGTGTGAAGTAGTTGACTCCCCCTACAGTCGTATAGGTATAGCATTTTTCCGGTACGAAATAGCCGATATACCGCGTAGCGCCAGAAGTATCGAAGGTGTCCGTCTGATACGCTCTTGTGATTGCTGTCGGAAATTCAACGGACAGCGCCAGCATGACGTTTGCCGGGACATCGGCAACGAGAACTGGCTGATCAGCCAACGGGGTCGTGGCGGCTCCCCCACCCATCGGGGCTCCGATAGTCAACGAAAGAGCCACCCACGAATGCCACAGGAAAGTATTTTTTTTCATCTTCAGCATCCTTATCGACGCCAACAGCTATTTGATACGTGTAGTGATGATAGCCTGGGTATATGTCAGGGTATTTCTCGGCCCATCACTGCGGATCGTCACCCGATACAAAGGCAGGGAAATAGACCCTGGCTTATCCTGGCGATAGGAGCCCCCCAGTTCATAATTATCCGACACCGAGCACTTGGTTTCATCCGACGGGCCGTAGTCAGAGCACATCCGCTCGATCAGGAAGCGAACCTTATTGCCATCCTCCGAGGTTCCATCGGTCGCATTCGGCCGGATTCCGAACTTAGCATCGAATGTCGTGGTGTCCTTGATGATGACCGGCACCCCATTGCTATCGGCCTCCAGCAAACGCGGCCAATAGTTCATTGCCAGCCACTTGGCCGATGCACCCGCGCAGGCTGCGACGGTAGGAACACACTCAGCCGTGGTCTGATCCTTGAAGTCAGCCCTTTGCATCGCAGCCATTGCGGCATTGAGCCCCACGGTGGTGTGGTTAACCGAATCACGCCGGAAGGCGAGATTACCCGACAGGATCGTCGACGTATCGACGGACCTGAGCAGTGAGATTCCGCCGAGCATCATGATGACGAGAACCACTAATACAATGGCCAGCACCGCACCTCGGGAACGGGACGCGAGTACGGCGGAACGCATTCGAGACGGCATGGTGGCACCCGGGGTCATTTGGGCGTGGCTTTCATGTTTCTCAACGGGATCACCCAATCAAAGACTTGGTACCCATACTTTTGCTCGTCGGTACTCAGAGTCCGACTGACCTGCCGTGCAGCCGGCAAGTCGGCGAACAGAACAAGCGTCGTGGGTTTCGTATTGCTGACCACCACCTGAGGCGTCCGCACAATGACGCCGATCCGAATCGCCTTGATCTGGTCGATCTTCTGCTCCGTCGCCGTCTTGCCATCCGTCAGCTTTGCCAAGGTCCACTCTGAATCGGCTGGTGACACCCATTCGTCGACCACATTGTCATTTGGAGTTCCACCGACACCATCATCAACGCCATACCTCGCCTTGATGAGAATTACGTTTTCACCAAACGGTTCGGCCCCACGACGCTGCAAGAGATCATATTCGACGAGTTCTCCATTCGTATTCACGGAGAGCAGCGAGAACGTCGATGCTGTCTCTGCCCCCAAAGGAAAAATCGAAGGACTCGAAGCACTGATCGACGTTGGCAACAGCCCATAGGAAGTACTCGCGCTATTCAGCCTGATGCTCGAATAGGAAGCCGGTGCGACAACCGCCGCCGATGCAGGCATGACCTTGTAGCCGAACGACGCATCGGTCACAGGCAACCCGCTGGAATAATTGCTGGCAACCTGAACGACTTGGCAATCACCTGGAGCAACGGATAGATCCTGTGGAACGGACAACAAGAGGTCATTACTGGAACCTGCCGAAGCCCCAATTGCGACCCCGTTCGGATTGCTCACCAGCAAAGTCGAGCCATCGGAAGTCGAAAATGCGATACCGCGATTTGCCGATGGGGAACTCCCGGCCATCACCATCAGGATATCCGAACCCGTTCCGCCATCGAGGATGCCTACAGGCAGCACCCGGACCGCCGTCGGAAATGACGTGAACGGAGCTGGATAAGCAGTAGAAGCAGGCAAAAGCGTAGCGCCGTTGCGCTTCGCCTTGAGGCTGCATCCCCAGATATTACGCCCCTGGACGAATGATCCACCGGCCTGCTCGAACAACGCATTAAGCCTGGCGGCAGAAATCGCCACGGTCTGCGCGGCATCGGCCGTGTTTCCGATATTGCGCCTGAACATGTCGCTGGCAGTGAAGGAGCGAATTACCACCAAGGATGCAATCAACCCCACTACCAGACCGATCATCACCTCAACAAGGCTGACCCCGCGCATGCTTTCTGGCAAGCCCCGGCGAAAGACAGGATTCATACGCATGGCCGATCCTAAAAAAGCAACGCCCTGGTTTCATATGCACCGGCGACTTCGCGCCCACCATTCGACGTCGTTCCTGGCACAGACCAGGTGATATTCAGGCGCACAACGAGAGTCGTCGTCGTTGCATGGGAAACTGAGGCGAACTCAGTGGTGACCTGCGCATTGGGGAGGCGACTGGCCCCTTGGACACGATTATTCAGCCACGCAGTAAACTGGCTACCGCTGGGGCTCGCAAAATCCACGGCAACATTACTGAGGTTATATACCGTCATCTTTGCTATCAGTTCGTCCGCCAGCATCGCCGCCTCGGTACGAAACTGGCTATCCGTGGCAATCTTCATGGATGCAGCCTGAAAACCGATCAGGCCGAGCAGGCCAAGGGAGAAGATCAACAATGCAACCAGAGCTTCAAGCAACACATAACCGGTAGCATTCCCCTTCTTATTCATCACAACTCCTTCAAGCTGTCGGACACTTGTCGATCGACACCAGGGGCTGGCAGGCAAACGGCGTGCCGGAGGCGAGCGAAGGATCACATGCCTTGATGCCACCACCGGGAGTTACGAATACGCATAACGCCCGGTCCGATAGTGTACGTGTTACCCGATAAACCTGATATTCGGTAATGGCCCCCCCCGTAATGCCCGTGACTCTGCCGCTTCCAGTGAACACGAGACTGGCCGGACCGCTCAGGGTGATATCGGACGATATCTCCTTCATCGTGTAGCTATTTACGTATGCCAGATCCGTGTCAACGAGCGGCGCATAACTATCGTCAAGAACCCGGACCGCCCAGTTTTCCCCGTTATTCACGGCGGTCAACGCAACGATCCCTGCTTTCGATGGCGCAGTATCGGTCAGCAGGAATTCCACACGCGCATTACGACGAATTGCTTCCACTTCCGCCTGACGCAAGCCGTTCTGCAGGATCTCGGCCGCCGAACTGACGGAATTTCGCCGAATCCAGTCGCCCAATTGAGGCATTGCAATGGCCGCCAATATACCGATGATCGCAATGGCCACAACCAGTTCGATCAAGGTCGTACCTCGTCCGCAGCGATGATGTCCGATCAACATGAAGTCGCATCCTTGGTCATCAACCAACAGGACTGGGTTGTTGACGCCGGAGTCTTTGACGTCTTGCTCCCCGACTGATCGATTGTGTACGAATAGCCGCTCATACCCTTCGCCGCCTGACCTGTCGCCGTGACGGTAAATGTCGTGGCTGTACATGCAACGCCGACGGAGAACGGCGCGTCCGAAAAGACAGCCGACAAATCAGGACATGTCCCCGCCGTCGCATTCCCGTAATAGCTTCGCATCGAATTGAAGTTCTGCTCCATGCGCACCTTGGCCTCCGACAAGGCTTCGGTTCCCTGTGCGATCTTGCCCCTCACGATATGTGCCGTGTAAGCCGGCACCGCAATCGAAGCCAGAATCCCAACGATCACGACGACCACCATCAACTCTATGAGCGTCATGCCACTCTGTTTCATTGTTCTCTCCTTCAACCCTAGACTGGCCCAGCCACCGATGAAATGCGAGCTTCATACGACTGACGGTGTGTGAATCCCGACAGACGGTAGCAAGCTCTAGTCTGGAATGGCTATTGTGGACTCATCAATATCGTCACAGCCGCGTGCCGATGCCTCCGATGCGTCTCACTCCCCTTTCACCGCCCGTCAGCCTTGGTCTGGCGACTCTGGCCTCCATCACGGCCCATGCAGCCGCACTGCTACTCATGCCGGGCACGGCATCCGGATTGCAGCACACTTCATTCCCGGAGAGTTCATCTCGCGCTTACCCAGCCCTGGCAGTCCGGCTGACACCGCCGCAAGCGGTACCATCGCCCCTTGAACCACAGCGGGTGGTTGCGCTCGACACGTCGGTCCAGCTTACGGAAACGTCCCCTGGGTCTCCCGTTCCCGACGAATCATCGCCCTCCATCCCCGCCTCCCCCGTCGAGACGCCCTCCCCGTTGCAAGACATGGTGATTCCGGTGAATTACCGCAAGCTGTCTGAATTGACGCGGGAGCCGGAACTGCAAACCCTGGTCGATGAACATGGCTGGCCAGATCTGCCGTCCGACGTCATGCCCGGTAGCTTCGAACTGGAGCTGGCAATCGGTGCGGACGGGGTGGTGGATCGCGTCGTGCCGCATTGCGATGAACAGCATTGCCTAGCCGCCGGAATCTACATGGAGATCGTACGCCGCTGGCAATTCCGGCCGGGCGAGATTCTCGGGCAGCCGACCCCCAGTCGGCTGCGTCTCGCATTTGATGTCGGAATTGTTGCCAAGAACGAGACGGCTCAGCCCCCCCAATAGTCCAGACGTCCGAACACCCCGCGCAGATGATCGATGAGCAGCCGCACCCGCAGCGGAAGGCGGCGGTTCTGCGGAAAGACGGCGTAGATGCCGGTGGCCGGCGCAGCCCATTCGTCCAGTACCGACACCAGCGCGCCACTCGCCAGATCGCGCTCCACCTCCCACATGGAGCGCCAGGCCAGGCCGATGCCACCGAGCGCCCATTCGTGCAGCACCGTCCCGTCGTTGCACTCGAAACGGCCCGACACCTTGACGGTGCGCGTGCGCCCCGTAGCGTCGAGATCGGCGAAGACCCAGCCTCGCTGTGGGTCGAGGGACAGGCAATCATGGCGTGCCAGTTCGTCCGGGGTTTGCGGAATGCCGTTGCGGGCCAGATAGGACGGGCTTGCCACGACGACCCGCCGGTTGTCCGCCAGGCGCACCGACACCAGGCTCGAATCGCTCAGCTCGCCGATGCGGATCGCACAATCGACGCCTTCGTTCACCAGGTCCACCAGGCGGTCGCTTAGATCGAGGCTGCAGGTCACCTCCGGATTGGCGGCGAGGAAATCCCTTACCAGCGGCGCCACGTGGCGTCGGCCGAAGCCCGCCGGCGCCGACACCTTGATGTGCCCGCTGGCCTTCACACCGCCCAGGCTCACCGACGCCTCCGCATTGGCGAGGTCGTTGAGGATGCGCTGGCAATCCTCCAGGAAGGCACTCCCCTCGAAGGTAAGGCTCAGCTTGCGGGTGGTGCGTACCAACAGCTTCACCCCCAGACGCTCCTCCAGCGCATCGATGCGCCGCCCCATCATCGCCGGCGTCACGCCCTCGGCGCGGGCCGCCGCCGACAGGCTGCCGCGGGTCGCCACGCTGACGAAGGTCTCGATTTCCTTGAAGCTGCTCATTTAATACTAAAAGTAAAAAATCATTTGATTTTATTATGGCTTCTTTTTTGTTTAGTCATTAAATAAACTTCGCTCCAACGTGGTGGAGGAGACGCTGACCGAGCGGTGCCACCGGGCAGAAGCCCGGCAGAAGCGCCCCACAGCACCACCAACAACCAAACGCATTACCGACGAGGACCTCAAGAGCATGGCGCACGCGCCCCGAATCCAGGCTGTTGCATTCGATGCCTTCGGCACGCTCTTCGACGTTTACTCGGTGGGCCTGCTGGCCGAACAGCTCTACCCCGGCAAGGGTGCCGCCCTCGCCGAACTGTGGCGCATAAAGCAGATCGAATACAGCTTCATCCGCACCCTGTCCGGCCGCTACAAGCCCTTCTGGGACATCACCCAGGACGGCCTGCAGTACGCCGCCGCCAAGCTGGGGCTGGAGCTCGATGCCCAGCGCCGCACCCAGCTGATGAACCAGTACGCTTGCCTGTCACCCTTCCCCGAGAATCTGGGCGCACTGCGCACCCTGAAGGAAGCCGGCGTGCCCACCGCCATCCTGTCCAACGGCACGCCGGAGATGCTGCAGGTCGCCGTCAAGAGCGCCGGCATGCACGGCCTCTTCGACCACGTGCTGTCGGTGGATAAGGTGCGCAAGTACAAGACCGCCGCCGACGCTTACGCATTGGCCCCGCAGGCCTTCGACTGCCCGGCCGAGCGCATCCTGTTCGTGTCGTCCAACGGCTGGGATGCCGCTGGCGCCACTTGGTTCGGCTATACCACATTCTGGATCAACCGCAGCGGCCAGCCCCTCGAGCAACTGGATGTCACCCCCACCGTCCAGGGACGCCTGCTGACCGATGTCGTCGATTACGTGGCGCGCCACCGCGCCTGAACAACTTCAACCCTTTCAACTTCTCAACCAGGAGTCATCATGAGCCTCACCCTCCCCGCCGGCATGCAGATCAATGCCCCGATTCGTCCGGGCTACGAAACCATCCTCACCCCGGAAGCCCTCGAGCTGGTCGCCAAGCTGCACCGCGCCTTCGAAGGCCGCCGCCAGGAACTGCTGAAGGCCCGCGTCGAGCGCCAGGCCCGCATCGACGCCGGTGAAATGCCCGACTTCCTGCCGGAAACCAAGCACATCCGCGAAGGCGACTGGAAGGTCGCCCCGGTGCCCGCCGCGCTGCAGTGCCGTCGCGTCGAGATCACCGGCCCGGTCGAGGCCAAGATGATCATCAACGCCTTCAACTCCGGCGCTGACTCCTACATGACCGACTTCGAGGACTCCAACTCCCCGAACTGGGACAACCAGCTCCAGGGCCAGGTGAACCTCTACAAGGCCATCCGCCGCGAACTGTCCTTCAAGAACGAAGCCGGCAAGGAATACAAGCTCAACGACAAGATCGCCACCCTGCAGATCCGTCCGCGCGGCTGGCACCTGGACGAGAAGCACGTCACCGTTGACGGCCAGCGCGTCGGCGGCGGCATCTTCGACTTCGCCCTGGTCTTCTTCCACAACGCCAAGGAACAGATCGCCCGCGGCGCCGGCCCCTTCTTCTACCTGCCGAAGATGGAATCCCACCTGGAAGCCCGCCTGTGGAACGACATCTTCGTGATGGCCCAGGACCACTGTGGCGTGCCCCAGGGCACCATCAAGGCCACCGTGCTGGTCGAAACCATCCTCGCAACCTTCGAGATGGAAGAGATCCTGTACGAACTGCGCAACCACTCCGCTGGCCTCAACGCCGGTCGCTGGGACTACATCTTCTCCTGCATCAAGAAGTTCAAGAAAAACAAGGACTTCTGCTTGGCCCAGCGCGGCGCCATCACGATGGAAGTGCCCTTCATGCGCTCCTACGCACTGGCCCTGGTGCAGGCCTGCCACAAGCGCGGCGCGCCGGCCATGGGCGGCATGTCGGCCCTGATCCCGATCAAGGGTGATCCGGAAGCCAACGAAAAGGCCCTCGCCGGCATCCGCCACGACAAGACCCGCGACGCCAACGACGGCTTCGACGGCGGCTGGGTGGCTCACCCGGGCCTCGTCTCCATCGCCATGGAAGAGTTCGTCAAGGTGCTGGGCGACAAGCCGAACCAGTTCGAGAAGCAGGTCGAAGGCTCCTTCGGCCCGGCCCAGTGGCTGGACTTCCGTCCCACCACCCCGATCACCGAAGCCGGCCTGCGCAACAACATCAACGTCGGCATCCACTACCTCGGCTCCTGGCTGGCCGGCAACGGCTGCGTGCCCATCCACAACCTGATGGAAGACGCCGCCACCGCCGAAATCTCCCGCTCCCAGGTGTGGCAGTGGGTGGTCAGCCCGAAGGGCATTCTCGACGACGGCCGCAAGGTCACCGAAGAGCTGGTCCGCCCGATGATCGCCGAGGAACTGGCCAAGGTGAAGGCCACCGTCACCGCCCAGGGCGAGGACACCGCCACCTACGAGCAGGCCGCCGAGATCTTCGACAAGATGTCGCTGACCCCGGAATACCCGGAATTCCTGACCCTGCCGCTGTACGAGGCGATGGAATAAGCGGAGCCTGCGCTTCGTTACAAAAAAACGGCACCTGCGGGTGCCGTTTTTTTTCGTATCCCCGTCGGCGGCAGGCCGCTCAGCCGCGCCTTGCGGCCCTGTCCAGGTGGTTCTCCACCACCCGCGCCAGCTTGATCGCCGCCGGGCGGATCAGCTCGTCCGGCACGGCCGCAAAGCCCAGGTTGAGCCCTGGCTCGCTGCGGCTGCGGTCCATGTAGTAAAGGGACAGGGGGCGCACCACCACCCCGTCGGCCAGTGCATCGGCGGCCAGCGCTGCATCGTCCACCGGCGCATCGAACAGATACACCAGTTGCAGCCCGGCATGCCCGCCGGAAACCCGCACGCTGTTGCCCAACCGCGCCCCCAACTCGTCGAGCAGGATGTCCCGACGCGTGCGGTAGATGCCGCGCATGCGCTTGATGTGGGCGGTGAAGTGGCCTGAATCGATGAACTCCGCCAGCGCCGCCTGATCGACCATCCGCCCCTCACGGAACAGCTCCGCGTTGCCGATCGAGAACGCATCGACCAGATCCTCCGGCACCACCATGTAGGACAGGCGCAGGCCGGGAAACATCACCTTGCTCAGGGTGCCCACGTAGATCACCCGCTGGGTCCGCGACAGGCCGAACAGGGAGGCCAGCGGCTGGTTGTGGTAGCGCAGCTCGTTGTCGTAGTCGTCCTCGATGATCCACGCGCCACAGCGTTCGGCCTGCTCCAGCACCTCCAGGCGCCGCTCCAGCGACAACACCACGCCGGTCGGGTACTGGCTCGACGGCGACAGGCACATGATGCGCGGCGGCGCCTCCCAATCCTCGGGAGTCGGCGCGATACCGCCCGCGTCGAGGGGAATCGCCCGCACGTCGAGCCCCGCCGCGCGCAGCACGTTGCGCGAGCCCCAGTAGCCCGGCTCCTCAATCCAGGCCCGGTCGCCGTGGTCGGTGAGCATCCGCGCGCACAGGTCCACCGCCTGGTGGGAGCCGTTGAGGATCAGGATCTGGCGCGGCGAGCACTTCATCATCCGGGTCACATGCAGGTACTCGGCGAGGGCCACCTTGAGCGGGCCGTAGCCGCCGTGGGCGTACTGCAGCAGGTGCGACTGGGCCGGCTGGAAGTACTTGCTGAGCAGGCGCCGCCAGATCGCGAACGGAAAGCTCTCGGTATCCGGCACCCCCGGCATGAAGGCCCCGCGCTGGATGCGGCTGCTGCTGCTCGCCGCCGCAATCTCCCCGCCACGCCGCGACAGGCCCTCCCGCCGCGTCCCGACCAGCCGCTTCGGCGGCGGATGGCGGCCGACCCGCTGCAATGCCTCCGACACGTAGGAGCCATCGCCGATCAGGCCCTCGATATAGCCCTCGGCGAACAGCTGCTCGTAAGCCCGAAGCACCGTATTGCGGCCCATGCCCAAATCCCGGGACAGGGAACGGGTGCCCGGAAGGCGGGTGCCGGGAGGCAGTTGCCCATCGAGAATGGCCTGGCGCAAGGCCAGAAAAGTGCGGATGCGCAGCATCAGGCCTTCCGGCTGGCGGGCCAGGTGCTGCTGCAGCAATTCGACGATCAGACGGTTATCCATGGCAGGGCAAAAGTGGCGTCAATCTTGCGTCAATCAGGGGTTTCGGAGCATCGGCCGCGCCGTTCTGCAGCGCAATACGCGCCTGCCGGCAAACAGGTCCACTGGCCCCGAATGGAAAGGTTCCCGCAAAGTGGTTCCTTCCAGTACGTAAAAAGTGGCTCTCTACAGAACCGATTTCGCACCCTACTATGGCCTTAACGAACTCGCAACAAACGGCGCCGACCGATCCGGCACCGCTGTGAACCGCACCCTGGAGGAATACCCAATGGCCGCACAATCCGGCAGTACCGGGCAGGAAGCCCACGTCACCTTCACCCGCGTCCAGAAGACCTACGACGGTGAAACCCTCATCGTCCGCGATCTCAACCTGGAGATCCGCCGCGGCGAATTCCTCACCCTGCTCGGCCCCTCCGGCTCCGGCAAGACCACCTGCCTGATGATGCTGGCCGGCTTCGAGACGCCCACCTCCGGTGAGATCCGCGTCGGCGGCACGGTCATCAACAAGGTGCCGCCGCACCGCCGCAACATCGGCATGGTGTTCCAGAACTACGCACTGTTCCCGCACATGACCGTGGCCGAGAACCTGCGCTTCCCCCTCAGCGTGCGCAAGCTGCCGGCCGCCGACATCGACGCCAAGGTCAAGCGCGCCCTCGCCATGGTGCGCCTCGAAGCCTTCGGCAACCGCTACCCGCAGCAGCTCTCCGGCGGCCAGCAGCAGCGCATCGCGCTGGCCCGCGCACTGGTCTTCGAACCCGAACTGGTGCTGATGGACGAGCCCCTCGGTGCCCTCGACAAGCAACTGCGCGAGCACATGCAGATCGAGATCAAGCACCTCCACGACAGCCTCGGCATCACCTTCGTCTTCGTCACCCACGACCAGGGCGAAGCGCTGACCATGTCCGACCGCATCGCCGTCTTCGACCGCGGCGAGATCCAGCAGATCGACAGCGCCGAATGCCTCTACGAAGAACCGGCCAACGCCTTCGTCGCCGGCTTCATCGGCGAGAGCAACACCTTCCAGGGCACCCTGCTCGAACGTAACGGCGACGCCTGTGCGATCCGCCTGCCGAGCGGCGCGGTCGTCCAGGCCCGGGCCGCTGACGTGGGCGCCGTGGGCAGCAGCGCAGTGGTCTCGGTGCGCCCCGAGCGCATCGTCCTCAACGGCGCCTCCGCCGGCTGCGAGAACCGCTTCAGCGCCAAGGTCAAGGAACTCATCTACCAGGGCGACCACGTCCGCGTGCAGCTCGACCTCGGCAACCAGTCCAGCCTGATGGTCAAGGCGCCGATCTCCCAACTGAGCCACGAGCTGCGCCCCGAACAACCCATCGAGGTCGGCATCCCGGCCACCCACCTGCGCGCCCTGGCCCCCACGCCGAGCGCCTGACGAATCCGCTGCACCCTTCGCTCCTCCCAATCCACGCCATCCCTCACCCGGAGAACCACCACCATGCACGCCCTCAAAACCATCGCCCTCGCCGTCTGCGGCATCCTGTCCTGTAGCAGCGCCATGGCCAGCGAACTGACCCTGATCTCCTTCGGCGGCACCAACCAGAAGGCCCAGGACAAGGCCTTCTACCAGCCCTTCATGAAGAGCAGCGGCAACAAGATCCTGCCCGGCGAATACAACGGCGAGCAGGCCCGCGTGAAGGCCATGGTCGAAGCCCGCAAGGTCACCTGGGACGTGGTGGAGGTCGAATCCCCCGAGCTGGCCCGCGGCTGCGAGGAAGGCCTGTACGAGAAGCTCGACTACAGCAAGATCGGCGGCAAGGACGAGTTCATCGGCAAGGCCGTCACCGACTGCGGCATCGGCTTCTTCGTGTGGTCCACGCTGCTCGCCTACAACGCCGACAAGCTGAAGGCCGCCCCCACCAGCTGGGCCGATTTCTGGGATCTGAAGAAATTCCCCGGCAAGCGCGGCATGCGCAAGGGCGCCAAGTTCACCCTCGAAATCGCCCTGCTCGCCGACGGCGTGAAGCCCGACCAGGTCTACAAGCTGCTCGCCACCAAGGAGGGCACCGACCGCGCCTTCAAGAAGCTCGACCAGATCAAGGGCTCCATCCAGTGGTGGGAAGCCGGCGCCCAGCCGCCGCAGATGCTCGCCGCCGGCGACGTGGTGATGAGCTCCGCCTACAACGGCCGCATCGCCACCGCCCAGAAGGAAGGCAAGAACCTCAAGATGGTGTGGGGCGGCAACATCTATGACGTGGAGTCCTACGCCATTCCGAAGGGCGCCCCCAACCGCGACCTGGCCTACAAGTATCTGCAGTTCTCCAGCAAGGCCGAGAACCAGCAGGTCTTCTCCGGCGAAATCCCCTACGGCCCGACCAACCTGAAGGCCGCCAAGGGCATGCCGGCGCAGATCGCCGCCGAGCTGCCCACCTCGGCCGCCAACATCGCCAGCGCGCTGCCCAGCAACACCCAGTTCTGGGTCGAGCACGGCGAAGAGCTGGAACAGCGCTTCAACAGCTGGGCCGCCAAGTAAACAGACCGCCGAATGACGCCCGCCATGTCCCCGAGCAGCGCCTCCCCCTCCCCTGCCCTGGATCTTGGCCGGGCGTCACCCGACCGGGCTCCGGCCCCGACGACCACCATGGATGAAGCCCCCATGACCGCCACCACCCTGACCGCTTCCGACGCTGCAGCCGCGCCCGCCGAACGGACGCTGCCCCTCAAGACCCGCCTGCAGCGGGCCGAGCGGCGCAAGAAGCTGCTGCACCTGGCGCTGATCGCCCCCCTCGCCGTGTTCCTGCTGCTGACCTTCCTGTGGCCGATCGGCGCGCTGCTCAAGCGCAGCGTGGACAACCCCGAAGTGATCGGTGGCCTGCCTGCCACCGCCGCCGCGCTGGAACACTGGAACGGCCAGGGCCTGCCGCCGGCCTCGGCCCTCGCCGTCTTCGTGAAGGAAATGGAAGGCGCCCGCGGCAGCACCGAACTGGCCTCCGCCGCCAAGCGCCTCAACACCGAGATGACCGGCTACCGCAGCCTGATCATGAAGACCGCCCGCAGCCTGCCGCTGCCCGACGGCAGCAACCTGCAGGAAGGCCTCGCCGCCATCGACCCGCGCTGGAGCGAGCCCCGCACCTGGCAGGTGATGGCCAGCGCCGGCCAGCCCTACACCAGCTACTACCTGCTGGCTGCCCTCGACCACGCGGTGGATGCCGACGGCGCCATCGTCGCCGCCACCGAAGACCAGGCCATCTACCTGGACGTCCTCGGCCGCACCTTCTGGATGAGCCTGGTGGTCACCCTGTGCTGCCTGGTCCTCGGCTTCCCGCTGGCCTATCTGCTCACCAGCCTGCCCACCCGCAGCAGCAACCTGCTGATGATCCTGGTGCTGCTGCCCTTCTGGACTTCCATCCTGGTCCGCGTCGCCTCGTGGATCGTGCTGCTGCAGTCCGGCGGCCTGGTCAACCAGGCCCTGCAGGCCCTCGGCCTCATCGACGAGCCCCTGCAGCTGGTGTTCAACCGCCTCGGGGTGTACATCGCCATGACCCACATCCTGCTGCCCTTCATGATCCTGCCGCTGTACTCGGTGATGAAAGGCATCTCGCCGATCTACCTGCGCGCCGCCCAGTCCCTCGGCTGCCCACCCTTCCAGAGCTTCTGGAAGGTGTACTTCCCGCAGACCCTGCCGGGCGTGTTCGCCGGTTCCCTGCTGGTCTTCATCCTGTCGATGGGCTACTACATCACCCCCGCCCTGCTCGGCGGCCCGCAGGAGCAGATGGCCAGCTACTTCATCGCCTTCTACACCAACGAGACGATCAACTGGGGCATGGCCGCGGCGCTCTCCACCGTGCTGCTCGGCGCCACCCTGCTGCTCTACGTCGTCTATTCCCGCTACGCCGGCCAGGGCCGCAACGCGGCCAAGGCCCGCTGAGAGGAAAAACCCATGCTGCAAGCCTACGCCTCGCCCCTCGAACGGACCTGGTTCTATGCCCACCGGGTCATCGCCGGCCTGATCCTGCTGTTCCTGATCCTGCCGATCCTGGTCATCGTGCCGCTGTCCTTCAACTCGGACTCCTTCCTGATGTACCCGATGGCCGGCGCGTCCCTGCGCTGGTACGAGGAGATCATCGGCTCCGACGTGTGGCGCAACGCGCTGCTCAACAGCCTGATCGTCTCCCCGGCCGCCACGCTGCTGGCGGTGGTGCTGGGCACCCTGGCCTCCATCGGCCTGGTGCGCAGCGACTTCCCCGGCAAGGCGCTGCTCACCGCCATCCTCATCTCGCCGATGGTGGTGCCGGTGGTCATCGTCGGCGTCGCGATGTACCTGTTCTTCGCCCCCCTCGGCCTGGCCGGCAGCTACACCGGGCTGATCCTTGCCCACGCGGTGCTCGGCGTACCCTTCGTCATCACCACCGTCACCGCCACGCTGCAGGGCTTCGACTACAACCTGGTGCGCGCCGCCGCCAGCCTGGGCGCCAACCCGGTGCTGACCTTCTTCCGGGTCACCCTGCCGCTGGTCGCCCCGGGCATCGTCTCCGGCGGGCTGTTCGCCTTCGCCACCTCCTTCGACGAAGTGGTGGTCACGCTCTTCCTCGCCAGCCCCGGCCAGGCCACGCTGCCGCGCCAGATGTTCGCCGGCATCCGCGAGAACATCAGCCCGGCCATCGCCGCGGTGGCGACGATCCTGATCGTGCTCTCCACCCTCATGCTGCTGACCCTCGAATGGCTCCGCCAGCGCTCCGAGAAGCTGCGCACCGGAAAGTCGCGCTGAGCATTGCGCTAAAAACCTAAACCCCTGATCCACCTCCGCTTTTTTTATCCCACTCGTGTCGGGAGAGCCCTTCTCATGCCCAAAATCTGTGATTCCACCCTTCTTCGCCATGCCGCCTTCATCAACGGCGAGTGGTGCGGGGCCGACAACGGCGCCACCAGCGAGATCCTCAACCCGGCCAGCGGCGCCAGCCTGGGCCCCGTGCCGGTGATGGGCACGGCGGAAACCCGCCGCGCCATCGACGCCGCCAACGCCGCCCTGCCGGCCTGGCGCCGCCTGCCCGCCGCCCAGCGCGGCAAGCTGCTGCGCGCCTGGTACGAACTGCTGCTGGAAAACCAGGAAGACCTGGCCGTCATCATGACCTGCGAGCAGGGCAAGCCCCTCGCCGAAGCCCGTGGCGAAGTGGCCTACGCCGCCTCCTACCTGGAATGGTTCGCCGAGGAAGGCAAGCGCGCCTATGGCGAGACCATCCCGTCACCCTTCCCCGACCGCCGCCTGATCGTCACCAAGGAGCCGGTCGGCGTGTGCGCCGCCGTCACGCCGTGGAACTTCCCCGCCGCGATGATCACCCGCAAGGCCGGCGCGGCCCTCGCCGCCGGCTGCACGATGGTCCTCAAGCCGGCTCCGCAGACCCCCTACTCGGCCCTCGCGCTGGCCGTGCTGGCCGAGCGCGCCGGCATCCCCAAGGGCGTCTTCAACGTGGTCACCGGCGACGTGGCCAGCTCCGCCGACATCGGCGCCGAGCTGTGCGCCAACCCCATCGTGCGCAAGCTGTCCTTCACCGGCTCCACCGCCGTCGGCGCCCGCCTGATGGCCCAGTGCGCGCCGTCGATCAAGAAGCTGTCGCTGGAACTCGGCGGCAACGCCCCCTTCATCGTCTTCGACGACGCCGACCTGGACGCCGCCGTGCAGGGTGCCCTCGCCTCCAAGTACCGCAACGCCGGCCAGACCTGCGTGTGCGCCAACCGCCTGCTGGTGCAGGACGGCGTGTACGACGCCTTCGCCGCCAAGCTCGCCGAGGCGGTCAAGGCCCTCAAGGTCGGTGACGGCCTGGAGCCCGGCACCACCCAGGGCCCGCTGATCAACGAGGCCGCCGTGGCCAAGGTCGAGCACCACGTGGCCGACGCGCTGGCCAAGGGCGCCAGCGTCCTCACCGGCGGCAAGCGCCACGCGCTGGGCGGCAGCTTCTTCGAGCCCACCGTGCTGACCGGCGTCACCGCCGACATGGCGGTGGCCCGCGAGGAGACCTTCGGCCCGATGGCCCCGCTGTTCCGCTTCGCCACCGAAGCTGACGCCATCCGCATGGCCAACGACACCGAGTTCGGCCTCGCCTCCTATCTGTACAGCCGCGACATCGGCCGCATCTGGCGGGTTTCCGAGGCCCTCGAGTACGGCATGGTCGGCGTCAACACCGGCCTCATCTCCACCGAGGTCGCCCCCTTCGGCGGCGTCAAGTCCTCTGGCCTCGGCCGCGAAGGCTCCAGCCACGGCCTCGATGACTACCTGGAGATCAAGTACGTGGCCCTCGGCGGCCTCGACAGCTGATCCCCCAAGCCCCTTTTCCATCAAGACATCCAGACCTTCATACGGAGAACAGCAATGAACCAAGCGCTTCAACAACAAAACGCCCACATGATGGCCCGCCGCACCGCCGCCCTGCCCCGTGGCGTGGGCCAGGCCCACTCCCTGTTCGTCAGCCGCGCCAAGGGCGCCGAGCTGTGGGACGTGGAAGGCCGCCGCTTCATCGACTTCGTGGCCGGCATCGCGGTGGTCAACACCGGCCACTGCCACCCGAAGGTCGTCGAAGCCGCCGCCGCCCAGATGGAAGCCTTCACCCACACCTGCTTCCAGGTCGTCGCCTACGACGGCTACGTGACCCTCGCCGAGCGCCTCAACGCCCTCGCCCCGGTGGCCGGCCCGGCCAAGAGCTTCTTCATGAGCACCGGCGCCGAAGCCGTCGAAAACGCCGTCAAGGTGG
The DNA here is from genome assembly GCA_018241685.1 of Pseudomonadota bacterium. Taxonomy (GTDB): domain Bacteria; phylum Pseudomonadota; class Gammaproteobacteria; order Burkholderiales; family Rhodocyclaceae; genus Zoogloea. The sequence continues at coordinate 197,230 of JAFEDJ010000069.1, forward strand.
CCCGCGCCTACACCGGCCGGCCCGGCATCATCGCCTTCAACGGCGCCTTCCACGGCCGCACCTGCATGACCCTCGGGCTGACCGGCAAGGTCGATCCGTACAAGCTGCGCATGGGCCCCTTCCCGGCCGAGATCTACCACGCCCCCTTCCCCTGCGAGCTGCACGGCACCAGCATCGACGAAGCCATCCACGGCATCGAGCTGCTGTTCAAGAACGACATCGAGCCGGCCCGCGTGGCGGCCTTCATCATCGAGCCGGTGCAGGGCGAAGGCGGCTACTACCCGGTGCCCACCGAGTTCCTGCAGCGCCTGCGCGCGCTGGCCGACAAGCACGGCATCCTCATCATCGCCGACGAGATCCAGACCGGCATGGCGCGCACCGGCAAGGTCTTCGCCATCGAGCACAGCGGCGTGCAGCCGGACATCATCACCATGGCCAAGGGCCTCGGCGGTGGCTTCCCGATCTCCGCCATCGTCGGCCGCGCCGACGTGATGGACGCCGTCTCCCCCGGCGGCCTCGGCGGCACCTACGCCGGCAGCCCGCTGGCCTGCGCCGCCGCGCTGGCAGTACTGGACGCCGTCGAAGAAGAGAAGCTGTGCGAACGCGCCGTGCAGATCGGCGCGCGCATGCAGGCCCGCCTGCGCGACATGGCCAGCTGGGCGCCGTGCATCGGCGACGTGCGCGGCCTCGGCGCGATGGTGGCCTTCGAGTTCTTCCACGACGCCGAGCACACCCGCCCGGCCCCGGAAATCACCAAGGCCCTGGTCGCCGAAGCCTTCAAGCGCCAGCTCCTGCTGCTGTCCTGCGGCAGCTACGGCAACGTGATCCGCCTGATGACGCCGCTGACCCTCGACGACGCGCTGCTCGAAGAAGGCTTCGACGTGCTCGAAGCCAGCCTGCGCGCGGTGCTCGCCGCCCAGGGCTAAACGCCCTCCCGCCGCAGTCCCCGCCCCGGGGCTGCGGCCCCCCCACCCGATAACACGGGGTTCACCCCGGACCGAATTTCGATGCGCCCCACCGCGCAGGGGCGCGCCTTGCCTGCTGAAACCGTTTTCATCACCGTCAAATTGGGAGTCCGCACCATGAAGAAGCCGCAACTGATCCTCGCCCTCACCGCCGCCGGCGTCCTTTCCCTGCCCGGCATCGCCTGCGCTGGCGAAGTGGAAGACCTGAAAGCCATGCTCCTGAAGATGCAGGCGCGCATCGAGCAGCTGGAAAACCGCCCGGTCGCCGCCCCCCCCGTGGCCGCCGCCGCGCCGGCGCCGGCCCTCAACCCGGCCGACGTGGTCACCCGCGGCTCCATGCTGGGCTCCTTCAAGGTGCCGGGCACCGAGACCTCCATCAAGTTCGGCGGCTACGTGCAGCTCGACGCCATCTACGACATCAAGGGCAACCAGGGCCGCGCGGTGAGCGCCGGCGACATCGCCCTCGACGGCAGCGCCGACGCCAAGCGCAAGGGCACCACCACCTTCAGCGCCCGTACCTCGCGGATCAACATGCAGACCGCCACGCCGAGCGAGCTGGGCGAGATCAAGACCAAGATCGAGTTCGACTTCTTCACCGACGAAGGCAGCGAGACCTACACCAACTCCGCCCGCCCGCGCCTGCGCCACGCCTACGGCACCGTCGGCAACTGGCTTGCCGGCCAGACCTGGTCCAACTTCATGGACCTGGACGCCATGCCCGAGACCCTGGAGTTCAACGGCCCCACCGGCCAGGTCTTCATCCGCCAGCCCCAGCTGCGCTACACCACCGCCATCGGCAGCGCCAGCCAGTTCTCGGTGTCGGTGGAAAACCCCCAGACCGACGCCCGCGACAATGGCGGCAACGTGACCGCCATCGACCGCGGCGCCGACCTCACCGCGAAGTGGCAGCACAGCGGCGACTACGGCCACTTCAACGTGCGCGCGCTGATGCGTCCGCTGAAGGCCGACGACGGCAACGGCAATCACCGCGCCTCCACCAACGGCTGGGCGCTGGGCCTCGGCGGCAGCCTCAAGCTGGGCGCCAACGACACCGTGCTCTACCAGCTCAACGGCGGCCAGGGCATCGGCCGCTACATCCAGGACGTATACGGCGCCGCCGCCTACGACGCCAGCACCGGCACCCTGTCGGCCCAGAAAGCGGCCGGCGGCTACCTGGCCCTGCAGCACTTCTGGAACACCGTGCTGCGCACCACCGTGTCCCTCAACGCCACCCACATCAACAACAAGACCGGCTTCGGCGACATCTCCGGCCTCAACACCGACACCCGCCAGGTGCACGCCAACCTGATCTGGAAGGCCGCCTCCCAGCTCGACGTGGGCATGGAATACGTGTGGTCCCAGCGCAAGGTGGAAGGCGGCGCCGAAGGCACCTCCAGCCGCGTCCAGGGCGCCGTCAAGTACAACTTCTAACCCCCTCCGGGGCGCCGGCGCAGCTGCCATCCCGCCGGCCCCCCGCACTCCTCCGCCCCCCAAGGAGACACCATGCTCGACCCCTTGCCTTCCTACCTCCGCCCCAGCAACGACGCCGGCCCCTGGGGCGTCTACATGCAGCAGATCGACCGGGTGACGCCCTACCTGGGCGAGCTGACCTACTGGGTCGACACCCTCAAGCGCCCCAAGCGCGTCCTCATCGTGGACGTGCCGGTGAAGATGGACGACGGCACGGTGGCCCACTTCGAGGGCTACCGGGTGCACCACAACACCTCCCGCGGCCCCGGCAAGGGCGGCATCCGCTTCCACCAGGACGTGACCCTCTCCGAAGTAATGGCGCTGGCCGGCTGGATGACCGTCAAGAACGCCGCCGTCGGCGTGCCCTACGGCGGCGCCAAGGGCGGCATCCGGGTCGACCCGCGAACCCTCAGCCACGGCGAGCTGGAGCGTCTGACCCGCCGCTACACCAGCGAACTCAACGTGCTGATCGGGCCGGACAAGGACATCCCGGCGCCGGATGTGAACACCAACGAACAGATCATGGCCTGGATGATGGACACCTACTCCATCAACCAGGGCCGCACCGCCACCGGCGTCGTCACCGGCAAGCCCCTGAGCCTGGGCGGCAGCCTCGGCCGCCGGGACGCCACCGGGCGCGGCGTGTTCGTGGTCGGCGCAGCGGCGGCGAAGGATGCCGGCATCGCGCTGGACGGCGCACGGGTCGCCATCCAGGGCTTCGGCAACGTGGGCGGCACCGCGGCACGCTGCTTCCATGAGGCCGGCGCCCGTGTGGTGGCCGTGCAGGACGTCTCCGGCACCCTGTTCCACCCGGGCGGGCTCAACGTTCCGGCCCTGCTGGCGTGGGTCGCCGCCGGCCGCCCGCTGGCCGAATTCCGCGACGGCGAGCGCATCCCCGACGACAGCTTCTGGGACGTGCAAAGCGACTTCCTGGTGCCGTCGGCGCTCGAACAGCAGATCACCCTCCACAACGCTCCGCGCATCCGCACGCGCATCGTGCTCGAAGGCGCCAACGGCCCGACCACCCCGGAGGCCGACGACATCCTCGCCGCGCGCGGCATCCAGGTGGTGCCCGACGTGCTCGCCAACGCCGGCGGCGTGACGGTGAGCTACTTCGAATGGGTGCAGGACTTCTCCAGCTTCTTCTGGTCGGAAGACGAGATCAACGCCCGCCTCGACCGCATCATGGAAGAGGCCTACGTGCACATCCGCGACACCGCCCGCAGCCGGCAGGTCAGCCTGCGCACCGCCGCCTTCATCCTGGCCTGCGAGCGCATCCTCAAGGCGCGGGAGATGCGCGGGCTGTATCCCTGAGCCTGTCCCCGAGACCCTGCGCCCTACTCGATCCCAGCCATGCCCGCCGCCGGATAGCGGGCACCGGCCACCCGCTCCGGGGCGAACAGCACGTCCAGCTCCGCAAGCTCGGCCGCGGAGAGACGCACGGCCGCCGCTGCGACGTTCTCTTCGAGCCGGCGGACCTGTCGGGTGCCGGGGATCGGGATCACGTGGGGATGCTTGGCGAGCAGCCAGGCCAGGGCAAGCTGGGCGCTGCTGATGCCCCGCGCTGCCGCAAAAGCCTGGAGGCCCGCCACCAGCTGGCGGTTGGCTTCCGCCGCCGCGGCAGCGAAACGCGGGTTGTGGCGGCGAAAATCGTCGTCGGCCAGCGTCGATGTGTCCACAGTGCCGGTCAGGAAGGCCCGCCCGAGGGGACTGTAGGCCACGAAACCGACCCCCAGCTCTGCGCAGGCGGCCAGCATGCCGGCCTCCGGCTCCCGTGACCACAGGGAATACTCGCTCTGCACCGCTGCCACCGGGTGCACCGCATGGGCCCGCCGCAGGCTGTCCACCGAGACTTCCGAAAGGCCGATCTGGCGCACCTTGCCGGCACGTACCAGCTCGCCCATCGCGCCGGCCACCTCCTCGATCGGCACCGCCGGATCGCGCCGATGGCAGTAGTACAGATCGATGCAACCCACGCCCAGGCGCCGCAAGGATGCCTCGCAGGCCTGTCGCACATAGGTGGGGGAATTGTCGATGCGCCGCTCGTAACGCCCCGCCTCCCGCACGATGCCGAACTTGGTGGCCACGCGGACAGCCGCCCGCCGCGCCGCACCACCCGCGCGCAGGAAGCGCCCGAGCAGTTCCTCGTTGTGGCCGAAGCCGTAGGTGTCCGCCGTGTCGAACAGATTGACACCGAGTTCCAGCGCCCGCTCAAGGGTCGCCAGCGAGGCGCGGTCGTCACTCGCCCCGTAGAACTCGCTCATGCCCATGCAGCCCAGGCCGATCGCCGACACTGTGGCTCCTGGCTGGCCGAGAAAGCGTTGCTCCATCTGCATACCCCCTGTCACTGGACCGTAAAGCCGCCATCCACCGCCAGCCCCTGCCCGCTGATGTAGCTCGCCGCACCGGAGAGCAGGAACAGCACCGGCCGGGCAATTTCATCCGGCTGACCAACACGCCCGGCCGGGAAACTCTCTCCGGCCGCCCGCAGATTGTCCAGGCTGCCGAACCCGCTTTCCGCCATCGGCGTTTCCACCGGCCCCGGGCACACCGCGTTGATGCGGATACCGAGCCGGTAGTAGTCCAGTGCCGCCGAGCGGGTCAGCCCCAGCACTGCGTGCTTGCTGGTGTTGTAGGGCGACAGGCCGGGAAAGGCGACCTGGGCGACGACCGAGGCGTTGTTGACGATGGCCCCGCCGCCACTCTGCAGCATGGCGGCAATCTCGTACTTCATGGCCCAGAACACGCCCGATACGTTGGTGCGCATCACCGCATCGAAATCCTCGTTGGCGATTTCATGCAGGGGCGCCGTCAGCCCGAGGACGCCTGCGTTGTTGAAAGCGCCATCCAATCGCCCGAAGCGGGCGACGGTCGCAGCCACCGCCTCGCGCACCTGAGCCTCGATCCCCACATCCAGCCTCAGCACCAGCGCCTCGCCGCCGGCCTCCTCGATCTGCCGGGCGATCGCCGCGCAGGCCTCGCTACGCCGGGCCGCCAGCGCCACCCGTGCGCCGGCCCTGCCGAGGGCCAGTGCCGTGGCGGCGCCCATGCCGGAGGAAGCGCCGGTTACCAGTACCACCTTGCCGGCCAGATCGGTCGAGTGCGTATCCATTCTTCGTATCCTTTCATCGATGCAGTGGGAATACGGAGAAGGCTACGCGGCGACAGATCGTGCAACAATCCGCACAATACTCGATGACCTGCTGAGCCAATTTCATCAATATGAACCGCGCCTGCCTTGCCGACCTGCAAGCTTTCGCCACCGTCGCCCGTCTGCGCAGCTTCCGCCGGGCGGCCGTCGAGCTGGGTGTCTCGCCATCGGCGCTGAGTCATACCCTGCGCGGGCTGGAGACCCGCCTCGGGGTCCGCCTGCTCAACCGCACGACGCGCAGCGTGGCACCCAGCGAAGCCGGCCAGCGCCTGCTCGATCGCCTGACCCCGGCCTTGCTGGACATCGACAGCGCGCTCGACGAGGTCAATGCCTTCCGAGACTCGCCGCGCGGCACCCTGCGCATCAACGCACCGCGCTTCGCCGCCGAACACGTGCTGGCGCCGCTGGCCACGCGCTTCCTGCTCGCCCACCCGGGCATGCGCCTGGAAATCGTCGCCGACGACGCACTGGTGGATATCGTCGCGGCTGGCTTCGATGCCGGCGTGCGCTTTGGCGAGAGCCTGCAGCAGGACATGGTTGCCGTTCCACTGGGTCCGCGCCAGCGCTTCGTGGTCATCGCATCGCCGGACTACCTGCGCAACTCCGGCATCCCGCAACATCCCCGCGAACTGCACACGCACCGCTGCGTGCGCATCCGCTTTCCGAGCGGCGCGCTGTACCGCTGGGAGTTCGAGAAGGATGGGGAAAAACTGGAGGTGGACGTGGACGGTCCGCTGGATGTGGGCGAGATGCCGCTGATGGTCCGCGCCGCCGAGGATGGGCTCGGGCTGGCTTACGTCTATCAACAAAGCGCCGCCGCCGGCGTGGCGGCCGGCCGCTTGGCGACGGTACTGGACGACTGGCGCCCGGCCGAACCGGGCTTCTACCTGTATTACCCGAGCCGCCGCCTGCCGCCGGCCGGCCTGCGCGCCTTCATCGAAATGCTGAAGGCGGGCTAGGGATTCAGGCCGCCGCCTGCTCCAGCGCGAGGAGATGCGCGGGGTCGGCGCCGCTCACGCGGACCCGCTTGCTGCGCGAGGTGTCGCCGCTGACCAGTTCCACGGATGCCTTGGGCACTCCGCAGGTCTTGGCCAGAAAGGCGATCAAGGCTGCGTTGGCCTTGCCGTCCACCGGCGGCGCGGCGAGGCGGATCTTGAGAGCCTCGCCGTACAGGCCAGCGAATTCGGTCTTCTTGGCGCCGGGCTGGATGTGCAGCGTCAGGATCACGCTGCCGTCGGCAGCCCGGCTCAACCAGGTCATGGCTCAGGCCAGCCCGATCAGCATGTACTTGCCCATCGCCAGCGCGCTGAGCAGCACCTGGAGCAGCAGCAGCAACGCGATCGGCGTCAGGTCCACCCCACCGATCGCCGGGATGACACGGCGGAACGGACGCAGGAAAGGCTCGGCCAGCGCATTGATGACACCCGCCATCGGCGCATACGGATTGACCCACGACAGGATCGCCGACATCAGCACGACACCCATCAGCAGGTATAGCGCCGCCTTGATGGTCTCGAGCAAGCCGACGCCCCACATCACCACCAGCAGGCTGACGGGATCGGTGATGCCGATGATGCCGCGCACCCACAGCGTGACGAACACCACCAGCGTCTGCACGATCCAGGCCGGCAGCAGGCTGGCGATATCCAGCCCGAACAGCCCCGGAATGAAGCGGCGCAGCGGCACCACCACCCAATCGGTGGTGGCCAGCACGAAATTGCCGATCGGATTGCGGAAGGAAATCCGCTGCCACTGCATCACGAAACGCGCCAGCAGCACGCCGGAAAGCAGACTTCCGAGGGTTTCGACGATGGTCAGGAACAGGTTTCCGAGCATGGCCGGGCTCCGCGCTCAGTCGCGGCCGAGCTGTTCGCCCAGCTCGCGGCCGCGGGCCTCGGCCGCCGCCACCGCGCGGGTCACGATGGCCGGGAAGCCGTCGGCGGCGAAGGACGCCAGCGCCGCGGCGGTGGTGCCGCCCTTGGAGGTGACGCGCTCGCGCAGCACCGCCGGGGATTCCTCGCTGCTGGCCGCCAGCTTGGCCGCACCAAGCACCGTGTCGATGGCCAGCTTGCGGGCGGTGTCGGCGTCGAAGCCGAGGGACTCGCCGGCCGCCTGCAGGCATTCGATGAAGTGGAAGACATAAGCCGGGCCGCTGCCGGACACCGCGGTAACGCCGTCGATCTGCGCCTCGTCGGCCACCCACACCACACTGCCGACCGCCGCCAGCACCTTGGCGGCGGCGTCACGCCCTTCCGCATCGACGGACGGATCGGCGAACAGGCCGGTGATGCCGGCGCCGATCAGGGCCGGCGTGTTCGGCATGGCCCGCACCAGCTTGCGGTAATCACCCAGCCAACGGCCGATGTCGGTCAGGCGCAGGCCGGCGGCGATACTGACCACCACCTGCGTGCTCAGACGGCCGGCGATCGGCGCCACGGCGGCCTTCAGCTGTTGCGGCTTGACCGCCAGCACCAGCACGTCGCAAGCCAGCGCCTGATCGTCGAGGGATTCGACGGCGCGCACGCCGAAGACGCTCCCCAGCTTGGCGCGGCCCTCGGCCGACAACTCGACGGCCTGTACGTCCGCCGCCTTGAAACCCTGCTTGACCAGACCGCCGATCAGAGCCGCCGCCATGTTGCCGCCACCCAGGAAGGTGATTTTCATCGGATTCTTTCCACCAGTTGGATTCAAAGGGAAATGCTTCAGGCGCGCGACCCAAAGATCGCGGTGCCCACACGGACCATCGTCGAACCTTCGGCGATCGCCGCCTCCAGGTCGTCGGACATGCCCATCGACAGGGTATCGAGACCGTAGCCGGCCCCATTGAGTTCATCGCGCAGGGCCCGCAGGCTGGCAAAACGTGCCCTCTGCACGGCTACGTCGGGAGTCGGTTCGGGGATCGCCATCAGACCGCGCAGGCGCAGGCGCGGCAGCGCGGCCACGGCCTTCGCAAGCTCCACCAGTTCGGCCGGCGCCACGCCGCTCTTGCTGTCCTCGCCGCTCACATTGACCTGGATGCACACATTGAGCGGCGGCAGATGCACGTCACGCTGCTCGGACAGACGCTCGGCGATCTTCAGGCGGTCGATGGAATGCACCCACGCGAAGTGGTTGGCCACCAGCCGCGTCTTGTTACTCTGCAGCGGACCGATGAAATGCCATTCGAGCCCGAGGCCGGCCAGCGCCTCGACCTTGGCGACACCTTCCTGCACATAGTTCTCGCCGAAGGCCTGCTGCCCCGCGGCGGCGGCCTCGCGCACGCTGTCGGCGGGCCAGGTCTTGCTCACCGCCAGCAGGCGGACCTCGGCCGGCCGACGCCCCGCAGCCTGCGCCGCCGACGCGATGCGCATGACAAGGTTTTGAAGGCGACCGGAAATGCCTGATTTATAATCTGCCAAAGCGCGAATCTGGGCTAAAGAGGCCGTTGAGTATAGCATCGGCTCTGGCGCTGCCCGTTTTGCACGCTTGCCCCGGTTATCCGTAATCCTGCTGCCCGCAACGAGTCACCACGATGGACATCACCGAACTGCTCGCTTTCACCGTCAAGAACAAGGCATCCGACCTGCATATCTCGGCCGGCCTGCCACCGATGATCCGCGTGCACGGCGACGTGCGCCGCATCAACCTGCCCGCGCTGGTGCACAAGGATGTCCATGGCATGGTGTACGACATCATGAATGACTCCCAGCGCAAGCAGTACGAGGAACAGTTCGAAACCGACTTCTCCTTCGAGATCCCCAACCTGGCACGCTTCCGGGTCAATGCCTTCAATCAGAACCGCGGCGCCGCGGCGGTGTTCCGGGTCATTCCGTCCAAGGTGCTGACCCTCGATGAACTGAACTGCCCGAAGATCTTCAAGGACATCGCCATCCAGCCGCGGGGCATCGTGCTGGTCACCGGCCCGACGGGTTCGGGCAAGTCCACGACGCTGGCGGCGATGGTGGATTACGTCAACGAGAACGAATACGGCCATATCCTGACCATCGAGGATCCGATCGAATTCGTGCATGAATCCAAGCGCTGCCTGATCAACCAGCGGGAAGTCATGCGCGACACCCATTCCTTCAATGCTGCACTGCGCTCGGCGCTACGGGAAGACCCGGACGTGGTGCTGGTCGGTGAAATGCGCGATCTGGAAACCATCCGCCTGGCGCTGACCGCCGCCGAAACCGGCCACCTGGTGTTCGGCACGCTGCACACCTCGTCCGCCGCCAAGACCATCGACCGTATCGTGGACGTCTTCCCGGCCGCCGAGAAGGACATGGTCCGCGCGATGATGTCCGAGTCCCTGCGGGCGGTGATCTCCCAGACCCTGCTGAAGACCAAGGACGGCACCGGCCGTGTCGCCGCCCACGAGATCATGATCGGCACCCCGGCCATTCGTAACCTGATCCGGGAGAACAAGGTCGCCCAGATGTATTCGGCGATCCAGACCAGCCAGAACGTGGGGATGCAGACCCTCGACCAATGCCTGGCCGACATGGTCCGGCGCAATATCGTGTCGGGCGCCGAAGCCCGTCTGAAAGCCCAGAACAAGGACAGTTTCCCGGCCTAAAGCCTCTTCGTCCCCATCCTACAACCGCAACCACCGGCCGCGCCGGTGACAGGAACGCACCATGGAACGCGATCAGGCCCTCAAGTTCATGCACGACCTGCTGCGGCTGATGCTGCAGAAGAATGGTTCAGACCTCTTCATCACGGCGGCCTTCCCGCCGGCGATCAAGATCGACGGCAAGATCGTGCCGCAGTCGAACCAGCAACTCACCCACACCCACACCATGGAACTGGCGCGGGTGATCATGAGCGATCGCCAGGCCCAGGAATTCGAAGCCACCAAGGAGTGCAACTTCGCAATCTCCCCGCCGGGCATCGGCCGCTTCCGCGCCAACGCCTTCATCCAGCAGGGTCAGGTGGGCATGGTGCTGCGGACCATCCCGCAGAAGATCCCGACCTTCGACGACCTCGGCCTGCCGCCGGTGCTGAAGGACATCACCATGTCCAAGCGCGGCCTGGTGATCTTCGTCGGCGGCACCGGCACCGGCAAGACCACCTCGCTGGCGGCGATGGTGGATTACCGCAACGAGAAGAGCTACGGCCACATCATCACCGTCGAAGATCCGATCGAGTTCGTGCACGCCCACAAGAACTGCATCGTGACGCAGCGGGAAGTCGGTATCGACACCGAATCCTGGGAACCGGCGCTAAAGAACACCCTGCGCCAAGCCCCGGACGTGATCCTGATGGGCGAGATCCGCGACCGGGAGACGATGGACTACGCCATCGCCTTCGCCGAAACCGGCCACCTGTGCCTGGCCACGCTGCACGCCAACAGCGCCAACCAGGCCATCGACCGGATCGTCAACTTCTTCCCGGAAGAGCGCCGCCACCAGCTGCTGATGGACCTGTCCCTCAATCTGCGGGCACTGATCTCCCAGCGCCTGCTGCCGATGTGCGACCGCAAGGGCCGCGTGCCGGCAGTGGAAGTGATGCTCAACTCGCCGCTGATCTCCGACCTGATCTTCAAGGGCGAGATCCCGGGCATCAAGGAAGTCATGAAGCGCTCCAGCGAGCTCGGCATGCAGACCTTCGACCAGAGTCTCTTCGATCTCTACGAGCGGAGCCTGATCAGCTACGAGGACGCCCTGCGCAACGCCGACTCGATGAACGACCTGCGCCTGCAGATCAAGCTGAAGAGCCGCCGTGGCGATCGGGACATGACCCCCTCCGGCATCCAGAACCTCGACATCGTCTAAAGACGCCCGTAAAGCTACTGCGCGGTCCGATCTCGCGACTGCGGTGCTCGCCGTACTCTCATGTACGGCTGTGTGCCTCGCCGCGACCTCGGGCCGCTCGCTACGCTTTCTGGGCGCCTTTAGTCCGAGGTGTTTTCATCTGACGGCTTGGGTTTGCGGGCCGAGCCGGTGACCATCAGGTACTCGAACAGGCGGCATTCGATGGCACCGTTGAACAGCGGAGTGCGCTTGCTGGCCTTGAGACGGACGCCCTTCGGCAAGGCCGGGTCGCCGGTGAAGAAGTAGCAGCGCCAACCGGTCCAGTTGGCCTTCAGCGCATCGCCGAGCTTGGGGTAGAAGGCTTCCAGTTCGGCAGTGTCGGACAGGCGCACACCGTAGGGTGGGTTGGCGACCAGCACACCGGCGGACGCCGGCGCCTTGAGGTCGAGCAGGTCGGCCCGCCCGACTTCCACGCAGCCTTCCAGGCCGGCGCTGCGCAGATTCACATAAGCTTTGCGCTGCTGGGACTCGAGAATGTCCGAACCGTAGATCTCCAGCTTGCGCGGTGCCTTGCGGCGCGCCTCGGCGGCCTTGCGGATCGGCAGCCAGGTGTCGCGCTCATAGTGCTTGAAACGCTCGAAGGCGAAGTGTCGCCCGAGGCCCGGCGCCACGTCGAGGGCCATCTGGGCTGCTTCGATGAGGAAGGTGCCGCTGCCACACATCGGGTCGCACAAGGCTTCCTCGCCCGGCTTCCAGCCGGTCAGGCGCAGGATGCCGGCGGCCAGATTCTCCTTCAACGGAGCCTCCACCGCAGCCTGCTTGAAACCACGTTTGTAGAGCGGATCGCCCGAGGTGTCCAGATACAGCGTCACGGTATCTGCCGACAGGAAGGCATGGATGCGGATGTCCGGCGTCTGGGTGTCCACGTCCGGGCGCCGGCCGACGACAGTGCGGAAGTGGTCGCACACCGCGTCCTTGATCTTCAGCGTCGTGAATTCCAGGCTGCGCAGCGGCGACTTGTGGGCGGTGACGAAGACGCGAATGGTCTGGTCGGCCGTGAACCAGCGCGCCCAGGTCGGCGCGTAGGCGATGCGGTACACGTCCTCCTCGCTGCGGTAGCGGCCCATGCTGATCTGCCACAGCACGCGGGTCGCCAGGCGGCTCTCCAGGTTGGCGCGATAGCACAGGGCCCAGTCGCCGGAAAACTGTACGCCGCCGGGAATGACCTTCCCGTCGGTGGCGCCGAGGGCGCGGAGTTCATCGGCAAGGAGCGACTCGAGGCCGCGGGGACAAGGGGCAAAGAAATTCAAGATTGCAATCCGTTCGGAAAATCAAAAGGGCTTCAGGACGACCAGGAACACCACGACGAACAGCACCAGCACCGGCACTTCGTTGAAAAAGCGGTACCACACGTGGCTGCGCGTGTTGCGCCCTTCGGCAAAGGCACGCATCAGGCGGCCGCAATACAGGTGATAAACGATCAGCAGCGTGACCAGCGCAGTCTTGGCGTGCAGCCAGCCACCCGCCAGGCCGAAGCCGAACCACAGCCACATGCCCAAACCGACGGCCAGGATGCCCAACGGCGTCATGAAACGATAGAGCTTGTTCTCCATCAGCGTCAGACGCTCGATGGTGGCCTTGTCGGTGACCATCGCATGGTTGACGAACAGGCGCGGCAGGTAGAACAGGCCGGCAAACCAGCTGACGACGAAGATGATGTGCAGGGCTTTGATACTCAGGTAGAGCATGGTCTCGACTCGGAGGATGAAAGTATTCAGGAAGTGGCGGGACGTGTCCGCAACGCATCGGCAACCGTCGGATAACGCAGACGTGCGCGCAGCTCACGCTTGATGCGATCGTTCTTCAGACGGCGTGACTCGGCCATGAAGGAAAGCGTCATGTCCGACAGTCGTCCGGCCAGCTCGCTACGCGGCAGACGCGGCGGCCTCGGCAGGCCGAGCGTATCGGCAACCAGATCGAAATAATCGCCCATACGCAGCGCGCTGTCGTCGCAGGCGTTATAGACCCGGTTCGGCCCGCCGCGGAACAGGGCCAGCACCAGCAACTGCGCCAGATCGTCGGCATGGATGTGGTTGGTGAATACGTCGTCCTGCGGCGCCAGCACCGGGTCGCCCTTCTGCAGGCGGGCAGCGGGCAGACGATCGGCGGCATCGTAGATGCCCGGCGCCCGCAGGATACTTATCCGGCATCCAGTACGCTGACCGAAAGCCCGCAGATGCTCTTCCGCCGCCACACGTCGCAGGCCGCGCGGAGACGCCGCCTGCAACGGCCGGGTCTCGTCGGCCCAGGCGCCACCACAGTCCCCGTACACACCGGTGGTACTAATATAGCTTAGCCGTCGTGGTAGACTTCCGCGATGCACAAGGGCTGCAAGCAGATGTCGGGTACGCGGATCATCTCGCCCCGCGGCGGGCGGCGGCGCGCAATGCAATATGTAATCGGCAATGCCGGCAAGGCGTGCCAAGCTGTCGGGCCGATCCAGATCAGCCACGATGGGCAGCGCGCCCAAAGCCCGCAACACGGCGCCCTCCTCCGCCCGGCGGACCACCGCACGCACGCGAAAGCGCCGCGCCAGCCACGGAATGATCCGGCGGGCCACGTCTCCGCTGCCGACAATCAGCACTTTCTTCATATTTCGACGTTTCATTAATCGATTATCTCACGGCCACCCATCATGTCGTTCCAGGTCACCCTCCAACCCAGCGGACTCCAGTATTCTGCCAACGCCGACGAAACCCTTCTCGAGGCCGCCCTCACGGCCGGCCTGCTGCTCCCCTACAGCTGCCGTGACGGCGCCTGTGGGGTGTGCAAGAGCCAGGTCCTGTCCGGCGAAGTAGACCTCGGCCGTTATTCGGAATCCACGCTGACCGCCGACGAGCGGGAGCGCGGCCTGGCGCTGCTGTGCTGCGCCCAGCCCCGCTCCGACCTCAACATCGAAGTGCGCCAGGTGACCCGTGCCGGCGACATCCCGGTCAAGAAACTGCCGTGCCGCGTACAGAAGATCACCCGCGCAGCCGACGATGTGATCGTTCTCGAGATCAAGCTGCCGGCCAGTGAGAAGTTCCAGTTCGTCGCCGGTCAGTACATCGACTTCCTGCTCGCCGACGGCAAGCGGCGCAGCTTCTCCATCGCCAATGCACCGACCGGTGCCGACTTCCTCGAACTGCACATCCGCCTGGTGCCCGGCGGCCAGTTCACTACCCACGTCTTCGAGAAACTCAAGGAAAAGGACATCCTGCGCTTCGAAGGCCCGCTCGGCAGCTTCCGCCTGCAGGAAGGCTCACCGAAGCCGGTCGTGCTGCTGGCCGGCGGCACCGGCTTCGCACCGATCAAGAGCATCGTCGAGAACGCCATCGCCACCGGCCTCAAGCGCCCGATGACCCTCTACTGGGGTAGCCGCGACGCGGCCGGCCTGTATCAGCTCGACATCGCCCGCAGCTGGGAGGCGCGCCTGCCGGGCTTCCGCTTCGTACCGGTGCTCTCCGATGCGCCCGCAGCCGACAATTGGACGGGCCGCACCGGTTTCGCCCATGAAGCGCTGATGGCCGACCTGCCGGACCTGTCGGGCCACGAGGTGTACGCCTGCGGCTCGCCGGCGATGATCGACGCCGCCCGCAAGGATCTCACCGAGCGCTGCGGCCTTTCGGTGGAGGCTTTCTATGCGGACGCCTTCAGTTTCTCGAACGACGCCAAGGCGGCCTGAGCCCGCGTAACGGAGCCCCGAGTCCATGAGCAATGCAGCGCTGATCACCCGCGAACCCGTCATCAACAAGCAGTACAAGATCACCGCCAACCGGCTGGTTGTTCATGCCGCATCAGTTGCCCAGGCCGTGGAAACCCTCGATGGTCTCGCCGATGTGTGGCCAGCCACACATCCGGTGTTCGTCAGCTTGTACAAGCTGGTTCCGACGCCCGACATGCTGGAATGGATCGCACCGTCCAACGCGATGATCGAGATCCCGACCCAGTCCATCGGCCATCCACTGACGCTGCAACTCCTGCCCCAGCTGCAGGCCAACGGGGTCAGCCTCAACCTGACCTGGTACCAGCCGGACACGATGCTCCCACCCAACGTGCCGTGGCGCTTCGTGATCATCGACGCCAAGCGCCAACCCCTGCCTGCCGACCCTCCCGGTCTGTCCCTCGCCTGGGGCCTGCCCGATGTGCCCAGTTTCAAGGAAGCAGTCATTCAGGGCTATGACGGGGCATCGGGCTGGTTCTTCCTGCGCGGCATCAAGACCGACGGCAAGCTCGCCCCATCCCATGCGCAGATCGTCCGGCTCATGAATCTGGTACGCAAGAATGCCGAGGTGAAGGACATCGAGACCGTCCTCAAGCAAGACGTCGCCCTGTCCTACAAGCTGCTCCGCTACATCAACTCGGCCGGCTTCGGGCTGATGTGCGAGATCCAGTCCTTCCGCCACGCGGTGACCATCCTCGGTTACGAGAAGCTCAACAAATGGCTGTCCGTGCTGCTGGTCTCGGCCAGCCGCGATCCGTCCGCGCCTGCACTGATGCAGACAGCCATCGCCCGCGGCCGCTTCATGGAGAAAATCGGCGCGGCCTTCTTCGACAAGGGCGAACTCGACAATCTCTTCATCACCGGCGCCTTCTCAATGCTGCACCTGCTGCTCGGTGCCAGCCTGCAAACGGCCCTCGACGAAATGCACCTGCCGACCGGCATTGCCGACGCACTGCTCACTGGCGACGGTGTATATGCGCCCTTCCTCAAGCTCGCCTGCTCGCTGGAGGGCTTCGACGCGAAGAATCTGGCAGCCCAATCGGAAGCGCTCCACCTGTCGGCAGAGCAGGTCAACCGCGCGCACCTCGACGCTCTGTCCTTTGCCGACAGCCTGCAGTTCGGTTGATGGACGGGCCACCGGGCGCCTCCACCAACAACCGTCATACTCCGCAGCTAGATTTGCCCCATTGCAAACCTCTCGGGAGATTGCCATGGGAATCTACAACCTCGTCCTCGCCTCACCTCGCCAACCCAATGCACCGCGCCTGATGGCGCGCCATGTGGATCCATCCTGGCTGAAGCAGCGTGGCTATGAAATTGCCCGCAGCCTCGGCGAAGCCGCCGCCGTGTGGACGGCGGAGGCCACGGCCGGACGCCATGGTCTGGCACTGCACTGCCGCAGCGGCCATGCCCTGACCATCGAAACGGAATAAGAGGAAGCCCCCAGGGCCGGAGGACTGCTCGCTCAGGCGCGTGACGTTCAGCGCCCGAGAGGCTGCAGGGTTCCCGGGTCGATGCCCTTTTCACGCAGGCGCGCCTGCGCGGCGAGGGCATCCTTGCGGTCGGCAAAGGGGCCGACCACGACGCGAGTTTCCAGTTGGGACGGAATGCCGGCCTGGGCCAAGCGCGCCCGCAGCGCTTCGGCACTGGCCACACTGGTGAACACCCCGAACTCCAGCACATAGGGCCGCGACGGCGGAGCAGAAGTGGTGGCGGCCGGCGCCGCGGCAGCATTCCCTGCAGGCGGCAGCTGGCGTGGCGGCGGTGCTACTGGCACAGCAGGCGCAACCGGCACGGCCGGGCGCGAGGTCTGCGATGCTGCCGGCGCTGGACGCGGAGCCTCCTGCGCCGCAGCCTGATGCGAAACGACGCCGGCCGCAGGTGCCGCTGCTGTCGGTGCTGCAGCAGGTGCCGTCGGAACCGGCGGCTGGACTGCGGGGGCCGCATTGTTCTGCGCCACCGGCCCAGGGGCATGCGCCGCGACCCCAGCCTGCGGCGGCACACCCCGGCTTACCTCACCGATCCGACCGCTGCGCATTGCGCGGGATGGCGCTTCCGTATCCGACGCCACACCACCGCCAGGCAACATCGGCGGCGCGGACTCCTCCAGGGACGGTGCCGATTCGGGCGCAACCGCCTCATTCCCGGCCCGCAGCACATCCGGCGGGGCATCCCTCCCCACCTCGGGCGTCACCTGGGCGGGCGCGATGGGGCGAGTCGGCAGGGGCGCTTCCGCCGGTGCCGGTGGTCGGGATACGTAATCGAAAACAGAAAGGCCGCCGAGCAGCGCAGCGATCAGCCCCCCGGCGACACCGGCGCGGATCAACAACTGCTTGCGCGGATCCTCTTCACCCTCAACGGCTTCCGTTGCGTCGGTATTGCGTTCCGTCATGATCCGCTCTCCGCCTTCGCCAACGCACAAACCAGTTCAGCCTCGGCAACCGAAATGCCGCAGTGTTCGGCAACCTGGGCCGCACTCATGCCTCGTCCCGCCAACAGCATGGCCTCGGAGTGTTGCGGAGAGACCGGGCGGGTGTATTGGGTCCGCTCCCGTGCTGTCTGGGCGGCCTGCTGTTCGCTGCGCGCCTGTTCGCCGAGTTGGTCCACGTCGTGGCGCATCACCGCCAGCTCACGGCGTAGAAAGTCGCAATCGGCGCGCAGACGCGTCATGTCCTGGCGCAGTTGCTGGATCTCCAGCTCATTGAGGAGCTCGCGGGAGACTTCAGCCTCGTCCGGCGCAGGCTCTGGCACCACCACGGGCGCGCGCCCGACCGGCGTCTCGGCCTTCACCGCAGGCTCCGGCGTCTCCGGTGGCGGAGTGCCGCGCCGATGGCGGGCCAGGCGGAACAGCACCACCACCAGGTAAAGACTCAACACGGCGACTAGCGCCAGTACAGCCTCGCGCACACCGATACCAGTCATCGAGCATGCTCCCCGGCAGCCCTGTCGTACCCGTCTGATTCAAACCCGATGCAGATAATGATCGTTCCCCTGATGGCGGCCAGCCTGCACGGCTGGCGATTGACGCTGCGATAATAGCCGCGACGTCCTTCACCGACAATGCGAGAGCCGCCCAGCCCCCGCCTTTTCCGCATGTTCTACCTGAAAAAGCTCGTTTCCGCCTTGATTCTGCCCCCCCTTGGGCCACTTTTGCTCATCGCTGCAGGCCTCTTGCTGCTGCGCCACCATCCCCGTACCGGAAGAACCCTGTCCTGGATCGGTCTGCTGTCCGCCCTCCTGCTGGTCACACCGCTCTCGGTTGCACCGCTGGTGCGTGGTCTCGAAGGGCGCTATGCGCCACTCGACGAGGGGAAGCTGCGCCAGGCCGAAGCGATCGTCATCCTCGGTGGCGGCGTACGCAGCCATGCCCCTGAATTCGATGGAATGACGATCAATAGACTGACGCTGGAACGGCTGCGCTACGGTGCCCGGCTGGCCCGGCATTCCGGCCTGCCGGTCATGGTGAGCGGCGGCTCGCCCCAGCCTTCACAGAAGAAGTCGGAAGCAGAGCTGATGAAAGCTGCGCTGGAGGACGACTTCCGGATTCCCGTCAAATGGATGGAAAGCCGTTCGCGGGACACCCGCGAGAACGCCGACTTTTGCGCCGCAGCGCTGCTACCCGTAGGTATACGCCGTATCGTGCTGGTCACCCATGCGGCCCACATGCCACGCTCGGTGGAGGCCTTCGAACATGCCGGCTTCGAGGTCATGCCAGCACCAACGGCTTATCTCACCGGCCCGGTCAGCAGCGACGACATGTCGATCGAGATGCCCAGCATGAACACAGCCTACGCCGGCTGGTACGCCGTGCATGAGTGGCTGGGCCTGCTGGCCTATCGGTTCAGCCGTTGAAGCGTGGCTTGCGTTTGCCCAGGAAAGCGTTGATCCCCTCGTCGAAGTCCGGCCGCGCTGCACAGCGGGCGAAAGCCTCGGCCTCCAGCTGCAGCTGGGCATCAAGGGAATGGCAGGCCGACTGGCCGAGCAGGCGCTTCATCTCCGCATAGGTTTCCCGCGGTCCGTCGACGATGCGGCGCACCAGCTTGTCGACGCTGTCATCCAGCTCCGCCAGCGGGACCACCTTGTTCACGACGCCGAGCCGCAACGCCTCCGCGGCGTCGAAGCGCTCGGCAAGCAGCAGCAACTCGTAGGCCTTGTGCCGACCGACGATGCGCGGCAGCAGCCAGGACACACCGCCGTCTCCACTCAGCGCGATGCTCGCGTAGGCCGTCGTGAAGTAGGCGTTGTCAGCCGCCAGCACCAGATCGCAGGCCAACGCGAGGGACAGACCGAAGCCGGCGCAAGCGCCCTGCACGCGGGCAACCACGGGCACCGGGAGGCTGACCAGCGCCTCGATGGCCGGGTTGATGTGCTGCTCGATAGTGGCCCGGAAGCTGGCCAGCCGGCTCTCGGGAGACAGATGTAGTTGGCCGGCGAAATCCTTCAGATCGCCGCCGGCCATGAAATGCTCACCGGCCCCGGCGACCACCACGACCCGCAAGTCCTTGCGGCGGGCCAGCTGACCGGTCGTTTCGGACAGCGCCGCCATCATGTCGAAGGACAAGGCGTTGAGGGACGCCGGACGATTGAGCGTGAGGGTCGCGACACCGGCATCGATGTCGAGCAGGATGGGCGCAGTCATGATCTCGTTCTCGCGATGGAGTTTTGGTTGGATCTCGGCGACATCATTGTCCGCAAAAAGGAGACGACGGAAAGTGCGCCCGTCGTCCCAACCAGGCTCGCCTAGAGCTTTTCGAAGACGCCCGCCGCGCCCATGCCGGTACCGATGCACATGGAGATCATCCCGTAGCGTGCCTGGGTACGCCGGAAGGCACTCATCAGCGTCGCCGCGCGGATCGCTCCGGTGGCGCCAAGCGGGTGGCCGAGGGCGATGGCGCCGCCCTGCGGGTTGACCTTGGCCGGGTCGAGCTCGAGCTGCTTCATTACCGCCAGCGCCTGGGCCGCGAAGGCTTCGTTGAGTTCGATCCAGTCGAGATCGTCCTTGCCGATGCCCGCCGCCTTGAGGGCGCGGGGAATCGCCTCGATCGGGCCGATGCCCATGATCTCCGGCGGCACGCCGGCCACCGAATAGCTGCAGAAGCGGGCGATCGGCGTGACGCCGTAGCGCTTCACCGCCGCCTCGGACATCAGCAGCACCGCGCCGGCGCCATCCGACATCTGGGAGCTGTTGCCGGCAGTCACCGAGCCTTTTGCAGCAAACACCGGGCGCAGCTTGCCGAGACTCTGCAGCGACGCATCGGCCCGAGGCCCTTCGTCGGTGTCGCAGATCCGTTCGACGATGCGCACCGTGCCGCCCTCACCGGGCACGTGGGTGCGTACTGTGTAGGGCGTGATCT
This sequence comes from Pseudomonadota bacterium, assembly GCA_018241685.1. Classification (GTDB taxonomy): domain Bacteria; phylum Pseudomonadota; class Gammaproteobacteria; order Burkholderiales; family Rhodocyclaceae; genus Zoogloea. The sequence continues at coordinate 217,665 of JAFEDJ010000069.1, forward strand.
CGTCCCTGAACGCACCGGCGGCAATCGCCGCGGCCGCCCGCTGGTTGGACTGCACCGCAAAGACATCCTGCTCATCGCGGCCGATCTGCCACTGCTGGGCGACCTTCTCGGCGGTGAGGCCCATGCCGAAGGCGATGCCCAGGTTTTCGTCCTTTGCGAAGATGGCCGGGTTGAGGGACACCTTGTTGCCCATGATCTGCGGCATCACCGTCATGCTCTCGGTGCCGGCAGCGATCATCACGTCGGCCTCGCCGAGGCGGATTCGCGCCGCGGCGTCCGCCACCGCCTGCAGGCCCGACGAGCAGAAGCGGTTGATGGTGATGCCCGGCACGGTGTTGGGCAGGCCGGCCAGCAGCACGCCGATGCGCGCCACGTTCATGCCCTGCTCCGCCTCCGGCATCGCACAGCCGACAACCACGTCGCCGATCTCGTGGGCGTCCAGCCCCGGCACCTGGTCCACCACCGCGCGTAGCACGTGAGCCAGCATGTCGTCCGGCCGCACGTTGCGGAACATGCCGTTGCGCTTGGCCACCGGCGTACGGGTCGCGGCGACGATATAGGCGTCTTGAATCTGTTTGCTCATGGTTTCGTCTCCGTCCTTCAGTTGCGCAGCGGCTTGCCGGTTTCCAGCATGTGCACGATGCGCTGCTGGGTCTTTTCGGTCGTCAGCAGGTCCACGAACTGGGCCCGCTCCACGTCGAGAATCCACGCTTCGGACACCCTGGCGTTGGTATCCACCTCGCCGCCACACAGGGCGGTAGCCGCCGCCTTGGCGACGCGGTAGTCCCAAGCCGAGATGAAGCCGCCTTCGCGCATGTTGATCAGCATCATTTCGCAGGTGGCGATGCCGTTGCGGCCGGCCACCGGAATCGCCCGCTGGACCAGCGGCGGCTGGTAACCCGACTCGGCCAGCGCACGGGCCCGATGCAGCGCCACGTGCAACAGCTCGCGGGCGTTGAAGACGATGTCGTCCGAAGCCTTCGCGAAACCCAGCTCGACGGCCTGCAACGCGCTCTTCGATACCGTCGCCATCGCGATGGTCTGGAACATGTTCTGGATGAAGGGGAACACGTCGCCGCCCGCCGTCCGGCTGGCCAGGCTCGCAGCCTGCAGCGCGAACTCCTTGCAGCCGCCGCCGGCCGGGATCAGGCCGACACCGGCTTCGACCAGGCCGACGTAGCTCTCCAGCGCCAGCACGCGGTGGGTCGCGTGCATCGTGAACTCGCAGCCACCGCCGAGAGCCATGCCCTGCACCGCTGCGACGGTCGGCACCATCGCATGCTTGAGCGCCATGGAGGCGCGCTGGAACTTGGCGACGGTCTTCTCGAGCATGTCGAACTGGCCGGCCTTGCAGGCTTCCACCACCTGCTGCAGGTTGGCGCCGACCGCGAACGGCGCCTCGTGCCAGATCACCAGCCCGTCCAGATCGCGCTCGGCGCGGGCGACCGCTTCCAGCACGCCGTCCAGTACCTCGTCGCCGATGCTGTGCATCTTCGACTTGAAGGACAGGATGCCGATACGCGCATCCTTCGCCGGCAGGTTCCACAGACGGACGCCTTCGTTCTCCCAGAGGGTTTGGCCGGCATCCGGCGCGGCTTCGCCAAGAAGCTGCTCGGGAAAGAGCTGGCGGCCATACACCGGCAGCGTGGAGCGGGGCTTGAGCACCGCGTCCGTCGCGCTCCACGAGCCCGACGCTTCATGCACGCCCTGGCGGCCATCGAAAACCCACGCCGGCAGCGGTGCAGCGCTCATCGCGGCACCGGCCTCGATGTCGGCCTTCACCGCCTCGGCAACAGCCTGCCAGCCGGCGGCCTGCCACGTCTCGAACGGCCCCAGCGCCCAGCCGAAGCCCCAGCGCATCGCGAAGTCCACGTCGCGAGCGTTGTCGGCAATGTCGGCCAGGTGGAAGGCGCAGTAATGGAACACGTCGCGGAAGATCGCCCACAGGAATTGCGCCTGCGGATGGCTGCTGGCGCGCAGCTGGGCAAACTTCTCCACCGGGTTGCGGTTCTTCAGGATCGCCGCCACTTCCGGCGCCACTTCACCGACGCTCGGACGGTAATCCTGCTTCGCCAGATCGAGCACGACGATGGCCTTGCCGTCCTTGCGGAAGATGCCGCCCTTGGTCTTCTGGCCAAGAGCGCCCTTAGCGATCAGTGCGGACAGCCAGTCGGGGCTCTGGTAGAAGGCGTGCCACGGATCGTCCGGCAAGGTAGCCTGCATGGTGCCGATCACGTGGGCCAATGTATCCAGGCCGACTACGTCGGCGGTGCGGTAGGTGGCGCTCTTCGGGCGGCCGATCAACGGGCCGGTCAGCGCATCCACCTCGTCGAAGCCGAGGCCCAGCCGCGCGGTGTGGTGCATCACAGCCAGGATCGAGAACACGCCGACGCGGTTGGCGACGAAGTTGGGCGTGTCCTTGGCGCGCACGATGCTTTTGCCGAGGCGGGTCGTCAGCCAGCCTTCCAGGGCGTCGAGGGTGGCTGGATCGGTGGTGCCGGTGGCGATCAGTTCCACCAGTGCCATGTAGCGCGGCGGATTGAAGAAATGGATGCCGCAGAAGCGGCTGCGCAGTGCCACAGGCATGCCTTCGGACAGGGTCTCGATGGACAGGCCGGACGTGTTGGACGCGAAGATCGCATCGGCACGGATGAAGGGCGCGACCTTGGCGTACAGGTCCAGCTTCCATTCCATCTTCTCGGCGATCGCCTCGATGATCAGGTCGCAATCGCGCAACGTGTTCAGATCGCTGCCGTAGTTGGCGACGTCGATGAACTGGGCGCGGTCTTTGGCCGCCAGCGGCGCCGGCTCCAGTTTCTTGAGGCCTTCGACGGCTTTCCTGGCGATGCCGTTGGGGTCGCCCTCCTTCGCGGGCAGGTCGAAGAGGACGACCGGCACGCCGGCGTTGGCGCAATGGGCGGCAATCTGCGCCCCCATCACGCCGGCGCCCAGCACGGCCACCTTGCGAATGATCAGTCTGCTCACATGCGTCTCCTTTTGGCTCGGCCCGTGATCCGGACCTTTGGCATGAACCGCGGACGACATCGCCGCAGTTGATTTTGAACAATCGTTCAAATCTTAGCGCAATGATTCCTTCAGGTACAACATGGATTAAAAATCAGGTGCTTGCCAGCCCGATCGGCGGCACTCCGGCAGGCGCCTGGAAACCCGCGACGATGAAGGGCCGCAGCCGCGCCATGATGGCTTCCGGCTCGCCCGCATCGGCCAGCGCGTAGGTCTCGGTCATCCGCATCACGTCCTTGCCGGCCATCGCATAGGCCACGATGCCGACGAAGAAGTACATGCGCCACACCACGTCGTCCTGGGACAACTGCGGCAGCGTGCGCATGAAGGCCTGGCGGTAGCGGTCCACCGCCTCCTTGTACTCCGTCGGGAAGAAGGCCTCGGTGCCCGGCCCGGGCTCGTAGAAGGCCCGCCCGATGAGCTGCTTGAAGACCTCGCCGGGAATGCTGTCCTTGCGCGTCAGACGCAGCGCCGACGACAGGAAGGCATCCACCAGCACATCCACCGGAATCGGCGCACCAGCGGCCTCGGCCTCCAGCTTGTCCAGGTAGCTCACGCGGCTGCCGCCACGGCTTCCCAGCGCCCGTTCATACACGGCCTCCATCAGCCCCTGCTTGGAGCCGAAGTGGTAATTGACCAGCGCCAGCGGCGCTCCGGCGGCGCCGGTGATCATCCGCACGGAGGTCGCGGCATAACCGTTCTCCATGAACAGGCGCTCGGCGGCATCGAGAATGCGGGTCTTGACGTCAGGCAGGGAGGAGTCGGAACGGCCCATCGGGAATCAGCAGCAAAGCCCCCGGCGCACCGGGGGACGGTTGAAAAAGGGAAAAACAGGAGGACGATCAGAACGCCATCGAATACTGGGCGCCAAGGATCCACACCCGCGCATCATAGACGCCGGTAACCTGGCCACGACCCTGAGCGGTCTGGTTGTTGTCGATGTGGGATTCCGGCACATACAGGTAAGCGACGCCGACGTCGACCGCCGAATCCTTGTTTACCTTGAGCTGTGCGCCGGTGGTGAACCAGGTCCGGTTGTTGTCCGGCAGGGACACCAGGCGGTGCTGCGGGTCGCGCACCGGGCTCTGATCGTAGGCAACGCCAAACTTGAACTTCAGCGTGTCGCTGTAACGGTAGTTGGCGCCCAGCGCATAGCGCCAGGTATCCCGGAAATCGGTATCGAGGGTCTGCACCGCGACGCCGTTGAGCAGCCCGGAGGTACGCACGATATCCACCTTGGGAATGCTGCTCCACCCGGTCCACGACAAATCGCCCAGCATCTCCCAGCGCTCGTCGAGCTTCTGTGTGACGCTGAGGATGAAGGTTGCCGGCAGGTCCACATTGGCCTTGGCAGAGCCCGTCGTCAGTGCGGCGCTGGCGCCCGCGGCGGGACCGTCGACCTTCAAGTCGCCCTCGAGCTTGTGGCGGACTTCGGAACGATAGGACACCCCGACCTTGGTCGTCGGGCTCAGCGTGAACAGGGCGCCCAGGTTCCAGCCGAGGGACACGTCGTCGGCCGAGAAAGTCCCGTGGGTGGCCGCCAGTGCCGCCGCGGTCACCGTCGCCTGGCGACGGTAGTCCACCTCGATGCGCTGAATGCTAACCCCGCCGCCGATGGAGACCTTGTCGTTGAGGCGATAGGCCAGGCTCGGGTTGATGTTGTAGGTCTTGATGTCGAACTTGATCGCCTGCGCGCCACCAAGCCACGGGTCGTCGTACTTGGTGATCAGGCCGAAGGGCGCGCCGAGGCCAACGCCGGCATACAGATCCTTGCTGAGCGCCCAGGACAGATAGGCATTGGGCAGGAAGGCCCAGCTCCCGGCGTCACCGCCATTACCGGCCCCGCCCAGCACACCGGCGCTGGAGCCCCGGTCGGAGAACTTGAAGGTCGGACGCACAGCGGTCAGGCCGACCGACACCTCGCGGTCCTTCAGCTGGGTCATGCCCGCCGGGTTGAAGAAGATCGTGCTGGCGTTCTCCGCCACTGCGGCAGAGCCGGCGTAGGCATTGCCGATACCGCTGGCATTCTGCTCGAGCAGCTGGAAACCCGCAGCAGCGGCCTGCCCGCTGGCGAGGCCAAGGGCGAGCAAGGGCATCAATCGGGCGATGGTCGTCATCTTCATACCTATGTCTCCTCACTAGGGCGCTTTAATTGTGTGCAACCACGGGGAGCGCAAACCCGCGGCGATTCTAGAGCCCCGACGGGCTGCCGCTACGCAGCAAATCGAAGCGCTGTTGGATTCACGCAACAATCTCCGGCGGAACCTCGCGCTTAACGCCGTTGGCATCTACTGCAACGTAAGTCAGCGTCGCCTCCGTGACCTTCACGACCACCGGGTTCTCGGGGTTGCGTTCCGCATAGACCTCGACGTCGACGGTGATCGAGCTCTTGCCGATGCGTACGATCTCGGCGTAGAAGCTGACCATGTCGCCTACCGAGATGGGCTGCTTGAAAAGGAAGGAATTGACGGCGATGGTCGCCACCCGGCCGCGGGAACGCTTGTGGGCCGGCACCGCACCGGCGATGTCCACCTGGGACATGATCCAGCCGCCAAACACGTCGCCCGCGGGGTTCAGGTCACGAGGCATCGGCATGACCCGCAGCACGGGGATCTTGCCAGCGGGCAGTTGGGTGGGGGTGTTGCTCATCGAAACTCCTGTCAGCGCTGACCACTGGACGACGCAGCCGCGCGGGATTGGTGAAAGAGTCCGCCGGTGAAGGGCGGAAAGCCGGCCCCGAATATAACCCCGGCGTCCGCCAGATCGGCATCTTCCACCACGCCCTTCGCCACGCACGCCTCGGCCGCGGCCTGCATGGGCGCCATGATCCGCGCCGCCAGGCCGGCCGGTACCGCCCCCGGCCTGCCCTTGCGGGCCTTGCCGTCCTTCCACGCGTAAAAGCCCTGCCCGCTCTTCTTGCCCAACTGGCCGCGCTCGACCCGCTCGGCCAGCGCCCGCGGCATCACCGCCCCGGCGCCAGCCAGGGCCTTGCCGGCCGCCACGGCGATGTCCAGGCCGACGGTGTCCACCAGTTCGATCGGCCCCAGCGGCATGCCGAAGGCCACCAGCGCCGCATCTATGGTTTCCGGCGCGACGCCCTCCTCCACGCAGCGCAGCGCCTCGTACATGTACGGGCCGAGCAGCGCATTGACAAGGAAACCCGGCTCGTCCTTCACCGGCAGCGGCAGCTTGTCGAGCCAGCGCACGAAAGCCGCCGCGCGGCGGAAGGCCTCCTCGCCGGACTGTGCCGTACGCACCACCTCCACCAGCGGCAGTACCGCCACCGGGTTGAAGAAATGGATACCGACCAGCCGTTCGGGCTGCGTCAGCGCCGTCGCGATATCGGCGATGCGCAGGCTGGACGTGTTGGACGCCAGCAGCGCGTCCGGACGGGCCCGCCTTTCGATGTCGGCGAACAGCGCCCGCTTGGCCTCCAGGTCTTCGAAGATCGCCTCGATGATCACGTCGGCCTTCGCCACACCATGACCGGCCGGATCGGGAATCAGACGATCCATAGCAAAGCGGGCTTCCCTCGGTTTGCTGCGGAATTTGCGCCCGAAACGCTGCACGGCGCGGGCGATTGCCGGTGCGATGCGCTCGACCGACTGGTCCTGCAGCGTCACCGTCATGCCACGCAGCGCGCACTCGGCCGCGATGTCGCCGCCCATCACGCCGGCGCCGACGACATGCACGTGGCGCGGTCGGAAATCGCCATCCTTGCCAAAGCCCTTCAATCGCTCCTGCAGGAAAAACACGCGGACCAGGTTGCGCGCCGTCGGCGAACGGAAGATCGCCCCCAGCGACGATGGCGAGGACGCAGGCACCGCCAGCGCGTTACCGCCGTGATTGGCCCAAGTATCAATGATCGCGAAGGGTGCCGGATAATGCTCGCGGCGCACCTTGGCTTCCACCGTCTTGCGCGCCTTGGCCGCGATAATGCCGCGCAGCGGGCCGTTCATCAGCGCCTGCACGATCGACGGCCTCCGCGGCGGCCTGCCTGACATCACGAGGATCCGCGCCGCGTCCTCCATCACCCGCAGCGGCACGCAGTCGTCGGCGAGGCCCAGGCGCTTCGCCTTCGGCCCATCGACGCCCTTTCCGGTCAGCATCATGTCGAGGGCTGCCGCCGGGCCGATCAGCCGCGGCAGGCGCAGCATGCCGCCCCAGGCCGGCATGATGCCCAGCATCACCTCGGGCAAGGCCAAGCGCGTGCCAGGCTCGTCCACCACCAGCCGGTAGTGACAGGCCAGCGCCAGCTCCAGCCCGCCGCCCATGCAGTGGCCGCGCACCAGGGCCAAGGTTGGAAAGCGCGCCGCGGCCAGGCGTTCGAACAGGCTCCAGCCCCGCGCCACCAGCTTGCGCGCACCGTCGATGGAGTCGATGCGGGTGAACTCCTCGATGTCGGCCCCGGCAACGAAACCGGCCACCTTGCCGGAGCGGATCACCAATCCGCTCGGCGGACGCACGGTGAGCTGATCGAGGATGGCCTCCAGTTCGGCCATCACCCGACTGCCCAGCGTGTTGGCCGCGGCGCCAGGCATGTCGAGGGTCGCCCAGGCGATGCCGTCCGAGTCCCGTTCCAGCTTCCAGTTGACCAGTTCCATCACAGGGCCTCCACCAGCATCGCACCGCCCTGGCCACCGCCGATGCAGATGCTGGCGATGCCGCGCTGGCCGCCGCTACGGCGCAGGGCCTGCAGCAAATGCAGCACGATGCGCGCACCACTCGCCCCGACCGGATGGCCGAGGGCCACTGCACCACCATCCACATTGAGGCGGGCGGGATCGATGGCCCCCAGCGCGCCGGGCAAGCCCAGCCGCTCACGGCAGTATTCGTCGTCCTGCCAGGCCCGCAGGCAGGCGATCACCTGCGCGGCGAAGGCCTCATTGATCTCCCACAGATCCACGTCTTCAATCGCCAGACCATGGCGCTGCAGGATCGGTGTTGTCGCATGAACGGGGCCGAGACCCATCTGGTCCGGTTCCAGGCCGGCCCACTGGCTGTCGACGATCCTCCCGATCGGCTGCAAGCCAAAACGCTCCACCGCCGCACCGGAAGCCAGTACCAGCCAGGTGGCGCCGTCGGTGATCTGGGAACTGTTGGCGGCGGTGACGCGACCGTATTTCCTGTCGAAGAAGGGCTTCGGCTTGGCCATGCCGGCCATCGACGCATCCCGGCGCAGGCCATCGTCGGCAGCATGAACCGTTCCGTCGGCACCGATCAGCGGCACCAGCTCGGCGGCAAAACGGCCGCCGTCCTGTGCCGCAGCGACGCGCCGGTGGCTCTCGACCGCGTAGGCGTCCATGTCGTGCCGCGTGATGCCGAATTTCCAGGCCAGATTTTCGGCAGTCTGCCCCATCAGCTGACCAACGATGGGATCGGTGAGGCCCTTCATGATGCCGATCACCGGCGCCAGATGCTTCAGGCGGAAGCCTTTCAAGGCCGCCAGCCGCTCACCCCAACCGCGCGCCGCCATCCAGCCGGCGAAGACGCGCACCAGTTCATCGGAGAACAGCAGCGGTGCGCGGGACAAGGCGTCGACGCCACCGGCCAGCACCAGCTGCGAGCGGCCACAGCGGATATTGGCTATCGCCGAATCGAGGGCCTGCATGCCCGACGCGCAGTTGCGCATCACCGTCCAGCCCGGCACCTGGAGGCCGCAGCCCATGCGCAGCGCCACCACGCGGCCGATGTTCACCTCATCCGGCGACGGGCTCGCGCAACCAAGGATCACCTCGTCGAGCTGATCCGGCGCGAAAGGCTGGCGCAGCAGCAGCGCACAGCCGGCCGCCGTAGCGAGGTCGGCGGCAGCGAATGGCCCCGGGCCGCTGCGTGCCTTCAGGAAAGGGGTTCGCGCCCCGTCGATGACGTAAATCGGCTCGTTCATGATGCGCAGAACTTCCTTTCCGCAGGCTCTCTCGATCCCGTTCAGGCTGCCTTGTGCTGGGGTTCGGTGATCTCCACCAGCGCGTCGCGCAGGCCGAAATCATAGGGAAAATCGTCCACGCGGATCACCTTGTCGCGCAATTCGCCGCGGCGCTTGATCTGCGCGTACTCGTCGCCCGAGATGATGCCACCGGCCACCGCCGCATCGTACAGCGCGTCGACGCCCCCACCGACCAGCAGACCGGGCGTGAAATGGCCTTCCCGGATCGCGCGGCGCACCTTGGCCTCGACCGGCTCAGCCGCAATCGTGGCGTGCAGCGCAGCCTCCAGCGCACCGACCGGCTCCTCCACGTCCTTCGGCAGATACACGTCGGAGGTCAGGCGGTCGCGGGTCGCCGACGGCTCGATGAGCAGACCCGCCACCTGATGCCCGAGCGCGTCCGACGGCACCACGTAGGGACGCCCGAGCGGGAAGACCACGAGGCGCCGCAGCAGCATCGCGAACAGCCGGTTGGGGAAATTGGCGATGACGCCCTCGAAGGCATTCTGCGCCTTGAACATGCAGTCCCAGATCGCCCAGTGCATGAGCGGCGCATCGGCAGCCTGGCGCCCTTCGTCCTCATAGCGCTTGAGGGTCGCGGAGGCCAGGTACATCAGGGACAGGATGTCGCCGAGGCGGGCCGACAGCTTCTCCTTGCGCTTCAGCGCTCCACCGAGGGTGCCCATCGACACGTCGGACAACAGCGCGAAGGCCGCCGAGAAGCGTGTGAGCTGCTGGTAGTAGCGGCGGGTTTCCGGCGCCACATCGGCTGGCACAGCCACGAAATGGGAACCGGTCAGGCCCATCACCAACGCCCGCGTAGCATTGCTTACCGTGTAGCCGATATGGCCCCAGAGGGCCTTGTCGAAGGCGCCCAGGTCACCGGCACGCGCAGCGTCCATCTCCTTCAGCACATAGGGATGGCAACGGATCGCCCCCTGGCCGAAGAGGATCAGGCTACGGGTCAGGATGTTGGCACCCTCGACGGTGATGCCCACCGGAACCTGCTGGTAAGCGCGGCCGAGGAAGTTCTGCGGCCCCAGGCAGATACCTTTGCCGCCGATCACGTCCATGCCGTCATTGACCGCCTGACGGGCTCTTTCAGTGACGTGATACTTGACGATCGCCGACACGACCGCCGGCTTCTCGCCGAGGTCGATTGCCCCAGCGGTCATCACCCGCGCCGCGTCGCACAGGTAGGCGTTGGCGCCGATGCGGGTCAGCGCCTCCTCTACTCCTTCGAAACGCCCGATGGCGGTCTTGAACTGGTAACGCACGCGGGCATAGGCGCCGACCGTACGAGCGGTCATCTTCAACATACCGGTGTTGGAACCGGGCAGCGAGATCGAACGCCCCGCCGCCAGACATTCCATGAGCATCCGCCAGCCCTGCCCCGCCATCTGCGGGCCACCGATGATGAAGTCGAGGGGCATGAACACATCGCGTCCGCGGATCGGCCCGTTCATCCACACCGCATTGAGCGGGAAGTGGCGACGGCCGATATCCACACCCGGATGATCATGAGGCACCAGCGCGCAGGTGATGCCCAAGTCTTCCACATCACCGAGCAGACGATCCGGATCGTAGAGGCGGAAAGCCAGGCCGAACACCGTACACACCGGCGCCAGCGTGATGTAGCGCTTGTCGAAACTGACCCGCATGCCCAGCACTTCGCGCCCCTGGTACTGGCCGCGGCACACGACACCCGAATCCGGAATCGACGCCGCATCCGAACCGGCCCATGGGCTGGTCAACGCGAAGGCTGGAATATCCAGGCCGGCGGCCAGCCGCGGCAGGTAGTGCTGCTTCTGCTCAGGCGTGCCGTAGTGCAGCAGCAGTTCGGCCGGGCCCAGGGAGTTGGGCACCATCACCGTCACTGCCGGCGCCGACGAGCGGGTGGACAGCTTGGTCACCACCTGGGAATGGGCATAGGCCGAGAAGCCCTTGCCACCGTATTCCTTGGGGATGATCATCCCGAGGAAGCCGCGCTCTTTGATGTACTTCCACACTTCGGCCGGCATGTCCTGATGCTGGGTCATCTCCCAGTCGCGGGTCAGGCGGCACAACTCGGCGGTGTCTTCGTCGAGGAAACGCTGCTCCTCGGCAGTGAGCTTCGGCGCCGGATACGCCAGCAGCTTTTGCCAGTCAGGCCGGCCGGCGAACAACTCGCCCTCCCACCACACAGTACCGGCCTCCAGCGCATCCTTTTCGGTCTGCGACATGGACGGCAATGCCTTGCGGAAGGCCTTGAAGATCGGCGCACTGATGAGGTTCCGGCGCACCCCCGGTAACAGGAAAAGCCCCCCCACCAAGAGAGGCAGGGCAAGCAGGGATGAATAGGACATCGACTGTCTCCTTTTGCTCGGCGCCGTCTTACCAGCGCACCGTCAATTTTATGCCAACATCTTTGCAGGCTTGCTTGGCGTCCCGCGGCAACGACACGGCGACCGTCTGAACAAGACGGCCTTGTCGTTGATGGGATATCGATCAACAGGCCATAAATTTATTTAAACGTTCGTTTTAATCATACATGCGTTTAATTTTGCGTCAACACATCAGGAGATCAAGCGCACCAGAAACCAGGCGAAAAAAATCCCTACTCAGCGTAGCGCCGGGTAGGGATCGGGCTGACCATCTCATCATTCCCCCAAGGAGGGCTCAGACGCGCGTCAGCTGGGCCAGCAATGCGGGCAGGCCCGTGTGCCCTTACAAAAAAAGGATTGGCGGAATGTCAGGCTCCGTGACATCCCTGCCCCCATCCGACGATCAAAACCGTCCGAGCTTGCGATACAGCGTATTGCGGCTGATCCCGAGCCGACGGGCTGCAGCCGAAATATTCCCGTTCTCGGCTTCGAGCGTACGTTGGATCATGTCGCGCTCGATCTCCTCCAGGCGCCCGAAGCTCGCCGCCCCGCTAGAGGCGGCCGCGGCGGCAGCCCCGTCGGCCAGACCCGACGACATGCTGCGTACCGGTGCAACGGATGCCATCGCCGGCACGACCTCACCGATCTCTTCAAAGATATCGTCCGGCAGATGCCAGGTCTCGATGACATCCTCGTCATCGTCGAGTAGCGCGATCGCCACCTTGATGACATTGTTCAGCTGGCGGATGTTGCCGGGCCAGCGGTAGCTCAGGAATGCCTGCATGACCTTGTGGGACACCTCCACGTGGCGATCGGGGCCGGCCTCCTCGCGCATCAGCTTGTCGATCAGGCGATCGATGTCGCTGCGCTCGCGCAGGGACGGCAGATTGATGCACAACCCATTGAGGCGGTAGTACAAGTCTTCGCGGAAACCGCCGCGCGCCACCTCTTCCTTCAGTCGCCGGTGGGTGGCGCAGACCAGCGTGATGTCCACCGGAATGCTCTTGTTGGTCCCCAGCGGCGTCACGCAGCGCTCCTGCAACACACGCAGCAGGCGGGCCTGCAGGGACAGGGGCATGTCACCGATTTCGTCGAGGAACAGGGTCCCGCCGTGGGCCTGCTGGATCTTGCCGACCGCACCCTCCTTGCGGGCGCCGGTGAACGCACCACCGGAGTAGCCGAACAGTTCGGACTCGATCAGGGTTTCGGGAATCGCCGCACAGTTGAGTGCCACGAAAGGCCCCTGAGCCCGCGGTCCGCTATTGTGGAAAGCTTTTGCGAACATTTCCTTGCCGGCACCCGACTCGCCCTGAATGAGGATCGGGATGTCTCGACCAAGAACCCGCACACCCTTGTCGATGGCCGCCTGCAGGCGTTCGTCACCAGTGGCCAACGTATGTAGCGTAAGGCGGACCTGGGAAGCGGGCTCCGCCTCGACACGGGCCGGGCGGGCGGGCCGCTCGCGGGCCTCACCACCGACCGGGCTCGACACCGGCATCGACGCGAAATTGCCGCGCAGACGCGCGTAGAAGCGCTCTCCGTTACGGCCGGCGATCGCGATGAGCGACGAAGGATCGCGCCGCGCGCGATCAATCAACGTACCCAGCGGCACATCGAACAGCATGCTGTAGTGGCGGCGCGGCAGGTCCTCGCGGCGCAAGCCGAGCAGTTCGAGCGCCGCCTGATCGGCACCGACGATGTCGCCATCCGGCGAGATCGCCAGCAGCGCCTCGCACATGCTGCCTACATGGTCCGGGCGGGCGTGGAAGCTGAGCAGGCCCTGGTGGGCGAATTCGGACTCGAACAGGCGCTTTTCGATGATGCGGGACGACATTTTCACCAAGCCGAGGGAGTGACGCTGGAACGCACGATAGTCGCTGGAGATGTCGAGCACCCCCATCAGACGGCCCTGGGCATCCTGGATCGGAGACGCGCTGCAGGTCAGGGAAGCGTTGCCCTCATAGAAATGCTCGGAACCGAAGACGTTGAGCGCACCGCGCTCGGCGAGGGCCGTACCGATGGCATTGGTGCCGCGGTCGAACTCGTGCCAGCTGGCCCCCGGATGCAGGGACACCTGCTCGGCCTGGCTCAGGAAATCAGGATCACCATAGGTCTGCAACACCATGCCGCGAGCGTCGGCAAGGATAACCATACTGTGGGAGTTGCGGATCTGCTCGAAGAGATGCTCGAGAACCGGCTCGGCGTGGGAGATCAGCGTGCGGTTGCGCTCCCGTGCCTCCGACACTGCCCGCACGTTGGGCTCGCCGCACTCGAGACGGGTCGGATCGAGCCCCGCCTGCCGGCAACGCTCCCAGGAGCGCAACACGCTTTGGTCGAGCAAGGCCTCCGGAAGCTCGCCTCGGCCGAAGTACAGCGACCGCGCCTCCAGAAGACTCAGAGCCCGAGCCTCAGCGCTGAAAGGAACCTGCATCATCTCTCTCCTCCTCCGCTTAGACGGATTGTCTGCCAGCTCGAGCCGGCGTTTTAGTCTGCGCCAAAATGTAGCAGCTGGACCACATTTCAGCAATGTGACTGCTCCACCCGCCCGCTCAATCAGCAAAACCCAGGCCAGTTTATAGAGCTATAAAGGAAACTGGAAAAAACCTGCTGCGGCAAAGGTGTCCCATTTCACGACGCAGCCCATCCGCGAGTCGCCGCACAGCCCAGTCGGAAAGTGGCACACCCCTTGCTGAAAGGTCTGCACACACGGCGACCCGCCCACTGGCGCTTCGCTCGACGAACTCCAAACACATAGACCAAAGGTGACCCAGGTGACTGTCCGTAATTCCGCCCTCCTCCGTGCCCTCCTCCGTGCCCTCTCCGCCGCTGCGCTGACCCTGGCGGCAACTGCCGCCATCGCCCACGGCGACGTGACCCCCCAGGCCGTCGATACCTCGACGCTGCCCTCCGTTGGCAAGGACTGGCTGCCGAAGAACCCCTTCCTGGGTAACAAGGAGGCAATCCGCATCGGCTCCTCCGCCTTCAACCAGAACTGCGCTCGCTGCCACGGCCTCGGCGCGATCTCCGGCGGCATCGCCCCCGACCTGCGCTACCTGCCGGCCGGCCAGGAAGGCGACGAGATCTTCCTGAACCGCATCCGCCATGGCGCCACCCGCGACGGCCGCGTGTACATGCCCCCGTTCGAAGGCATCCTGAGCCAGGAAGCCATGTGGACCATCCGTTCCTGGCTGGAGACCGTTCGTGAAGACTGATCGTCGACGCTTCCTGCTGGCCGCCGGCGCGGCAGCCCTGGCCTCCAGCCTGCCGGCCCGCGCCGACGCGCTGGAAGAGATCAAGAAACGCGGCAGTCTCAGGATTGCCGTGTATAACAACTTCGCCCCCTACTCCAACCAGGGTAAGGGCATCGACGTGGAACTCGCCGAAGCCCTTAGCAAACAGCTCGGTCTGAATCCCCAGGTCGTCGGCTACAACGCCGACGAAGACATGGACGACGACCTGCGCAACATGGTCTGGAAAGGGCACTATCTGGGCACCCAGCCGTCCGACGTGATGATGCACGTGCCGGTGGACTCCTACCTGCAGGGCAAGAACGACAAGGTCAAGATCTTTGGCCCCTACCACCTGGAAACGGTGGCCGTTGCCCGAGTACAACGCATCGGCTCGATCCGCGGTTCCGCCGCCACGGCACTGGAAGTGTTCACCCGCGAGAAGATCGGCGTCGAAGGCCGCAGCCTGTCCGACGCCTTCCTGCTCGGCGTGCTGAACGGCCGCCTGCGTGAAAACGTCGTCCATTTCGGCAGCGTGGACGCCGCCGTCGAGAAGCTCAAGGCCGGCGAACTGGCCGCCGTGATGGGGCCGCGCTCGGAGATCGAAACCGCCCTCGGCAAGGACAACCGCTTCGTCGTCGAAGTCGTCCAGATGCCGGAGCTCAAGATCAACAGCTGGCCGCTGGGCATGGCCGTCAAGGCCGACGAAACCGGCCTCGCCAACGCCATCGACAAGGCGCTGAAGGAACTTGAAAAGAACGGCACGGTCGCTGCCATCTTCGCCCGTCACGGCGTCACCTACGTCAAGCCGACTCTCTGAGACCATGACCCAGCCCTTCACCTTGCGGCAGTTCCTGGCGAGCTGCTTCCTGCTGCCGGGAGCAGCCCTCGCCGCGCCCTTCGCCTACGTTCCCAACGAAAAATCCGCATCGGTATCGGTGATCGACACTGCCACCGACGAAGTGGTCGCAACCCTGCCCGGCGGCCAGCGGCCACGAGGCATTGCAACAGACGGCAAGAACCTGTTCGTCAGCGAGGCACCAAGCAACGGCCTGGTGGTGATCAATATCGCGGAAGGCAAGCAGGTCGGCAGCATTCCGCTCGGAGAGTCGCCGGAGGGTGTCAGCATTTCCACCGACGACAAGCTGGTGGCCGCCGCCGTCGAGGAATCCAACAGCGTGGTACTGCTGGACACCGCCAAGCAGCGCAAGGTTGCCGAGATCAAGGTAAAGGGCAAGAACCCGGAACACGCGGAATTCAGCCCGGACGGCCGCTGGCTGCTGGTCAGCGCAGAAGAAGCCCAGCAGGTGGACCTGATCGACGTGAAGGCCCGCAAGCAGGTTGCCAGCATCGAAGTCGGCAAGCGCCCCCGCGGCATCGGCTTCACCCCCGATGGCAAGCGTGCCTACGTGGCCTGCGAGATGGTCAGCACGGTCTACGCCATCGACATGGGCAAGCGCAAGGTCATCGCCGAAATCAAGGCCGGCAACTTCTCCAACGGCATCGCCATGGCACCGGACGGCAGTCGCGCTTACGTTTCCAATGGCAAGGACGGTACGGTCAGCGTGATCCGCACCAGCGACAACCAGATCGAAGCCACCGTGCCGGTCGGCAAGCGCCCGTGGAACATGGCCATCACCCCTGATGGCCGCAAGCTCTATGTGGCCAACGGTCGCTCCAACAGCGTCTCTGTAATCGACACCGAACGTCTGGAAACCATCAAGGAAATCCCCGTCGGAGAGCTCCCCTGGGGTGTCGTCGTCCGCTGACCCCTATCTGCGCCGCCCTCCGGTAGCCGCAGAACACCCCTTTGTAGCGCATCAAAAAGAAACACCTGCTCCAGCCTGGAGCAGGTGTTTTGCACATCTGTAGCGGGAAGATCTCCCGCGCTCCCGGCTCAGAGCTTCAGAATCCACTCCACCGCAGCCTTCAGGTCCGCATCGCTGATCTTGTCCGGACCATGGGGCGGCATCGGAATCTGTCCCCAGGTACCCGTGCCGCCGTTACGCACCTTGGCGATCAGCATGGCCTCGGCTTCCGGATGGCCCTTGTACTTGGCTGCCACATCCTTGTAAGCAGGGCCGACACGCTTCTGGTCGACGGCGTGACAGGCTACGCAACGGGCCTTCTTGATGATCTCCTCGGATGCCATGGCCGGGGTCGCGGCGGCGGCTCCCAGGGCGACGATACACAGCAGGTTGGCGAGTTTCATGAGCTCCTCCTTTTAGTCATTTTTGACTGACTGGTTATCAAGACAGCGGTCAGGGCCGCGACACGGCACGACTACGCACTGAACCGCATCACCCACCATAGGCAGCAAAAAGCGTGCAGATCAGCGCCCCTCGGCCACAGCAACAAAAACCATTTATAAACAAAGACCTGCAAATAGCGTCAAACATGCACGGGGGTATATGCATGTTCCGCAGCGGAACACCTGCTCCATCCCGTTACGTCGCCTTGAACACCTGCTCCACTTCACGCACACTGCGCGCCCTAAAAAACCCGTTCAAAAACATGGATATAGCGCTTAATTACTGATTTTTTTGGAGAAATACAGCGCAATTGACGCGCACGACAAGCGCTTTCGAGGCGGGTATGCTTCGTGCTATTCAGCAATTGTGAATAATCAGGATCCCCCCTCCTCCTCCCCGCTCAAGGCCATCCTGCGCTCTTGGGAGCGCTGTGCGGCCGACGGCCTGCGCCCGACCGAGCGCCTGCCTGCCACGAGCCAGCAAAGCAACCTGGCCGACCGCCTGGAAGCCAATGCGCGGCTGGTCGCCTACGCCCAGCCGATCATGGAGCACCTGCATCAGCAGATCGCCCACTCCTCCTCCACGATCCTGCTTGCCGACGACTCCGGCGTCATCCTGCGTTCAGTCGGCGATTCGGACTTCCTGGAAAAGGCCGCCCGCGTGTCCCTGAAACCGGGGCACTCCTGGGCCGAATCAGTGATGGGCACCAACGCCATCGGCACCGCACTGGCCGAACAACGCCCGGTGGCGGTGATGGGGGACCAGCACTACCTTGAACGCAACAGGTTCCTTGCCTGCGTCGCCACGCCCATCCACGCGCCGACCGGCGGCGTGCTCGGCATCCTGGACGTATCGAGCAACCTGCAGATCACCCAGACCCACGCCCAGGCGCTGCTGCAAACCACCGCCGAGATCATCGAAAACCGGCTGATCGAAACCGTCAACGACGCAGCGGTACTGGTCCGCTTCCATTATCAGCCCGAGGCACTGGCCTCCCCACTGGAAGGACTGGCGGTCTTCGACGAAGCCGGTGCGCTGCTCGCGTGCAACCGCCGCGCCGAGCGTCTGCTCGGGCTGCCCGATACCCTGCGCAACGAGAAGCCGCCGTTCTGGGACATCTTCGAGACCCGCTGGAATGCCGTGCTCGACCACGCGCTGCAGAGCAGCGCCCATCCGGTCCGCCTGCGCAGCCGTCAAGGCCAGGAACTGGTCGCCCGCGTCCTGCTGACCAACATGCAGCGCATGCGACCGATGAACGCGCGGGATGTACAAGCGACCTTCTCGCCGACCGCGCCGAGCGGCCCGACCCTCGACGAACTGGACCTCGGCGACAAGACCGTCAGCCACGCCATCCGGCGCGCCCGACGCATCCTTGGGCTGGACATTCCGCTGCTCATCCAGGGTGAAACCGGCTCCGGCAAGGAAGTCTTCGCCCAGGCCTTCCACACCAGCGGGCCACGCCGCAACGGCCCCTTCGTCGCGATCAACTGTGCCGCCATCCCGGCCAACCTGATCGAAGCCGAACTGTTCGGCTACACCGCCGGCGCCTATACCGGCGCCCGCGGGGAAGGCGCCCGTGGCAAGCTGCGCGAAGCCCACCAAGGCACGCTATTCCTCGACGAAATCGGCGACATGCCCCTCAAGCTGCAGGCCGTCCTGTTGCGGGTCCTCGAAACCCGCCGCGTCACGCCGCTGGGCGGCGGCCCGGAAGAGGAAATCGACCTGTCCCTGGTCTGCGCCAGCCACCGTTCGCTGAAAGCCCTCTGCGAAAGCGGCGACTTCCGCCCCGACCTGTATTTCCGCCTGTCGGCGATGAGTCTGTCCCTCCCGCCGCTGCGGGAGCGCAGCGACATCGAGGCGCTGGCCCGACGCATTCTGCAGGACGAGTCGCCCCGGCGGCCGGTGCGCCTGTCGTCTACCGCCCTCGACCTGATCCGCCACCACGCGTGGCCCGGCAACATCCGCCAGCTGAAAAACGCCCTGCGCCTGGCCGTGGCGATGCTGGGGCCGGACGACGACACCCTCGGCCCCGAACACCTGCCCCACGATCTGGTGGACGACCCGGATGCCCCTGCCCAACGCCCAGCCGTCCAGAGCCTGCGTGCCGCGGAAGGGCGCCTGGTGGAAAGCACCGTAGCCCGCCACAACGGCAACATCTCGGCCGCCGCGCGGGAACTGGGCATCACCCGCACGACCCTCTACCGCAAGCTGCGCCAGCTGTCGGCCTCGTGATCCGGAGGGGTCCGGCGTGGGATACTCGGGCTTTGCGCTCTCCACCCACCACCGTGTCTTCCACCACCTCAATCCTCTCGCGCCTGGCAGCCGGCTTGTGCCTGGCAGCCGGTCTGGCTGCCTGCTCGCCGGCTCCCAGCCCGCTGCCGGATCAGCTCTCGGCCGAATTCCAGCCCGGCATGCCCCTTGACGACGCCCGCAAGCGGCTCAGCGCCCACGGCACCACCTTCTCGGAAAAGAGCAACGCCGAGTGCCAAGCCCTCGTCGAGCGCAGCCCCAACGTCTCCCAACTGCCGCCCCAGGGCGGCCCCTGCATGTTCGGCAAGATTCCCCTGTCCCGCAGCTGGTTCGGCGGCAAGAGCGACGTGATCCTGCAACTGGTTTTCGGCTCCGACGGCCGGCTCGTGGACGGGCACTTCGAGCAGATCGACAGCCTGCTGTAAGCCCGGAAAAAGCGAACCCCGGACGGGGGGGACGTCCGGGGTTCTCGGTACTGCATCCTTCACGGCCGCAGCCGTGCGTGTTGCCCGCTTACTTGGGTGCCAGCGTCAGGATCCACTTCACCAGTTTCTTGGCATCGGCTTCCTTGATGGCGACCTTGTTAGGGGGCATGGCCAGACCGCTGACCTTGTCCTTCCAGTGACTACCGTAGGGGTTGGAGCCCTCTAGCACCACGCGGGTCAGGAAAGTGTCTGCACCCGGCTTGCCCTTGTAGGCCTTGGCCACGTCCTGCCAGGCCGGGCCGATCGGAGCCATGCCGTTCGGGCCGGGCGTGCCGGACTCGATGGCGTGACAGGTCAGGCAGCCGCTCTTGGTGGCCAGCGCCTTCATGTCCTCGTCCACCGCGGCGTTGGCAACCGTGGCGACCAGGGCCAGGCCCGCCAGTAGCGCCGTCTTGCGTAAGGCGTTCATCTTGTTTCTCCTTGGCTAAAAAAAGTCTCCACGCCGCCCGTTCGGCAGCCTGAAAACGTTGCCTGCGTCCGCCGTCTGGCAGAACGCAGGCGGGATCCCGGAATGATTTCGGGAAACACGGGCCTCAAGCCTGAGCCAACGGCAGAGGCAAACTGAGGCGAATCTGCAGACCGCCACCCGGCGCATCGGTGAGCCAGCATTTTCCGCCGGCCATCTCGGCGCGCTCGCGCATGCCGAGCAAGCCGCCGCGGGAACGCGGCACCACCTCTTCAGCCTTGCCGACACCGTTGTCGGCGACGGTCAATTCCAGCATCTGCCCCTTGGTCTGCAAGGACAGGCGCACACGGCTCGCCACACTGTGGCGCAGCACATTGGTCAGAGCCTCCTGCAGCGTACGGTAAAGCGCAAGGCCGGCATGGGGCTCCAGCGGTGGCAGGGACGGCGGGAACTCGGCCTCGATGCCGATCTCCGGCACCCGGCCACGCCAGCCGCTGACGAGGTCATTGAGGGCGTCGACCATCTGCAGCCCTTCGAGACCATGGGGACGTAGCTGGGACAGCAGGTTGCGCACCTGGGCCAGCATCCCGTTGGTCTGGCTGCGGATGTCGCCGGCGATCATTGCGAGTTGTGCCGGCTCGGCACGGCCGGCCTGACGCTCGATGTAGGCCGCGGAAACATTGACAGCGGTCAGCGCCTGTCCCAGTTCATCATGGAGTTCCCGGGCCAGTTCCCGGCGCTCGCTCTCCTGCAGTTCCAGCAACTGACGGGCGAGCAGTTGGCGCGCCGCCCGCGACTCCGCCAGTTCACCGGACAGGGTTTCGATGGCCTGGGCGATGCTGGCGAATTCCTTCAACTGAAATGGCGGCAGGCGCACCTGCTCCTCCCCGCGTCCAAGGCGGGCCAGCCCCTGTTCGAGCAGGCGGACCGGCTTCAGAGCGCGATGGGCCGCCACCCAGGCAACGACTGCCATGCCTAGGCAGAAGACCACCAGCGTCGCCAGATTGCGCACGCCGTCGCGCAGCACTTCGTGGATTTCGGCGCGGGGATCGGCGCGGATCACCAACACTTCATCGCCGAGCGGAATACGGCGCTCATGGGCAACGCGCCCGTCGAGCAGATAATCGGCAAGGGTCGCCAGCAGGCCCGCTGGAGCAGGCGCGACAGCCCCTTGCTCCAAATTGGAGCGCTCCACGGACACCGCAACGTGCCGCAACTGACCACCCGCCAGCAACTCACGCAGCTCGCTCGCCCGGTGCCCCGGTGCGGTCCCGACTGCCAAGATCACGTCCGCCAGGCGGGTCGAGGCTTCCATTTCCTCGGCCACGTCCTGCTGCAGGGCCAACCCGACCCACGCCACCGCCGCGACCGACAAGGCCAACGCAAAGCCCAGCACATATCCGAAGAGTCTCCAGCGCAAATCCATTTGCGTCTCCTTATATTCCCTTTGGGGTAGGCAACAGCAAGGCATGTGCCAGTTGCAGCCGGTAACACCCGCCACCACACGGACAAAGGGGATCGGCGATAATCGACAGCCTTCCCGATCCGTTTGCCATCGCCTTGACCCGCCTTAGCATCCGTCCTGCCCGAAATGACGACCTGGACGCCATCCTGCAGATCCAGGCCCGCTGCTACACCGCCATCGTCCCCGAATCTCCGTGCTCGATGGGCGCCAAGCTGACCGCCGCGCCCGACAGCTGTTTCGTCGCCAGCCGGGCCGACGGCGTGCCGATCGCCTACCTGCTGGCGCTACCCTGGCGCTTCGACGACCCGCCGCACCTGGACGCCCAGGCCTGCCAGCTGCCGGCCGATGCCGACACGCTCCACCTGCACGATCTCGCCGTCGCCCCCGAAGCGCGCGGCAGCGGTGCCGCCGACGCCCTCGTCGACGCCTTCATGGCGGCCCTCGCCGCCAGCCGCCTCGGGCGTGCCAGCCTCATCGCCATCCAGGGCTCGGCCAGCTGGTGGGCACGTCACGGTTTCGAGGCAGTGACGGCCACGCCGATACTCGCCGAACGCCTGGCCGGCTACGGCCCCGATGCCCGTTACATGCGTCTGCTCCACCCCGACGGCATCCAGCGCCCATACTAGATCTCTCCCGAAACCCATGCGTGCCCTCCTCGGCCTTGCCCTGCTCGTCCTCGCCGGCTGCACCACCGTTGTCGCCAAGGTCCAGCTCGACCACGAACTAGGCCGCCCGGACCCGGCCCGCTATGACGCTCCCGCCGTGCCCATCGCACCGGCCCCCGACTACTGGCAGCAGGTCCGACCCATTCTGGACCGCCGCTGCGTGACCTGCCACGCCTGCTACGACTCGCCCTGCCAGCTCAAGCTGACCCGCTACGACGGCATCACCCGCGGCGCCAACCCGGATCCGGTCTACGCCAACGCCCGCCTGCGGGCCGCCAGCCCGACCCGCCTCGGCTTCGACGCCCACAGCACCGTGGAATGGCGCGACAAGGGCTTCCACCCGATCCTCAACGAACGCGCCGCCACGCCAGCCGCCAACCGCGAGGCCAGCGTGCTGTACCGCATCCTGGCCCTCAAGCAGCAGAACCCCGGCCCGAGTTCGGGCCCACTGCCGGACGAGCGCTTCGACTTCGCCCTCGACCGCAGCCAGAGCTGCGCCAAGGTCGAGAGCATGGACGGCTTCGTCACCGAGCATCCCGAATGGGGCATGCCCTACGGCCTGCCGGCGCTCAGCCAGAAAGATCACGACATCCTTGCCCGCTGGATCGAGGCCGGCGCGCCCTACACACCACGCCCGGCGCCGCTGCCCGCGGTGCAGGCCCGCGTCGCCGAATGGGAGCACCTGCTCAACGGCAACGCGCTGCGCGACCGGTTGGCCGCCCGCTACATCTACGAGCACTGGTACGTGGGCCAGCTGTATTTCGACGAACAGCCCGACTACCGCTTCGAGCTGGTGCGCAGCCGCAGCGCCCCCGGCCAGCCCATCGACGTGATCGCCACCCGCCGCCCCTATGACGCGCCGGGCGTCGAGCGTGTGTATTACCGCCTGCGCCCGCTGGAGGAGACCCTGGTCGCCAAGACCCACATGCCGCTGGCCCTCGACCCGGCCCGTCTGGCCCGCCTGCGGAAGTGGTTCTTCGATGCGCCGATCGCGGTGGCCAAACTGCCCGACTATTCGCCGAAGACGGCCACCAATCCCTTCGCCGCCTTCCGGGCGTTGCCGGTGGACGCCCGCTACCGCTTCATGCTCGATGACGCCCAGTTCACGCTGATGGGCTTCATGAAGGGCCCGGTGTGCCGCGGCCAGGTGGCCCTCAATGTCATCACCGACCACTTCTGGGTGCTCTTCTATTCGCCGGAAAGCGAAGCGAATCACCAGGTCCAGAGCCTCCTCGACGCCACCCAGCCCAATCTGCGCCTGCCTGCCGAGGACGACAGCAGCACCGGCATCCTGGCCTGGCGCCGCTACGCCCAGGCCGAGAAGGCCTACCTGCGCAGCAAGGCCGACTTCATCGCGCGCGGCGCACGCATCCAGCCCCCGCAGATCGGCGAACTGTGGGACGGCGAGGGCCGCAACCCGACCGCCGGCCTGACCGTGTTCCGCCAGTTCGACAGCGCCTCGGTGGTCCGCGGCCTCGTCGGCGAGCGGCCGCAGACCGCGATGCTGCTCGGCTACCCGTTGCTCGAGCGGATGCATTACCTGCTGGTCGCCGGCTTCGACGTCTATGGCAACACCGGCCACCAGTTGGCCACCCGGCTCTACATGGACTTCCTGCGCATGGAAGGAGAAGAGAACTTCCTGACCCTGCTGCCCCTGAAGGACCGCCAGAAGGTGCTCGATCGCTGGTACCGCGGCAATCCCGAGCACATCCGGGATTTCGCCGACGCAGCCACCTACTACCCGGGCGAGACCGGCGTGCGCTACCGCAGCGCGGACACCCTCGGCGAGCTGTACCGCAACGTCGCCCAATACCTGCGCCCGGTGCGGGAGAAGCCGCTCGACCTGGCGGTCGATGGCTTCAACGCCGAGCAGGTCGCCCAGCTGCGCGCCCTCGGCAAGGTGGTCGGCCAGCCCGCGTCCCGACTGCCCGAGCACAGCCTGCTGGTCCTGACCAACACGGATGGCGCCATCCACGTGGTGTCGGTGCTGCGCAACAGCGCCCACAGCAACGTCGCCGAACTGTTCCGCGAGGACAGCCGCCGCCTGCCCGACGAAGACACGTTGAGCATCCTCGACGGCATCGTCGGCGCCTACCCCAACACGATCTTCCAGCTCGACGCCGACGAGCTGCCGCGTTTCGTGCGCGCAGTGCAGACCCTCGCCAGCGACGAGGACGTGCAGCACCTCACCCAGCGCTTCGCGGTCCGCCGTACCGACTCGCGCTTCTGGGCGGTCAGCGACGCGATCCATGCCCACTGGCGCCAGGTCGCCCCGCGCGAAGCGGCGATCCTCGACTACAGCCGGCTCGAGAACCGTTGATCCCGGCCCGTCCATTTATTACAATAATGAGAACTATTATCAAATAGCCAGCCACCGAGGCATGTTCCTAGGCAGCCAGCAAGCGACCCGTGCCCAGGAGCCTCCATGCATCGCCAACCCGCCGCGACCGCGGCTTTCGTCCGTTCTCCCCTCGCCTGCGCCCTTCTCGCGCTGTTCGCCCTGCCGGCCAGCGCCGCCGAAGACGTCACCCTGGCGCCCGTCAAGGTCGCCGCCCAGACCGATCAGGAGCCACCGTCCGAACGCAGCGGCGCCTACACGGTGCGCCGCAGCCGCTCGGCCACCGGCCTGAACCTGTCCCTGCGCGAGACCCCGCAGACCGTGTCGGTGATCACCCGCGCGCAGATGGACGACTTCCAGCTCAATAGCGTCAATGACGCCCTGTCCGCGTCGTCCGGCGTGATGGTCGAGAAGATCGAGACCAGCCGCACCTATTACACCGCCCGCGGCTTCGACATCACCAGCTTCCAGGCCGACGGCGTCGGCATGCCCTTCATCTACGGCAACATCTATGGCGACATGGACGCCGCCATCTACGACCGCGTCGAAGCGGTTTACGGCGCCAACGGCCTGATGACCTCCACCGGTTACCCGGCCGCCGCCATCAACTTCGTGCGCAAGCGCCCGACGGTGGACCTGCAGGCAAGCGTGAAAGGCACGCTCGGTTCGTGGAACACCTATCGGCTGGACGCCGACGTGTCCCGCGCACTGGTGGAATCCGGCGCGATCCGCGGACGCCTGGTGGTCGCCCGCGAAGACGGAGACTCCTACCTGGACCGCTACGGCCTGGCCAAGACGGTCTTCTACGGCGTCGTCGAGGCCGATCTCGGCCCGGCCACCCAGCTGACCATCGGCCACAACGAACAGGCCAACAAGGCCCGCAGCCCGATCTGGGGCGCGCTGCCGATGTTCTACACCGACGGCACGCGGACCAACTACAGCCGCTCCACCAGCCCCGCCGCCGACTGGGCCTACTGGGACACCACGTTCAAGACCAGCTTCGCCGAACTCACCCACGAGTTCGACAACCGCTGGCAGGCCCGCGCCGTGCTGACCCGCAACGACAACAGCAACGACAGCGCCCTGCTCTACGTCTATGGCCGCCCCGACAAGGCCACCGGCCTCGGCGTGCTCGCCTACCCGGCGCGCTACAACGCCAGCAACCAGCAGACCCAGGCCGACGTGCAGCTCAGCGGCCCCTTCCGCCTGTGGGGGCAGGAGCACGAACTGACGCTCGGCGCCAACTGGTCCAAGTCCGAACTCAACGACGCCACCCACTATGGGCGCGGCATCGGCACCGCCCTGCCGGCCCTCGACAACTGGGACGGCAGCTACCCGATGCCGCTCTTCGACGCGTCGACGGACGGCAGCGCCTTCACCTACCGCCAGCGCAGCGCCTTCGCCGCCGCCCGCATCACCCCCACCGACGGCCTCAAGCTGATCGGCGGCGCCCGCGCCACCCGCGCCGACAGCGACGGCATCTCCTACGGCGTAGCCCGCAACAGCAAGGCCAGCGACGTGACGCCCTACTTCGGCGTGGTGTACGACCTCACCCCCAACCTGTCCGCCTACGCCAGCCACGCCGACATCTTCACGCCCCAGTATCAGCTGGACGCCAGCGGCAACGTGCTGAAACCGGTGGAAGGCCGCAGCAGCGAAATCGGCCTCAAGGGCGAGTTCTTCCAGCGCCGCCTCAACGCCTCGCTGGCCGTCTTCCGCACCGTGCAGGACAACCTCGCCGAAGTCGCCGGCTACAACGGCACCAAGGCCTACTACGGAGGCATCAACGCCCGCTCGCGGGGCTTCCAGTTCGACATGGCCGGGCAGCTCACGCCGCGCCTCGAGGCCAACCTCGGCTACACCCAGCTGTCGCTCCACGACGACGACGGCGAGGACGTGCGCACCTACACGCCGCGCCGCCTGCTGCGCCTGGCCGCCACGTATCGGCTGCCCTTCGTCGACAAGCTGAAGATCGGCGCCAACCTCAGCCACCAGGGCGACGTCTACGCCATGGCCGGCAGCGACGAGCTGCGCCAGAAGGCCTACACGCTGATCGGCCTGACCGCCCGCTACGACATCAGCAAGCAGCTCAGCGTCAGCGCCACGCTGCGCAACCTGACCGACGAGAAATACCTGAGCAGCCTCTACTGGGGCAGCTACGGCCAAGGCTATTACGGCGCCCCGCGCAACGGCAGCATCGCGCTGGCCTGGACCTACTGAGGATCACCCCATGCGCTCCCTGCTGGTTCGCCTGCACCGCTGGTTCGGCCTGTTCGCCGCCGTGTTCCTGTTCATCGCCGGCCTGACTGGCGCGGTGATCTCCTGGGATCACGAACTGGACGAATGGCTGAATCCCCACCTCTTCCGCTCCACCACTCCAGGCCAGCCGCTGCCGTCCACTGAGCTGGCGACCCGCCTGGAGGCCGCCGAGCCGCGCCTGCGGGTGCGCTACCTGCCGCTGTCCGTGGAGCCTGGACACAGCCTCGGCGTCTTCGTCGAACCGCGCATCGACCCCGCCAGCGGCAAACCCTTCGCGCTCGGCTTCAACCAGGTCGCCCTCGATCCGGTCAGCGGAGCCGTACTGGGCCAGCGGGAATGGGGGGCCTTGTCGCTGCAACGGGAAAACGTACTGCCCTTCCTCTACAAGCTTCATTACAGCATGCACATCCCGGATGGCTTCGGACTCCAGCTCGGAGTGCTGCTGATGGGTATCCTGGCCCTGGCCTGGGTGCTCGACTGCCTGATCGCGCTGGTGCTGTCCTTCCCGTCGCGGGCCGCCTGGCGCCGCTCCTTCGCCTTCCGCTGGAAGGCCGGCGGCTACCGCCTCAACTTCGACCTGCACCGCTCGGGCGGCGTATGGCTCTTTCCGTTGCTACTGATCCTCGCCGTCACCTCGGTGGCCATGAACCTGCGCGAGGAGGTCATGCGCCCGCTGGTGGCCCGGCTCTCATCCCTGTCGCCATCGCCCTTTGCCGACCGGAGGCCTGCGCCGCCGAACCGGCCAGTCGAACCCCTGCTGGGCTTCGCGGACGCCGTCCGGCTTGCCAACGCCGAAGCTGCCCGACGGGGCTGGCAGATGCCGGCCGGCGGCGTCATGCTGTCGTCGCCCTTCGGCGTCTATGGCGTGGGCTTCTTCGAGGTCGGCAACGGCCACGGTGACGGCGGGCTCGGCAACCCCTGGCTGTACTTCGACGCCCGTGACGGCACGCTGGTCGGCAGCAGCATTCCCGGCGAAGGCAGCGCCGGGGACATCTTCCTGCAGGCCATGTTCCCGCTCCATTCGGGCCGCATCGCCGGAGTGCCCGGACGCATTCTGGTATCCCTGTGCGGGCTGGCCGTGGCCGTACTCAGCGTCACCGGGGTTGTGATCTGGGCCCGCAAGCGCCGGGCCCGCAGCCTCAAGGACAGGTCGCCGTCATCCATGCAGCGCGCAGCGGCAACCGCCTGAAAGTCCGGCGTAAACGAAAACGCCCCTCGTCGAGGGGCGCTGAACACGGCTGAAACTCAGGGCTCAGGGAAGGCAGAGCTTGCCCAGCACCGGCACCGACTGGCCGATGCTGTTGCCGATGATCGTCAGATTGCCGGTCACCTTGGCATAGGCCCCCTTGTTGTCGCTACCGGTGATGAGGATCTGCTCGCTCAACGCTGCCGGGTTTCCCATCTGCCCGGTCGTCGCGTCGAAGGTCGGCTGGACCACCATGACATCGGTGGTGTAGAGGGTGGTCTGGTTGCCTCCCTTGCCGATCGTGATCGCGCTGCGTGCAGTCTGCACGATCTGCCGCGGAACGACCGGGCTGAAGTCGGACGGGACCACCGCCGGGGCCACGGTGCCGACACCGTTCGCACCGACCAGCGGCTCCGCCGTCACCCCCGCGTAACCACTGGCTCCCGGCAGACCGATCAGCGACAGCTGAACACTGAAACAGCTGCCGATATAGGTATGCCCGGGAACCTTGGCCGCAATCTGGCAGCTGGCGTCAGGCAACAGCCGGACCGTGCCGGCCACCTGGTTGCAGGCGGCGCCCGCCGTTCCGGCGACCATGCTGATGGCGAGGGGAACAAGGATCTTGGGGGCAATTCGGCGCATCATGGTGAGGTAACCTCCTGAGTGGATCAAGAACATTTGCATTAAGACAACGTCAACGCATCATGCCTAGTGCAAGTTCTTATTTCACGAATGCCATCGTTATATTCGTGAAAAATATCACACTCAATCCCAGTCGAACCTTGGAAATGGATGTATGGCTGCGAACCGAGCAACATCACCAAGCCGCCACAGATACGACTTGTGCAGTGCAGCACCCATACATTAAGTTAGGCCCCCCTCCAACGAAACAGACGCTCTCCGCCCTGCAGCCCCTGCCATGATCGTTCGCCCCCGCCCGCGCCTGCGGGAACTCTTCTTCATCTGGAAGGGTTCCATCATCCCGCTGATCCTCCCGCAGGTGATCTTCGTCACCGTCGTCGCGGCCATCGTGACGCTGATCGCTGCGCTCACCGGCCCGCGCTTTCCCGACTTCGCGACAGGCCCGTTCACCTTCCTCGGCCTATCCCTGTCGCTGTTTCTCGGCTTTCGCAACAACGCCTGCTACGACCGCTGGTGGGAAGCCCGCAAGCACTACGGCAACCTGCTGGTGGTAATGCGCAGCCTGGCACGCGACAGCCAGCTACTCGACGGCGATGCCGCCGGTCGGGCCCAACGTGACGACGTGCTGCGCCTATGCACCGCCTTCACCAAGGCCCTCACCGCCCGCCTGCGCGACCGGCCGGTGGCTGCTGCCGCTCAGGCCGAGTTGAGCCCCGTTGAGCTCGCCACGGTCAGAGCGGGCCGCAACGTGCCCGACGGCATCCTGCGTCTCATCACCGGGCAGTTGCTCGACGCTCACCGGCACGGCCGCCTGGACTCGATCACCTATACAGCCCTGGCCGAACACGTGAACCAGCTCACCGCCATCCAGGGTGCCTGCGAACGCATCCGCTACACCGCGCTGCCCTTCGCCTACACCCTGCTGCTGCATCGCACCGCCCACCTTTATTGCGTGTTGCTGCCCATCGGCATGGTGCACTCCCTGGGCTGGGCAACCCCGCTGATGACCGCCCTGGTGGCCTATACCTTCTTTGGGCTGGATGCCCTCGGCGACGAACTGGAGGAGCCTTTCGGCACGGCCCAGAATGACCTGCCCCTCGACGCGATCACCCGCGTCATCGAAATCGACCTGGGCGAGTACCGTGGCCTGGAGAAGTTGCCGGAGCCACTGCAGGCGCAGGACTTCCTGCTTCTGTAGCCCCTGCCTCAAGCCTGCCCGGCTTGGGCAGGCTTAAGACGCGCTTAAGACGGCTGGGCGATAATCGGGACGATGCCTCGTGCCGGAGTCCCCATGCTGTCCTCCCTTTCTACCGTTTGCCCCCTGTCACAGTCGACCGCGGCAGGCCTGATCGCTGTCCTGCTACTCTCCCTGCCACAAGGCCCCGCCCAGGCGGCCGGCACCAACTTCGTCGCGCTGACTGCCGCCCAGAGCCAGGCCCTTGGCATCAGCACCCGCAAGGCGGGTAGCAACGGCAATCCGGCCGCAAGTGGGCTGCCGGCCACCGTCAGCATCCCCAACAACCAGGTCCGGGTCATCGCCGCCCCCCTGGCCGGCGTCGTCGAAAGCCTGGAGACAGCCCCCGGCCTGACGGTGAAGAAGGGACAGCTGCTGGCCCGCATCGCCAGCCCGCAGGCCCTCGAACTGCAACGCGACCGCATCCAGGCCGACGCCCAGGCCAGCCTCGCCCGCCAGAGCCTCAACCGGGATGAGCAACTGTTCCGCGAAGGGTTGATCGCCGAATCCCGCCTGCAGGCCAGCCGCGCCAATGCCACCCAGGCCGCCGCCCAGGCCGCCGAGCGCCGCCAGGAACTGAGCCTGGCCCAGCACAGCGGCGGGCAGACCCTCAGCCTCGTCGCACCGATTGCCGGCAGCGTGCTGGAACAACAGGTCAGCGTGGGGCAGCGGGTCGAACAGTCGGCGCCGCTGTACCGCATCGCCCGCCTCGATCCTTTGTCGGTGGACATCCAGGCACCGCTCCCGGTGGCCAGCCGGGCCCGTACCGGCACACCGCTGCGTATCCCCGCCGCCAGCGCCAGCGGCGAGCTGGTGGCGGTCGGTCGCGCTGTCGATTCGTCCAGCCAAAGCGTGCTGCTGCGCGGCCTGATCACCCGCGGAGCTCAGAACCTGCGGCCTGGCCAGGTTACCGCTGTGGACCTCGACCTGCCGGCCGACGCCGGCGCGACGGGAGTTCAGGTCCCCGCCGCCGCGGTGCTGCGCCACCAGGACAAGCAATGGGTCTTCGTCGCCGCCAGCGATGGCAAGGCCACCGGCTACCGTGCTGTACCGATTACCCTTAACGGCCGGGTCGGCGATGCGGTGCTGGTCAGCGGCCTACCGGCCGATGCCACAGTGGTGACCGCTGGCGTCGCCGCGCTGAAGGCCAACTGGCTCGGCATCGGGAAAGAATAAGCCCATGCTGTCCCGCCTCATCGAGTTCTCCCTGACCCAGCGCCTGCTGGTGCTGGTCGCCACGCTGCTACTGATCGGCGCGGGCGTGCAGGCCTGGAACGGCCTGCCCATCGACGCCTTCCCCGACGTGTCGACGACCCAGGTCAAGCTGATCATCAAGGCCCCGGGCATGACGCCGGAAGAGGTCGAGACCCGCATCACCGTGCCCATCGAGCAGGAGATGCTGGGCATTCCGCACCAGCGCATCCTGCGCTCGACATCCAAGTACGCGCTGGCCGACGTGACCCTCGATTTCGAGGACGGCACCGACATCTACTGGGCTCGCCAGCAGGTCGGCGAACGCCTGGCCGGCGTGATGGGCAACCTGCCGCCGGGCGCCGGCGGCGGCCTCGCGCCAATCACCACGCCCCTCGGCGAGATGTTCATGTTCACCATCGAAGGGCCGATCTCCCTCGAAGAGAAGCGCACCCTGCTCGACTGGACGATCCGCCCGGCCCTGCGCACCGTGCCCGGCGTGGCCGACGTCAACAGCCTCGGCGGCGAGGCCCGCAGCTTCGAGATTGCCCCCGACCCGACCGCCCTCGCCGCCCGCGGCCTGACGCTGGCTCAGTTGCAGGCCGCACTGGAAGCCAACAACCGCAACGACGGCGCCGGCCGTCTCAGCGAAGGCGAGGAAACCCTGCTGGTGCGTGCCGAAGGCGCCATCCGCAACCTGGACGACGTGCGTGCCATCGTTCTGAAAAGCGACGGCGGCAACGTGGTCCGAGTCGGCGATGTGGCGACGGTACGCGTCGGCGCGCTGACCCGCTACGGCGCCGTCACCCGCAGCGGCCAGGGCGAAGCCGTCGAAGGCCTGGTCCTCGGCCTGCGCGGTGCCAACGCCGGCCAGGTGGTGGATGGCGTCAAGGCACGCCTGGCCGAACTTGCCCCGCAACTGCCGCCGGACGTGAAGGTCGTGCCCTTCTATGACCGCAGCGAGCTGGTCGGCCGCGCCGTGCACACGGTGTCGAAGGCGCTGATGGAAGCCATCGTGCTGGTGCTGGTGCTGCTGCTGGCCTTCCTCGGCAACCTGCGCGCCGCACTGGTAGTGGCGCTGATGCTGCCGCTGGCGGCGCTGGCCACCTTCATCGCCATGCGCCAGGTCGGCTTGTCGGCCAATCTGATGAGCCTCGGCGGCCTGGCCATCGCCATCGGCATGCTGGTGGATGCAGCGGTGGTGGTCGTCGAGAACATCGAAACCCATTTTGGAGAAGGCGGTGCCGCCAGCCGCCAGCCCCTGCTGCATCTGGTCTTCCGCGCCACGCGGGAAGTGGCCGCGCCGGTCGCCTCGGGCATCCTGATCATCGTCATCGTGTTCCTGCCGCTGCTGACGCTGGAAGGCCTGGAAGGCAAGCTGTTCGGGCCGGTGGCGATGACCATCGTGTTCGCGCTGTCGGCCTCGCTGCTGCTGTCCCTGACCGTCGTGCCGGTGCTGGCCTCCTACCTGCTGAAGCGCGGTGAAGCTCACGAGCCTTGGCTGATCCGCAAGCTGCAGGCGGCCTACGCACCGCTGCTGCAGTTCGCGCTGGCCCGCGGCAAGCTGGTCGCCGCAATAGCCGGCGTCTCGCTGCTGGTGGCCGCCGGGGCCTTCGTCACCTTAGGCAAGACCTTCATGCCGACGATGGACGAAGGCGACATCATCATGCAGCTCGAAAAGCTGCCTTCCATCAGTCTGGCCCAGACGATCGACACCGACCTGCGCGTGCAGCAGGCCGTGATGAAAGCCGTGCCTGAGGTAAAAGCCATTGTCGCCCGCTCGGGCTCCGACGAGTTGGGCCTCGACCCGATGGGCCTCAACCAGACCGACACCTTTCTCGTCCTCAAACCCCGCGAGGAATGGCGCCAGCCGGACAAGGACTGGCTGACCGACCAGCTGCGGGCTGTGATGGAGAACTTCCCCGGCATCGCGCTGACCTTCACCCAACCCATCGACATGCGCGTGTCCGAAATGCTGACCGGCGTGCGTGGCGACCTGGCGATCAAGCTCTACGGCCCGGATCTCAACACCCTCAATCACCTCGCCGCGCAGATCGAAAGCGTCGTCAAGGCTGTGCCGGGCGCCGAGGACACCGTCACGATCCGCAACGAGGGCGTGCAATACCTGAAGATCCAGGTGGATCGCCTGGCCGCCGGCCGCTTCGGCCTCAACGTGGAGGATGTGCAGAACACCCTGCGCAGCCTGCTCGAAGGGCGCATCGCCGGCACGGTGATCGAATCCACCCGCCGGGTGCCGCTGCTGATCCGCGGCCCGGCCGGCCTGCAGAACGATCCGGACGCCTTCGCCGCGCTGCGCATCACCGCCCCCGACGGCCACAGCCTGCCGCTGTCCAGCATCGCCAAAGTCGAACGGGTGGATGGCCCGGTCAAGGTGGACCGGGAAAACGCCCAGCGCTACGCGGTGATCCAGTCCAATGTGCGCGGGCGCGACCTCGTCGGCTTCGTCGATGAAGCCCGCGCCGCGGTGGCCGCCAAGGTGCCGCTGCCCAACGGCTACCGCCTCGCCTGGGGTGGCCAGTTCGAGAACCAGCAGCGTGCCGCCGCCCGCCTGATCGTGGTGGTGCCGATTGCCCTCGGGCTGATCTTCGTGTTGCTGTTCTCCACCTTCGGTTCGGTCCGCCAGGCCCTGCTGGTTCTGTCGATGGTGCCCTTCGCGATGGTCGGCGGCGTGCTGGCGCTGGCGGTCTCGGGCGAATACATGTCGGTGCCGGCCTCGGTGGGCTTCATCGCGCTGCTCGGCATCGCAGTGCTCAACGGGGTGGTGATGGTCAGCTACTTCAACCAGCTCCACGCCCGCGGCATGCCCATCGCCGAGGTCGTCGTGGAAGGCGCCAGGCGCCGCCTGCGCCCGGTGCTGATGACCGCCAACATCGCCGCCCTTGGCCTGGTACCGCTGCTGTTCGCCACCGGGCCAGGCTCCGAGGTGCAGCGTCCGCTGGCCGTCGTGGTGATCGGCGGGCTGGTCAGCGCCACCGCCCTGACCCTGCTGCTGCTCCCCGTTCTGTACCGCCGTTTCGGCGTTGCCCCCGTCGCTCCCGAGGTTGCAAGCCAATGATCGTCGATCCCCCGTCCCACGTCGTGCTGACCCTGGTACTGCCCATCGAGGTGGAAGACGCCGTGCTGGAAACCCTGCTCGAACACCCGACGCTGGCGCCGGGCTTCACGTCCCAGCGCGTCGAGGGCCAGGGCCAGCGGGTCACCTTCACCGGCACCGCCGAACATGTGCGCGGCCGCGCCGCGTGCTGCCGGGTCGAGCTGGTCGCCCCGCTCGACGATGCCCAGACCCTGCTCGACATCCTGCGCGAGCGTTTCGGCACCAACCGGGTGTTCTTCTGGATGGTGCCGGTGATGGCCAGCGGGAGACTCGCATGAAGCCACAAGCCTACCCCACGGGAAGCAAAGCACTCCTTCTCGCACGTCGATCGGACCGCATCGGACGGATGAATTTGCCTCTACGATTTCTGCTGCTGGCGCTGCTCCCCGTCACCGCCCTCGCCGGCCCGGCCGCCGATGCACCGGATCTGCCGCCCCAGGCCCAGGTGACCAGCGTGCTGCGCAGCAGCCCGATGGTCAGCGCCGCCGGCGCCATGCTCGAGGCCGAGGAAGCGCGCAGCCGGCGCCTGGCCGCCGGCCCGCACGAATGGACGCTGCGCCTCACCGACCAGCAGCGCAGAGTGCGCACGACGCCAACCGAGCGCTTCAACGAATGGGACGTCGGCCTCGAACGCGCCCTGCGCCTGCCCGGCAAGGGCGAGCTGGACCGCCAGCTCGGTGCCGCGGGCATTGCCAGCGCCAAGATCGGCCGCGGCGACGCGTTGCACGAGGCGAGCCGCGCGCTGCTGGCCGCGTGGTTCGACTGGTTGCGCGAGCAGGCCGGCACCGAACAATGGCGCAAGCAGCGCGACGTGCTGGCCCGCCAGGCCGGCGTGGTGAAACGCCGCGTCGAGCTGGGCGACGCCCCGCGCCTGGAAAAGCTGCAGGCCGATGCCGCGCAGGCCCAGGCCGAGGCCCAACTCGCCCAGGCCGAAGGTCGCGCCCAGGTGGCCGCGGAAAGCCTGCGTCGCCTCTACCCTGC
Source organism: Pseudomonadota bacterium (assembly GCA_018241685.1). Taxonomy (GTDB): domain Bacteria; phylum Pseudomonadota; class Gammaproteobacteria; order Burkholderiales; family Rhodocyclaceae; genus Zoogloea. Next base: position 252,674 of record JAFEDJ010000069.1, read on the forward strand.
GCTGAACCTGCCCGACAGCGTGCCGGAAGTGGCGCCAGAGGCCGTCGGCCAGGATTCCGCCAAGTGGGTCGGCGCGATCCTAGAGCACAACCACGAGCTGGGCGTCGCCCGCTCGGAGAGCCTGCGCGCCCGCATCGGCGCGAGCCGGGCTGAAGCCGAACGACGCCCCGACCCCAGCGTCGGCGTACGCATGGCCCGCGAACGGGACGGCGAGGAGCGCCTGGTCGGCCTGACCCTCAGCCTGCCACTGCCCGGCGAAGGCCGCCGCGCCGATGCCGATGCCGCCGTCGCCACGGCCCAGGCCAGCGCCCACCGGGAAGCCGGTATCCAGCGCCGCATCGAGGCCGAAGCGGCCGCCCTGTACCGTCGCGCAACGGCGGCCCGGGCCGGCTGGCTGAGCCAGCAGGCCGCCGCCGAAGCGCTGGCGCGCAGCGCCGACCTCAGCGAACGGGCCTGGCAGCTCGGCGAGGGCAGCCTGTCAGACACCCTCAACGCCCGCCGCCTGGCCCACGAAGCGCGCCTGGCCGCCAGCCTGGCCCGTCTCGACGCCAGCGAAGCCCGCTACCGCCTGCTCCTCGACGCCCACCAACTGTGGGCGCTGGACATGGACGACGACGAGCACGGCGAGCACGATCACCCCTGAGCGGCAGCGCCCGGCGAGTGCAGCCCGATGCGGTTGCCCTCGCTGTCGGCGAACATCGCGATGTAGCCGATCTCCGGACTGATCTCGGTCTTCGGCAGCAGCACCTGCCCGCCGGCCTCCACCGCGCGGGCCAGCGGCACCGCGAGGTCGTCGCCCCCGTCCAGATAGATCAGGATGCCCTGCTCGCCGGGCCGGGCCTGAGGCGCGGCCAGCAAGGCTCCACCTGTGGCCGGCTCGACGTACGGGAAGACGGCCATCTGCATGCCGTGCATCTCTTCACGCCGCAGGCTGACTGCGAAAGTCGCCTCGTAGAAACGGACCGCCCGCTCCAGGTCGGCGACGGGAATTTCGAACCAGTTGATCAGGGTCTTGGCCATGCTGTGCTCCTTCATGCGGATTGATTGGAACCGCCATTCTGGCCACCTGCTCCTGACACCCTTGCGTCAGTAGCCCGGGCGTAATCGGCCGGCTGACGCGGTATCCTGACAGCCTTATGTCAGTAGCCCCCAACCATGGGCCGACGCGCCTCGAGAATTGCGCGTGATGTGGACCGGGGCCGTTTCCCTTCCGGAGTCCTCCGCATGCGCCGCGCCGACCGCCTGTTCCAGATCGTCCTCCTCCTCGACCGCGGACGCGCCGTAACCGCCCGCGAGCTAGCCGAAGCCCTGCAGGTGTCCGAGCGCACCGTCTATCGGGACATCGCCGACCTGTCCCGCTCCGGCGTACCGATCAGCGGTGAAGCCGGCGTCGGCTACCTGATGCGCCCTGGCTACCGGCTACCGCCGCTGATGTTCGACGCCGACGAACTCGCCGCCCTGGCCCTCGGCAGCCGTATGGTGCGCAGCTGGGCCGACCCCGAGCTCGGCCGCGCGGCGGAACGCGCGCTGCTGCGCATCGAAGCGGTGTTGCCGAAAAAACTGCGCGACGATCCGGTCCGCGATGCACTGCTCGTGCCCGGCTTCCACGTCCCCGACGCGATGCGCGCGCCGATGGCCGAGCTGCGCGAGGCCATCGCCACCCAGCGCAAGGTCCGCATCGCCTACACACGGGCCGACGGCGCGGACAGCGAGCGGCTCATCCAGCCGCTCGGCCTGGTGTTCTGGGGCGAAACCTGGACCCTCGGTGCCTGGTGCGAACTGCGCGAGGAGTTCCGCAGCTTCCGCCTCGACCGTATCCGCAGCGTCGCCGCCCTCGACAGCCATTTCGAAGGCGACGGCATGCTGACGCGCTATCTCCTGTCCGTCCAGCAGGGGGCGGCGAAGCCATCTGCCGACTGCCCTGGAGGCGGTCCACAAGGTCTGCCGGACATGCCAGAATCGCGCCTCACGAAAGCCTGATCACCTCTAGTTTCCACCGGTCCACCGACGACATCCGATGAGCAGCACCGACGCCAATCCCTGCCTCGACTGCGGCGCCTGCTGCGCCAGCTTCCGCGTGTCTTTCTACTGGTCCGAGGCCGAAGCCCGCGGCCTGCCGGCCGAGCTGACCGAACAGGTCAATCCCTGGTTCAGCTGCATGGCCGGCACCAATGACGCCCATCCCCACTGCATCGCCCTGTCCGGCAATGTCGGGCATCAGGTGGGCTGCACCGTCTACGAGCAGCGCCCGGAGCCCTGCCGGGAGGTCCAGGCTGGCGACGAACAGTGTGCCAAGGCCCGTGCCCGCCACCGCATGATGCCGCTTCCCAGCCCACCGAACTGAGTCCCGCCCTGCGGAAATCCGTCGGCAGGCTGTCGATGGGCTTGCACATAATTGCGAACAACTCTCATTTACGTTAAAGTTGTAAGCAGATCCTATGGGCAAGCCAGCCATGCGCTAGCCAAGCCAGCCAGCCTCAGGTCCTGAATTCCACCGTCCAACCGGGCGACATTCATCCCAGGAGGCCAAATTGGCACGCACGAAAACCCGTCACCAGAGCTTTCACCCCCCCCACCGCAACGCCGCCCCGGAACAGTCCGCCGGCAGCACCGCCGAACGCGCCATCCTGCCCCTCGGCGCGATGATGTTCGCCGCCTCGATGAACGGCTGGGCCCAGACGCCCGCCGCCGAGGACGATGTGAAGACCCTCAAGCCGGTGGTGGTCAAGGCCGCCGCCGAAGCCGAACAGGGCAAGGACAGCCTGCGTACCACCACCACCCGCATCGGGAAGGGCCAGCAACAGCTGCGCGACATTCCCCAGTCGATCACCGTCGTCACCGAAAAGCTCATCGACGACCGCAAGATCGACACCGTCAAGGAAGCCCTCAAGGCCACCGCCGGCATCACCTTCCTGGCAGCCGAGGGCGGCGAGGAAGACATCCGCCTGCGCGGCTTCCCGATCAACACCACCGGTGACCTGTTCATCGACGGCATGCGCGACCCGGCCTTCTACGACCGCGACACGTTCAACCTGGACCGCCTCGAAGTGCTGCGCGGCTCCGCCTCCATGCTGTTCGGCCGCGGCTCCACCGGTGGCGCCGTCAACCAGGTGAACAAGCAGGCCCAGCTATACGGCGAGAATCAGGTGGACGTGACTCTCGGCAGCCACAACTACCGCCGCGCCGTCGCCGACCTCAACGTGCGCACCGGCGACAACGAAGCCTTCCGCTTCAACGCGATGCGCACCATCGCCGACAACAACGGCGCCGGCGCCAGCATCGACAAGCAGGGCTTCGCCGCCGACTACCGCTGGGGCATCGGCACCACCGACGAAATCGAGGTCGGCTACTACCACCTCGACAACAAGAACGGCATCAACTACGGCCTGCCGTGGATCCGCCCGACCGCCACGTCGCCGGTATCGTCCACCGGCATGCTGCCGCTCGACCCCAAGACCTATTACGGGATGGCCAGCGACTACAACAATGGCACCGCCAACTACGCCACGCTGATCCACACCCACCGCTTCTCCGCCGATACCGAGCTGGTCACCAAGTTCCGCAAGGGTGACTTCCAGCGCGACCAGCGGGCCAGCTCCCTGCGCTTCGCCGCGGCTGCACTCCAGCCCGGTAGCCTGGCCGCCAGTCTGGCCACCCTGAGCGACGGCACAGTGGTGACCCGCGGCACCAACCTCAAGATGCAGAGCATGGAGAACTTCTTCGCCCAGAGCGACCTGTCCTCCAAGTTCGACGCCTTCGGCTTCAAGCACGAGGCGCTCACCGGCGTCGATTTCGCATGGGAGCGCAAGCGGGTCTACGGTGCCCTCAACGCGGCCCAGGGTGGCGTGGTGCCGGCCAAGGCCAATACCACCATCGGCACGCCCTTCGACGGCGCCACCGTGGACGAGAGCATCCGCAGCATCGCCAAGAGCAGCGAATTCGAGAGCCTGTCCGGCGGCGTCTACGCCCAGGACCTGGTCCAGCTGGCCGATCACTGGAAGCTGCTCGGCGGCATCCGCTACGACGCCATGTCCGGCAGCTACGATCAGTTCAACCTGACCACCAAGGCGATCACCAACTTCCAGCAATCCATCTACAAGTGGAGCCAACGGGTCGGCGCGCTGTATCAGCCGAGTCCCCTGCAGTCCTTCCACCTGTCCTACGCGACGTCATTCAACACGTCTGGCGATACCTATTCGTACAGCACGCAGAACGTGAATACGCCGCCCGAGAAGAGCATGAACCTGGAGCTCGGCGCCAAGATCGACTCCGCCGACCGCCGCTTCAGCACCCGCTACGCGCTGTTCCGCACGGTCAAGCTCAACGAGCGCAATACCGACCCGCTGATCAACCTGTCGGTGCTGTCCGGCAAGCGCCACTCCACCGGCGCCGAGTTCGACTTCACTGGCCGCATCACACCACGCTGGGAGCTGTGGGGCTCCTACATGTGGATCTGGGATGCGGAGATCGACAAGGGTGCGACCGATGGTGAAGCCCAGGGGGCACGCCCGTCGTTGGTGCCCAAACACTCCGGTTCCCTGTGGTCCACCTACCAGTTCACCGACAAGGTCCGCGCTGGCGGTGGCATCAACTTCCGCAGCAAGATGACGCCCAACCGCAACCCCGGCTGGTATTCGGAAGGCTATGCGACGGCGGACCTGATGGCGGAATACGCGGTGATCCCGGACAAGTTCATCGTCAAGGCCAACGTCACCAACGTCACCAACAAGCTGTATGCCGACTCTCTCTACACGTCGTTCTACGTGCCCGGAACGGGCCGGCTGTACATGCTGACCTCGACCTTCAAGTTCTAGGTCGAGCCCGCGGGCGGACTTCGGGTCCGCCCGTCTTCACTTACAGGAACCCGCCATGCTCCTGCAGATACCGGACGTCCTCAGCCCCGAAGAAGTCCGCCAGGCCCGCCAGCTACTCGTCGATGCGCCGTGGACGGACGGCCGCGAAAGCGCTGGCCCCCAGGCCGCCCAGGTCAAGAACAACCAGCAACTGCCCCACGACTGCAGCGCCGCCCAGGCGATCCGCGGCCTGATCCAGAGCCGCGTCGAGCACCACCCGCTGTTCCTGACCGCCGCGCTTCCGAAGAAGATCTTCACCCCGCGGGTCAACCGTTACGGCGGCGACACGCCCTTCTACGGCGCCCACGTGGACAATGCCGTCCGCTTCACCGCCGATGGCCAGCGGGTGCGTACCGACGTCTCGTGCACGGTGTTCCTGTCCGATCCGGACGAGTACGACGGCGGCGAACTGCAGGTGCAGGACACTTATGGCAGCCGCGGCGTCAAGCTGCCGGCCGGCCACGCGGTGCTCTATCCCGGCACCAGCATCCACCAGGTCACGCCGGTCACCCGCGGGCACCGTATCGCCTGCTTCTTCTGGATCGAGAGCATGGTGCGCAGCGACGAACAGCGCCGCCTGCTGTTCGACCTGGACATGGCGCTGATGCGCCTGCGCGAAAAGCACGGAGAATGCGACGAAGCGGTGGCCATCACCGGCACTTATCACAACCTCCTGCGCATGTGGACCGACACGTGAACTCGCCCCGCATCGACACCCTGCCGCCCGGCGTGGTCAGCCTCGGCGACCACGAAGCCCACGCCAGCGACGTGCTCGACGCCAACGCCTGGGCCTACTTCGTCGGCGGTGCCGCCGACGAACTGAGCATGGCCGCCAACCGCCATGCCTGGAACAGCATCCAGCTGCGTCCCCGCGTGCTGCGCGCGCTGGCCGGCGGCAATACGCGCGTGTCGCTGCTCGGCCGCGAACTGGCCCACCCGATCCTCCTCGCGCCAGTGGCCTACCAGCGCATGGCCCACCCGGACGGAGAACTCGCCACGGCCTGCGCCGCCGCCGCCCAGCAGGCCGGGCTGGTCCTCAGCACTCAGGCCAGCCTGCCGCTGGAGTACATTGCCGACGCGGTACGCGACGACCCCGACCGCGGCCCCCTGTGGTTCCAGCTTTACCTGCAGCACGACAAGGGCTTCAACCTGGAACTGGTGCACCGCGCCGAAGCCGCCGGCTACGAAGCCCTGGTACTGACCGTGGACGCCCCCTGCAACGGCGCCCGCGACCTTGAACGCCGCGTCGGCTTCCGCCTGCCGCCGGGCGTCCGCGCGGTGAATCTGGACAGCCTGCCGCCCCGCCTCGCCCGCCCCCTCGCCCCCGGCGCCAGCGGCCTCTTCGATGATCTGCTGCTCGACGCACCGGGCTGGGATGACGTGGCCTGGTTGCAGGCCAACACCCGCCTGCCGGTGATCCTGAAAGGCATCCTCGACCCCGAAGACGCCCGCGAGGCGGCACGCCTGCAGGTCGGCGGCCTGATCGTATCCAACCACGGTGGACGCACCCTCGACACCAGCCTGCCCACCGCCACCGCACTGCCGTCCATCGTGCATGCGGTCGGCGACAGCCTGCCGGTGCTGGTGGACGGCGGCATCCGCCGCGGCACCGACGTGCTCAAAGCGATAGCCCTCGGAGCCAGCGCGGTGCTGGTCGGCCGGCCCTACATCTTTGGACTGGCCAATGCCGGCGCCCTCGGCGTCGCCCACGTGATTCGCCTGCTGCGCGACGAACTGGAAATCGCCATGGCCTTGTGCGGCTGCCGCACACTGCAGGACATCCCGCCGACCCTGCTCGTGGCGTAAGTGCCCCCAGGGCCGGCGTTGGCGTGCAAGCGCCGCCTACCAGGACGCGGTTTCATCCGCCTCCGGCCGATAGGCGGCAAAACGCTCGGCCAGGAAATCCACAAAGACCTTCACCTTGGCGCTGAGCAGATGGCGCTGGGGATAGACCGCGTGGATGTCCGCCACCGCCCCGACCCAAGGCGCCAGCACTCGCCGCAGTTCGCCGCTGCGCAGATGCGGCGCCACGTCCCATTCCGAACGCAGCACGATGCCGTGGCCGGCCAGCGCCCAACTCACCGCCACTTCGCCATGGTTGCTGCTCAGCCCACCACGCACCTTCACGGTGATCTGCTTTTCTCCATTGGCCAGCTCCCAGCTGTTATAGGCGCGGGTGTTCTCGCGGATCACGATGCAACGGTGACGGGCCAGCTCCTGCGGATCGGCCGGCTCGCCACTCGCCGCCAGATAGACCGGCGATGCACACAGCAGGCGCCGGTTGGCGGCAATCCGCCGGGCCAGTACGCGGGTATCCGGCGGTGCGCCGAAGCGTACCCCGACGTCGGTCGCCGTCGCAGTCAGGTCCAGCGGCCGGTCGGTGAGTTGCAGGATCACCTCCACCTCCGGGTAGCGCAGCGCAAAATCGGCAATGGCCGGCGCCAGGTGGCAACGCCCGAAGCCCAGCGTCGCATTCACGCGCAACAGGCCACGGGCTTGTTCGCGGCTGGCCGACAGGCCACGCTCAAGGGTTTCGATGTCCCGCAGGATGCGCGCGCCCTCGTCAAGGTAACGCTCCCCCTCCGGCGTCAGGCTCTGGCGCCGTGTCGTGCGATTGAGCAGACGCACGCCGAGGCGCGCCTCCAGCGCAGCGAGACGGCGGCTCACCGCCGGCGGCGTCACGCCCAGTTCGGCGGCCGCGGCGGCCAGGCTATCCTGGCGCGCGACGACGGCAAAGAAAGCCAGATCGGACGAATCCTGCATTCGTGCGTTTTAGGTACGGATCAAATTAACTCTAAAGCATTGTATCTCCGGTACCACGCCTTAAGATGGGTTCCGGATTTTCCGTTCCGAACCACCATGCCCATCCCCGACCTCCTAGCATTTCTTCCAGCCTTGATCCTCGGCGCTGCCCTCGGCTTCTTCGGTGGCATGTTCGGCATCGGCGGCGGCATCATTGCGATCCCGCTGTTCGTGATCGGCTACGGCATGGAACAGCCACTGGCCCAAGGCACGGCGCTGGTGATGATGGTGCCCAACCTGATGGTCGGCTGGTGGCGCTACAGCCAGCGCCACCCGGTGCCCTTCCGGCGCGCGCTGGCCATCGGCCTGATCGCGATGCTCACCACCTGGGGAAGCGCGCATTTTGCCAACGCCCTGGATCCGGCCACCCTGAAAGCACTGTTCGCGCTGTTCCTACTGGCGATGGCGCTCAAGCGCATCGTCCCCGGCCGCTCCGGCAAGGCGGCCCCGGCTCCGCGAGTGGCCGAACGCCATGTACCGCTGGTCGGCCTGCTTGGCGGCAGCAGCATGGGCCTGCTGGGCATCGGTGGCGGGCTGGTCGCGACACCACTGCTAACCGGTCTGTTCGGCCTGCGCCAGACTGTCGCCCAGGCCTTCGCACTGGCATTAGTCACGCCCAGTTCGCTGATCGCGCTGCTGGTCTACGCCGGCGCCCACCGGGTGAACTGGGCGATGGGCCTGCCAATGGCCGCCAGCGGGCTGCTCACCGTGTCGGCCGGCGTGGCCTTCGCCCATCGCCTGCCCGAAAAGACCATGCACCGCGCCTTCTCCGCCCTGCTGCTGCTCAGCGCCCTATGGATGCTGGCCAGCCCGTTGGTGACGGGCTGAGCCCCCGGATCAGACGCGCAACCGCCCGACCTCGTTCTCCAGATCACGCGCGACCCGCAGAAGCTCGGCCGCTTCGCTGCGGTTGGACGCCGCCGACTGGCTGGTTCCGGCGACCGAACGGGCCACCGAGTCGATGCCACCGGCAATCGTCTGGCTGGCCTGGGTCTGCTCCCGCGTCGCGCGGGCGATGTCGGCCACCGCCTGAGAGGTACGCTCGGCCCGCTCGTGGATGGCCTGCAGGGCCTCGCCGACCTGACGGGATGCCACCACGTTGCGATCCACCTGCTCCACCGCCTTGCGGGCCGAATTGGCCACGGAGGACACGCCGTCCTGGATGCTGTTGAGGATGGAGTCGATCAACGACGCGGACTGACCTGACTGCTCGGCAAGTTTGCGCACCTCATCGGCGACAACCGCGAAACCGCGCCCCTGCTCACCGGCCCGCGCGGCTTCGATGGCCGCATTGAGAGCCAGCAGGTTGGTCTGCTCGGAAATGTCGCGGATCGCATTGAGGACCCGGTGAATCTCCGCCGACTGCTGGCCGAGCTGCTCGACCTGGGTCGCCGCAGCCTGTACGGTGCGCGCCGTCTCATTGAGCTGCTCGATACTGCCTTGCACCGAGCCGACGCCTTCCTGCACCGCGCGCGAGGTCTCTTGCGTCAGTTCCAGCGCGTGGGACGCATTGCTGGCCACTTGCCCCACGCTGACCGTCAGCTGCTCGGTGGTGCTGGCCATCGCGCTGGCGGAATCGCTCTGCCGACGGGTCTCCTCGCCAAGCGCTTCGGAAGCCACCGACATGTTCTGCGCGGTGCGCTGCAGGTGATCGCTGGTCTGGCGGATGCTGCCGCTCAGCGTGCGCATGGACTCCGCAGCCGTGTTGATGCTGCTGCCGATCAGGTCGATCTCGCTGCGGCTACGGGCGTCGACATCGGCGCGCACCGTCAGATCGCCACTACCAAAGCGCGACACCAGTTCGGCCAGGTGCGCCAGGGGCTTTAGGCGCAAGCGCAGGAAGTAGCCCAGCGCCAGGATCAGCAATGTCCCGCAGGCAACCGCGAGCAGCGCGATGTCATTGCGCAGCCCGTTGGCGTCCTCGACGAACTCATCCACCCACGAGCCGCTGGCCACCATCCAATGCAGATCCGGCAGCTCGCGGATAACCACCATCTTGTCGGCTTCGGGATCGCCCCACTTGTAGACCAACGTCCCATTACGCTTCTCCACCAGACTCTTGATAATGCCCTGGGTACGCGGGTCCAGGTCGGTCAGGGACTTACCCTCGAACTTCGGGTGATAGATGAAGCGCACATCCTTGGCATCACCGGATGGGACCGACACGATATAGGGATAGCCGGTCTTGCCGACGCGGATTTGCGCCAGCTTCTCCTTGATCAGCTTGACGTTGCTCTCCGCATCGACGCGCATCGTCACCGCGCCGATCACGTTGCCGGTGGCGTCTTTGATCGGATTGGCCGCCAGCACGAACATCTTGCCGTTGCGCTCGATGGCGCCCAGGTAGGGCTTGCCGGTCAGCAGGATGGACGGATAGTCGCCGGTATCGCCGACCTTCTCACCGTGCCGGTAGTTGCCGTCCTTGCCTTTGAGCAGCGTCACCGCGCGATAGAAGCTGTCGCCCTTGCGCACCAGAAAGGACGGCTCCCGGTCCTCGTAGCGCTGGGCGTAATCCAGCAGTACCGCCGCGTTGCCGCTGACGACGGTGCCGCCGATCGCCAGCTCAGGCAGGGCCTCGCCTCCCATCTGGATATCGCGGCCAGTCAGGTGCGGCGTTCCAGGCACGCTGGCGGCAAACTGCACGACGGCATCGGCAGCCCGCGCCTTCAGCGCGTCCTGAGCATAGGCCAGCATCGCGACGGTCATGTCTGCTTGCTGGGCCAGGGACTCTTCTGCCTTCTTCAACGCACTCTGGCGCGACAAAACGGCAACGGTGGCGACCAGAACGACCACCATCAGGGCGATACCAAGGGTGCACAGCAGGACGACCTGCCGGACCAGGGGCTTGTGCTTGAGCATGTCTCTTTATTCTTTTGTTGGCGTTCATCGGTTCTCCCGCCCGCGATACGACGTACATACCGCACAGTACGGAAGAGCCCGACTATATCGGCTCAAGATGGGCTGTCTTGAGGCTGCAATAAACGCAAACGGTCTTTTTGCATGCTCTTGGCCTTGCAATCAGGCGAACAGATCGGCCAAGTTGATCGACGGACGCACGCCGACGTCCTGGCGATGGGTACGGATCCAGCGTGCCGCCCGCGCCCGCCCGAGGTCGCGCAGTTCGGTCAAGAAGGCTCGCGTGGCGTTGAGCTTGCTGGCGGTACCGGCATCCACCAGTTCCTCGGCCTCCACCATGTGGAAGCGCAGGCGGGTCAGCTTGCGTTCCAGCCGCCCCTGGGGCAGCCAGTTGCGGCCCTCCTCGATGTAGCTGCGGGCGTGGGCGATCATGCGCATCTCGCGCAGGAAGGTCGTCGAAAAGCCCAGTTCCACGCTACGCGCGGCGATCTCCTCAGCGGTACGCGGCGCTTCCGGGCACACCAACGGATTGAGCAGCACCAGCAGGATGTCCGGCGTGGCACATTCGTACATCAGCGGATAGATCGCCGGGTTGGCGGTGAAGCCACCGTCCCAATAGTCCTCCCCGTCGATCTGGACAGCGTGGTGCAGGGTCGGCAAACAGGCCGAGGCGAGCAGCGCCTCCTCGCTCAGTTCGCGGGTATGGAACAAGCGGACCTTGCCGGTACGCACTCGGGTCGCCGCGATGAACAGCTTGAGCGGACAGCTGCGGCGGATGCGCTCGAAATCGAACTGGGCGCGCACCACGTCGCGCAGGGGATTCAGCTCGAAGGGATTGAGCTGGTAGGGCGAGAACATTTTGGTCAGACCCAGCATCATCCCCACCGGGGCCGGCAGCGAGCCGTCGCCGGCCGGGTTGAAGCTGTGCAGCAGGTCCAACTCGAAGGGCGTGGTGTCGGACACCGCCTCCCAGAACGCCGCCAGGCTCTCCCGCGCGCCTTCGGCACCGCCGGTCGTCCAGCCTTGGGCCAGCGCCACGGCATTCATCGCGCCGGCGCTGGTGCCGCTGATGCCGTCGATCTGCCAGTCGTCTTCCAGCAGGCGGTCCAGCACGCCCCAGGTATAGGCGCCGTGAGCGCCGCCGCCCTGCAGCGCAAGGCTCAATGGTGGGGACGCGGTAAAATCTCGACTCTTCCAAAGCTTCTTCAACATGGACGGAATACCTCCAGTCAGTTGCTGCAGGCTGAATTGCTGCACCGCAGCATACATGATGGACGTCCGTCGATGACGAAAGTTCGCGTGGAGCCGGATGTACCGGCCAGGAGTTGAGAACTCCCCCACCGGCCGAATGGAATCCCGGGAACGGCAAGCAGCCGTTCCATCTCCCGCCTGCCCCTACAGACTCAGTTGCCGGCCTCCGGCGCTTTCCCGCCCAGCCCGCCGCCAGCGTTCTTCGCCAGCAGCACCGCCGCCACTAGCCGGCGCGCCGCCAGGTCGCTGGCGCTGCGCTGGGCGCTGAGCAGGGTGGCCTGGGCGGTGACCACATTGAGGTAGCTGACGGTGCCGGCCCGATACTGGTTGAGGGCGATGGCCTCGGCCTCGGCGGCGGCAGATTCTGCGGCCGCCTGCTCGACGCCGGCCTCCTCCAGCACGCGCACCGCGGCGAGGTTGTCCTCCACTTCCTGGAACGCGGCCAGCACGGTCTGCCGGTAGGTCGCCACGGCCTGCTCCCAGACGCCGACGGCCTGGCCCACCGCCGCCTTCTTGGCGCCCGCGTCGAACAGCGTCGCCGCCAGCGTCGGACCGAGGGACCAGTAGCGGCTCGGCACGGTCAGCAGATCCTCGATCTGCGAGCGGCGGAAACCCGTGGAAGCGGACAGGCCGAGCACCGGGAAGCGCGCCGCCTGGGCCGCGCCGACGGCCGCATTGGCCGCCGCGACGCGGCGCTCTGCCGCGGCGATGTCGGGGCGCCGTTCGAGCAGCGTGGACGGCAGCGTCAGCGTGACCGGCGCGGCGGCGAGCGGGCCCGCCACTGGCGGCAGCTCGAAGCTGGATGGCGCCTGGCCGATCAACACCGCAATGGCATGTTCGTACTGGCTGCGCGACAGGCCGGCATCCAGCGCCGACGCGCGGGTGCTGCGCAGCTGGCTTTCCGCCTGGGCCACATCGGCCTTGGTGGCGACGCCGGCGGCGTAGCGGTTGCGGGTCAGCTCGAGGGAGCGCTCGTAGGCCGCCACCGCCGCGTCGAGCAGCGCCTTCTGGCGATCCGCCGCGCGCAGCTGGAAGTAGGTCTGGGCCAGCGTCGCATGGGCCGACAGGCGGGCCGCGGCGAGATCCGCCTCACTGGCCTGCACCCGCTCGTCGGCGGCTTCCACGTTGCGGGCGATACGCCCCCACACGTCGGCCTCCCAGCTGGCGGTGGCGCCGAGGCTGAAGCTGTTGACCGGCGGTGCGTTGCCGGCGCTGGCGGTGGATGCCGCGCTGGCCGAGCGCGTCGCGCCGAAAGTGCCGTTGATGGTCGGGAACCAGGACGCGCGGGCCGAATCGGACAGCGCCTTGGCCTGGCGGTACTGGGCCTCGGCGGCGCGCAGGTTCTGGTTGGAGATGTCCACCTTGGCCTGCAGGCCGTCGAGCACCGGATCGCCGAACACGGTCCACCAGGTATCGCCGGAAACCGGGTCCTGCGGGCTCGCCGCGCGCCAGTCCCCGGCAGCTTCCTTGAAGGCCACGGGGGTTTCCACGGTCGGCCGCACGTAGTCGGGGCCGACGGTACACGCGGCCAGCAGGAGGCACGGCAGCACCATGCCGATCACGTTGGTTTTCATTTTCATCTTCAAAGGGCGCTCCCCGCCTGCAATGCCGCCGCAGGCTTGGGCTGGCGGCGCAGCCGGTCGAGCATCACGAAGACGACCGGCGTGGTGTAGAGGGTCAGGATCTGGCTGAGGATCAGGCCACCGACGATGGCGATGCCCAGCGGCTGGCGCAGCTCGGCGCCGTCGCCGGTACCGATGGCCAGCGGGATGGCGCCGAACAGGGCCGCCAGCGTGGTCATCAGGATCGGCCGGAAACGCAGCAGGCAGGCGTGGTGGATCGCATCGCGGGCGCTGGCGCCCTGGCGCTGCAGCGCGATCGCCACGTCGATCATCATGATCGCGTTCTTCTTGACGATGCCGATCAGCAGGATCACGCCGATCATCGCGATCAGGCTGAACTCGGTGTCCATGCCCATCAGCGCCAGCAGCGCCCCGACGCCCGCCGACGGCAGCGTGGACAGGATGGTGATCGGGTGCACCAGGCTCTCATAGAGCATGCCGAGCACGATGTAGATGGTCACCACCGCGGCCAGGATCAGCAGCGGCTGGGTGCTCATGGACTTCTGGAAGGCGCCGGTGCTGCCCTCGAAGCTGGTACGGATGCTCACCGGCACGCCGATGCGCGCCACCGCCGCGCGGATGGCGTCGGTGGCCTCGCCGATGGAGCGCCCTTCAGGCAGCGCGAAGCTGATCGTGGACGCCGCCGCGCCGCCCTGGTGGCTCACCGACAGCGGCGCCAGCGTGGACACCACGCGGGCCACCGCCGACAGCGGCACCTGGGCGCCGGAGGACGACACCAGGGTCAGCCGCGCCAGGGATTCCGGCCCCTGCAGGTAGTCGGACGCCGCCTCCATCACCACCCGGTACTGGTTGAGCGGGTTGTAGATGGTGGACACCTGGCGCTGCCCGTAGGCGTTGTTGAGCGCCGTCGTCACCGCGCGCATGGTCAGGCCGTAGCGGGCCACGGCGTCGCGGTCGATCACCAGCGTGGTCTGCGGGCCGCGGTCCTGCTGGTCCGAGCTCACATCGGTGATCTCGTCGAGGCGGCTCAGCGCGTTGCGGATGCGCGGCTCCCACAGACGCAGCTCGTCCAGGTTGTCGGACTGCAGCGTGAACTGTTGGCTGGAGTTGCTGGAGCGTCCGCCAATGCGGATGTCCTGCACCGGGTTGAGGTACAGGCTGGCTCCCGGCACATGGGCGAGCTTCTTGCGCAGGCGGGTGACGATGGCGTCGGCAGACTCCTTGCGCTCGCCGATCGGCTTGAGGGTGATGAACATCATGCCGGAGTTGATCTGCCCGCCGCCGGTGAAGCCGACCACGTTGGCAACTGCCGGGTCGGCCCCGACGAGGGCCAGGAAGACATCCATCTTGCCCTTCATGGCCTGGAAGGAGATCGCCTGGTCGGCCTCGACGAAGCCGCGGATGCGCCCGGTGTCCTGTTGCGGGAAGAAGCCCTTCGGGATGGTGTTGTAGAGATGGACGTTGGCCGCGATGGTGGCGAGCAGGATGCCCAGCACCAGCCACGGGTGCGCCAGCGCCCAGCCCAAGCTGCGGCGGTAGCCATCCACCAGGCGGTCCAGCACGCCGCCGGCGAGGCAGTCGAAACGGCCGCGTTCGCCTTCTGGCGGGCGCTTCTGCAACAGGCGCGCGCACATCATCGGCGTGGCGGTCAGGGACACCACCATCGACACCAGGATCGCCGCTGACAGGGTGATCGCGAACTCCCGGAACAGGCGCCCGACGATGCCGCCCATGGCCAGGATCGGGATGAACACGGCGATCAGCGACAGGCTCATCGACACCACCGTGAAGCCGATCTCCCGCGCGCCGCGCAGGGCCGCCTGACGCGGGGCGAGGCCTTCGTCGATATGGCGCGAGATGTTCTCCAGCACGACGATGGCGTCATCCACCACGAAGCCGGTGGCGATGGTCAGCGCCATCAGCGACAGGTTGTCCAGGCTGAAGCCGGCCAGGTACATCACCGCGAAGGTGCCGATCAGCGACACCGGCACCACCACGCTGGGGATCACCGTCGCCCGCAGGTTGCGCAGGAACAGGAAGACCACCATCACCACCAGCGCCACCGAGATCATCAGCGTGTGCTCCACCTCGCGCAGGGAGCCGCGGATGGTCGGCGTGCGGTCCATCACCACGTCCAGGTCGATGGCCGGCGAAATGCTGGCGCGCAGGTGCGGCAGCAGCGCGGTGACCCGGTCCACGGTCTCGATGATGTTGGCGCCGGGCTGGCGGTTCACCATCAGCAGCACCGCCGGGCGGCCGTTGGAATAGCCGTAGTTGCGGTCGTTCTCGATGCCGTTGCGCACCTTGGCCACGTCGGAGAGGCGCACTGCGGCGCCGTTCTTCCACGACACGATGAGCGGCTTGTACTCGTCGGCGGTGCGCGCCTGGTCGTTGGCGCCGACCTGCCAGGCCCGCTCGCCATCCTCCACCACGCCCTTCGGGCGGTTGGCGTTGGTGCCGACGATGGCGGTACGCACGTCGTCCATGTTGAGGCCGTTGGCCGCCAGGCGGTCCGGATCCAGCTCGACGCGCACCGCCGGCAGCGAGCTGCCGCCGATGGACACCTGGCCAACCCCCTCCACCTGGGACAGGCGCTGGGCCAGCACCGTGGACGCGGCGTCGTAGAGCTGGCCCTTGGTCAGCGTGTCCGACGTCAGCGCCAGAATGATGATCGGCGTCTCGGCCGGGTTCACCTTGCGGTAGGTCGGGTTGTTCGGCAGGCTGGTCGGCAGCTGGCCGCGGGACGCATTGATGGCGGCCTGCACGTCGCGGGCGGCGCCGTCGATGTCACGGGACAGCTCGAACTGCAGCGTCACCCGCGTCGAGCCGAGGGTGCTGTAGGAGGTCAGCTCGGTGACCCCGGCGATCTGCCCGAGGATGCGCTCCAGCGGCCCGGCGACGGTGGCCGCCATGGTCTCCGGGCTGGCGCCGGGCAGGTTGGCCGACACCGAGATGGTCGGGTAATCCACCTGCGGCAGCGGCGACACCGGCAGCAGGCGGAAGGCGATCGCCCCGGCCAGCGCCACGGCCAGCGTCAGCAGCGTGGTGGCGACCGGGCGGAAGATGAACAGGCGGGACAGGTTCATCGCGGACCGCCCTTCCGGAACGCGTCACCGGATGCGGAAACGCCGCGGAACTGCTGAAGGGCGAAGGGATTCGCCCCCGTACCGGCCGTCATGCCGCCCTCCCCCGCCGCGCCAGGCGGTCGAAGGCCAGGTAGATCACCGGCGTGGTGAACAGCGTCAGCACCTGGCTGACCAGCAGGCCGCCGACCATCGTCACGCCGAGCGGATGACGTAGTTCGGAGCCGACGCCGGAGCCCAGCATCAGCGGCAACGCGCCGAGCAGCGCCGCCAGCGTGGTCATCAGGATCGGCCGGAAACGCAGCAGGCAGGCCTGGTAGATGGCCTCCCGCGGCTCGAGGCCTTCACGCCGCTCGGCGTCGAGGGCGAAGTCGATCATCATGATGGCGTTCTTCTTGACGATGCCGATCAGGAGCACGATGCCGATGATGCCGACGATGCCCAGCTCGCTGCGCGCCACCAGCAGCGCCAGCAGCGCGCCGACGCCGGCCGACGGCAGCGTGGACAGGATCGTGACCGGGTGGATGTAGCTCTCGTAGAGCACGCCGAGCACGATGTACATGGTCACCACGGCGGCGAGGATCAGCAGCAGGGTGTTGGTCAGCGAGGCCTGGAAGGCCAGCGCCGCGCCCTGGAAGCTGGTCTCGATGCTGGCCGGCAGGCCCAGCTCGGCCTCGGCACTGCGGATCGCCTCCACCGCCGCACCAAGGGAGGCACCCGGCGCCAGGTTGAAGGACAGGGTCACCGCCGGGAACTGGCCGATGTGGTTCACCGCCAGCATCGCCGGCCGCTCGACGACCCGCGCCACCGCCGACAGTGGCACCTGGGCGCCGCCGGTGCCCGGCACGTAGAGGTTGGCGATGGCCGCCGGGCTGCTGCGGAACTCCGGCTTCACCTCCAGCACCACGCGGTACTGGGTGGCCTGCGTGAAGATGGTGGACACCAGGCGCTGGCCGTAGGCGTTATACAAGGCATTGTCGATGGCGGCGGTGCTGACGCCGAGGCGGCTGGCGCTGGCCCGGTCGATCTCCACCCACGCCTGCAGACCCTTGTCCTGCAGGTCGCTGGCCACGTCGGCGAGTTGCGGCAGGCCTTTCAGGCGCTCGACGAGGCGCGGCACCCATTCGGTCAGCGCCGCAGAATCCGGCGACTGCAAGGAGAACTGGTACTGGGTGCGGCTGACCTTGTCCTCGATGGACAGATCCTGCACCGGCTGCATGTACAGCGTGATGCCGGCCACCTTGCGCACCTCCGGCGTCAGGCGGCGGATCACCTCGCCGGCGCTGGCGTCCCGCTCGGCCAGCGGCTTGAGGTTGATCATCATGCGCCCGCTGTTGAGGGTCGCATTGGAGCCGTCCACGCCGATGAACGACGACAGGCTGGCCACCGCCGGGTCCTTCAGCACCACCTCGGCCAACGCCTGCTGACGCTGCGACATGGCATCGAAGGAGATCGACTGGGCAGCCTCGGTGATGCCCTGGATCGCACCGGTATCCTGCACCGGGAAGAAGCCCTTGGGAACGAAGACGTACAGCAACGCGGTCAGCGCCAGCGTGCCGACGGCCACCACCAGAGTCAGCCCCTGGCGGTCGAGCACCCACTGCAGCATCACGCCGTAGCGGGCGATGACGCGGTCGAAGAAATTGCCCATCACCTTATAGAAGCGCCCCTGCTCGGCCTCCGGCACGTGCTTGAGGAGGCGCGCGCACATCATCGGTGTGAGGGTCAGGGACACGAAGGCGGAGATCAGGATGGCGATCGCCAGCGTGATCGCGAACTCGCGGAACAACCGCCCCACCACATCGCCCATGAACAGCAACGGAATCAGCACGGCGATCAGCGAGAAGGTCAACGAGATGATCGTGAAGCCGATCTGTTTGGCGCCCTTCAGCGCGGCCTGCATCGGCGACTCGCCCTCCTCCACGTAGCGGGCGATGTTCTCGATCATCACGATGGCGTCGTCCACGACGAAGCCGGTGGAGATGGTCAGCGCCATCAACGTGAGGTTGTTGAGGCTGAAGCCGGCCAGGTACATCACCCCGAAGGTGCCGACCAGCGACAGCGGCACCGCCACGCTGGGGATGATGGTGGCCGGCACGCTGCGCAGGAACATGAAAATCACCATCACCACCAGGGCCACGGCCATCATCAGCTCGATCTGCACGTCGTGCACCGAGGCGCGGATGGTCGTCGTGCGGTCGGACAGCACGCGCACCTCCAGCGAGGCCGGCAGGCTGGCCGTCATCTGCGGCAACAGCGCGGTGACCCGGTCGGCCACCTCGATCACGTTGGCGCCCGGCTGGCGCTGCACGTTGATGATCACCGCCGCCTGTTCATCGGCCCAAGCGGCCAGGCGCAGATTCTCCGCATCGTCGGCCAGGTTGGCGATGTCGGACAGGCGCACCGGGTTGCCGTTCTTGTAGGCGACGATCAGGCCACGGTATTCGTCGGCGGAACGCAACTGATCGTTGGCGTCGATGGTGGAGGCCCGCTGGGGCCCGTCGAAGCTGCCCTTGGCCTGGGTCACGTTGGCGTTGGCGATGGCGGTACGGATGTCCTCCAGCCCCAGCCCGTAGGCCGCGGCGGCGGTCGGGTTGACCTGCACCCGCACCGCCGGGCGGCGTCCGCCGGCGATGCTGACGAGGCCGACCCCCGGCACCTGGGAGATCTTCATCGCCAGGCGACTTTCCACCAGGTCGTGGATGCGCGTGATCGGCAGGCTCTTCGAGCTCACTGCCAGGCTCAGGATCGGCGCGTCGGCGGGGTTCACCTTGCTGTAGGTGGGCGGCGCCGGCAGATCGGTGGGCAGCAGGTTGGACGCGGCGTTGATGGCCGCCTGCACCTGCTGCTCGGCCACGTCCAGGCTCAGCGCCAGGCTGAAGCGCAGCGTGATCACCGAGGCCCCACCAGAGCTGGTGGACGACATCTCGTCCAACCCCGGCATCTGGCCGAACTGGCGCTCCAGCGGCGCGGTGATGGCCGAAGTCATCACGTCCGGGCTGGCGCCGGGATAGAGGGTCTTGACCTGAATGGTCGGGTAATCCACCTCGGGCAGCGCCGAGATGGGCAGCAGGCGATAGGCGACGAGGCCCACCAGCAGGATGGCGACCATCAGCAGGGAGGTCGCCACCGGCCGCAGGATGAACGGACGGGACGGATTCATGCGTTAATGCCCCGGACGACCGCCGCCGTTACCGCCGCGCTTCCTCTCCCGCCCAGGCGCGTCCACGGCCTTCGGGTCGATGGCCTCGATCTGGGCCCCGTCCTTCAGCTTGTCGAGGCCGTCCACGACGACCCGATCACCGGCAGCGAGGCCATCCTCTACGACGGCCTTGTCGCCATCCACCGGCCCCAGCTTGACCGGTACCGACGCGACCTTGTTGCCTTCGCCGACCTTGTAAACATAGCTGCCCTTGGCACCCTGCTGGACGGCGGCGGTCGGCACCGTGACGACGCCGGACAGGGTGTCGAGGATCAGCCGCACATTGACGAACTGGTTCGGAAACAGGCTGCCGTCCTTGTTGGTGAAATCCGCCTTCAGCTTGACGGTGCCGGTAGTGCTGTCGATCAGGCTGTCCACCGCCAGCAGCTTGCCGTCGGCAAGGTGGTTCTTCATCTCCCGGTCCCAGGCCTCGGCGATCAGGCCCTTGCCTTCACGCACGCGCTTCATGACCGCCGGCAGGCGGTCTTCCGGCACCGGGAACACGGCGGTGATCGGGCTCACCTGGGCGATGGTCACCAGCCCGGTGGTATCGGAAGCCTTGACGATGTTGCCTGGGTCCACGGCCCGCAGGCCGGCCCGGCCGGTGATCGGCGCCTTGATGGTGGTGTAGGACAGCTGCAGCTCGGCGCTCTTCACCGCCGCCTGGTCGGCCTGCACGGTGCCCTGGTACTGGCGCACCAGCGCCTCCTGGGTCGCCACCTGCTGCTCGGCGATGGAGTCCTGACGCAGCAGGCCCTTGTAGCGGTCGAGGTCGATCTGCGCGTTCTTCAGCAGCGCCGCGTCCCGCGCCAGCTGGCCACGGGCCTGCTCCAGCGCAGCACGGAAGGGATCGGGGTCGATCAGCGCGAGCACGTCGCCACTATTGACCGTCTGGCCTTCGGTGAACTTCACCGCCAGCAGCGGCCCATCGACCCGCGAGCGCACGGTTACCTGATTGCGCGGCACCACGCTGCCGAGAGCCGGCACCATCACCCGGATGTCGCCGGTGGCGATGGTGGCGAGGCTTACCGGAGTCGGCCGTTCGCCGCGCCCGTCACGGCCGCCGCGCGGTCCATTGGTCGACTTGCCCCCTCCTCCCCCGTCTGCATCCACTGGACTGCGGTGGGTGTAATACCAGCCGCCACCGGCCGCCAGGGCCAGCACGATGAGCCAGGGAAGAATACGACGACGGGGACGGGAAACTGAGTCGGACGGAGCAGAGGCAGGGCTGGACATGGAGCGTTTTTCCGGAAGGCGCCGGCCCGCTACAGGCCGGCAGGTCGAAGCCACCGAGAGGCGGTCGCAATCCTACACGATGCATTCGTAAGACTGCGTAAAGACCCCGTAAGGAAAAAACTGTTCGCGCAAATTCACTGGAGAGAAGCGGAAAGACATCACAAGCATCTCCCCGAGCGCATGCCGGATCACTCGACCTCGGACACCTGCAAGCGCGCGGAAGCGGGCTGGGCGTGCTCCGGGAGCATGCTCGAAGGCCGCCGCAGTCCGCTCGCCGAACGAGCGCGGACCTTGTGCCGCCAGCGCAGCCAGCCGGTGACGAACAGCAGCGCCGGCAGCAGCCCGGCCACACAGGCGAGGATGCGGCCGGGCAGCCCGAAGGCCTCGCCGTTGTGCAGCGGGTGCATCCAGGCCAGGAAGCCGTCGCCGGCGGATTCCCGCAGCGGATCACGCACCGCCAGCACCTGTCCGTCACTCGGGTCCACCCACACCTGGGAGCGGGGAAAACGCCGGCCGGGCTCGCCGGGCTGGTGGAAGCGCACCGAGATCGGCCGCCCTGCGCTACCAGAGGTCTCGACCCAGCGCAGCTCCGCATCGGGAAAAGACTTGCGCGCGATGCGCACCGCCGCGTCGAGGGAGATCGGCTTAGCGCCATTGTCCAGCAGGCCTGCCGGTGGCCGATAAGCCTCACGCAACGGCGAAGCGCCGGCGACCAGATCGCGGGTGAAGTCCGGCAAGGCCAGTGCGCTGCCGGTCAGCGCCAGCACCAGCAGCACCGGCAGGCCATAGACGCCGCCGAGCACGTGCAGATCGTAGGTGCGGCGGACTGCGCCGCTGCGCAGCACCGGCTTCAGCGCGGCGGCCAGGCGGGCGCGGCTGGGCCACCACAGGTAGAGCCCGCTGAGCAATGAAAACGCCAGCACCAGGCCGAGGATGCCGACCGCCGTCTTGCCACCCTCGCCCGCCAGCAGCGTGTAATGCAAGTCGAACAGCCAGGTCGTCGCGTAGTCGCCCCAGAAGCGCGCGCTGGTGACCTCCAGCGTGTGCGGATCGAGGCTCAGCATCAGCGGCGCGAAGCCGCGTCCGGCCGTTTCCGGCGGGTTGTAATAGCGAGCCAGCACCGGCGCGTCCGCCGACAACGGCATCTCGATGCGCCACGGCCCGTCGCGCTGCGGGTAGCGGGCACGCAGCGTCCGGAACACCGCCTCCGGCGACGGCGCGGGTGCCGCGGCGCTGACGCGGATCTGCGGATTGAGCAGACTATCCACGTCCAGGTAGAACACCAGCACGCTGCCGGTGAGCCCCAGCAGCACGAACAGGCCGCCGGCCAGCAAGCCGACGTAGAGGTGCAGCTTGACCCACAGGCGACGCAGTTCGCGTTTCATCAGGAATCAGAACTTGACCGCGACCGTCCCGTACACGCTGCGCGGCGCGCCCGGCGCGTGCAGGGACTGGGCGCCGTCCCACCAGGCGTATTCGTTGTAACGGTCGAACAGGTTGCGCACCTGCACCTCGAGATTGATGCGCGGGCTCAGGCGATAGGCCGCTGCCACGTTGGCCAGCGTGTAGCCGCCGAACTTGCCGGTGCTGTTGGTGCGCTCCAGGTAATAACCGCTCTGCCCGTTCACCCATGCCGACAGGCGCCAGGCCTCGCTGGCCTGGTAATCGGCGCCGAGGTTGTAAAGCAGGTGCGGCACGTGGTCGATCTCCTTGCCGATGGTGCCGGCCGAGGCCGCGTCGGCCTGCAGGATCTTCGAGCGCTGCAGCGCGGCACCGACCCACAGGCCGAGCTGGCGCGTGGGCTGGGCGTTGAGCTGCAGGTCCACACCCTGGCGGCGGGTCTGGCCGATGTTCTCGGCGTCGTTGGCCGGGTCGTTGAGCTTGCGCCGTGCTTCGTTGGATGCCGTCTGACGCCAGGCCGCCAGGCGCCCCTCCAGCCAGGCCAGCGGACGGAACTTGAGGCCGGCCTCCCAGCCTTCGTTGATCGACGGCGACAGGTCGGCCGTCTGGTTCACCTTATAAGAAGCGGTACCCACGCCGACCTGGAAGGTCCGCCCCCAGTTACCGTACACCGAGTAGGCATCGGACAGCGCGTACACCGCGCTCATCTTGGGCTGATTGATGGTGCCGTAGTCGTTGATGTCATAGGTCTTGCCGTTGAGGCGGTTGGTGTAGGTGCCGTCCACGCGGTCGGCGCGGAAGGCCGGCGTCAGGCTCAGGCCGGGCAGCGGCTTGAGCACGGCCTGCACGAAGGCGCCGGCGGTGTCGAACTCGAAAGCCTGGTCGCGGGTCTGGCTCTGGCGCACCTGGCTGACGGTGTTGTAGCGGGTGCTGCGGTTGTCCTGGCGCTCCACGTCGAGGCCGCCCATCACCGACAGATCGCCGAGGACCGTCTTGCCGGCCCGCCAGGTCAGCGTCGTAGAGGCGCCGCTGTGGGTTTCCGCGACGACGCGCTCCTGCTGGGACACATTGGCCGAGAAGGTCACGAAGCGGCGATCATCCAGATTGTTCAGGTAGACCTGGCCGGTCCAGAACAGCTGGCTGCCCAGCGCGGTTTCCGCCTGCAGCGCCACCTGGGTGGCCAGGCGGCGGTCCGCGTCGGTCGCGTTGTGGGCCGGCGACTGGTCCGGGTCGGCGCGGCGCTGGGCAGCGGTCAGGTAGCCCGCCTCGTCGGCGCGGGCGGTGGAGTGGCGCAGGATCAGACCGAAGCGGCTATCGCCGCCTTCCGGCGTAATGAACCACTTGGCGCTGAAGGCGCCGTTCTCGGCACCGGAATGGGCCCGGTAGCCGTCGCTCGAGTTCACCGCCAGCGCGTAGTTCTGGGCCAGCGCGCCCTGCTCGATGCCCGCCGCCGCCTGCAGCTCACGGGTCTGGAAGCTGCCGAGCGTGGCCCGCCCCTGCACGTAGTTGCCACCGCTCTTGGTGATGATGTTGGCGTTGCCGGCGATGTTATGCAGGCCATAGCGCGGATCGTTGGTGCCGCGCACCACCTCGATGGATTCGATGTCCAGCCGCGGCGCCAGGTCGATGTAGGGCATGTTGCCGTCGTTGCTGTTGGACGGCACGCCGTCGATCAGCAGCTTGACCGCGTTGATCTCCCCTTCCCCGTTGAAGCCGCGCATGGAGAACTTGCCGGACGTGGTGCCCTGGCCGAACTGGGTCAGCATCACACCGGGCAACTGGCCGAATAACTGCCAGTTGTTGGCCACCGGCTGATTCGCGATACGCGCCTCCGGCAGGATATCCACCGAACTCAGCACGCGCCGGGCCTGCAGCGGGCCATCGGCACTGCCGCTGACGACCACCTCGCCGAGGGTCAGCGCCACGCTGTCGCCGCTTTCGGCGGCCTGGGCCGGAATCGTCGCCAGCATGGAAACGGCAACGGCGATGGGGGTCAGTCTTGCGGAAATCATCGGGGGCCTCGTCGGTCGGGAACTGGGCCCGGACTGTAACAAGGCGCTCCCGGAAAGTTTCTTGATACGAGCCAGGAAACGGGTTGTTGCGACACTATGTCGCAGCCGGGGCCAGCCATTGCCGCAACCCGCTCCGCGGTTCTTGACCTGGGGCAAGTCCAGGCCGGAAATCCTGCGACACCTCTTGCCCCTCAATCAGTGACGCCTAATATGATGGCGTAAACATGGTTCCAGTCCCGGAGGCGTGGTCTGCGGACGGTCCTGGGGATGGATGAAGACCCACATACATGGGGAGATGGCAATGAAGATGTTCAGGCAATGCGTCCTTGCCGGCATGGCAAGCCTGTTGATGGCCGGTGTTGCGGTGGCCCAGCCGGGCCCAGGCATGGGCGGCGGTGGAATGGGCGGGGGCGGCATGGGCTCCGGCATGATGCAGAGTGACCGGCCGTGCATGAAGGCCGACGGCACGGCGAAAACGGACATGGGCCCCAACTGCGGCTGGCGCATGAACCGCCGCAACACGCCGGGCATGGGGCTGATGACGCCCGAGGAACGTCGCGCCCACCGGGACAAGATGCGCTCGATGAAGACCGCCGAAGAATGCCAAGCCTACATGACGGAGCACCATGCGCAGATGGCCGAGCGGGCCAAGGCCAAGGGCATCACGCTGCCGGCACCGCGCAGCAACGCCTGCATGCGCTTCGGCACACCTGCCACGCCGGCAGCAGCACCTGCAAAATAGGCGGCCGCTAATTCAGGAAGCCCGTCCGCCCTCTGCAAGACGGGATGGTCGTCGGCGCCCCAGCGGTTATGCTGGTGCGCCGACGATTCTGCATTGCGCTCCATGCCAATCCGCGACGAAGCTGCTTCCCACCTCGCCATTCCTGACAGCGTCTTCGAACTGGCCCGCGAACATTTCGCGGCAGCCGGACAGACGCTGCGCAACGTACGCCGGGATTTCCACGAGTGGCATCGCGGACGCCCGCGCTACGCGCTGTGGGCCATCGACGTGGACCTGCCGGCAGTAAGGCAACTGGTCGAAGACGCGGCCCGGCTACTGGACGACGTACTGCTCGACGACTACCGCCGCCAACCGCACGTCACACTGGCCCTGTGCGGCTTTCCGAGCCGGCAACCGGCGCATCCGGACGACTTCGGCCCGGCCGCGCTGGAACGACAACTCGATGCCCTGCAGCGCATTGCCGGCGCCCCCTTCCGCTTGGAGATAGGCGGTCTGGCGAGCTTCACGTCGGCCCCCTTCCTGAGCGTCCGCGACGTGGAGGGCGGCATCGGCCGCCTGCGCCACGCCCTGTGCGGTCCGCGCACCGAGCCCGGCGGCCCGTATACACCCCATGTCACGGTCGGCCTGTACGGCAATGAATGGCCCACGGAAGCGCTGCTCGAACGCTTCAACACGAGCACACGGGAAGTTGTCCACTGCACCGCCACTAAACTCAGCCTGATGTGCTATGCGACCTCCGATATCGGTGGCCCGCTGGCCACACTGGGGCATTTCGATCTTGTCCACAGACGCTGGGAAGGCTTGGATTCAAGGATTTTCCCTGCTCTGGACGCCAGCCAGATACTGCCTAATTTTGCAGCAATATTAAAAAACGCTGACTAATCAGTGACATGAAAGCCCCCTTCACACCTTATCCACAGGGTTGACCACGCCTGGTGGGGAAAAAAGCGGGGAAATGCCCACAAATCCACATCCCCATCCTGGGGTGTCTGTCATGTGCATTGCACAAAATTGAAGCAAACATCAAAAGCACTGCCGGATCAGTGATCTAGACCCACCTTTCACAACTTACCCACAGGGTTGACCACGCTGGACGGGGATAAGACACAGCTTGTGTGGTTCTCACAAACCTGAATATCCACACCACGCCGTCACAGGAAATGACCCGAAAACCCGCGATCGCCGCATGGAAAGCGCTGCCCAATTTTTAGGCAGCCACAAAAAGCGTTTATCTTTCAAAGATCTGTTTACACCCTTCACACTTTATCCACAGGGTTGACCACGATTGGCGGGGATAACCCACAGCTTCGGCAAAAATCCACAGGGCGCGGCATTCCGGTTAAAAAGGTGCATTGCACAAAATTGAGGCAAACACTAAAAACGCTGCCCAATCAGCCTTCTAGGGGCGTGCTTCACAACTTACCCACAGGTTTGACCACGGCGGACGGGGATAAGACTCAGGTCCGGTGGCTGAAATCCACACGGGACGGCCGTCCCGGCAGGTTCAGCGTGGCAACGGCGGCCGGGCTGCGGGCGACGATCCGCCCGCCACGCAACACCAGCAGACGCGTCGCCCGCAGGCGCAGCGCCTCGACGGGATCGCCAGCCTGCAGCAGCACCAGGTCGGCGCGGCAGCCCGGTTCGAGGCCGTAGCCATCCAGGCCCAGAATGCGCGCTGGCGTCGCCGTCACCGCAGCGAAACAGGCACGCATACCGTCCTGGCTGGTCATCTGGGCCACGTGCAGGCCCATCGCCGCCACTTCCAGCATGTCGCCGCTGCCGAGGCTATACCACGGGTCCATCACGCAGTCGTGGCCGAAGGCGACCGGGATGCCGGCCGCGAGCAGTTCCGGCACGCGGGTCATGCCGCGGCGCTTCGGGTAAGTGTCGTGGCGGCCCTGCAGCGTGATGTTGATAAGTGGGTTGGCGACCGCCGCGACACCCGCCTCGGCCATCAGCGGCAGCAGCTTGGACACGTAGTAGTTGTCCATCGAATGCATCGACGTCAGATGGGAGCCGGTCACCCGCCCCTGCAGGCCGAGGCGTTGGGCGTGGAAAGCCAGGGTTTCGACATGGCGCGACAGCGGGTCATCGGATTCGTCGCAATGCATGTCCACCGGCAGGCCGCGCTCGGCGGCCAGCTCGCACAGGATGCGCACCGACTCGGCGCCGTCGGCCATCGTGCGCTCGAAATGGGGAATGCCGCCGACCACGTCGACGCCCATGTCCAGCGCCCGCTTCAGGTTGTCCAGCGCGCCGGGGCTACGCAACACGCCATCCTGTGGAAAAGCCACCAGTTGCAGGTCCAGGTAGGGCCGCACCTTGTCCTTCACGTGCAGCAAGGCCTCCACCGCCAGCAGGCGTGGGTCGCACACATCCACGTGGGAACGGATCGCCAGCAGGCCCTTGGCTACAGCCCAGTCACAATAGGCCAGCGCCCGCTCCACCAGCGCCTCCTGCGTCAGCAGCGGCTTCAGTTCGCCCCACAGGGCGATGCCTTCCAGCAGCGTGCCCGACTGATTCACCCGCGGCAGGCCGTAGGACAGGGTCGCATCCATGTGGAAGTGGGCGTCGACGAAGGGCGGCGTGACGAGTTGGCCGGCTGCGTCGATCGATTCCCCCGCTACGCCGGCCAGCGCGGCCTCGACCACCGCAATGCGCCCGCCGCGGATGCCAATATCCATCCCACGACGCCCATCGGGCAGGTTGCAGTTACGCAGGATCAGGTCGAACACGGGGAAACTCCTTCCGGAATGGGGGCGACGAGGCCGCAGCCGCGCAGCACCAGGTTCAGCACATGGGCGGTGGCCCGCCGGTAATCGGCCGGCCCCAGGCTGCGGCGGTTCAGCACCGCGCAGACCTGGGTCTCGAAGTCGGCATAGGTCTGGGTCAGCGCCCACAGGCTGATGAACAGATGCACCGGATCCACCGGCGCCATCTTGCCCCCAGCGATCCAGGCTTCGATCACCGCCGCCTTCTCAGCCACCAGCAGACGCAGCTCATGGCGCAGATAGTCGCCGATCTCCGGCGCGCCGTGCAGCAACTCGTTGGCGAAGACCCGCGAGGCGTCCGGATGCTCGGCGGTGAGGCGCATCTTGGCCTCGATGTAATGGGCCAGCGCCGCGCGGGGATCGGCGTCGGCGTTGATACGGTCGGTCTCGGCCAGCCACAGGCGCAGGATGTGCGCCAGCACGGCGCGGTACACCTCGGCCTTGGTGCCGAAGTAATAATGCAGGTTGGACTTGGGCAGGCCCGCCGCCAGCGCGATCTCCGCCATCGTGGCGCCCTGGAAACCGGCCCGCGCGAAGACCTGCTCGGCGGCTGCGAGGATGGCGGCCTCGTGCTGGCGCCGGATGCGCCCGCCGCGCGCGGGCGTGTCCACGTCCCCGGGCGGCGGTGCTACCGTCATTTGGTGCCGAAGATGCGGTCGCCGGCGTCGCCCAGGCCGGGCACGATGTAGCCGTGCTCGTTGAGGTGGCTGTCCACCGCGGCGGTGGTCACCGGCACGTCCGGGTGGGCCTCCTGCAACGCGGCCAGGCCTTCCGGCGCGGCCAGCAGGCACACGAACTTGAGGCTGGTCACGCCGGCCTCCTTCAGGCGTGACAGGGCCGCACTGGCCGAATTGCCGGTAGCCAGCATCGGATCGACGACGATCACCAGGCGGTCTTCCACGTCGTCCGGCAGCTTGAAGTAGTACTCGATGGCCTCCAGCGTTTCCGGATCCCGGTACAGGCCAATGTGCCCGACCCGCGCACCGGGCAGCAGGTCGATCATGCCGTCGAGCATGCCGTTGCCGGCCCGCAGGATGGACACCAGGCACAGCTTCTTGCCGCTGATCACCGGCACCTTGCAGGCCGCCACCGGCGTGGTCACATCGATCAGCTCGGTGGGCAGGTCGCGGGTCACCTCGTAGGCCAGCATGGAGGCGATCTCCCGCACCAGGCGGCGGAAGTTGTCGGTGGTCGTCTCCGCGCTGCGCGCCATGGACAGCTTGTGCTGAAGCAGGGGGTGGTCGATGACGGTAAGGGGTGCGCTCATACAGTCCTCCAGTGCGTGCAGTGGTTTCAGAACACGGTGCCGTCGCTGACCAGCCTCACCGGCGGTGCGCCGCCAGGGCGGCGCTGGGCGGCGATACGCCGGCCAGCCGACCAGGTGCCGCCTTCCAGCACACGGGCCAGCGGAAAAGCCTCCGGCGCCAGCCCGAGCAACTCGCGGACGGCGACGGCGAGCCGGTCCAGGCCGATAACGGTGAGCGCCCGCCATTCGACGACGGGCGGCGCATCCACCGTCCAGGCATGGCGCCAGAAGCGCTCCTCCCGCGGACGGATCAGCCCGAAGTCGAGCAGTAGACCACCATTGCGATACTCCGGCAGACCGGTCAGTTCGTCCAGCCCGGTGATCGTCAGCCCCGCGGTTTCCAGCGGTTCGAGCAGGGAATAGGTGAGCCACTGGGTCAGCTTGTGGAACGGCAGCAGGCCATCCTCCAGCGCCGGATGGGCCCAGCAGTCGCCGAGCGGGACGCCCTGCAGCACCACGCGGCCCGGCCACACCGGGCCGAGGGCGCGCAGCAGCGTACCGAGCACGAAGGACGCGGCGATCCGGCCGTCGATGGCGTGGGCAAGCAGGTAATCCACCAGCGTACCGGCGCGGGCCGGCGTGCCGAACACCGCTGGCGTCGCCTCCATCACCACGCCCAGGCGTTGCAACAGCGCACTGCGCCCGTCCAGCCCGACCAGCGGATTGGTCGGCCCGACCTGGAAGGCCGCGGCGAGCACCTCCGGCGTCAACCGCTGCAAGGCAGCCGCATCGCAGCGCAGCGGGTTCGCCGGGTCCGCCGACAGCGCACCACTGGCGAACAAGGCGAGGCTGGCCACGCCGAGCCCTTCGGAGCGCCCCAGCTCCATGCCGCCGGCCACATCCCGGTAACGCCACTCGGCGCCCGCCCCGGCGTCCAGCAACACACTGGGGATGACCAGATCCACCGCCACGCGGGCCCGCGCCAGGCGGTCGCCGTCCAGGCCGTGAGTGGCCGCCAACACGCCCCAGCGGTCCCGTCCGCCGGCCTCGAAATGACGCCAGCGGCTGTGGTAGGGCACGTCGAGATCCGGGTAGTTGAGGCGGATGGTCTGTGCGACGTACTCGGCACAGGGCAACAGTTGCTCAGGATGCCAGGTGAAGAAAGGCGACAGGCCGGCCTCGGCGCGCGCCGTGACGACGCGACAGCGCTCCCGCACCGCCGCCGAGCTCAGCAGCGGCGCCGCCGGATGGCCGGCGGAAACCGGCGTGTGCCATCCCGATCCATGGTTCATGCGTGCAGCCCCCTGCCCTTGGCCACCGCCAGCTCGGCCGCGGTCGGCGGCGCCACCGGCGTGAAGTAGCCCGCCGCCGTCTTGGCGTCCATCTCCACCCGCGCGTCGGCGGGAATCAATTCGTCGGGAATCGCCACCTGCTCGACGACCTGGATACCGGCGGCGGTCAGCGCCCCGTGCTTCATGTTGCTCATCGACGCCCAGCGGTCGATGCGGGTGATGCCGAGCCAATGGAAGACGTCCG
The DNA here is from genome assembly GCA_018241685.1 of Pseudomonadota bacterium. Taxonomy (GTDB): domain Bacteria; phylum Pseudomonadota; class Gammaproteobacteria; order Burkholderiales; family Rhodocyclaceae; genus Zoogloea. Next base: position 283,248 of record JAFEDJ010000069.1, read on the forward strand.
GCATCAGCTCCTGGAAGCGCATATCCTGCACACCGGCGACGCACTCGGTGCGCTCGAAGTAGGTTTCGGCGCGGTCGCCGCCAAACTGGCGCTTGCGGGCGTTATAGACCAGGAACTTGGTCACCTCGCCGAGGGCTCGGCCCTCCTTGCGGTTGTACACCACCAGGCCGACACCGCCGCGCTGGGCCATCTCGACGCACACCTCGATACCGTGGGCCAAGTATGGCCGGCAGGTGCAGATGTCCGACCCGAACACATCGGAGCCGTTGCATTCGTCGTGAACGCGACAGGCCACCTGCGTCTCCGGACGGCCGAGCAGGCTCACGTCGCCAAAGAAATAGAGGGTCATGCCACCGATCGGCGGCAGGAAAACCTTCAAGTCCGGGCGCGTGACGAGCTCCGGGAACATCCCCCCCGTCTGCTCGAACAGCGCCCGCCGCAGCGCGCTCTCGGTGATACCGAAGCGCTCCGCAACGCCGGGCAGGTACCACACCGGGTCGATGGCGGCCTTGGTGACGCGCACGTCGCCGTTGGCCTCAAGGAGATCACCATCCGGCACCAGCCGGCCGGCCTCGATCGCATCGCGCAGCTCCGGCATGTTGATGTGCGCCGTGGTCACCGCGATGGTCGGGCGAATGTCCATGCCCGCCGCGATCTCGGCGGCGAACTCCTGGGCCACCCGGTGCCCCCATGGATCGAGGGACACGATGCGCCCCGCGTCGGCCCACTGGGGATGGGGTCCGATGCCGGTGGCCGGCACGGTGTTGGTGAGATCCGGCCGGTGGTTGGCCTGCAGGTTGCCGGCGGCCACCGCCAGCGCCCGATACACCGAATAGGACCCAGAGTGGGTGCCGATCACGTTGCGCAGCGCCGGCTCGGCCAGGCCCGCCACCAGCGGCCCCCGCTCGGCGGCGGTGGCGGCGCCCCAGTGGATGGTGGACACCGACCGGCCACGGCTGGCGCGCGGATGGGAAGTCAGAACGATATGGGACGCCATGCTTCGCTCCTGAAAACCTGACCATATGGTCAATTTTTAAAAGCGAGTTCCATGCCATCGGAAATCGAGCCATTTCCAGGCCCGGAACGGGTCGGAGATGCACTATTGCAGTGCACCAACCCAGTCCGGCGAACCCAGTCGGTGCAAGGCGTCCATCGCCTTCAACCAGGATCGGACGGAAGTCCGGCCCACCTCAAAGACCAACGCCACCCTTTCACAAAAACATTTACACAAATACAATTGATATCAATCGATAGCTGTAAGCTCAAAACTGATTTCCGTGTGCCCTTCGCCGGCTCCCTGTTGTGACGGATGCGCCCGCATCCACGAAGCACCAACCACCCCCGATCGCCTCCCCACCGACCAGGCCCCTGCGCCTGCCCGGACGGCCAGCCTGTCATCCAGGCGCGAAGGCCACGTCAGCACATCATCCCGACCGTTTCCCTCCCACCACTCCTGGAGTTACTCCGTGAACAAGTCCCTGCTGTCCACCCTTGCCTGCAGCCTCGTACTGGCCGCCTGCTCGACCACCGCGCAAAAGCCCGCTGCCTCGACCGAACAACCGGTTTCCGCCGCCCAGGCCGCACCGGCACCGGTCGCCGCGCCAGGTCTGTCCGCCGCCGAACTGGAAGCCCAGAAGCTGAAGGCCCAGCGCGAGGAACTGGCCAAGAAGAGCGTCTACTTCGCCTTCGACAAGTACGCCGTCGAGACCAAGTACCGTGACGTGGTGAAGCAGCAGGCCGACTTCCTGAACGGCCACGCCAGCGACGCCGTGACTGTGGAAGGCAATGCCGACGAACGCGGCAGCCGCGAATACAACCTGGCCCTCGGCCAGAAGCGCGCCGAGTCCGTGCGCAAGGCGCTGGTGCTGCAGGGCGTGCCCGATGCCCGTATCGAAGCAGTCAGCTTCGGTTCCGAAAAGCCGCGCGCAAGCTGTGCGGAAGAGCGCTGCTGGGCTGAAAACCGCCGCGTGGACTTCCAGCACAAGGACAAATAAGCAGTTCGCCGGCTCCCGGTGGGAAACAGGCCGTGAAGCGTCCGACGATCACCGCCCGGCGCAGCGGCCTGCTCAGCACCCTCCGCTGGCGGACCCGCATCACCCTTTGGGCGGCCGCGCTGGCGGCCGGGGTGATCGTGGCGGGATTCGCCAAGTTGGCGGAACTGGCGCTCACCCTCTTCGGCGAACTCTCTTCAGGGAGGCCCTGGCTACCCCTCCTGCTGAGCCCGTTGGTCGGCATGAGCACCGTCTGGCTCACCCGGCGCTACTTCCCCGGCACCCAGGGCAGCGGCATCCCCCAGGTGATCGCGGCAACCCGCCTGGCCGCACAGGGAAAGGTAGTCCGGCAACTGGTCTCGCTGCGCATCGCATTCGGCAAAGTGAGCCTGGGCGCGTTCGCGCTGATCGGCGGCTTTTCCTCTGGTCGCGAAGGCCCTTCCGTGCAGGTAGCCGCCTCGATCCTCCACGCTGCGCACAAGCTGCTTCCCAATACCCGCGCCTTACGCGCCTCGGATCTCATCCTGGCTGGCGGAGCGGCAGGCGTCGCCGCCGCCTTCAACACTCCACTCGCGGGCATCGTCTTCGCCGTCGAAGAGCTCGGACGACGCCTGGAAACCCGGACCAGCGGCGTGCTGGTCAGCACCATCATCCTGTCGGGTCTGGTCGCCATCGCGTTGCTTGGCAACTACAACTACTTCGGGCATGTAAGGGACGGTCGTGCCGACCAGTCCTTGTTGATTCCCGTTATCGCCGCTGGCGTGAGCTGCGGTGTATTTGGCGGCCTGTTCAGCCGGCTGATGCTGCTGCCGATGAGCTTTCGAGAGCACGCGCTGTGGCGCTGGCGAGAGACACATCCGATCCTGTTTGCCGGTAGCTGCGGTGTATTCGTGGCGTTGACCGGCTTCATCAGCGGCGGAGTGTCCTACGGCAGCGGCTATACGATTACCGCCCAAGTCGTCGCCGGCCAAATGGAACTCCCCTGGTATGCCGCGCCGTGCCGCTTCCTGGCCACGCTGGCCAGCTACTATTCGGGGATTCCTGGAGGCATCTTCGCCCCTTCGTTGGCGATCGGGGCTGCCATCGGGTCCCCCCTGACGTCCCTGCTCGGTATCGGTGAAGGCATCCCAGCCTTTATCGCCCTCTGCATGGCGGGCTTCCTGGCTGCCGTCACCCAGGCGCCCATCACCGCAGCGATTATCGTCATGGAGATGATTGACGGACATGGAATGGTCATCAGCCTGATGGCCGTCACCTTGATCGCCAAAGCGATTGCCTCACGCCTCAGCCCTGAGCTCTATCAGCAACTTGCACTCGGTTTCCTGCCCAGCCCATCACAGGGCCCCGCACAACAGCAGCAGCCGCCACGGACCCCCTAGCGGACTATATCAAGCGCCACTGTCCAGCCTCCCACCTGGCAAGGTGCCGTGGGCTTGAGCCTCAGCCCACAGGGCACGCGCGAAGGTTTTCCAGATCACCCCGCCATGGCTCTCGAAGCCAATGCTGGCACTCTCCTGCATCGTACGCAGCATCAGCGCCGCAAGGCCGAACAGCTCGACCTTGGCAAGCAGTTGGTAGTCGATAGGCCTGACCGTCGCCCGCTGCACATCCGCCGAATTGTGTTCGATTGCCTCCCTGGCAAGGGCGCGCACCTGTTCCGTATTGCTCCAGTCGATACCGAGCGCCACCCCTCTACGCTCGATCTCACGCTCGATGTCCTGGGTGTCCTGCAGATAGTTTTCGAAGCCGGCCATGGAATGGTTCCTGAGGTAGAGACGAACCGGGCGGCCGTCACGGAGCTGGATATTGGATTGAACCCACCCGCCCCGAGTGGTTTCCGGAGCGGGCAACAAAAGGCGCTCAACGCCCCCGCGCTGCCGCGGAGAAAGCGTCGAGCAACGGCAGGCAATCGAGCAGGTCCGTGCGTCCCGGGGTATGGAATTCCGGATGCCACTGCACGCCGACCAGAAAGCTGCGGCCGGAGTGGCGGATCGCCTCGACCATACCATCCTCGGACGACACCGCCTCGACGACCAGATCACGGCCCACCGTCTTCACGCCCTGATGGTGGATCGACACCACGCGGCCACCCTCGGCGCTCCCGAACCAGCGCTCGAACTGCCCCTTCTCCTCGAAGCGCACAGAGTGGTGATGCAGATCATAGGCCTCGGCCTGATGCATGGCCGAACCGCCGAACTGGGTCGGAATGTCCTGGTACAGCGAGCCGCCGAAGGCCACGTTGATCAGCTGCATGCCACGGCAGATGCCGAGCACCGGCTTGCCGAGCTCGACGAACTCATGCAGCAGCTCCATCTCGTAGGCATCGCGGACCCGATCGCCGGTCCACTCCTCCTTCAGCGGCTGCTCGCCGTAGGCTTCCGGGCTCACGTCCGCGCCGCCCTGCAGCACCAGGCCGTCGAGGTATTCGGCGTAATCGCGCAGGCGGATGCTGCTGCGGTGGATCGGCCCGTCCTTCAGGATTGACGGCACCATCAGCACCAGCACGTCCCGCGACATGAGCCACTGGGCGATGGACTGTTCGAGCACCTGCAGGGTCTTCGATTCAAGGCCCGTCGCCCCGGCCTTCGGATGGAACAGGCGGGCCGACAGCCCGATACGGATCGTCTTGGTCCTTGCCACGCTCGCTCTCCTTCCGGGGCCGGTGCCCCGCAAACGTCTTACAGATCGGCCAGCGGCTTGTCGACGCTCCGCTCGTCACGCGTCTTCAACTGGCCGATGACGCTGGCCAGCCCGGCCTGGAGCCGCCGCAATTCGTCCTCGGACAAGCCTTGCAGGGCTTCCGGCAAGATGCCCTCGGCCGGGCCGGGCGCCGTCTGCAGCACATCCGCCGCACTGTCGCTGACCTGCAGGCCGACCCGGCGCTGGTCTTCCGGCTTGCGGCGCTTGGTCACCAGGCCGCGGGTCTCCAGCTTGTCCACCAACTGGCTGCAGGTGGACTGATGGATCGACAAACGGCCCGCCAGTTCCGATACGCCGATGCCCGGCGTACGGGCGATCTCGTGCAGCAACCACAGTTGGGAGCCCGATACGCCGCAGGTCTGCTCGACCTCGCGGAAATGCTGCTTCACTGAACCATAGATGAGACGGAACTGTTTGAGGATCGCAAAGGCCAAAGATTCCTCTGCAGAGCCGATGGCGAGCGCCTTGGAGTCGGAGTTTGCTAAATTCATTTGCGGAAATTATATTTATACCAATTCAGTTTACTCAAGAAGTCCCGCGTTCCCGGCCGCCATTGCCGTCCCCGGACGCTACCACGCCACCCGGAATTTTCAGGAAACCCCCATGCCCGCAACCGCCCCCGGCCTGCCCGACCGCGCCGCCGGCTCGCTGCGCCGCCTTCGCGCCGCCCTCTTCCCCTTTGCCTGTGGCCTACTGGCCACGGGCGGACTTCTGCTGACAAACAACGGCCTGGCCGGCACGCCCGACCCGGGCAGCGCCATCGCATCGAGCGCCATAACCTTACAGCCCACCGGCTGGCGCAGCCTGGCCGGGGAAATCGCCCGCCTGGCGCGTGCCGTTGGCCTGAAGACCGCCTGGCAGGACGACGCCCGCTCCATCAACCTGACCGTCGACACGACCCAGGCCTTCGAGAACCGGCAGGCGCAGCTAAGCCCCGCCTACACCTCTCTGCTCGGCGAGATCGCGCTGCTGGTGCAGGCCCGGCCTGAGATCCGCCTGATCATGACCGGCTTCGGCAACAGCCCGGCCACCCAGTACAACCCAGTGTTGTTCGGCCAGCGCCTGCGGGCCCTGCAGGTCTTCTTCGCCGAACACGGCATCGCCATCGGCCAGATCGAAACCCTGGTCAAGGACGTGGATGCGGTGGGTGGGCACGACGCACCATCCGGCCGCGCCGCCCCCGGACGGCTGATCAGCCTGCGCTTCGCACCGGCCTGACCTTGCCGGCAGCCAGTTTGGCCCGCGCCCGCGCCTCTTCCACATCGGCACCGTTGGCCACCGCGACGCCCATCCGGCGCCGCGCGAAGGCCTCCGGCTTGCCGAACAGGCGCAGGTCGGTGCGGGGCACCGTCAGCGCCTCGGCCACACCTTCGAAAACGACACCCTCGGCCTCCATCCCACCATAGATCACCGCGGATGCGCCCGGCTCGCGCAGGCTCACGTCCACCGGCAAGCCGAGGATCGCCCGGGCGTGCAGCTCGAACTCGGAGAAGCGCTGGGAACACAGGGTGACCAGGCCGGTATCGTGGGGCCGCGGACTGACTTCAGAGAACCACACCATGTCGCCCTTCACGAACAGCTCGACACCAAACAGGCCGCGCCCGCCGAGGTTGGCAGTGACGGCGCCGGCGATCTGCCGCGAGCGTTCGAGGGCCACCGGGCTCATCGCCTGCGGCTGCCAGGATTCGACGTAGTCGCCGGACACCTGCACGTGGCCGATGGGATCGCAGAAATAGGTCTGCACGGTGCCGCTGGCATCGCAGGCGCGCACGGTGAGCTGGGTGATCTCGTAATCGAAATCGATGAAGCCTTCGACGATGACGCGCCCCTGGTTCACCCGCCCGCCGGCAGCAGCGTAGTCCCAGGCTTTCTGCACGTCATCCGGCCCCTTCAGCAGAGACTGGCCCTTGCCGGAGGACGACATCACCGGCTTGACGATGCATGGATAGCCGATCGCCGGCTGGCCGTCGGTGCCGTCGATGGCAGCCTGCAGCTCGGCCAAGGAGTCGGCGAAGCGATAGGGCGACGTGGCCAGCCCCAGTTCCTCGGCGGCCAGGCGGCGGATGCCTTCGCGGTTCATCGTCAGGCGCGCCGCTCGGGCGGTGGGAATCACCTCGGCCAGCCCTTCGGCCTCGATCTCGACAAGCGTGTCGGTAGCGATCGCCTCGATCTCGGGCACGATCAGGTGCGGCTTCTCCTTTTCGACCAGTGCGCGCAGCGCGGCGCCATCGGTCATCGGAATCACGTGGGCGCGGTGCGCCACCTGATGGCCCGGCGCATTCGGATAACGGTCAACCGCGATCGTCTCCACCCCAAGGCGCTGCAGGGCGATCAGCACCTCCTTGCCGAGTTCGCCGGAGCCCAGCAGCATCACGCGCAGGGCCGAGGGAGAAAGGGGGGTTCCAAGGTGCATGGCGGACTCCGTGTCGATTGAGAGGCCGCGATTATACGGACTGCCCGCCGTAGGGCGGTCAGTCCGCACTTGCCATCCCCGCGTCAGGAGACGCGGAAGCGGCCGATCTGCTGCTTCAGGTTGGTGGCGATCCCCTCCAGATGGTGGGCAATTGCCGTGGTGTCGCGGATGGTGCCGGTGGTGTCCTCAACCATGCCGGCGATCTGCTCGACCCGCTGGGCGATGGCCGTGCTCGCCGCGCTCTGTTCGCGGGTCGCATCCGCCACGTCACCGACCCGCTGCAGCGTGGCCCGGGCCCCCGCCTCGATGGACTTCAACAACTCGGCAGCAGACGAAGCCAGTTCCACGCCTTCCTGCACTTCCGGCAACGCCGCATTCATCGCATCGACAGCCCCGCCTGTATCGCCCTGGATACCGAAGATCATCTGCTCGATCTCGGTCGTCGCGGCGGAGGTCCGCTCGGCGAGCTTGCGCACTTCGTCTGCCACCACCGCAAAGCCGCGCCCCTGCTCACCTGCGCGCGCAGCCTCGATCGCAGCATTGAGAGCCAGCAAGTTGGTCTGGCCGGCGATATCCTTGATCACATTTGCGATCGACGACACTTGGCGCGCCCGTTCTTCAAGAGCCCGGATGCGGCCCGAAGCATCGGTGACGGTATCCGAAATCTTGCGGATCGCCGACGCCGCCAGACCGACCCGCGTCGAACCCTCCCCGGCCAGTTCAACAGCCTCCGTCGAGTAACGCGAGCTATCGGTAGCACTGTCTGAAATATGACTGGAACTGACGGTCAGCTCCTCGATGGCGGCCGCCATTGCCGACGTGGCATCGGATTGCTGGTCGGCGGCGCCGGCAATCTGGTCCGACGCCATGGCAATACGGCCGGCGTTATCAACCAGACTGTCGGCCTCCCGGTTGATCTCCGCAACCAGGCTTCGCAGGGCCTCAACCATCGTCCCTGTCGCTTGCAGCAGGCTGCCCGCTGGCGCAGTGCGAACTTCGGCGCTGAGGTCCCCCGACGCCACCCGCTGCATCACGGCGGCGACCTCGGCGGGCTCACCACCGAGTTGGCGCAGGATGCTCGCCCCCAATTGCCAGCCCAGGGCGCTCAAGATCAGCAGCAGCACGATCGCGATCCCCCCGAAGACGCGGGCGACCGCCGCATATGACTTGTCCAGATCGTCGATGTACACACCCGTCCCGACCGTCAGCTTCCACGGCTCAAACGCCGCGGCGTACGCCAGTCGTGGCTCGGGCGGCTGCCCCTTGACCCGTTCCCATGTGTACTCGACGAAATCACCACCGTGTCCTGCGGCTCCGATCAATTCGCGGATCAGAAACTTGCCGTGGCTATCCTGCATGTCCCACTTGCTCTGCCCTTCGAACTCCGGTTTTATCGGATGAAGGAAAGTCAGGCCATCGTTCTGGTATACGAAGATATATTCGTTGCCGCTGTAACGGACACCGCGCAACACTTCCTTCGCACTCTGGCGGGCTTGCTCGTCCGATATTTTCCCGTCCCGTGCCTGGGCGTGGAAATACTTGACCACGCTCAGTGCACTGTCGACCTGACTCTTCAGCTTGTCCTGCCGCTCCTCGAGCATGCTCGACTTGAGTTCATAAAGAGCGGTTGCACATAGCACCAGCAGACCGATCAAAGCCAGACCAACCAAGGCCTGGATACGCGTCGAGACGCGCAAGGAGCTCGCAATGCTCATTTTTTTCTCCCACGTTTTTTTGTTCTGACATCAGGTTCCACCAGTTTCTTACTTGTACTCCTTAATTACGACCATCTGGCATAAGCATGAAGAGCATTTTTCTATTTACACATTGATTTATCGCATTTTGTTGACAAATCGCAAAGCCATCCCACCTCTCGCCGATGGGGTACAAGCTCGGCAATTAGGGCGCTTTTTCCCGTCGTAAACTGCACCGCCACCCGACTCACAGAGCAACACGCAAACAGGACAACCCCTCGATGCGTCCCTGCCTACTCTTCAGCCTGCCGCCGCTCACCTTCGTTACCGCCCCACGACCGCCGCAGCGGGCAGCAAGGCTGATACCGTCCAGTTCCAGGAGTCCGCCGTGCAGCTTTCCAATCCGCCACACTGCGCGCGATAGCCGTGTCGCCGGCAGCAGCTGTGCGACACCTGGGCACCGGCTACGCTCAGCAAGAACGGGCAGGCCATCAAACGTCTCGACGTCCTGTCCTTCTGATCCCAAGCAGACCGACGCCCCGCAGCCCATCCTCCGGCAGCGGGGGCGTCTTCGCGTTTACGGCGATCAATCCCCTCGTGGCCGTGAATGCCGCGCATTACAATGCATCCCCTCTTGTCGCAGCACGACCCGCAGCATGGCCATCCAGCTTCTCCCCGACCATCTCATCAACCAGATCGCCGCCGGCGAAGTCGTCGAACGGCCGGCCTCGGTGCTCAAGGAGGTGCTGGAAAACGCCATGGACGCGGGCTCCACGGTGGTCGAGGTGCAACTGGAACAAGGCGGGGTACGACGCATCCGCGTGGCCGACGACGGCTGCGGCATTCCCAAGGACGAGTTGCCGCTGGCGCTTGAGCGCCACGCCACCAGCAAGATCGGCAGCCTCGACGACCTGGAGCACGTGGGCACGATGGGCTTCCGCGGCGAGGCGCTGGCAGCCATCGCCGCGGTGTCGCGGATGAGCATCACCAGCCGCGCCGACGGCGAACCGCATGCCTGGCGCATCGACGCCGATCCCCGCGAGCTGGCTCCAGCAGCCCTCAACCACGGCAGCGTGGTGGATGTGGCCGACCTGTATTTCAACACCCCGGCGCGGCGCAAGTTCCTGAAGAGCGAAGGCACCGAGTTCGCCCATTGCGACGACGTCTTCCGGCGCGTCGCGCTGGCCCGCCCGGACGTGGCGCTGCAGCTGTCCCACAACGGCCGCGTCAGCCACCGGCTGCCATCCGGCACCAAGGAAGCCCGCGTGCGCTCGCTGCTTGGTGATGACTTCCTGGCCGCCGCCCGCCTCGTCGAAGCCGAATCGGGCCTGCTGCGCCTCAGCGGCTACGCCTCGCTGCCGGCCTATTCGCGCAGCAACCGCGATGCCCAGTTCTTCTACGTGAATGGCCGCTTCGTGCGCGACAAGCTGGTCACCCACGCGATCCGCGAAGCCTACGCCGATATCCTGCACGGCAGCCGCCATCCGGCCTACGTGCTGTTCCTGGAGCTGGATCCCTATGGCGTCGATGTGAATGTGCACCCGGCCAAGATCGAGGTGCGCTTCCGCGACTCCCGGGCCGTGCACCAGTTCGTCTACCACGCGCTGACACGGACGCTGGCCGCCTCCGGCGCCGGCGGCGCGGCAGCCACGGTGGATAGCGCGCCCCAGCAGCAGGATGCACCTGTCCAGAGTGGCGTCCGTTATCCCTCTCCCGGCATCCAGGCCCAGCCCTACCAGAGCCGCCTGGCGATGGAGCCCGCGTCCCGGGCTTATTACGATTTCGCCGCCTCGGCCCGCCCGGACATCCCGACGAGCCCCCGGCCGGACGAGGCCCACCCGTCGTCCGTCGCCCTCCAGCCGACCGCGATCATCGAGCGGGACAATACGCCGCTGCCGGCCGGCGACCTGGCGCCGCCCCTCGGTTACGCGCTGGCCCAGTTGCATGGCGTGTACATCCTGGCCCAGAACGAAAGCGGCTTGATCCTGGTGGACATGCATGCCGCCCACGAGCGCATCCTCTATGAGCGTCTCAAGACCCTGCTCGACGGCACGCCCGGCGTGCAGCGCCTGCTGATCCCGGCGGTGTTCGGGGTCGGCCAGAAGGACATGGCGAGCGCCGAGGAACACGCCGAACTGCTGGCCCGCATGGGTTTCGAGATCGGTCCGGCCGGCCCGCAGGAGCTGGCCGTGCGCAGCGTACCGGCGCTGCTCGCCCGGGCGCCGGTCAGCGAGCTGGTCCGCGCGCTCTTGGCCGAGCTGCGCGACTATCCAGCCAGTGAGGTCGTCACCGCCCGCCGCAACGAGCTGCTGGCAACGATGGCCTGCCACGGCGCGGTAAGGGCCAACCGCAGCCTGACGATCCCGGAAATGAACGCGCTACTGCGCGAAATGGAAGCCACCGAACGCGCCGACCAGTGCAACCACGGCCGCCCGACCTGGACGGCCCTGAGCATGGCCGAGCTGGACAAACTGTTCCTGCGCGGGCGCTGAGCGCGCCCGGCCCGCCGCCAGCAGGCCGGCTCAGGCGCTGCGTGCGGCCTCGCCAGCCCACGGCCACAGCGGGCCACCACCCATGCGCTGCAGCTTGCCGAGCACCGACGGCACCGGCAGCGGCCGGTCGAAACGGTAGCCCTGGAACTCGTCGCAGCCCAGGTCGCGCAACAGCTGGTGCTGCAGGCCGGTTTCGACCCCTTCGGCGACGACGGTCAGGCCCAGGCTGTGCCCCAGGCTGATGATCGCGCGGGAGAACTGCAGGTCTTCCGACTCCGGCTGCAGGCCATCGACGAAGGATTTGTCGATCTTGATCACGTCGATCGGCAGGCTCTTCAGGTAGGCCAGGCTCGAATAGCCGGTGCCGAAGTCATCCACCGCCACCGTCAGCCCGCGCGCCTTCAGCTCGGAAAGGGTGTTGATCATGCGCTGGGGGTCCGCCATCAACTGGGTTTCGGTGATCTCCAGTTCGATGCACTGGGGCGGCAGGGCGTGGCGCTCAAGCACACTGAGCAGGCGCGCCGCAAAGCCGCTGTCGCGGAACAGCTGCACCGAGCAGTTGATGGCCACCCGCGGGCAGGCCAGCCCGGCGCGCTGCCAGCCGTCCATATGGGCGGCGACGCTGCGGATCACGAAATCGGTGATCGGCACGATCAGGCCGGTCTCCTCGGCAATGCGGATGAAGCGCGCCGGCGACACCGGGCCGAATTCCGCGCTGTTCCAGCGCAGCAGGGCCTCCATCGCACGCAGTTCGCCGTCGCGCCCGAGGCGCGGCTGATAGACCAGGGACAGTTCGCTGCGCTCGATGGCGCTGCGCAGCGCCATCTCCAGCGCCAGGCGCTCGGTGGCATTGGCACCGATCTCCGGCGTGAAGCGATGCACCCGCGCCCGTCCGGCGGCCTTGGCGGCGTACATCGCCGCGTCCGCCTGCTGCAGCAGCTGCGGCAAGTTGCGGGCGTCCTCGGGGTAATGCGCCACGCCGATACTGGAGGTCACGGTGACCTCCTTCTCGCCGAGCATCACCGGCCGCGCAATGGCCTCTTGTACCCGCGCCAGCACGGCCTCCACGTTGCCGCTCTGGGCGTCGTCCTCGAGCATCAGCACGAATTCGTCGCCACCGTAGCGGGCCAGCACGTCGGTCGAGCGCAGGCACTGGGACAGGCGGTAGGCCACCGTCAGCAGCAGCTTGTCGCCGAACAGGTGGCCCAGCGAGTCGTTGATGACCTTGAAGTTGTCCAGGTCGATGAAGGCCACCAGCAGGTTGTCACCGCGCCGGTCGGCCCGCCGCGCGGCTTCCTCGAAGCGCTCGGCAAAGCTCAAGCGGTTCAGCAGCCCGGTCAGCTGGTCGCGGGTGGCCTGGTAGCGCAGGCGGTTCTCGGCCTCCCGCTGGGCGGTGATGTCGCGCACCGAACCTTCGTAATACAGGAAGTTGCCATCCACGTCGCGCACGCTGTGGGCGCTCTCGGAAATCCACACAATGCTGCCGTCGCGCCGGCGCACCGCGGAGACGAAATCCCGCACCTCGCCATCGGTCTGCATCTGGGCGATGAAGGCGGCCCGCCGCTCCGGGTCCACATAGAGCTGCCGCCCCACGCTGCGCAGCTCGGCGATCAGCTGGGCCGGCGAGTCGTAACCATATATCGCCGCCAGTGCCGGGTTGGCCGCCAGATACACGCCGTCCTTGGAAGTCTGGAACAGGCCTTCGCTGCCCGAATCGAAGATGCTGCGGTAGCGCAGCTCGGCATCCGCAAGCTGCTGCTGGGCTGCCACCTCGTCGGTGATGTCCTTGATCTGCGCCTCGGTGTACAGCACGCCGTCCTCGCCGCAGCGCCCGGCGCCCTGCTCGCTGACCCAACGTACGCTGCCGTTGCGATGGGTAATCCGGTAGTCCACCCGATAACGCCCCTCGGCCTGGGCCGCCTCCAGCACATGGGCCATCAGCGGTGCCTTGTCGTCGCTTACGATGAGGCGCCCGAACAGTGCGCCATCCCGCATCAGCGCCTCCGCCGGCCAGCCGCACAGCGCTTCGGCGCCTTCACTGACGAAAGTCAGGCTGCGCTCGCCCTCCAGGCCGCTCAGTCGCGCCTGGATCACCATGCCCTCAAGCGCCGCCAGCACCCGCTCCGCCAGGGATCCGTCCACCGCCCCTGCAGCCGGGACCAATGCCATTCGCGCCGTCGCCTTGCCCGCTCTGACTGTCGCCCGTCCGTTCATGCCTTGCCCATCAAGTCGTCACCAACCCGGTCGATCCACACGAACACCGTATCAATCGCCTCTGTCGCCAATCTGTAAAAGTCATCCACCGGGTAGTCGACCCGCTCGCGCAAGAATTCGGCCCGCACCACATGCACCAGCCGCTCGGCGGCCGTCCGTGCCACCAGCGCCTCGATCGGCGGGGCCGTTTCCCGGTAGCGCTGGTTGGCCGCCACCAGCAAGGCCTCGGCCGACGAGCACTGGAAGAACAGGCGCGTGCGCTTGAAGGGCGAGCAATGCCCGATCGCCGCAATCCCGCAGCACAAGCCGCGGATCCTCCCCAGCGCCTCGGTCAGCGCCGGCAGCTGACGGGAATACGCACTCACCAGCCGATCCCGCTCCCTATCCAGTCCCGCCCACTCGTCCGCCAGGCGCCCGATACGTTCGAGCACGCGCTCCAGCAGACGGCAATGACGTAGAAACAGCATTTCGTCGGAACCCATGTGCCGGCTGGCAAGCATCTGCTGCCAAACTTCTGCCAGCGTCTCGACAAACGCTTGGTCACCACTTGCTTCGGAGCTACTCCCTTCCGGCGGACAAGCTTTCAGCGCCCTCTCGATGGCAAGGGAAACCGCCACCTGCGTGGCGGGCAACTCCGCTTCGAGACGAATGCCACCGGCACACAGGGCGCGATGGCGCTGCACCGCGCGCAGGACGGCCAACAGGGAAACCGTAAAACGGAAATCGGCGTGAAACTGGCGGAAACCCGCCGGCGCAGCATGAACGACCGTCCCCATCACTTGCCCCTGGACAGGCCGGCAAGACCGGGACGAAAAAGAACGGCGCCGACAGATGGGCAGGTAGGAAATCGAGGCGAAATCACGGGATGTCTTCGAAGAAATTGCGGCGATTGTGCACTGCAATTACGGGGATGGCGAAGCAATCTTTAACGAATGTGACGACAAGAAGACAATGGAATGCGGCCGACGCCCCTGCTCCGTCACGGTTGCCATGATTTTCTCCAGGCAGGAAAATGGAAAGTTATTTCGCACTATCGCAACTCCCGTGAAACTCGAACGCATCCTCCAGAATCAGGGCTTCGGCAGCCGCCGCCAGTGCCGCCAGTGGGTGGAACTCGGCGAAGTTCGCATCAACGGCGAGGTCGTGGACGACCCCGGCGCCGAGATCGACACCGCCGGCCTGGTCTTCGAAGTCGAAGGCCACAGCTGGACCTTCCGCGAGAAGACCTACGTCGCCCTGTACAAACCGGCCGGCTACGAGTGCTCCCACGAACCCAAGCACCACCGCAGCGTGTATTCCCTGCTGCCGCAGCAACTGGTGGCCCGCAACGTGCAGAGCGTCGGACGCCTCGACCAGGACACCACCGGGCTGCTGCTGTTCTCCGACGACGGCGCCTTCATCCACAACCTGTCGTCGCCGAAGAAGCACGTGCCCAAGGTCTATCGCGCCGAACTGGCCGAAGCCGGCACCGATGCCCTCGTGCAGCGCCTGCTCGACGGCGTCGATCTGATCGACGAGCCCCAGCCGGTGCCGGCCCTGCATGCGCGCCTGCTGGCCGAGCGGACGCTGGAAATGAGCATCGATCTGGGCAAGTACCACGTCGTCAAGCGCATGATCGCCGCCGCCGGCAACCATGTAGAACAACTCCATCGCAGTGGCTTCGGCGGCCTCCACCTGGGTGAGGGGCTGCTAGCCGACCTGACCGAAGGCCAGTGGGTCTATCTTGAAGAGGCCGACCTCCAGCAACTGCATTCCGCCGCCAGAAAGGCCTGATCATGACCGACACGCTCCGCCGCCGCGCCCCGCTGCCCACCCGCGATGGCACCCTGAAACTCAAGCCGCGCGCGGCCGGCGCCGCCGAGGCAGCCCCGCAGGCCCCCGACAGCCCCAAGCCCAACAAGGACTGGCGCAAGCCGGCCGCCGGCAGCACCGGCCGCAACCGCGCCAAGGCCTCCTTCCCCGAACAGGCCAACGCGGAACCCGAACGCCGTAGTCCGCGCCCGTTCCGCGACGGGGACGCGCCGCGCCAGGGCGGCGAGCGCTTCCGCGACGACCGCCCGCGTAGCGATCGCCCCCGCGACGACCGCCCGCCTCGCCCGACCGGCGACCGACCTGCCCGTCCCTTCGGCGACAAGCCGGCACGCTCGTCCGGCGAACGTACGGCCGGCGAACGTCCGCGGTGGGGCGAAGAGCGCCCGGCCCGGCCCTTTGGCGACCGGCCGCCGCGGCGTCGCGACGACGGCAGCAACGACGGTAGCGCGCCGCAACCGGCCAGCCGCCCGCGCGGCGAGTTCGGCAAGGCCGCCGAGGCCCGCCCCCCGCGCCACGAGCGCAAGCAATGGAGCGGCGAAGCACGTCCAGCCCCCGTACCTTCCCCGCTGCGTGACGACGGTTCGATCCGCCTGTCCAAGCGGATGACCGAACTGGGCCTGTGCTCCCGCCGGGAAGCCGACGAGTACATCGAAAAGGGCTGGGTCCGCGTGGATGGCCGCGTGGTCAGCGAGCTGGGCTCCCGCGTCAAGCCGGACCAGAAGGTGGAACTCGACCGCCGCGGCCAGACCGCCCAGGACAGCCGCGTCACCATCCTCCTCAACAAGCCTGTCGGCTACGTATCCGGCCAGGCCGAGGACGGTTACGAACCCGCCAGCGTGCTGATCACCGCCGAAAACCGCTGGGCCGAGGATCCGTCCGAAAACCGCTACCTGCGCACCCACCACCGTGGCCTCGCACCTGCCGGGCGGCTCGACATCGACTCCATCGGCCTGCTGGTGTTCACCCAGGACGGGCGCATCGCCCGCGCGCTGATCGGCGACGACTCAAGCATCGAGAAGGAATACCACGTGCGCGTCGAGGGCAGCCTCACCGACGAAGGCCTCAAGCTGCTCAACCACGGCCTGTCCCTCGACGGCGAAGCGCTGCGCCCGGCCAAGGTCAGCTGGCTCAATGAAGACCAGCTGCGCTTCGTGCTGCGTGAAGGCAAGAAGCGCCAGATTCGCCGCATGTGCGAGCTGGTCGGCCTGAAGGTCGTCGGCCTCAAGCGCGTACGCATCGGCCGTGTGATGCTCGGCAACCTGCCGCCGGGCCAGTGGCGCTACCTCGGTCAAGACGAGCTGTTCTGAGACTGCTGCGGGCACGCACCTGACATAGGGTGCCTGCGGGACGCCGGGGCCGGGTTAGAATTGCCCGCCACGGCTGCCCCGCAAGGGGGCTCCACCACCCGCAGCGGGTGGTGGGCGCCGCATACCGCGCAGCACTCCACCCGCGACGTGACCGACGATGCTTGTGTCCTTGCTGTACCGCTTAGCCTTACTGCTTCTGGCCGGCCTGGCCTGTAGCCCAGCGTTGGCGGAACTCGACGAGACATATCAGGGGCTGCTGACCCCCGAGAGCTTCGAGGCCCTCGTACCGATCACGATTCAGCTGAAGGAACAAGGCGGGCGGCTCACGGGTACCGTCACCATGGGCTCCCCCTTCCAGGCATCCGCCCCCATCGTGGCCGGCGAAAACAAGTATGGGCAATGCACCCTGCGGCTCATCCTGCCCCCTTCCGTCACGCTACGGATGTCCGGCAGCTGTCAAGCGAGCATGTTCGAGGGGCGTTACACAATTTCCTCAGCCAAGGACAACAACAGATCCAAAGGCACCTTTCGCCTGATGCGCAAGGATGTCAAGGGCAGCGACGAGGACAAGAACGCCCATTCCCCCTTTGCGCCACCAACCGGCAGCGTCACCGACTGCATCAAGGCCAACACCCGCTGCCTGCTCGCCTGCCCGCAAGGGGATTACAACACCGAGTTCCTGTGCTCCAACCGGTGCCGCCACAAGTACCAGGCCTGCAAGGCAAAGTTCTCGGCGACACCCTCTCCACGCAGCTTCGGCAGCATCGCACCGCCCGATGCCGGTATGCTCCCCGCGCCATCGCGTTGACCGCCCCGCACAGGTACCAAGCTGCAGCGCCCCCTGCGTGAAGGTATAATGCCCGGTTTTCCCGCACCAGCCAGGGCCCCGATCATGGAAGCAGAACGTCTCAACGCCATCTCCAACAAGCTCGCCGACCTGAAGGCCCGGGAGCTCGAACTTCGGAGGTATCTTTGACTACGACTCCAAGGCTGAGAAGCTGATCGAGGTCAGCAAACAACTCGAAGATCCGGACATCTGGAACGACGCCAAGCACGCCCAGGAGCTCGGCAAGGAAAAGAAGACGCTGGAAGGCGTCGTGCTGACGCTGCAGGAGATCGAGCAAGGCATCGCCGACGGCAAGGACCTGTTCGAGCTCGCCTCCATGGAGGAGGATGAGGACACCATGCAGGCCGTCGAAGCCGACGTGGCCAGCGTCGAAGCCCGGGTCGGCGAACTCGAATTCCGCCGCATGTTCAGCAATCCGATGGACGGCAACGCCTGCTTCATCGAAATCCAGGCCGGCGCCGGCGGCACCGAGGCCCAGGACTGGGCCGGCATGCTCGAACGCATGTACCTGCGCTACGCCGAACGCAAGGGCTTCCAGGTCGAACTGCTGGAAGAATCCGAGGGCGAAGTGGCCGGCATCAAGAGCTGCACGATCAAGGTCGGCGGAGAATACGCCTACGGCTTCCTGCGCACCGAGACCGGCATCCACCGCCTGGTCCGCAAGAGCCCCTTCGACTCCAACGCGCGCCGCCACACCAGCTTCACGTCGGTGTTCGTCTTCCCCGAGGTTGACGACTCCATCGAGATCGACATCAACCCGGCCGACGTGCGTACCGACACCTACCGCGCCTCCGGCGCCGGCGGTCAGCACATCAACAAGACCGACTCCGCGGTACGTCTGACCCACATCCCGACGGGCATCGTCGTACAGTGCCAGAACGACCGTTCCCAGCACCGCAACAAGGACGAAGCCTGGTCGATGCTGCGGGCGCGCCTCTACGAAGCCGAGCTGCGCAAGCGCCAGAGCGAACAGCAGAAGCTCGAGGACGCCAAGAGCGACATCGGCTGGGGCCACCAGATCCGCTCCTACGTGCTCGACCAGAGCCGCATCAAGGATCTGCGCACCAACTACGAAGTCGGCAACACCCAGGGCGTGCTCGACGGCGACCTGGACGGCTTCATCCAGGCCAGCCTGAAGCAAGGCGTGTAACACGGGACGGAGGCCGCTGGCCGGCCTCCGTGCTTTTTTCCCTCTCCTGATCGAACCGCTACCATGCTGCGAATCCTTGTCTGGTTGAGCGGCAGCATCGTGCTGCTGGCAGTGGCGGCCGTCGTTCTGGCATTCCAGGCGGTGGAAGACAAGCCGCTGGTCACCACCGGCAACGCGCCCGCACCCGCGGCACTGATGCGCGCCAAGGCGATCCTCCGCAAGAACGATCCACGCCGATTGACCCGCGACGAGCGGCGCGAGATCAACATTGCCGCGCCAGACCTGGAAGCGCTGGTCGCCCTCGCCGCCCGCCGCGGCCTCCAGGCCGACACCCGTGTCGAGTTGCATCAGGGGGGCGCCGAAATCAGCTACTCCGCCCAGTTGCCCCCCAACCCGCTCGGCCGTTACCTCAACGTCAGCACCCAACTCGGCGCCGGCACCGACGGCCTCAAGTTCGAACAGGTGCGCGTCGGCCGCGTGCCGGTGCCGCCGGCCCTGTTCCAGGCTGCACTCGAGCACTACCTGAAACGTACCCAGTTCGCGTCCGATCTCAGTTTGCTGGCGCGCAGCATCGACCGGGTCTCCGTCACACCCGCGGGCGTTCGCGTCGCCTACACTTGGCAGCCCGAACTGCTCGACTCGGCCCGTGCGCTGGCCATCGATCCGGCCCGACGCGACGGCCTGGCCGACGCCCAGCGGCGCCTGACGGCACGCATCGACAGCCTCGGCACACGGCCAAGCGCACCGCTTGCCAGCGTGCTCGGCCCGCTGCTGCAGGAGGCCGGCGAACGCAGCCGCTCCGGCGAGCGCAGCAGTGCTTACCGGGACATCCTGTTGGTCACCGCCGCTCAGCTGTCCGGCCACGACATCGCCCTGCTGATTCCCGAAGCCCGCCAGTGGCCGCGCCCGCGCCCGGTGACGCTGACACTGCGCGGCCGTGAGGACCTCGCCCAGCATTTCACCGTCTCCGCCGCGCTGGCCGCATGGGCCGGCGAACCGCTGGCCAACGCCATTGGGCTCGACAAGGAAGTCAGCGACTCCCGCGGTGGCAGTGGCTTCTCCTTCGTGGACCTGGCCGCCGACCGGGCTGGCACACGCCTCGGCGAACTAGCCGCCCGCGACCCCGAGCGTCTCGCCGCGGCGGTCTCCGCCGGCCTGCGCGACGCGTCCCTGCTGCCACCGATCGACGGCCTGCCCGAATCCATGATGGCCGACGAGTTCCAGCGCCGCTTCGGCGGTGTCGATGCGCCGGCCTACAAGCGCATGGCCGACGAAGTCGAACGCCGCGTCGCCGCCCTCGCCCTGTTCCGCTAAGCCCCGCATGAACGAAGTCCGCCTGGAAGAACTGCTGGCCCCCGGCGTCGCCGCCGACGACGTCCCCGAACTCGCCCCGCTGATCCAAGCCCGCCCGCTGCTGTCCGCCTTCAGCACCCTGTTCCACGGCAGCGAGGCCGAGGTGCTGATGCGCCTGCTGGTGCTGCGCGAGATCGGCAGGGAGACCGACGCCCCGCGCTGGGAACCCGAACAACTGCGCCAGCGCTTCTCCTTCCTCGACCACGTCAAGCTTGAGACGGTACTGCGCCGCCTGCGCAGCAACGGCCTGCTGGAGATCGGCGACGACAGCCTGTACGCCTTGTCCGACCTCGGCCGCAACGCCGTCGCAGCAATCGGCATGATGGTCAGCTTCAGCGCCGAAGACGATCTGGAGCTGGGTTTCCTCACGGCCCAGCTGGCCGGCCTGCAGGCCGTCGGCAGCGTCACGCCGGAAGCCCTCGGCCACCTGCTCGGCAAGCTCAACGACCTGGCCTGGCATTTCGAGGAGGCCATCGCTTCCGGCTCCGAATTTCGCATCGCCGACGCCCGCCGCCGCCTGTCCGCCAACACCCGCTGGATCGAAAAGGGCACCGAAGTCCTGCACGAACTGCTGGCCGACCCCGACGTACCCTTCGACCTGGCCCGTATCGCCCAGCGCATCGGCCTCGCCCAATCGCGCCTGGCCCGTGTGGACGCGGCATTCCAGCGGGCGGTCAACAAGATCGAAGCCCAGCGCGTGACCCTCGGCGGCTCCGGCATTTCGTCCAGCGACGTGGCCGCCTGGCTGCGCAGCCTGGACGTCCGCAAGCTGGCCAGCCTGACCGTCGGCTGCCTCGCCCCAGCCCCCGAACTCACCTTGCTGGCTGGCGGCCACGAGCTTCTCGACCGGGCCGAAATGGCGCTGTCGGAAGAAGCCCGCCAGATGGAGGCCGACATCGCGCTGCCGAGCGCCGAGGAAGCCCCCAGCCGCAACCAGCCGGAGCAGGAAGACCTGCGCCTGCTGCAACACTTCAGCCAACGCCTGTCGCGCCTCACCGAACCCGGCCAGACGCCGGCCAGCCTGGCCAGCGTGGTTACCGGCGGCGGCTTCCCCGCGGCCTCCTACCGCCTGTCCCTGCTGGCCCTGCTCGCCGATGGCGGTGGCGAAGGCGGCGCGACGCCGGCCGACGGTCCGATCGGCGAGTTCATGCGCCTGCCCCTCGAAGTGCGCTTCGAGGCCGCCACCGTGAAGGTCGGCGAAGACGAGATCGCCACCATGTCGGTCGGCCTTGTCGGCGCCCACGGCAGCCTGCCGGCCCGCGAAATGGTGCCCGTCCTAGACGCCGCCTCCGCATCCTCCGAATCCCTTTCCGACCCAGCCTGATGGAACAACAGATCCGGACCCTCACCGCGCGCCTGCTGGCCAGCCGCAGCCTGCCGCGCACCGACCCGCTGGTGCGCCGCGCGCTGGTGGACGAGACCTTCCGCGTCGAACTCGACGCCCGCCTCACCGCCGTCGGCCTGCAGCTCATCGACAACCCCTACGCCGAGCACGTCGCCACCGCCCTCACCGAGGACATGCATGAGCCGGTGTTCGGCGCCACCCGCGAGTACGCCGCCAGCAACATCGGCCTGACCCGCGACCAGCTGGCGCTGCTGGTGGTCATCTGGGCGCTGATCATCCTGCCCAAGCGCGAGCGCCAGGTGAATCGCCAGAAGCTCGGCGACGACGGCCAGGGCGACATGTTCAGCAAGGACGCCCCGGTGGAGCGCGGCGACGCCGTCTCCAGCCCCATCGTCGAAGCCTCCCTGCTGGCCGACTTCGCCAACACCCTCGGCCACAAGACCTACGTGCAGGGCAAGCTACTGTCCCGCCTGGCCCAGCTCGGCTTCATCGAACGCAAGGCCGGCATGATCCACGAAGGCCCGCTGCTCGACGTGCTGCTCGACTACCGCACCCTCGCCGACCGCATCGTGCACGGCACCCTCGGCGAAGTGCTCGCCCAGGCCGGACACCCGCTCCCCAGCCTCGAAGCCTTTGCGGACGATGACGTCGCCAACATCGAAGAGGCCGGCTCGGAGGAGGACTACTAATGTTCCACATCAAGCAACTCGAACTCGTCCACTGGGACTACTGGCGCCGCTTCAGCCTCCCGCTGGACGCCCAGATCATCACCATCGTCGGCCCCAACGGTTCCGGCAAGACCACGCTGCTCGACGCGCTGCGCACCCTGTTCGGCTTGCGCTGCTCCGGCAAGCGCGACTTCCGCCGCTACGTGCGCCGCGCCAACCGCAGCTTCGCGTGGATCCGCGCAGTGGTCGCCAACCGGCCCGGCAGCACCGGCAAGCGGCCGTTCTTCCCATGCCTGAAGGACGAGGTCACGCTGGCCTGCCGTATCCGCCGCGCTGGCGGCGACTGGACCCGCGACTACGCCATCGCCGACGGCGACGTGCCCATCGAGGCACTGGAAGCCAACGAGAACAAGGCCATCGAATGGGTCGGCTACCGGGACTACCAGAGCCGCCTGGCCTGGGGCGGCCTGACGCCAGCCATCGCCAAGGTGCTGGCGCTGGAGCAGGGCGACACCGACAAGCTCTGCGAATACTCGCCGAAGGCGCTGCTCGAACTGGTCTTCGACGTGTTCGGCGACAAGGAGGTGCTCGACAACTACGCCGCCGCCCGCGAGGAGCAGAGCAACGCCGAGAAGGAGCTCGAAGCCCTCGGCCTCGACCTCGACCGCCTGCGCGCCCAGGCCGAAGCCAAGCGCCTGGAAGCCGACCGCTTCCTCGAATGGAAGCAGCTCAACGACGAAGCCGGCGCCCTCGCCACGGAGATCGTGCCGCGCCTGGAAGCCGCCGAGCTGATGCGCGACATCGAGCAGGCCCGCACCGACATCGCCCGCGGCCGCCTCGACTTTCAGAAAGGCGACGAGGAGCTGGCCGGCCACAAGGCCCGTACCGCCGAAGTGGAAGCCGAGAAGGCCGCCGCCGAAACGGAACGCAAGGCCGCCCGCAGCCGCGAGCTGGAGGCCGAGAAAGCTCACCTCACCGCCCACGACGAAGTCCGCGACTTCGAAAAACTGCTCGCCGAGCGCTCGGCCCTGCGCGCCCGCCTGGCCCGCGAAGCCGGCGACGGCGCGGTGGACCTGGAGGCCGCCTACGCCAAGGCCGACGCGCGCCTGCTCGCGCTGCAGCGCCAGGAGCGGGCCGCCATCGCCGCCTTCGAGGAAAAGACCACCCAGCTGCGCGCCACCCGCGAACACCGCGGGCCGCCGCCCGACGGCGAGGTCAGCCGCTTCCGCAAGCGCCTCGGCGACGCCGGCATCGCCCACCGGGCCCTGTCCGAAATCATCGAGGTCACCGACCCGGACTGGCAGGGCGCCGTCGAAGCCGTGCTGCGCCCCTACCGCAACGTGATCCTGCTCGAACGGGAACAGGACCGCCACGCCGCCTGGGCGCTGGGCGAACAGGAACGCTTCCGCCACTTCATCGTGCCGGAGCTGGAAACCGCCCCGCCGGCCGCCGACGGCTCGCTGGCCGAAGTCATCCGCTTCGCCGACGACGTGCCGCGCTGGCTGGCCGACCTGCTGAACCGCATCCAGCGCGTCGAGGATGCCGACTCCGCCCGCCACCTGCCCAAGGAAACCGAGTGGATCACCCGCGACGGCTACCACCGGGAACGCCGCGGCGCCCGCCACCTGGGCAAGCCGACCGAATTCCATTTCGGTGAGCTGGCCCGCAGCGCCCGCCTCAAGCAGCTCGATGCCGACATGCACAGCATCGACGCCCGCCTGCGCGAGCTGCGCCCCGAGCTGGACGCCGCCAAGGAAGAAGCCGACGCCCTGCGCGCCCGCCTGCACGGCATCGAAGCCGCCCAGCTGCTGGCCGCCCGCGCCGAAGCCTTCGAGCAGGCCGAAGCCGCACTGCCCGGCGCCAAATCACGCCTCACCGCAGCCATCGCGGCCCGTGCCGAATCCAAGGGCGACGTGGACAAGATCGACCAGCGCCTGCGCGGCATCGACATCGAGCTTGACCGCCGCAAGCGCGAGATTTCAGCCCTCGCCCGCAAGGCCCAGGAGCTCGCCGAGACCGCAGCCCCGCGCCGCCGCGAGCAGGCCCGCCGCATCCAGCGCCTGCGCCAGCTGCGCCGCGGCATGCCGGCCGACTGGCGCGAGCCGCAGCAGACCGCGCTGCTGGTGGACAAGTACGGCGACGCCCGCGGCGCGCGGGCCGACCTGGAACGCCTGCGCCAGCGCCTCAACGACGGCGACTGGATCACCGACGACACAGTGCTGACCCTGGCCGGCCGCCTGAAGGCCGACCTGCAGCAGCGCGAACGGGACTACGCCGAGCGGGAAGCCTACTTCGCGACGACCCGCCGCCTCACCTCCGACGCCCGCGCCGCCTACATCGCCAAGCTGCGCATCACGGTCCGCCAATACGGCAAGAACCTGCGCGCCCTCGGCGACCTGGCCAACGTGGACGTGGACTGCCCGGTGCCGATGCTCGAGAACGAAGACCGGGCGCTGGCCTCCGCCGGCCTCGAAGTGCGTTTCGACTTCGACCGCAAGGGCGCCGTCGGCCTCAACGACGGCGAGGCCTCCGGTGGTCAGCAGGTCATGAAGTCGCTGATCCTGCTGATCGCCCTGCTGATGGACGAGGCCCGCCCGGGCGGCTTCGTATTCATCGACGAGCCCTTCGCGCATCTGGACATCGCCAACATCGACCGCGTCGGGACCTTCCTGCGCGCCACCCGCGCCCAGTACCTGATCACCACGCCGGTCACCCACAACGCCAACGTCTTTGCACCGGCCCAGCTCACGCTGGTCACCCGCAAGAAGAAGCCCGGCGACGACTGGGCGCCACCTATCGGCTTGATACAGCGCAGCGTCTGAGCGGGGCGGCGAAACAATCCGCCGCCTCATAATGACAAAAACATGCTACAAAGGGAAAAACGCGCGATAAGCACTGCGCTACCCGCTCACTGCCTGTTTTGGGCTTCAGAATTCACCGCGACGGACGTTAATCGGCCCTCAAGACCCAAACCCGACCCATTCATGCGCCAGCCCCCGGCGGCTCTGCCCGATCCCTCCCGCACTCTCGCGCTGCTTGCCGGCGCCGAAGCCCTTTCGCGCATCCGGGATCTGCGCGGGATCTACCGCCACACCACCGAGACAGCCATGCGCTTTCTCGAAGGCAGTTATGGCCTGCTCTTCGCTGTGCGCTTCACGCCCCCCGAACTCACCGTAGGACTGCTTGGTTACTGCGTCGCCGACAGCACCGCGACCTACTGGGACGACGTCTGCGACGGCCACTCCTGGCTGCCGGTGGATCCGCTGCTGTCCAGTTGCCTGCATGCCGATTTCGGCCACTCCGCGGTGCACGAAGGCGACACCTGGCGCCTAGCCTTCGCCATTGGCACCCTCGGCCAGGCCCGCTGGGTGCTGGAGATCCATAGCCCCAAAGAGCCCAGCGAGGCCGACTGCGCGGCCCTCGGCCTGTTCCTGCGCTGCTTCGACAACCAGCACCACGGCTGGGAATACGCCAACCTCGACACCCTCACGCGGCTCCTCAACCGGCGCACCTTCGACGACGACTTCGAACGCCTGATCGCCGCTGCCGAGCAGGCCGAACAAGCCCGCCTCGACGCCAGCGATCGCCGCACGTACGGCCTCACCGTCAGCCAGCCGTGCTGGCTCGCCGTGGCCGACGTCGACCATTTCAAGAGCATCAACGACAATTACGGCCACCTGTTCGGCGATGAAGTGCTGCTACGCATCGCCGACCTGATGCGCCAGAGCTTCCGCAACCACGACAAGCTGTTCCGCTTCGGCGGCGAGGAGTTCGTGGTCATGCTGCGCAATGTCACCGAAGACAACGTGCAGGGCATCTTCGACCGCTTCCGAGAAGCCGTCGCCCAGCACGAGTTTCCGCGGGTCGGGCGCGTGGCCTGCTCGGTGGGCTTCGCGCGCATCGATCCACGCTTGTCGCCGGCCGAACTCCTCGGCCGCGCCGACGAGGCGCTTTACTACTCCAAGGAGCACGGCCGCAACCAGGTCAATGGTTACGACGAACTGGTGATGAGCGGCAAACTGCGCCTCACCATACCGGCCGGTCAGGCCGAGATCCAGTCCGACATCGACGAGATCTTCCTGTAATCACCCACCCATCTCGAGCCCGGCCGCGACGGGCGGGCCGGAATATGTCAAAATTCAGGGCTTTGCGGCATTTCGTGCATCTCGCCGCGCCCATTTCGTTGATTTGAAGAGCCCATCATGTCCGACCAGACCTCCTCGCCCGCCCAGGATGAAAACCACCTGATCGCCGAGCGCCGGCAGAAACTCGCCGAATGGCGCGCCACCGGCAAGGCGTATCCGAACGACTTCTCCCGGGAAAACACCGCCGGCAAGCTCGACGAGGTCTACGGCGAGAAATCCGCCGAAGAACTCGAAGCCATCCCGGTCGAGGTCAAGGTCGCCGGCCGCATCATGCTCAAGCGCGTGATGGGCAAGGCCAGCTTCATCACCATCCAGGACCTGTCCGGCCGCATCCAGCTCTACGTCACCCGCGACGGCGTCGGCGAAGATGTCTATGCCGACTTCAAGCACTGGGACATCGGCGACATCGTCGGCACCGTCGGTACCCTGTTCCGCACCAAGACCGGCGAGCTGTCCATCAAGTCGTCCGAGCTGCGCCTGCTGACCAAGAGCCTGCGCCCGCTGCCCGACAAGTTCCACGGCCTGGCCGACGTCGAGACCAAGTACCGCCAGCGCTACGTGGACCTCATCATGAATGAGGAATCCCGCCACACTTTCGTGGCCCGCAGCCGCCTGATCCAGTCGATCCGCAACTACATGACCGGCCACGGCTTCCTCGAAGTCGAGACGCCGATGATGCACCCCATCCCCGGCGGCGCCGCAGCCAAACCCTTCGTCACCCACCACAACGCCCTCGACATGCAGCAGTTCCTGCGCATCGCGCCGGAGCTCTACCTCAAGCGCCTGGTGGTCGGCGGCTTCGAGAAGGTCTTCGAGGTCAACCGCAACTTCCGCAACGAAGGCCTGTCGCCCCGCCACAACCCCGAATTCACGATGATGGAGTTCTACGAGGCCTACGCGGACTACCGCAGCCTCATGGACTTCACCGAAGGCCTCCTGCGCCACGCCGCCCGTGAAGCGCTGGGCACCGAGGTGTTCACTTACCAGGGCCGCCAGCTGGACCTGTCCAAGCCCTTCCATCGTCTGACCATCGTCGATGCGATCCGCAAGCACCACCCTGGCTTTACCGACGCCCAATTGGGCGATGCCGAGTGGCTCAAGCAGAAGATCAAGGACTTCGGCGAGAAGGTTAAGCCGGGCGGCCTCGGCAGCCTGCAGCTGCAACTCTTCGAAGCCTGCGCCGAAGCCGAAACCTGGGAACCGACCTTCATCATCGACTACCCCGTCGAAGTCAGCCCGCTGGCCCGCGCCTCCGACAACAACCCGGACATCACCGAGCGCTTCGAGCTGTTCATTGTCGGCCGCGAGATCGCCAACGGCTTCTCCGAGCTCAACGACCCCGAAGACCAGGCCGCCCGCTTCCAGGCCCAGGCCAAGGCCAAGGACGCTGGCGACGAGGAAGCCATGTACTACGACGCCGACTACATCCGCGCGCTGGAATACGGCCTGCCCCCGACCGGCGGCTGCGGCATCGGCATCGACCGCTTGATCATGCTGCTGACCGACAGCCCGGCGATCCGCGACGTGATCCTGTTCCCGCAGATGCGTCCGGAGTAAGCCCCCCCCAGCTCCTCAACGATGCCCGGTTCTCGAACCGGGCATTTTTCTGCCCTTCTACTTCCGCTCCAGGCCGGCAGTTCCGGAGCCGCATGTCCGGATGGGTCCCGACCTATCCTTCGGCACAGCGGATGACAGGCGTGCAGCCCTCACCTGGGCATGGGCCGCCGAAAGCTCAAGCCTGCACTTCAGGTGCTTTCAGCAGGGACGACAGGGTGGTGGCCACACCGGTAATGCCGTCGTTGGAGAGGCCGGCGTCCTTCATGACCGCATCGACGATGGGTTTGGCGATTTGATACTGGAGCGCCGAATTCATCACTTGCTCGGGGAAGGTTGCGCCACCGGAAGCTGACGTGGCGCCGTCGGCACCTGCGCCTGCGGCCCCGGGCATGCCGGCGACCTGGAAGATGCGGATCGAGTCGATCTTCTCCATCGGGCGCACGGCCTGTTCGAGGATCTGCGGGAGCTGTTGCAGCAGCAGGGTGCGGACCTGCAGGTCCACCTGTGCCGCCGACAGCGTGTTGAGCGCCTCGTTGATCGCCCGCTTGCCTTCCGCCTCCGCCAGCGAGGCGGCCTGCCTGGCGCGGGCTTCGATTGTGAGCGCCTCAGCCCGATCCATGGCGGCCTCCTTCTCGGCCGATGCCGATACCTTCACCGCGATGGCGCTCTGCTCCGCCTCCTTCGACGCCTCGATCAGTTGGATGTCCTTGTCCCGTTCAGCAACGGCGACCTGACGGGCGGTGGTCACCGCTTCCTCGGCCTTGACGGCCTCGGCCCGCGCACAGTTGGCCGCGGCGTCGGCGTCGGATTGCTCACGGGACTTGTTGGCGATGGCGATCTGCGTGTCCTGGCGGGCGATCTCGACCTGCTTGCGCTGTTCAGCGCGCTGCATCTCGGTCTGGCGCTCGAGTTCAATCTCCCGGGTCTGGATCACCAGGTTCTTCTCGATCTCCGCCGCCTTGATCTCGCGTGCGGCTTCGATGCGCTTCTGGCTGACCTGGCGCTCCGCCTCGATCTTGGCCGCTTCGGCCTCGCGGCTGCGTTCGGCTTGCTGGGAGGCGATCAGCGCCACCTGCTCGGCACGGCTCACCTCGATCTCGCGCTGCTGGGCGAGCGTGGCAAACTCCTGGTCCTTCTCTATGGTGAGCTTCTGGCGGGTCGCGTCCAGATTCTTGGTACGGACCTGCACCTCGGTGTCCTGCTCGACGTCGTTGCGCTGCTTGCGCCGGGCTTCCGTCTGTTCGGTCAGACGGGTGAGGCCTTCGGCATCGAAAGCGTTGTTCGGATTGAAGAACTGTTTGTCTGTCTGGTCCAGGCTGGTCAACGAGACCGACTCGAGCTCCAGCCCGTTCTTCTCCAGATCTTCGGCAACGGCATTCTGGACGGCCTGGACGAAGTCGCGCCGTTTGTCCTGCAGTTCCTGGATGGTCATGGTTGCCGCGGTCGCACGCAGGGAATCCACGAACTTGTCCTCGACCAATGCCTTAAGCTCGTCCGGACTCATGGTCCGCGCGCCGAGGGTCTGGGCCGCGATGCTGACGGCTTCCTCTGTCTGCTTGACCCGCACGAAAAAGGCTGCGGTAACGTCCACCCGCATCCGGTCGCGGGTGATCAGGCTTTCACGCTCCCGCCGCACGACCTCGAGCTTGAGGGTGTTCATGTTGACCAGTACCCGCTCATGGAAGACCGGCAGCACGATCGCGCCCCCATCCATGATGACGCGCTG
Source organism: Pseudomonadota bacterium (assembly GCA_018241685.1). GTDB lineage: Bacteria > Pseudomonadota > Gammaproteobacteria > Burkholderiales > Rhodocyclaceae > Zoogloea. Next base: position 312,662 of record JAFEDJ010000069.1, read on the forward strand.
CCCGCCGAGGCCGGTGCGGACAAAGGCGGTCTCCTTTGTAGAGCGCTTGTACAGCCGAGCAAAGACAATGCCGACCGCGAGTAGCGAGACAAGCAGGATGGCTGCGAGGATCAGCAGTTCGAACAGGTTACTCATGAAGGGGTTTTCCTTGTACTTGCTTCGGGAGCGCCGCCGTAGGCGGCTAGATCAGATCGGGATGGGGGTTGGCAATGCAGCGGTAGAAGGCGCCGGTCTTGCCGACGATGAGGACCTGGGCTCCTTCGGCGAAGACATCACCGTCCAGGTCAGGCTCCACCATTAAGTAATGGCTGCGGCCGTGGGCATCCCGCACCCGGGCCTGCGCGGCAAGGCCTTTCCGTGCGGAGCCGCCGACCACCACGCCGGTGCGTCCGAGCAGGCTTTGTTCGCTCACGGCGCTCGTTTCGTCCCGCGGGACAATGTGGGCAATGAGGGTACCGAGGGCACGCACCGTCGCCAGCCCTGCCGGTACGGCCAGCAGGGCGGCCGGGAGTGCCGGCACATAACCGCCGAGCAGTCCATGGGCCAGCATCTGCAGGCTGTAGCCGAAGAGTGCGTAGCCGGCCAGGAAGAGCAACAGCAGCACGAGCGCCGGCACCTGCCCGATGTGCAGCCAACCGAGTACACGATCCAGCCCGGTGTCGCCGTCGATGTCGGGCAGCAGGTCGGTCAGCCAGTCGCTGGGGCTGATCGACAGCAGCATGCCCAGGCCTTCGAGTAGCGCGATGCCAACGATCAGCGCGAATCCGACGCCGAAAGGCAGGGTCTCGGGCGCACTGAGCAGGCTCATGCCTTGCCCGCCTTCAGTTGGGCGATCCGCTCTGCGACGCGCTTTTCCCGGATCAGTTCGTCCAACGCCTCAAGTTGGGCAGCCTGTTCCAAGCCCTCGCTGCGAGCGAGGGCTTCAAGGCCGGTCTGGCGTTCAAAGACACGGTCGAAGGCTTTGGTGACGGCGTCGATACGCTTCGCAGCGGAGGTCTCGACACCAGCGGCAGCCAGCACCGCCGAACTTCCCGTGGCGCGGCTCTTACGGAACTGGGTCAAAGCCTCCTGCATCTCGCGCTTCTTGGCCAGCAAGGCGGCGACGTAGCCCTGCAGTTCGCCTTCCCGCAGCAGATAGTCACCGAGGGTGGCTTCAAGTACGGGCAGCTGGGCTTCGATATCCAGCAAGCGGGCCACCGCGGCCTTCGCAAGGTCCTCGCGCCCGCTCGCCAGCGCCTCGTGACTTTGCGCCGTGAGTGCCGTGTGCTGAGCGTTGAGCCCGGCATGTCGCTGCTGGGAAAGGTGGCGGTTGGCCGACACCACACCGAGTTCGTGGCGCACGTCGTCGATCACCGCGTCGGCATCGCGAATCGCCTGCTCCATCATCGCTTCCGGCGCCTTGTCTTCGATCCGATCGAGAATCGCGTGTGCACCGCCGGCAATCACCCGGCCGACCCGGGCTTTGAGGGAATCAGACATCGGTAGGTCCTTTCAGGGGTTGGAGGTTGGAGACTAACTCGACTGTTTTGCCCAGGTGGCGCCGGACGACCGCGGGGTCATAGGCGGCAGCCTCGGACGTGATTCCTTGCCGGAGCAGCGTCTCGCCCAGCCCGAAGACCCGGCGCACCAGTGCGTCTTCGAACTTCCTGGCATCCGCTTCGGTGGCCGGGGACTGGCTCACAAGCAGGGCCAGCAGGGCGGTGAGGTGTTCGAGGAGCAGGCTCACGATTTCGGAGCGCGTGTCCGTCTCGCTTTCGATGCGTACCAGCCCTTCGCGCAGGCGGGTCGTCAGATCGCGCGCCCAGGCATGGGCGGCCATGTAGTCGAGGGCGCCGTCATGCTGGCGCTTGAGCTGGCCGAGCAGGATCCGCAGCTTGTCGCTGTTGGTCGTTGCGCCGTCGATCTGCAGCTGGGCAAGCCAGACATACAGATCGCCCGGAATCCGGGCCGAAAGCGGCTCCATTGAAACGGCCGTTGTTTGAGTCACCATGCTGTTCGTCTTCAGGCGATTTCATATGCATACATAGTCATTCATTTTGGCTTTTTGAGTCAACCTGCATATTCATTTAACGTATTTTTTGCGCGATCGCGTATCCGCAGGCGAGCCTCCCAAGAAAGACCGATGGAGGTCCCGCACTTGGTAGCCTTACCAAAAATTGGTAGCCTTACCAAATGCAGGACTCCAGCCCCTCACCAACCGGCATTCGCAGCAGAATCCTCGACGCAGGCCTTGCCCTGCTGCGTGGGGAAGGCCTGTTCGCGCTGACACAGCCGCGCATCGCCAAGGCGGCCGGCGTCAGCCAGAGCCATCTGACCTATTACTTCCCGACCCGCGACCGGCTGATGCTGGCAATCGCCGAGCACTCCGTCGAACAGGAACTCGGCCAGCTCGGTGGCACGGAGGGCACCGATCCCAAGCTGGCGCTGGCAACGGCCATGCGCTTTCTGCCGCGGGTCAGGATGATGCTCGGCCTGCTGCTCTCGGGCGACCGGGATCCGGAGATCCGCCCCGAGTTCGCCCGTCTTGTGGCCTTTATGCGCAATGCCCTCGGCCAGGTTCTGAGCCGCCTGGGCTACCGCCTGGACGCCCCCCAGGTGCTGGTCTTCCATGCCGCAGTGATTGGGCTGGCGATGATGAACCTGGGTCGCCAGAGCGCCGAGTCGGAGCAGGAGATCGACATCGGCCTCACTCAACTGCTGGCCCTTCTGCCCAGGCCGGACGATGGAGACACTCAATGAAGCTCACCCGCAGCCCCCTGCTCCTCGCAATCCTCCTGTCCGCCTGCGGCAAAGCCCCCGACGTCGGTTTCCAAGGCTACGTGGAAGGCGAATACCTGTACCTGGCCGCACCGCAGGCCGGCTACCTGAAATCCCTCGACAGCCCGCGGGGCAGCCGCGTAACGGCCGGGCAGCAGCTGTTCGCCGTCGCCACCGATCCCGACAGTCAGGCCCTCGCCGAAGCCGAGGCCCGCAGCGGCTCCGCGAAGGAGAAGCTGGAGAACCTCAAGGCGCCGCACCGGGCACCGGAGATCGCCGCCCTCGAAGCCCAGCTGGCCTCGGCCATCGCGGCCCGCCGCCTGGCCGACGCCCAGCTCGCCCAGCAGGACGCCCTGTTCCGCCAGCGCTTCGTGGCCCAGGCCCGCGTGGACGAGGCCCGCGCCAACCGCGACCGCAGCGTCGCCGCCGTTGATGCAGCCCGCCAGCAACTGGAAACCTACCGCCTGGCCCTCGGGCGCCAGGCCGAGGTGCGCGGCGCCGAGGCCGACCTGCAGGCCGCCACCGCCCAGGCCGCCCAGCGGCGCTGGGCTGTCGAACGCAAGACCGTCAGCGCGCCGGCCGTCGGCGAGATCGCCGAAACCTATTACCGCCCCGGCGAATGGGTGCCGGCCGGCGCGCCAGTGGCCAGCCTGCTGCCCGACGCCCGGCGCCGGCTGCGCTTCTTCGTGCCGGAAACCGCCGTCGCCACGCTGAAGCCCGGCCAGGCCGTCGAAGCCCGCTGCGACGCCTGCCTGACGCCGATCCGCGCCACCATCGACTTCATCGCGCCGCAAGCGGAATACACCCCACCGGTCATCTACAGCCGCGGCAGCCGCGAGAAGCTGGTATTCCGCGTCGAGGCCGCCCCCGCCGTCGAACAGGCTGCCAGCCTGCGGCCGGGCCTGCCGGTGGACGTCAGCCTGGCCGGGCACTGACATGAACGAACTGGTCATCGATGTTGCCGGGCTCAACAAGCATTTCGGCGACAAGCACGTGGTGCGCGACCTCGGCCTGCAGGTCCGCAAGGGCGAGATCTACGGCTTCCTCGGCCCCAACGGCAGCGGCAAGACCACCTCGATCCGCATGCTGTGCGGCCTGCTGACGCCGGACAGCGGCAGCGGCACCTGCCTGGGCCTGGATGTGCTGAAGGACAGCGCCGCGATCAAGCGCCAGGTCGGCTACATGACCCAGAAGTTCTCCCTGTGGGACGACCTCAGCATCGTCGAGAACCTGGACTTCGTCGCCCGCATGTTCGGCATGGCCGACCGGCGCGCGGCCGTGGATCGGGCCATCGACGAGCTGGGCCTGGGCGGACGCCGCAAGCAGCTCGCCGGCACGCTCTCGGGCGGCTGGAAGCAGCGCCTGGCCCTCGCCAGCTGCCTGCTCCACCGGCCGCGCCTGCTGCTCCTCGACGAACCCACCGCCGGCGTCGACCCGAAGGCCCGCCGCGACTTCTGGGAGGAGATCCATCGCCTGTCCGCCGCCGGCATCACCATCCTGGTGTCCACTCACTACATGGACGAGGCTGAACGCTGCCACCGCTTGGCCTACATCGCCTACGGCAATCTGCTGGCCTCCGGGACCGCCGACGAAGTCGTCGCCAATTGCCGGCTCAACACCTGGGAGATCGCCGGCGACGGCATCCACGGGCTTGCCGAACGCCTGCGCCAGTTGCCCGGCGTGGACCTGGTAGCCAGCTTCGGCACGACCCTGCACGTCAGCGGCACGGACGGCCCCCGGCTGGCCGCCAGCCTGCAAACCCTGCTGAAGGAAACCGGCCTGGCCGCGACGCCGGTCGCCCCGTCCCTCGAAGACGCCTTCATCCACCTGATGCAACACACCGCCGACCCGCTGGGGAACTGACACCGTGGCCCGCTTTTCCTTCTCCCGCTGGCTCGGCATCCTGATCAAGGAATTCATCCAGCTCCGCCGCGACCGCCTGACCTTCGGCATGATCGTCGGCATCCCGATCATCCAGTTGATGCTGTTCGGCTTCGCGATCAATTCCGACCCCAAGCACCTGCCCACCGCGGTGGTGATGGCCGATCCCGGCCCCTTCTCCCGCGCCTGGGTGGCCGCCATGCGCAACAGCGATTACTTCACCATCGTCGGCAGCGTGGACGAACGCCAGGCCACGGCCCTGCTGGACCGCAGCGAGGTGCAGTTCGTCGTCACCTTCCCGCCCGGCTTCAACCGCGACCTGGTGCGCGGCAAGCCGCCCACGCTGCTCGTCGAGGCCGACGCCACCGACCCGATGGCCACCGGCGGCGCCATCTCGGTGCTCAACAAGCTCGGCGCCGAAGTCTTCGCCGCCGACCTGCCCGGCCTGCAGCCACCGGCCAGTCCGCTGGTGGACCTGCGCATCCACCGCCGCTACAACCCGGAAGGCGTCACCGCCTACAACATCGTGCCCGGCCTGATGGGCGTGATCCTGACGATGACCATGGTGCTGATGACCGGCCTGGCGATGACCCGCGAACGGGAACGCGGCACCTTCGAGAACCTGCTCGCCACCCCGGCTACGCCGCTGGAAGTGATGACCGGCAAGATCGTGCCCTACATCCTGATCGGCCTGATCCAGGTCACGCTGATCCTGCTCGCCGCGCGCTGGATCTTCGACGTACCGATGCACGGCAACCTGCTGCTGCTCTACGGCGTGGTGCTGGTCTTCATCTGCGCCAACCTGACCCTCGGCATCACCTTCAGCTCCATCGCCCGCAACCAGCTGCAGGCGATGCAGATGACCTTCTTCTTCTTTCTGCCGTCGATGCTGCTGTCCGGCTTCATGTTCCCCTTCCGCGGCATGCCGGACTGGGCGCAGACCATCGGCAACGTGCTACCGCTGACCCATTTCCTGATCCTCGTGCGTGGCATTCTTCTCAAAGGCAACGACATGAACATGCTATGGGCGCAGATCTGGCCTATTCTCGCCTTCATGGTCGGGGTGCTCACCATCGGCCTGAAGACTTTCCGCCGGACGCTGGACTGAGAACAGGGCGTCAACAACCGCAAATCCGCGTTAATGGATCGGATAAATGTTTCATAATGCTGAACTTGGCAGGATCACTGTGGCCTGCCCCGTTTTTGCCGAATCATGACCACCCGCCTCCGATCCGCCCCCGCAGAAGCCGCGTCGTCCTCCATGACAGAACTGAAGTCGTATTCGCTGCCCGAGCTCGAAGAACTCGCGGAACAGATCAAAGCCACAATCCTCAAGCGGGAGCAGGAAGAACAGGAAGCCGCCCGGCGTCAGGCCGAAGAGGCTGAGCGCGCCGCGCGGGCCGCCGAGGAAGAAGCCGCCCGCCTGGCCGCCGAAGCCGCTGCGAAGGCGGCCGCCGAAGCGGAAGAAAAGGCCCGTGCCGCGACCGCCGCCAGAGAACGCAAGCAGGCCGCCGAAAAAGCCCGCCGCGAAGCCGCGGAAGCCAAGGCCAAGGCCGAAGCGGAAAAGGCGAAGGAAGCCGCGCAGGCGGAAATCTCCTTCGCGGAAGCCGCCCCGCCGGCTCCGACGGAGATGCCACTGGTGCGCTTCATGCACCCCTCCAACCGCGCCCTCACCTGGTCCGGCGACGGCCCCAAGCCCGACTGGGTCAATGCCTGGCTGGCCACCGGCGGCACGCTATACGCCCTCGAAATCGCCGCCGAAAAACTCGCCCCCAAGCCCATTCCGGCCAGCCTCCGGCCGCGCTGAAGCCAGGCCGGCGAGAATTCGCCGGTCCCCGTGCTAGTGCCTGTGCGAACGCACCTCCATCGTCATCGTGCCGACTGCAGCGACACGATGCGGGCGCGCTTGAGCGCCTTCTGCAGGATCTTGAAGACGTCGCCGTCGAAAGCCGGTCGGGCGCTTTTCAGCAGCGCGAACACCTCCGCCTCGTCCTTCGCCGTGCCCAGGTAGCACCAGTTGTCCACCACGTGCACCGCCGTGCCTTCACGGATGCCGACCGGCCCTGGATGGGGCCAGGCCTCGACCTTCAGTTTCTGCAGCGCCATCAGCAGGCGGGCAGTGTGCATCCCACGGCTTTCGCCCCCGACGCAGACGCCGCGGCAACGCTTCAGCTGGTAGCCGAAACAGGGCTGGCCGGGCGGTTGCTTCTCGAGCCCGAGGCAGACCTGGCACAGGTTGTATTCTTCAGCCAGGCCGCGCAGCGTGCGCAGCGCCGTCGCCCGGCTACCGAAGAAGCCGAACAGGTCATCACCCCAGTTCTCCGTCAGGTCATGCGCGTACACCAATTCGGGGCGCCGGCCGCCCTCCCCGTCATCCGCCAGCCGCCACGCGCACAGGTCGGACTGGCGGCGCAGGCGGCGGTTATGCAGAGGCTGGCGGGTCTTCACCAGCGAAGCCTCCAGCAGCAGCGCCTCGATTTCGCCGGCCGTCTCGATCCACTCGACCCTCCGCAGTTGCTGGGAGAGGGCCATCTCCTTGGCGTTGCGGTGGTCGGCGCTGAAGTGGGACAGCACCCGTGTGCGGATGTCCTTGCTCTTGCCCACGTACAGCGGCAGATCATTCTCGCCGAAGAAGAGATACACGCCGGGCTTCTCCGGCAGCTCGTCGAGGACGGACTCGTCCAGCTGCGGCGGCACCGACGGCCGGCCGGTCAGCCGCGCGATCTCCGCGTCGATCCGCCCTTCGTCGAAATGCCCGTGGATGTGCTGCCAGAACTGCCAGATCAGCTGGGCATCGGCCAGCGCCCGGTGGCGCTCGCCGACCCGCAGGCCGTGCCGCTCGATCAGGCTGTCGAGGCCGTGGCGCTTGTGCTCCGGATACAGGGCCCGCGACAGCTTGACGGTGCACAGCACCAGCGGCCTCAGGGTCAGGCCGGCCCGCTCGAAGGCGTTGCGCAGATAACCGTGATCGAAACGCGCGTTGTGGGCGATGAACAATCGCCCGTCGAGGCGCGCATGGATGTCCGCCGCCACTTCGGCAAAGCGCGGCGCATCGGCCACCATCTCGTTGCTGATGCCGGTCAGGCGGGTGATGAACTCCGGGATGCGGCTGGCCGGGCGGATCAGCTGCGACCACTCCCGCACGCCGTCCTCGTCCACCTCGACGATCCCGACCTCAGTGATTCCCTCGTCGGTGGCCGCACCGCCATTGGTCTCGATATCGACGAAGGCCAGCCCGCGCCAGCGCCCGTTGGCCAGCTGCACCGGATCAGCCCCGGCGCCAGCCGCCCGGCCGACGGCGCGGTTGCGCGTCCTCTTCAGCGGGCTTGGGCTTCGGCATCAGCAGGTTCTTGCCGCCGACGGACTTGGAGGCCTGGTGGGCACGCACCGCCTCGGCCACCTGCTCCTCCTGCATGACGATGGACGGGGTCTTCTCCGCCGGCTCGTATTCGGAGAGCTTTTCGCGCAGCAGGAAGATCCGCTCGGCGGTGTCCGCCTTCTTCGGCAGGCGATGCACGAGCTGCAGGCCGGCCTCCGTCAACGTGTAACGGCCATCCACCTCGACGATCAGGTCGTGGGTCGCAAAGCGGCGGAAAGCCTCGGCCCAGCGCGCCTCGGAACCGACACCGCCATCGAGCAGATCCGCCGCCGCGACGATCTCGACCATGTCGGCCGGCCTCCGTTTGGTGGCAAGCAGCATGGACAACAGCAGGAGCGCATCGACATCTTGGACTGGATACATGGGTGACCTTGGAAAAAACGGCACTGGAAGCCGGATGGAAACGGAAAACGCCGGGTGAACGCCGCCTCGGGCGTTGTCCGTTTCGGAAATGAATGGGATCGGCCGGCATTGTAAATCCCTACAGGCCGCAGAGGTGTCCGAAGACACATCCGGACATCCTCGGTCCTTCCCCGCCGCGTCGTCGCGCAGCCAGGAGTCGCTTGCGCATTTCCTGAAAACCACCTCTGCACGCGCCCCCACCCGATTTGCGCAGTTGAGAAAACCGCAGCCCGCGCGTCCTGGCGAGGGCTTTCCGCGGGCCAGAGCGCCCGGCACACGGACTCATAAGAATCAATGACTTGAGATTTCGACCGGCCTGTTTTCAGCCGCCCTGAACGGTGTGGCACAGGCGTTGCAATGGAGCTTTCCACGGCACCGGCAGAGTGCCTGACAGGAGACACCATGCAAGACAGCACCTTTCCCCCCGCGGGCAGCTTCAACCCCGCCCGCCGCTTCGTCCGCGTCCGCCAGATGCGCGACGACGGCTTCGTCGAGTTCGACTTCGCCATCGGCGACGCCGAACTCAGCGTCGAACTCATCCTCCCCCGCGCGGCATTCGAGGCCTTCGCCGGCCTGCCGGGCACGGAGCGCATGAACGAGGACACCGCCGCCCGGGCCTTCCGGCGGCAGCAGTCCTACCTCTACGGGACGCCGGATGGCGCGCCCGAATCCTTGCACAACAACAATCAGGAGACTTGAACCATGAGCGTCGAGATCCGGGTCGCCAGCATCGACCCGATACGCCAGACCTTTGCCCGCACGTCGCGCCGCTTCGGCGCCGACAAGCCGGCCAGCCGCTACCAGGAAGCCAGCTTCGACCTGCAGCCCCGCGACAACTTCCACTACCGCCCGGTGTGGGACCCGCAGCGGGACATCTACGACCGCCGCCGCACCGCCATCGAGATGCGCGACTGGGATGACTTCCGCGACCCGCGCCAGTACTACTACGCCACCTACGTGCTCAACCGGGCCCGCATGCAGGAAGCCGCCGAGAAGAGCTTCGAGTTCGTGGACAAGCACGGCCTGATGGCCACGCTGAGCGTCGAACAGGTGCGGGACATCGAGACCTTGCTGCTGCCCCTGCGCCACCTGGAATGGGCCGCCAACCTCAACAACTGCTTCGTCACCGCCTACTGCTTCGGCAGTTCCATGGCCCAAGGCGCCATGTACGCCACCACCGACCGCCTCGGCATCGCCCAGTACCTGTCGCGGATCGGCCTGCTGCTGGACGGCAACTCCGGCCAGTCGCTCACCGACGCCAAGGCCCGCTGGCTGGACGCCCCGGCCTGGCAGCCGCTGCGCCGGCTGGCCGAGCGCTGCCTGGTGCAGAAGGACTGGTTCGAGCTCTTCGTCGCCCAGAACCTGGTGCTGGACAGCCTCGTCCATCCGCTGCTGTACGCCCCCTTCCACAGCGGCGTGGGCGACGCCGGCGGCGCCTACCTGGCGATGCTCACCGAGTTCATCAAGGACTGGTCTGGCGACAACCAGAAGTGGGTCGATGCCTGCCTGAAGATCGCCGCCGCCGAATCGCCCGCCAACCGCGCCCGGCTGTCCGCCTGGGCCGCCGAATGGAAGGGCCTGGCCCTCGACGCCCTCGCCCCGCTGGCGCAATGCGCCGCCCACCTGGACGGCCCCGCGCGCCTGGAGAGCGCTGCACGCGCGCTGGACCAGCGCATCGCCAAGCTCGGCTTCGACGCCGCCTGAAAAAGGAACACCTGATGAGCTCCATTCAAAGCACCGTCTTCATGGCCCTGCAGACCAATGACGACACTCGCCCGATCATCGAAGCCCTGCAGCGCGACAACCCCGACGCGGTGGTGCACCGCCTGCCGGCGATGGTCAAGATCGACGCCCCCCGGCGCCTGGTGCTCAGGCGCAGCACCGTCGAGGAGATCCTCGGCACCGACTGGGACCTCCAGTCCATCAACCTCAACCTCATCTCCCTGTCCGGCAACGTGGACGAGAGCGAGGACGAAATGATCCTGCACTGGAACCGCTGACGAGGAGCCCCCAAGCATGAACACCCAAGACACCCGCCGGCCGACCGGCAAGAAGCTGAGCCTCAAGGAAAAATACGCGCTGATGACCCGCGGCCTGGGCTGGGACACCAGCTACGAGCCGATGGACAAGGCCTTCGACCAGCTCGGCCTGGAAGGCATCAAGATCCACGACTGGGACAAGTGGGAAGACCCGTTCCGCCTGACCATGGACGCCTACTGGAAATACCAGGCCGAGAAGGAACGCAAGCTCTACGCGGTGCTCGACGCCTTCCAGCAGAACAACGGGCACCTCAACATCTCCGACGCCCGCTACGTGAACACGCTGAAGCTGTTCTTCACCGGCATCACGCCGGCCGAGTACAACGCCCACCGCCTGTTCGCCATGCTCGGCCGCCAGTTCCCCGGCCCCGGCGCGGCGATCGCCTGCCAGATGCAGGCGGTGGACGAGCTGCGCCACGTGCAGACCCAGATCCACAGCATCAGCCAGTACAACAAGTACTTCAACGGCCTGCACGACCACACGGTGATGAACGACCGCCTGTGGTACCTGTCGGTGCCCAAGTCCTTCTTCGAGGACGCCATCTCGTCTGGCCCCTTCGAGCAGATCATCGCGATCTCCTTCGCCCTCGAATACCTGCTCACCAACCTCGTCTTCATGCCCTTCATGTCCGGCGCCGCCTACAACGGCGACATGGCCACGGTGACCTTCGGCTTCTCGTCCCAGTCGGACGAAGCCCGCCACATGACGCTGGGCCTGGAGTGCATCAAGTTCGTGCTGGAGCAGGACCCGGGCAACGCGGCGATCATCCAGCGCTACCTCGACAAGTGGTTCTGGCGCGGCTACAAGGTGCTCGGCCTGGTGTCGATGATGCTCGACTACATGCTGCCGAAGAAGGTCATGTCCTGGAAGGAAGCCTGGGAGATCTACTTCGTGCAGAACGGCGGCTCCCTGTTCAACGACCTCAGCCGCTACGGCCTGCGCATGCCCAAGTACTGGGAGCAGAGCGTCGCCGAGGCCGAGCACCTGTCCCACCAGACCTGGAACGCCTTCTACAACTTCTCCGGTGCCGCCGCCTTCCACGTATGGCTGCCGTCGGACGAGGACATGGCCTGGCTGGCCGAGAAGTACCCCAACACCTTCGACCAGCACTACCGCCCGCGCATCGAGCACTACCGGAAGCTGCAGGCCGAGGGCAAGCGCTACTACAACCCCAGCCTGCCGATGCTGTGCCAGACCTGCCAGACCCCGCTGATCTTCACGGAGATGGACGACCCCACGCGAACCAGCCACCGGCAGCTCGAACACGACGGCGACACCTACCACTTCTGCTCCGACGGCTGCCGGGACATCTTTGCCGGGCAACCCGACAAGTACGTCAGCGCCTGGCTGCCGGCCCACCAGATCCTGCAGGGCAACTGCGTCGAGCCCGGCGCCGAGGCCGCCGGCGATCCGGGCGCCGACGCGCTGCGCTATTTCCACGTGGTCGCCGGCCAGGACAACCTCGACTACGAAGGCTCCCCCGACGAAGCCAACTGGCTGCGCTGGAAGGGCCTCGACAAGACTCCGCCGGCCGCCGCGGCCTGAACACCCAGGGCGCCCCAGCGGCGCCCGCCCTTCCCCTTCTCATCCATACAGACAGGTGCCGCGCCCACGAGCGCGGCCCATGGAGACACACATGCACACCCACGCTCAACAAACGTCCGTCCCGCCCCTGGTCCGCGACCGGGTCGACAACTTCCACGGCCAGCAACTGCTCTACGTCGGCTGGGACCACCACACGATGATCTGCGCCCCCATCGCGCTGCTCGTTTCCCCCGAGCTGCGCTTCGGCGAAGTGATCGACGACCTGCTGCCCGCCAGCGCCTTCGCGCTGCACCCGGAGTGGCCGCAGATCGACTGGGCCCGCGTCGAGTGGCTGCTCGCCGACCGCCCCTTCACGCCGGAGCGGAGCGCCACGCTCGCCGCCCAGGGGCTCGGCCACAAGGCCTACCTGCGCCTGCGCACGCCGGCCCTGCGCGGCATCGCCGGCAGCGGCGCGTGAGCCGGGTGGCGCCATGAGCTACACGGTCACGATCGAACCGCTCGGCGCCAGCTTCGACGTCGAGGAGGGACAGACCCTCCTCGACGGCGCGCTGCGCCACGGCATCTACCTGCCCCACGCCTGCTGCCACGGCCTGTGCGGCACCTGCAAGGTCCGCGTGGTGGACGGCGAAGTGAGTCACGGCGACGCCTCGCCCTTCGCGCTGATGGACATGGAGCGGGACGAGGGCCGCTGCCTCGCCTGCTGCGCCACGCCGGAAGGTGACGTCGTCATCGAGGCGGACATCGACGAGGAACCCGACCAGCGCCCGATCCCGCTGCGCGACTTCAGCGGCCGCGTCGCCGCACTGCAGGACCTGACGCCGACCATCAAGGGTGTGACCATCGCCCTCGACGGCGACGGCCTCGACTTCCAGGCCGGGCAGTACGTCAACCTGGGCTGGCCCGGACTCGCCCAGCCACGGGCCTTCTCGCTGGCCAGCGCGCCAGCCGACGGGCGCCTGGTCGAGCTGAACATCCGCCGCGTACCGGGCGGCGAGGCCACCGGCTACATCCACGAGCGCCTGCAGGTCGGCGATCCGGTCACCGTCAGCGGGCCCCTCGGGCGCTTCTTCGTGCGCAAGTCCGATCCCCAGCCGATCCTCTTCATGGCCGGCGGCTCCGGGCTGTCCAGCCCGCGCTCGATGATCCTCGACCTGCTGCACAGCGACGGCGACACCCGCCCGATCACGCTGGTGTACGGCGCCCGCAACCGCGCCGAGCTGTACTACCACGCGGACTTCGTCGAACTGGCCGCCCGCCATCCCAACTTCCGCTACCTGCCGGCCCTCAGCGAGCCCACCGCGGACTGTGCCTGGGACGGCGCCACCGGCTTCGTGCATGACGCGGCGTGGTCACTGTTCGACGGCGACTTCCGCGGTCACAAGGCCTATCTGTGCGGCCCGCCGCCGATGATCGAGAGCGGCGTCCGCACGCTGATGAAGGGCCGCCTGTTCGAACGGGACATCCACACCGAGAAGTTCCTGTCCGCCGCCGACGCCGCCCAGCAAAGCCGCAGCCCGCTGTTCAAAAACCTCTGAGGCTCACTCCTCCTTGTCCCGCTCCAGCCGGTACGCCAGCTGGGCGCGGGACATGCCGAGCAGGCGTGCGGCGTGGGACAGGTTGCCGTTGGCGCGCTTCACCGCCTCGCGCATCGCGCCGCGCTCCAGCGCCTTCAGCGGCATCGCCAGGTCCAGCGCCCGCTCGACGAGGTCCTGCACTTCGGCGCCGTCGGGCTCCTCCACGTCCTCCACCTGACTGGCCGGGCGTACCGCGCCGCGGGGGTCCATCGCCAGCAGCCCGTCGCCCAATGCCTCCTCGGCCTGGAACAGGTGGTGGCGGTCGATGGCCCGGTCCTCCTGGGCGAGGATCAGGCCGCGCTCGATGAGGTTCTCCAGCTCGCGCACATTGCCCGGGTAGTCGTAGCCCAGCAGCGCCGCGATGGCCCGGTGAGTGAAGCCGGACACCCGCTTGCCGTGGGCCGCCGAAAACTTGTTGATGAAGTGATTGACCAGCAGCGCGATGTCGTCGCGCCGCTCGCGCAGCGGCGGAATGCGGATCGGAAAGACGTTGAGGCGGTAGTACAGGTCGGCGCGGAAGCGCCCTTCCCGTACTGCGGCGGCCAGGTCCACGTTGGTCGCCGCCACCACGCGCACATCCACCGCCCGTGACGACGAGCCGCCGACGCGCTCGATCTCCCGCTCCTGCAGGGCGCGCAGCAGCTTGGCCTGGGCCGGCTCGTTGAGGGTGCCGATCTCGTCGAGGAACAAGGTGCCCTTGTCAGCCCGCTCGAAGCGGCCCTTGCGCGCCTCGCCGGCACCCGTGTAGGCGCCCCGCTCCACGCCGAACAGTTCGGCCTCCAGCAGGTTTTCGGGAATCGCCGCGCAATTCAGCGCGACGAAAGGCCCCTCCGCGCGCTTGCTGAGGCGGTGCAGCATCTTGGCAAAGCGCTCCTTGCCGACGCCGGTCTCGCCGAGCAGCAGCGTCGCCGCATTGGTGCCCGCCACCTGGCGCAGCTTGTGGCAGGCGGACAGGAAGCCGGACGAGGCGCCGACCATGAAATCGCAGTCCGACGGGCCGGCCGGCGCGCCGCTGGCGTCCTCGAAAGGCGAACGGCGGCGCACCAGCGACGCATTGACGAAGTCCTCGGTGCGCAGAAAACCCAGGTCGGCCTCCACGTCGCCCCACTCGTCCACCGGCTTGCCGATGATGTGGCAATGGGCGTGGCCGGCGCCGCGGCACTCCACCTCGCGGAACAGGATCGGGCGGCCGAACAGCGCACTGTTGAAGCCCGACGCGTAGCCGGCCTGCATCCAGCACACCGGCTCGGCGGCGACGCCGGCGGCCTCCATGTGGGTGGTCGCCTCGACGGAGTCGTGCCAGATCTGCTCCACGTAATGCACGCCCCGCTCCACGTCGATGTCGATGCGGATCGGCTCCACCGCGACGAAGCCCTCCAGCGCGTGCATCTGCGGCCCCACCGCGAACACGTCGATCAGCCGGCGGCTGCCGCGCAGCTTGATCGCCAGCGTCGCATCGCGGGCGCCGGCGGAATAGCCGATGCGTGTGAACAGCGCCCGCGCCTTGTCCACGCCGAGAGTTTCCAGCAGCTCCCGGCGCAAGCCGGCGAACACCGACGCGCGCAGCAGTACGGTGCGTTCGTCGTCGAGCCAGATGCGCCCATCCTCCGGCGCGAAGCGCAGGCGCGCGGCGATGTCGCGCAGGTCTGCCAGGCGCGGCACCGTGCCCTGCCCGTCCGCCTCGATGCGGATCGCCGCGTGCTCGAAGCGGGCGTCCATGCCATGGTCCTTGTTCATGGGTCGTCTCCCCGGTCTTTTCTTGTCGTCCGCCCATCTTAGGGCACGGACTGCCGTGGATAAAAAAATGCCCCGGGATGGCCGCAACATCCCGGGGCCAGGTCGACCGACCTGAGAGGAGAGGAAAGACTGAATCGGTCGAGGGAAACATCCGCCCCGGCATCAGCCTGCGGCCGGGGTGCGCCACCTGAGGGGCTAATGGGTGAAGCGCAGGGGCAATGCGCCGGGCCGCTGGCAGCACCCGACGGCGGCGCCATTGCGGGACGGGATCACCCCGTCGTTCATACGGCGCTCTTGCCGGAGAAGCTCACGCGGCAGCTGCCGAGGCCGCTGATCGTGCACACCAGCTCGTCGCCGTCCTGCACCGGCACCAGCGGGGACTGGGAGCCGGACAGGATCACCTCGCCGGCCTTGAACGGGATGCCCAGCGGGCCGAGGGTGTTGGCCAGCCAGGCCACCGCGTTGGCCGGCGAACCCTGCACCGCGGCACCGGTGCTGGTGGAATGCAGTTCGCCGTTGCGTTCGAGCACCATAGTGGCGCCCGCGAGGTCGAGCTCGCGCGGATCGCCCTTGGCCTTGCCGAGCACGAAGACGCCGCAGGAGGCGTTGTCCGCCACGGTGTCCTGAATCTTGATCTTCCAGTCGCGGATGCGCGAATCGATGATCTCGAAGCACGGCACCACGTAGTCGGTGGCGCGGATCACGTCCGCCGCGGTGATCCCCGGCCCGATCAGGTCTTCCTTCAGCACGAAGGCCAGCTCGGCCTCGGCCTTGGGCTGGATCAGCGTGCCGAGGTCGATCGCGTCGCCTTCCTGGAACACCATGCCCGACGTGAGCTGGCCGAAGTCCGGCTGGAAGACGCCGAGCATGTCCTGCACGGCCTTGCTGGTGACGCCGATCTTCTTGCCGACGATGGTCTCGCCGGCGGCGAGGCGGCGGGCGATGAAGTCCAGCTGGATGCGGTAGGCGTCCTCGATGGACAGTTCCGGCTCCCGCTCCAGCAAGGGCGGCACCGTCTCCCGACGCTGCCACGCGGTGAACAGTTCGGCCCCGTAATGTTCGATGGTCTTACCATCCATATGAATTACCTCTGGTCTGATGAATCAGGCGCCGCCCAGCCCGACCGGCGGCGGGGCGAGGCGGATGATGCGCGAGAAGAGCTGCTGGTAGAGCGGATCGAGACCGCTCACGCCGGTGCCCGCCAGCAACCGGCCGAGGGGATCGTGGTTGGCCGCGAAGGCCTGGTCCATCTCCGCCCAGTCGGCCTCGCTCAGGCTGCGCTCGGCGGCCGGCAGCACGATCTCCTCTTCGAGGCGCATGTGGTCCTCGTAGAAGCGCAGGTAGATGCCGACGCTGGCCTCGAAGACGGCGCGGCGTTCGTCGCCGAGCAGTTCCCAGGCGAGCAGCTCGTGCTGCAGGCGGCGCACGGTCTCCTCGCCGCGGGCGTGCTCCCGGTCGAGGCGTGCCACCACGTCGCCGACCTCCGGCACCCGCGCCACCACGCGCGGGAAGAGCAGGCTGGACTCGATGGGGTGGTGTTGCTTCTCGGGGATCTCGTCGATGTAGAACAGCATCGCGCGGACCACCTCGAAGTAGGCGGCGCGGTCCTCCCCCGGCCCCATGCGGACCATCATCGCGAGGGACTGCAGCATGGCGGCCAGCGACGCGTGTTCGTCGCGGATGACCTGTTTCGTCAGCATGCTCATAGGCTCACCTTGGGCATCAGTTGGGAAGGCGCGGCCGGCGTGTGGGCCGGGACGGGCGTCGCGGGCTGCACGTCGAGCTTGAGGATGCGCCGCGTCGGCAGCATCTCGAAGCCCGGGCGGCGCTGCAGGAAGCCGCCAAGCCCCTCGCGGAAGAACAGGGTCATGGCGATGGCCAGCAGGCCGAGGCCCATCTGGTACCAGGTACCGTAGTCGCTGAAGAACTTATTGAGGGCCCAGAACACCACGGCGCCGATCAGCGGCCCCTCGATGCGGCCGATGCCGCCGATCATCACGATGAAGATCGCGAAGGCCGTCCAGTTCATCCCGAAGGCGGCGTCCGGACTGATGCGCAGGTTGCTGACGAAGTACAACGCGCCGGCCATGCCGCAGCCGAAGGCGGCCACTACATACACCGCCAGCTTCATGCGGGCCACGCCGACGCCCTGGCTCTCGGCCGCCACCTCGCTGTCGCGGATGGCCTGCAGGGCCAGGCCCTGCTTGCTGCGCAGGAACAGGTACACCAGCGCGATGGCCGCCACCACGCAGCCCAGCGCGACCCAGTAGGTGGTGTGCTCGCGGGTTGCCCGGCTGATCCCGCGCAGCGCCGTGAGGCTGGTGCCGGAGCCGCCGCCGACCGCCGACACGTTGGCGATGCTGAGGCGGAACACCTCGGCGATGACCCACGTGCCGATCGAGAAGTAGCCACCCTGCAGGCGGAAGGCCAGCCGCGACACCGGCAGCGCAGCCAGCGCCGACACCAGTGCCGCCAACGGAATGGCCAGGAAGGGATTGAAGCCGAGGAAGTTGCCGAGGCTCAGCATCACGTAGCCGCCAAGCCCGAAGAAGGCCTGCTGACCCACCGACACCATGCCGCCGTAACCGGCCAGCAGGTTCCACATCATCGCGAAGATCAGGTAGCAGGCGATCTCGACGAACTCCCGCATCCACGACGATTCGCCCCAGAAAGGCAGCGTCGCGGCGACGACGCACAGCGCAGCGCCGATCCCGATGGTCGCCTGGGACGCCCGGGTGCTGCGAATGACAGTTGCACTCATGTCTCTCAACCCTTCGTTTTCGGAAAAAGGCCGTTCGGGCGGACGAGCAGCACGGCCAGGAAGACCAGGTGCCCGAACCACACGCCCCAGCCCGGATCGAACTTGAAGCCCACCTGCTGGCTGACGCCGAGGACCAATGCGCCGACGAAGGTGCCCCAGAAGGAGCCCATGCCGCCGATGATCACCGACTCGAAGGCGAACAGCAGCAGCAGCGGGCCGTCGGCCGGCGACACCGTCGTGCGCAGGCCCTGGAACAGGCCGGCCAGCGCGATCAGCACGAAGGCCAGGGCCGTCGCCACCGAATAGACCTTGGCCGAGTTCAGCCCCATCAGCTCGGCCGCCTCGCGGTCGTCGGACACGGCGCGGAAGGCGCGGCCGAGGGACGTCGTCGAGAACAGCAGCTGCAGGCCGGCGGTGCAGGCCAGCGCCGCAACCAGGATCAGCAGCGGCAGCGTGCCGACGTAGATGTCCCCGCCGAGGTTCAGGCTGCCGGTGGCCAGTTCGCCCGCATCCAGCGAACGGGGGTCCGCCGAGTAGAGCTCCAGCAGCGCGTTCTGGATGACGATCGACAGCCCGAAGGTGACGACCAGCGACGGCAGCGGGTCCTTGCCGAGGGTGCGGTTGAGGACGGTCCGCTGCAGCGCATAGCCGACCGCGAAGGCCACCGGCAGCAGCACGACGCCGGCCATCACGAAATGGCCGCCGACCAGCGGCGCCACGGAGATGGCGGCAAAGCCGCCGGCCACGATGAGGTCGCCCTGGGCGATGTTGGTGAGGCGCATGACGCCGAACATCAACGACAACCCGAGGGAGAACAGGCAGTACAGCCCCCCGAGCAGCAGCCCCTGAATGATTGTTTCAGTCATGTCTAGATTCCAAAGTAGGCTTGGCTGATCTGCTCGCGGGTGAAGCCGTCGCTGGCCCCCTCGAGGGACACGCGCCCTTCCTGGAAGCAGTACAGGCGTTGCGACACCCGCTGGGCGACCATCACGTCCTGCTCGACGATCACCACGCTCATGCCTTCGGCGGCGATGGCCGGCAGCGCGTCGTAGATCTCCTTGATGACGATGGGCGCGAGGCCCAGGGAGATCTCGTCGCACAGCAGCAGGCGCGGGTTGCTCATCAGCGCGCGGCCGATGGCCACCATCTGCTGCTGTCCGCCCGACAGCGAGGTGGCGGGCACCTTCCGCTTCTCCTTGAGGATCGGGAACATGCCGTACAGGCGCTGCAGGCTCCACGGCCCCGGCCGGCGGGCGTAGCCGCCCATCAGCAGGTTCTCCTCGACGCTCAGGCTGGGGAACAGGCGGCGGCCTTCCGGCACCAGTGCGACGCCCTGGCGCACGATGTCGCCGGGCACGCTGCCACCGCTGGGCCTGCCATCGATCAGCACGGTTTCCGGCGCCACGCGGACGAGGCCGGTCACCGACTTGAGGAAGGTGCTCTTACCGGCCCCGTTGGCGCCGATCACCGCCACCGTCTCGCCTTCGCCGATGTGGAAGTCGATGCCGAACAAGGCCTGGGCATCGCCGTAATGGGCCCGCAGGCCCACCGTTTGCAGGAAAGGCGCCGTCATGCTTCGAGCCCCATGTAAACGCGCCGCACGTCCGGGTTGCCCATCACCGCCTCGGGCTCCCCTTCCGCCAGCTTCTCGCCGAAATTGATGACCAGCAGGCGGTCGGCGATGGACATCAGGGCGTGCACCACGTGCTCGATCCAGATCATCGTCGTGCCCTCGGCCTTGATGCGCTTCAGTTCCGCCACCAGTTCGGCCGCCTCGTGCTCGGTAAGGCCGCCGGCGATCTCGTCGAGGAGCAGCAGCTTCGGCTTGGTGGCCAGCGCGCGGGCCAGCTCCAGGCGCTTGCGGTTGAGCAGCGTGAGGCTGCCCGCCGGCTTGTTGGCGTGGGGCAGCAGGCCGGTCTTGTCGAGGATCTCGGCCGCCGTGTCCCAGGCCTGGCGCTCGCTGAGGCGGGCGCCGAAGCAGGCGGCGGTGACGAGGTTCTCGAAGACCGTCATGTTCCCGAAGGGATGGGGCACCTGGTAGCTGCGCCCGATGCCCGCCCGGCAGCGCTGGTGCGGCCGCAGGGCGGACACGTCCTGCCCCGCGAAGGTGACGCTGCCCGCATCGACGCGCACATCACCGGATATCAAATTGAACAACGTTGTCTTGCCGGCGCCGTTCGGCCCCAGGATGCCGAGCGTCTGGCCCTCCTCGACGGAGAACGAGACATCCCGGGTCACCTTGAGGGTGCCGTAGCTCTTGCTGACGTTGTCGACCCGTAGCAGCACGTCGATCTCCCGGGCCGCGCTCAGAGCGGGAAAACGGCCTTGACCCAGAACGCGGCGCCGTCGGCGCGGTTGCGCACGGCCATCTCGTCCTGGTACTTGGCGGTGATGAACCAGCCCTTGCCGCTGTCGTAGCGCACCGACGGACCGAAAGCGACGGCACGGCCCTTGTTGTTGTCGATGGTGGCGCCGTTCTGCGAATCGTTGGTGAGCTGCTGGTAGTAGTAGCCGCCGACGCCCAGCGTCCAGCCGCCGCCCACGCCCCAGCCGGCGGAGTAGTCGACGATCAGCTCCTTGCCGTCCTTGTAGTCGGTGTCGTCGTTCTTGAAGTTGTAGGTCCACATCGTCTTCAGGTCGGCGTTGAAGCCGTAGGGCTGGATGTAGCTGAAGCCGAGCACGGGCTGCAGCGCCCAGTGGTTGCGGCCGATGTTGGCCACGTCGCCCTTCTTGTAGGCACCGGTCGGTGCGTAGATGTCGAGGGCCAGCACGCTGTGCAGCTTCTCGGAGAGGTGCCAGCCGAGCACCGGGCCGAAGGTCATGTCACCGAAGCCGGTCTTGCTCTGCTGCACGCCGGAGGCCACGTTCACGTCGAGATTGACGATCGGGAGGATGGCCTGCACGCCCAGCGAGGCGCCCGCCACGACCATCGGCGTCACATACACGACCCGCGGCACGATGGCGTTGGCGGTGACCTTGAAGGTGGACGGCGTGACCACTTCGCCGCCGTTGCCGCGCACCGCGTCGGCGCTGTAGTGCTGGTACCAGGCCATGCCGTACAGGCCCGGCGGCGGCAGTGCGCAGCAGGTGTAGTTCTCGGCGCCCACCGGGTAGATCGTGCCGCCGCCTTCGGTGGCTCCGGCCGCACCGGCCAGGGCTGCCAGCGCCAATGCAAGGGCTGCGTTCAATTTATTGTTCATGGTCCGACTCCTCCTTTTTTTGGATGTGCGCGCCCCTGCGGGGCGCGACCTAGGTCGCCCGCATTGTCTCGATACGGGTTATGGGTGATGCCGGCTGGGGATCAGCCGTATTTGATGGGCAGCAGCTCGGCCTGAACGGGAATCATCGGGGCCTGGCTGTTATCGACGATCACCAGCTCCAGGCCCTTGCCGCGCTTCTGCCACTGGCCGGCGACCAGCGGGGTCTTGCTGATGTTGGGCACCGGCCCCTTGCGGAAGTCGATGTGGCCGACGACGGTGTCGAGGCTGGTGCCGCGGATCGCGTTGCGGATCGCTTCCGGGTCCTTGCCACCGGAACGCTTGAGCACGTCCAGCGCGGTTTCGAACAGGGAATGCTTGAGGCCCAGCGGCATCGTCCAGGGCTTGCCGCTGGCGGCCATGTAGGCGTCGGCCAGCTGGCGGGCGCTCTGCCCGGTGAGGCTGGACTTGAACGGGTGCGCCGGGCTCCACATCAGCTCGACGGTGAGCCCCTCGGCGCGGTCGCCGAAGGCCGCGATGGCCGCCGGGAACTCCGTCGCCTTGGCCACCGTGACGATCTTCGGGCGGAAGCCCTGCTGGCCGGCCTGGTTCCAGAAGTTGGCGAAATCCGGCGGCGGCACCACGCCAGTCACGATGTCCACGCCAGCGCCCTTGAAGGCCGAGATGAAGGACGAGAAATTGTTGATCGGCGACTGGAAGCGGCCGCGATCCACCACCTTGAAGCCCTTCGAGGCCAGCACCGGCGGGAAGCCCAGCTTGCCGTCGCCCCACGCGTTGCCGTCCTCGTCGTTGGGCCACAGGCCGCCGACCGCCTTGGAGGTGGGGATCTTGCCCCACAGGCTGGAGAAGGTGCCAATGATGTCTTCCAGGCCCCAGAAGAAGTGGTAGGTCCACTCGAAGCCCTGCTTAGGGTCACCCTTGCGGCCAAAGAAATACGGCTGCCACGGGGCATCGTTGGTGATACAGGGCACGCCGTTGAGCTCGCACTGGTCGGCCACCGGGTTGGTGGTGGCCGGCGTGGAGGACGCAATGACCAAATCGACCTTGTCGCGCAGGATCAATTCGGCTGCGGCGGCGCCGGCGCGGTTCGGATTGGACTGGGAGTCCTTATAGACGATCTCCACCGCGTATTTCTTGCCACCGGACACGATGCCGCCGGCCACCGCCTTGCGCACCTGTTCGAGGGTGAAGGCATCGGGTTCCGCAAAGGCGGCCAAGGGGCCGGTCTGCGGGCTCACATAGCCGATCTTGAAGGTCGTCCCGCCAGCGGCGCGCACCCACGGCGCGGCCAGCGACGTCGCCGCCACGGCGGCTCCCGACTTGAGGAGGGTGCGGCGAATGTGGTTTACCGTCATTTTTGTCTCCTGATATTTTTTCGTGTCTAATGTTCGCCCCGCCTGCGCCGGTAATTGGCATTGCGAGTGAATTGACGCTTTCTTGATGGCGGATGGGCAGGAACTGCCCGATGCCTGCGGCGAATTCTCGGCCCGGCGAAATGGCACGTCCAATATCGTTTTTGTCTTCAACTATACCGGGGAGGTATAAATGGAGTTGCGCCAGCTCAGGTATTTCGAGGCCGTGGCAAGCACCCTCAATTTCAGCCGCGCAGCCGAACGCCTGCACATCGCGCAACCTCCCCTGTCGCGCCAGATCCAGCAGCTCGAGGAGGAACTCGGCGTCCCGCTGCTCGACAGATCGAGCCGGCCGCTCAAGCTCACCAACGCCGGCAGCTTCTTCTACGACCAGACCGTGCAGGTCTTGGCCCGCCTCAAGGAGATCCAGAAAGCCACGCGGCGGATCGACGCCGGCAGCACGCGCTGGATGGGCATCGGCTTCGTGCCGTCGATCCTCTATGGCTTCCTGCCCAACATGCTGCAGCGCTTCACCACCGAGAACGACAAGCTCGACATCTCCCTGTCCGAGCTGACCTCCGTGCAGCAGGCCGAGGCGCTGAAGGCCGGGCGCATCGACGTCGGCTTCGGCCGCCTGGCGATCCAGGACGAAGGGCTGGAGAACATCGTCCTCACCGAAGAGGCGCTGGTCGTCGCCATCCCCAGCAACAGCCCGCTGACCCGCGAGGCCTCGATTCCGCTCAAGCGCCTCGCCAGCGAGGTGCTGGTGCTCTACCCCGCCTCGCCGCGTCCCAGCTTCGCTGACCAGGTGCTGCACCAGTTCAGCGTGCGTGGTTACGAGATCGGCAAGAGCTACGAAACCAACGGCCTGCAGACCGCCATCGGCCTCGTCGCCGCCGGCATGGGCGTGACGCTGGTGCCGGAATCCGTGCAACGCCTGCGCCGCGACGACGTGGCCTACCGCCCCCTCGTCGAGCAGGGCCTGACCTCCCCGCTGATCATGACGATCCGCACCGGCGACACCTCGGCCCACGTCGCCACCTTCCGCGCGATGATCGAAGCCGCGCTGGTCTCGCCGGACGCAAGCTGAGCTGTCACCGGCCCGCCCCTACTATATCTATCAGGTATGGAGAGCAACCCCATCAGTATTTGACGCCATCCTCCTTTGCTTCGACCATTGCAGCATGACGTGGTCGGCACGCCCGGCCCGCCAATAAGAAACATGCGCATCGCATTGCGCGGACGATTTATTCAAGACAAATAAATCTGCTGGTCGAACCATTAAAAGGAGGATTCAAATGTCAATGACGGGAGTATTGCGGCCGGGACACTGCCAATTGCGCGTTCTGGACCTGGAGGAGTCGGTCAATTTCTATACCAACGTATTTGGCCTGGTCGAAACGGGACGGGACAAATCGGGGCGCGTCTATTTCAAATGCCATGACGAGCGCGACCACCACAGCTTCGTCATCCGCGAAGCCGACCGCGCCGGCATGGACTTCTATGCCTTCAAGGTGCGCGACAAGGCCACGCTGGAAAAGCTCAATTCGGACCTGCGCGCCTACGGCGTGCCGACCGAACGCATTCCGGCCGGCGAACTGCTCGAAACCGGCGAGCGCGTGCGCTTCGAAGTACCCACCGGCCATCTGATCGAGCTCTACGCGGAAAAGACCGCCGTCGGCGACGGCCTCGGCTATGTGAATCCGGACGTGATCATCGAGAACCGCAAGGGCATCTCGCCGGTGCGCCTCGACCACTGGCAGATCCACGGCGCCGACCTGGATGGCAGCCGCGACCTGTTCGTCAATGTGCTCGGCTTCAGCCTGGTGGAGAAGATCCTCGGCGAAGACGGCAAGACCGACATGGCCGTGTGGCTGAGCTGTTCCACCAAGGCCCACGACATCGCCTTCGTGCGCGACGAGCGCAACAACACGTTGCACCACGCCTCCTTCCTGCTGGAAACCTGGGAGCAGGTGCTGCGCGCCGCCGACCTGATGGGCAAGTACCGCGTCTCCATCGACAACGGCCCGCTGCGCCACGGCATAACCCGCGGCACGACGATCTACTCCTTCGACCCGTCCGGCAACCGCTTGGAAACCTTCTGCGGCGGCTACGACTTCTATCCCGACATGCAGCCCTACACCTGGACCTGGGACGAACTGGGTTCGGCGATCTTCTATCACACCCGCGCCCTCAACGAGCGCTTCCTGACCGTCGTGACCTGACGACGGCGCCGCGGACGGGCTGACGCCCCGACCCGTCCGGCCCTTCCCTCTGTCTGACCGAGCGACGTCCCCGCGCCCAGCGCGGGAGGCGAAGGGCCCGCTCACCCTCTGGAAACGCAAATGGATCTTCAACTCCTTGGCAAACACGCACTGGTGACCGGCTCGACGGCGGGCATCGGTTTCGCCACCGCCCAGCGCCTCGCCGCCGAAGGCGTGGCGGTAACGCTCAATGGACGTACCGCGGCCGGCGTCGACGCCGCCGTCCAGCGCCTGCGCGCCCTCCTCCCCGACGCGCGGGTCGACGGCATCGCCGCCGACCTCGCCGGCCCGGACGGCACCGCCCTTCTGGCGGAACGCTGCGAACACGTGGACATCCTGGTCAACAACCTCGGCATCTACGAGCCGAAGCCTTTCGAGGAAATCAGCGATGCGGACTGGCTGCGCTTCTTCGACGTGAATGTGATGAGCGGCGTGCGCCTGTCCCGCGTCGCCTTTCCGGCCATGAAACGGCGCAGCTTCGGGCGGATCATCTTCGTCTCCAGCGAATCCGGTCTCAATCCGCCGCCCGAGATGATCCATTACGGCATGACCAAGGCCGCCCAGCTGTCCATCGCCCGCGCCCTCGCCGAAGCGAGCAAGGGCAGCGCGGTCACCGTCAATGCGGTCCTCCCCGGCCCGACCCGTACCGAGGGCTCGCGCGCCTTCACCGAACGCCTGGCCCGCGAACAAGGCATCGACGAGGCTCAGGTGGAGCGCAACTATTTCGCCGAGGAGCGCCCTGCTTCGCTGCTCGGCCGCTTCATCGACCCGGCCGAAGTGGCCGCCACCATCACTTACCTATGCAGCCCCCTTGCCGCCGCGACCAACGGTTCATCCGTGCGCGTGGATGGCGGCGTCGTGCGCAGCATCGTTTGACGCACTTTCCCGAGGACATTGCGATGACCCAAAAAATCAAATGCGCCCTGATCGGCCCGGGCAACATCGGCACGGACCTGCTGGCCAAGCTGCAGCGCAGCCCCGTGCTGGAGCCGGTGTGGATGGTCGGCATCGACCTGGAATCGGACGGCCTCAAGCGCGCCCGTGAGATGGGCCTCAAGACCACCGCCGACGGCGTGGACGGCCTGCTGCCCCACGTGCTCGCCGACGGCGTGCAGATCGCCTTCGACGCCACCAGCGCCTACGTGCATGCCGAGAACAGCCGCAAGCTCAACGAACTGGGCGTGCTGATGGTCGACCTGACCCCCGCCGCCATCGGCCCCTACTGCGTGCCGCCGGTGAACCTCAAGCAGCACGTCGGCCAACGGGAAATGAACGTCAACATGGTCACCTGTGGTGGCCAGGCGACGATCCCGATGGTCGCCGCGATCTCCCGCGTGCAGCCAGTGGAGTACGGCGAAATCATCGCCACCGTCTCGTCCAAGAGCGCTGGCCCCGGCACCCGCAAGAACATCGACGAATTCACCCGCACCACCGCCGGCGCGGTCGAGAAGGTCGGCGGCGCCAAGAAAGGCAAGGCCATCATCATCATCAACCCGGCCGAACCCCCGCTGATGATGCGCGACACCGTGCATTGCCTGGTCGAAGGCGAACCGCAGCAGGATGCGATCCGCGAATCCATCGCCGCGATGATCCAGGAAGTCCAGAAGTACGTGCCGGGCTACCGCCTGGTGAACGGCCCGGTCTTCGACGGCAACCGCGTGTCGGTTTATCTCGAAGTCGAAGGCCTCGGCGACTACCTGCCCAAGTACGCCGGCAACCTCGACATCATGACCGCCGCCGCCGCCCGCACTGCCGAGATGTTCGCCGAGGAAATCCTCGCTGGCAGCCTGACCCTCAAACCCGTCACCGCCTAAGGAAAGCACCATGGAACTCAAAGGCAAGCAGATTCCGCACGAGCCCGCCGCACGGCCGCCCGAAGGCGGGCGAGATCCCCTCGGGGGATCGGCGGCCGTACCCGGCCGCCGAGGGGCCGTCACTGTGCATGACATGACCCTGCGGGACGGCATGCACCCCAAGCGTCACCTGATGACGCTCGAGCAGATGAAGAGCATCGCCACCGGCCTCGACGAAGCCGGCGTGCCGCTGATCGA
>JAFEDJ010000006.1 GCA_018241685.1 Pseudomonadota bacterium
CTCGAACAGATCCCGCATCTCCTGGGCCAGCATCGAGCACGCCCACAGGTAATTGTCCTGCAGCGTCGGATTCATGCGCCGGAAGGCATCCCCCGCATCGCCATAGGT
Organism: Pseudomonadota bacterium; assembly: GCA_018241685.1. Lineage (GTDB taxonomy): Bacteria > Pseudomonadota > Gammaproteobacteria > Burkholderiales > Rhodocyclaceae > Zoogloea. Next base: position 109 of record JAFEDJ010000006.1, read on the forward strand.
CATGGCGAGCAAGGACAACAACTGCACCTGTCGGGCGGAAAGCTGATCGACGATGGCCAGCGCATTGGCCTCCTCGGCCAGCCGATAGAACGGCCCCGCCGGGGCGGGGAAACTGAGCGGCGTATTCATCGCAGCCCCCTCCGTGCCTGGCGTGGAAGAGGCAAAGCAATTACGAGGGCATTGCGAATGGACGCGTGCGAACCGGCGCACGCCAGGGTGGAAACAACCATGGTGCGGACTCCTTGTTGATGGACTGATCCGCCAACCGCTGCTAAACGGGGGGCGGGCCAAAGCAGGGTTAGCAGACCGGCAACAAGGAACCGGCAGGGCCGAAGCCCTCCCCACCCGGCCCGCCATTGATCGTGGACGCACCAAGGGTGTACGGACAAAAAAATAGCCGCGGCGCGGCTGTTGTCCGCCTTGCTGAACAGGCTGCTAAACCCGGTCGCTGTTGTTTCAGCGACGGGCGGGAGTATCGGTCGGGTGTTGCGGGGGCGTCAAGAGACGGTGTTGATGGCATGAATGACGAAATCGTCAAGCTCTCGGACTGTCTGCCAGATTAGAAAATTGTGAACTGCTCCGCTGCGAGGATGTTCCTGCATGGCCAACAATGGACAATAGTTTTCGGCCAGCAGCGGAGGGTTGCGTCCCGATCCAGATAGCAGCCATTAGGGCAAGGAAGTAGGCTGTTGCTTTTTTTGCTGTTTTAATTTGCGTTTAGCATAGCCTTAAATTTTGAAAAATAACTTGCCGGTCGTGTTGTCCGGCAGAGCTGTCGCCAGAAAAAATTGGGCGTCATTATTCACGCAGCTCATCTTGCCGCCGCTGTCTGCAATATACAAAGGAGTCTACAAGTGAAATACAAAGGTAGCTGTCACTGCGGTCAAGTAGCCTTCGATGTCGAGGGCGAACTTACGCAGGTAATAGCGTGCAACTGTTCAATTTGTTCAAAGAAGGGCGCGTTTCAGTGGGGCGTTTCACCGACAAATTTTCACCTACTCACATCTGCGGAAAATGTAGCCACCTACACATTCGGTGGTCAAACCATTAAGCATCGCTTCTGCCCAACCTGCGGGATTCATACATTTGCCGAAGGTGTCCTCTCTGGCAGGTTAATGGTCATGGTCAACGCCCGTTGTCTTGAAGATGTCGACTTGTCGTCGCTTCCCGTTAAGCAATTCGACGGTCGCTCGCTGTAGTTCGTCATGATGCCCACCCCTGTAATCCACCGGACCTGTACCCAAAGCGGCGCAGGTCATTGAATTCAGACGTTGAGTAACTGTTTTCCTCGAACCTCAGGGGCGGCTCCGGGTCGGCACCTGTCCTTCGATGCCGCAAGCAGGCGGCATCAGGCTGTTGTCGGCCAGGAGCGGTCCTTCAAGAAACTTCTCTATAGCTGCCATTTGCCAGAATCTTCTTGCCGTCTGCATGCCGACTTTTTGCTAGTCCGTACTATCATTGAATATGCGGACAGGTGGGTCCGTTGAATAACTGTTAGGCTATCTTTGATCGCAATTCACTAAATGGAGAAGTCTTTTGAATATTGAAATCAAAACAGTGCCTTGGATTTTTATCCCTTTGGTTGGCCGTGATGTGTCACTAATACGCGAATGGATTCATAGACTTGCCCCTACCAAGAAGGACGACGAAGTAATTGCTGAAAATTGCGAATCAATACTTAAGGAGGCGTTTGAGAAGAATAAACTGGTCTATCGGGAGCAAGATTATGGTGAAGTAAAAATGTTAAAAATTCGCTTATTACTTGGCTCGGATGGTATTTGCATCCCAGAAATGTGTTTTGAAGCCCCGCCCCAAGACCTCACGCGTATTGAAGAGCCTTTGCGTCCTTTCATAAAGGACGCCACTCGAAACTAGAACGTTAAACGAAGGAGAATTATTTTGACATTTGATGAATACAACAGCGCGATTACTCAGATTCATATTCAGTTGCAAAATTTAGCCAACAGAACGGCTAATCAAGCGCTGACAGGCTGCGCGAACTCTTCTAATCCATCCTTCGTCGAACTCATGCAACGGCATGCACAGCTCACAAAGCTGTCTTCGGAGCTTACTGAACGCATGATTTCTCAAATGCAGGGACAGAGTTAGTGGTTGTTCTGTTTTTGCTGCCTAACCCTCGGCGCTCAACCTCGCTCCTTTCAGTCGCTGGACGCTGCGCGATAAAGCCGCGCAACGTCGGTTAGCGCTACGTTGGGCCGCACAAATAAACCAGGGAACGCGCCTATGAAGAACCCGTATGCCACCGATGGAAGATTGCAAAACGTTATCGCGCTCATCCAAGTTCTTGCCTATTCACCAAAGGCACGTCGCACGGAACAAGGGTTGTTACTTGAATTGAAGCGACCACCAACCGAAACATCTTCGTGGATTGCATTGGCAAAGGAGCATCCAGAGTTCTTTCGGGTAAGAGAGGAACAGGTCAAGACGACTCATGTGTCCCTAATTGCGCGTAACGCCCAACAGTCCATCGTCGATGACGATGGCGATTCCGTAAAGCCACTTCTTACAACTGACGTGGCGAATAAACTGATGGAGCTTGCGGTAGAACTCCATGACAAGGAAGCTAGACGGAAAGACTTCTGGAGAACGGTGGTCATTCCAATTGTGGTGGGCGTTATTGCCGCGACGGCCGCTGTCACATCTGCTGTTATCACAGCGCTTTACCGTCACTCCTAGTCACGACCGTGCGGCCCAACCCCTCATTCCACCGGACCTTGTGCATAAAGCCGCGCAAGGCCGGTGAATTTAAACGTTCCTGAGCGTCCACTTGCCCAACAGGCCTAAGTCCGCAAAGGGTCGGTAGCGGGCAGCGAGAGTCGGGGGCTGGCTGCAACACACAACCGGTTGCCCCAGGTTTCCTTCAGTCGTGTCGTTACTGGGCATTCCACTGCTTGGAAGATATGCAGGAATCCAGTCATGGATCCCCGGCTCTCCTGCCAGGGCGGGTGCATCCCCTTTTGAGGCAGACGTCGCCAAGCTTTGGTGGGCGCGAGTTGCTAGCACCCGATATGCATTCCTGAGGCACCCGGCGGGCGCCCGTCTTCAGTGATGCTTTTTGTCCTTGCCGGCGCTGTCCTTCGCGTCCCTGGACTTGCTGCCACCGTCCTTCTTGTCGGCCTTGTGGCCACCTTCCGCCTTGTTGTCTGCGGACTTGTCCTTCCCGGCGGCTTTTTCCTTGCCTTGGGATTTTTCGTGGGTGGCTGGCTTCTCCTTGGCGGAGGGCTTGTCCTTGCCGGAGTCCTTTTCCTTTGCAGACGAAGCGGATTTGTCTCTTGCGGAGGATTTTTCGGAGGCGGCCTTTTCGTCCTGGCTGTCGGCGCCCTTGCCCTTCGCGTGCTTGCCACGCGGGGCTTCCTTTTCCTGCTCCCTGTCCTTGGCGGACGATACCTCGCCCTTGCCGTGGGCGAACGGCTTGATCGTCGAGCCGCTGACTGCCACCTTGCGCTCGACCACCACCGGCCTGCCGTTGCGGCCACGTACGACGGTGCGCTGGACGATGAAGCTGGGGGGCTCGACGGCACCGGCCTGGGGCCGGGTCGGCAGCATGTTGGCGAGGGTGATGCGCTCGCCGTCGCTTTCTGACGGTACGATCAGCGTGTAGCCGGTGCCGATGCGCGCCCGCGGCGACAGGCCATTGACCTGACGCAGGCGGCTGGCCGAGATGCCCAGCCGGTCGGCGACGCCTTCGAGGGCCTCGCCTTCCTGCAGTTCGTAGGTCTTCCAGCTGGCGCTGGCCGGGTCGTGCTTCTCGAGGTTGCTGAGGAAGACGTCGACCTTGTTGGCCGGGATGATCAGCGATTGGGTGCCGTTGGTCGGCAGCACCGGGCGCTTGTAGCCGGGGTTGAGGGCGAGGATTTCCTCCACCGGCGTTTCGGCCAGGCGGGCCGCCGTTGCCAGATCGAGGGGTACGCGGCTCTCGACGGTGGCGAAATAGGGCCGGTTGGGAATCGACGGCAGGGTGATGCCGAAAAGCTCGGGCTGGGCCACGATGTTCTTCAGCGCCTGCAGCTTGGGCACGTAGTAGCGCGTCTCGCCCGGCATGTTCAGGTACTGGTATTCCGTCGGCTGGCCGGCGGCCCGGTTCTTGGCCACCGCCCGGCCCACCGCGCCTTCGCCCCAGTTGTAGGAGGCGAGGGCCAGCTGCCAGTCACCGTGCATCTCGTAGATGTACTGCAGGTAGTCCAGCGCGGCGTTGGTGGAGGCGATCACGTCGCGCCGCTCGTCCACCCACCAGTTCTGTTCCAGCCGGTAGGTCTTCCCCGTGGACGGCACGAACTGCCACAGGCCGGACGCCTGGGCCGAGGACAGGGCCATCGGGTTGAAGGCGCTTTCCACCATCGGCAGCAGGGCCAGTTCGGTGGGCATGCCGCGGCGTTCGAGTTCCTCGACGATGTAGTAGAGGTAGCGCTGGCCGCGGCTGAAGATCTGGCGCAGGGCGGCAGGGCGGTTGATGTAATAGATCTGCCGGTCGGTCACCAGGTCGGTGTTGAGGTCCGGCATCGAGAAGCCGCGGCGGATGCGTTCCCACAGGTCGTCGGGCTCCACCGTCAGGTCGATGGTGGGCACCCTGACATGCTGATCCCGGATCTCGAAGGTCTGCATCGTGGGTGATGCGCCGTTCACATCGAGCAGCGACGGGGCTTGGGCCAGTTGCTGCGGAGTCTGACCGTTTTCAACGGCAAGCGAGGGCGCAACCCAGGCTAGAGAAAGGAGCAGCGCGATAACTCTTGGGGACATCAGGATTCGTCGCGCAAAAAACAAAGGCGGGATTCTATCTGTCGGTGCGTAAGGGGGTCAAACCGCGTGCCGCGCCATTCCGCAACAAATCCTTGCGCTCCGTAGGGTTGGGGGAACGCCATTGCCAGCCCATTTAGGGCACAATCCGCCTGCAAGGGGCCGTGTCCGGCTCCTTTTCGACTTGATTCCCAACTTACAGTCCGAGAGCGTTCAGTGAAAGCGTTGTTGATCGAGGATACCCTGACCAGTGCGACGCTGGTGTCCCATCAACTGCGCAAGATCGGGATCGAGCCCATCGTCGCGCGCAACGGCGAGAAGGGCATCGAGATGTTCAAGCAGGAACGTCCGGACCTCGTTCTGCTCGATATCATCATGCCGGGCATGGACGGCTTCGAGGTGGCGCGGCGTATCCGCCAACTGGAGCAGGCCGGAGAATGGACGCCGATCCTGTTCCTGACCGCTCGCACCAGCGACGAAGACCTGGAAAAGGGGATTGCCGTCGGCGGTGACGACTACCTGATCAAGCCGGTGTCGGAAACCGTGCTGGCCGCCAAGGTGAGGGCCATGCAGCGCATCGCGCAGATGCGCTATTCGCTGCTGGTGCTGACCCGCAAGCTGGACGAGGCCAATCAGGAACTCACCCGCTTGTCGTCCCTCGATGGCCTCACCGCCATCCCGAACCGCCGCCAGTTCGATGACACGCTGCAGTCCGAATGGCGCCGTGCCAGCCGGCAAGGGCGTCAGCTGGCGCTGCTGTTCTGTGACGTGGATTTCTTCAAGCAGTTCAACGACGGTTACGGGCACCAGGTGGGTGACGAATGCCTGAAGGCGGTGGCCCGCATCCTGAAAGGCAGCCTGCGCCGCCCGGCCGATCTGGTGGCCCGTTATGGCGGCGAGGAGTTCGCGGTGATCCTGCCGGACACCGACATTGCCGGTGCGCTGCAGGTTGCCGAAGCCATGCGGTCTTCGGTGGAAGGCCTGGCCATCACCCACCGCTATTCCCGTGCGAACAAGGTGGTGACCATCAGCATCGGTGCCGCGTCGGTGGTGCCCGGGCGCGGCGACATCAATTCGGCAACGCTGGTCAAGGCGGCCGACGATGCCCTTTACCAGGCCAAGCAGGGTGGGCGGAATCGTATCGCCGCGGCGGCGGCCGTCACACTACCGGCGGCTGACGCCTAGAAGCGGTTCTTCCATTCGCGGATCGCGGCAAACACCTCGACCGGCGTCGTGAGGGCGTGGCCGGCTTGGGCTTCGGCCTGGCGGATGACTGCCGGTGCGTCGCTGCGCAGGAAGGGGTTGGTGTCGAACTCGCCGGCCAGCAGGAAAGGAACAGTAGGCTGATCTGCTGCACGCAGCGCCTGACTGGTGGCGATGCGTGCGATGACGGCCGTATTGTCCGGCTCGACGGCCGCTGCAAAAGCCAGGTTCGACAGCGTGTACTCGTGGGTGCAATAGACCCGCGTGTCGCCCGGCAAGGCGGCCAGCTTGTTGAGGGAAGCGTACATCTGGGCCGGCGTGCCTTCGAAGAGCCGCCCGCAACCCGCCGCGAACAGCGTGTCGCCGCAGAACAGCACGCCTTCGCCGTAATAACCCACGTGACCGGCAGTGTGGCCCGGAATGTCCAGCACCTTGAAGCAGGCATCGATGCCCGGCAGGCGGACTTCACCGCCCTCTGCCACCGGATGGCTGATGCCGGCGATGTTCTCCCGCGCCGGCCCATACACCGGCACCGGCGAAGCGGCGAGCAGCGCCGGCAGGCCGCCGACGTGGTCGGAATGGTGGTGGGTAACGAGGATAGCCTCCAGGCTCAGGCCTTCGTCGGCCAGGTAGCGGAGCACCGGCTCAGCGTCGCCCGGGTCCACGACGACGGCGTGCCTGTCGTTGCGAAGGACCCAGATATAGTTATCGCGGAACGCGGGAAGAGGGATAATCTGCATCTGTCTAAAGCCTCAAGAGGCGCGTAGTTACTGGGGTTCTGAGTCATCACAGGGTTGGTATGGCCGAGCAGTTTCAGGGGGGCTTGACCCTGCTCGTCGGTATCCGTTCCTGGCTTGGCCCGCATGTAGTGAATCGTAGCACCCTCTACCTTTGCAACGCTTCTCGCCTCGTCGAAGCATGCTTGAGGGTCTTGGTTATGGATTTGGCGGGAATGCCATTGCGGGCTTAGTAGAGGATGAACTTCGGAAAGACGAATAGTCGAGGCCGGTGCGCTGCTCATAGCTGTCGTCATTTGGTTATGTAGTTGAACTGAACTTACCAAGTGCCGACGGCGGTCCCCAATTGCGGATGGCGCAACTGCGGGGTGGCCTGCATCACAAAGGGGAAAAGTCTGCTCTTGGTCGCCGCTTGTCTTGCTTGTGATGAGGGAATAACATTGTTATAACTTCACGTAAGGGGCAAGCGATGCGTACGATGCTGAGGAAGGTGGGCAACTCGCGGGGCGTGCTGATTCCCGCCGCGCTGCTGGCGGAATGCCGGATCGAAGGGGCTGTGGATCTAACGGTAGAAGAGGGGCGGTTGATTATTACGCCGATCAAGGCGCCGCGCGCGGGATGGGCGGAAGCGGCCGCGCAGATCGCCACCCGGGAAGACGAGGACGAAGCACTCTGGCCCGCGACCTTTCCTGAGGAAGAGGGCGGTGAGTGGGAATGGTGAGGCCGGCGCTCCAGCGGGGGGAGGTGTGGCTGGTGAATCTCGATCCGACGATAGGGGCGGAGATCAAGAAGACGCGTCCCTGCCTGGTGGTTTCTCCCTCCGAGTTGCATGACTACCTGCGCACAGCGCTGGTGGTTCCGCTGACCAGCAAGGGTTTTGCGGCGCCATTCCGCGTGGCGGTGCAGTTCGACGGCGTATCCGGACTGGCGTTGCTGGATCAGATCAGGACGGTGGACAAGATGCGCTTGGCGAAGCGGTTGGGGGCGATCGATGAGGCGGTGCTGCAGACGATCCTGGAGACGCTGCAGGAACTGTTCGCGGCCTGAGGTTGGCTGCGGAAGACAGTTGAAGTCGAGAGAAGCGCTACAACGCACTGGCCCGCGCCATCGGGGCTTCTGTATTTACAGGAATGCTGCAAATTCCAAGAGGTACAATCTGCATCCGGTCATTGTAGTCGCTCCAGGTTCGCATCCGATAATGTCCCCTCCCGAATCCTTCCCCGGTCTGCACGCGTGGCTTGAGACCCCACTGGGACGCTACGTGATGGCGTGGGAGAAGGCGCGTTTCGACATGCTGGTGGCGGACATCTTCGGTTACCACGCAATGCAGTTGGGACTGCCGGAACTCGATCTGCTGCAGGCCAACCGGATGCCCTTCCGTTTCCGTGCCGGGGCTGGCGAGGTCCAGGTGGAGCTCGATTATGCGGCGCTGCCCTTTGCCGCCGGCAGCCTGGATCTGGTCGTGCTCCCGCATGTATTGGAGTTCGCCGCCAACCCGCACCAGGTGCTGCGGGAGGTGGAGCGGGTGCTGGTGCCGGAGGGGCATGTGGTGATAGCCGGTTTCAATCCGCTCAGCCTGTTCGGCATGAAGCGCCTGCTGGTACGGGAGACCTGTGCTTACCCATGGCATGGGCAGTACCTGTCCCTGCGGCGCATCAAGGACTGGCTGGCCTTGCTCAGTTTCGAGGCCAATTGCCAGGCTTCGGGCTGCTTCGTGCCGGCGATGGAGCAGGAGAAATGGATCGAGCGCCTGGCCTTCATGGATGGCGCTGGCGATCGCTGGTGGCCGATCGGTGGTGGGGTGTACATCATCCACGCCATCAAGCGGGTGCAGGGCATGCGGCTGATCATGCCGAAATGGGAGCGCAAGGCGGCGTCGCGTGCGCTGGCGCCCCTCATTCAGAAAACGGGCCCTCGTCGGGAGGGCTCGCAGAAAACCCTGGTCGAGAAAGATTTTGGACGAGATTGATATTTATACGGACGGCGCCTGTTCGGGCAATCCGGGCCCGGGCGGCTGGGGCGCGATCCTGCGCGCCGGCCCCCACGAGAAGGAACTGTGGGGCGGCGAGCCCGCTACCACCAACAACCGGATGGAGCTGCTGGCGGTGATTCGCGCGCTGCAGGCCCTCAAGCGTCCGGTTGCGGCGAAGATCTATACGGACTCCCAGTATGTGCAGAAGGGCATTTCCGAGTGGATCCACGGCTGGAAGGCGCGGGGCTGGAAGACTGCCTCCAAGGAGCCGGTGAAGAATGAAGACCTGTGGCGCGCCCTCGACAGCGAGGCCGCCCGTCATCAGCTGCGCTGGCTATGGGTCAAGGGCCACGCCGGCCATCCCGAGAACGAGCGGGCCGATGCGCTGGCCCGGCGCGGCGTTGAGGCTGTGCGCAAGACCGGAAAGATCGTGGATACAGGAGCAGCAGCATGAGGCAGATCGTTCTCGATACGGAAACCACCGGCCTGGACTGGAAGAACGGCGACCGGGTGATCGAAATCGGATGCGTGGAGCTGATCGACCGCAAGCTGACCGGCCGCCACTATCACGTGTTCATCAACCCCCAGCGGGAGATCGATGCGGGCGCGATCGCGGTGCACGGCATCACCAACGAGTTCCTCGTGGACAAGCCGCTGTTCAAGGATATCGTCGCCGAGTTCGAGGAATTCGTTGCGGATGGCGAACTGGTCATTCACAACGCGTCCTTCGACGTGGGCTTCCTGAACCACGAGCTGAGCCTGCTGCGCCGGCCGCTGCTCACCGCCATCTGTCCGAGCGTGATCGACACCCTCAAGCTGGCGAAGGAGCAGAACCCCGGCAAGAAGGCGTCGCTGAACGCCCTGTGCAGCCTCTACGAGATCGACAACACGCACCGGACGCTGCACGGCGCCTTGCTCGATGCGGAGTTGCTCGCCGACGTGTACCTGGCCATGACCCGTGGTCAGGAAAGCCTGATCATGATGCTCGACGAGCCGGCCGCGCAGCTGGACGACGGCGAGGCCGGAGGCCCCATCGAGCGCCCGCCGCTGCGGGTGTTGCGGGCAACGCCGGAAGAACTGGAAGGCCACGACAAGGTACTTGGCGAGATTGCCAAGGCCAACAAGGGCAAATGCCTGTGGTTGCCGCCTGAGCCGGCCGAGGCGCCTGCGGCCTGAAACGTTCAAGGAAACATCGGGTCGCCCCAGGTTTCCTTGCCCCCCGCGGGGAGGGCTGAGTTGAGTGCAGCCCGACCCTGGATTCGCTCAGGCCTGGCCCAGCGCGGCCAGCACCGCATCCGCCAGCGCCAGGCAACTCGTGAGGCCCGGCGATTCGATACCGAACAGTTCGACGAGGCCGGGCGCGCCGTGCTCCCGCGGGCCAAGCAGCATGAAATCGGCGGCAGCCTCTTCGGGGCCGTGGATCTTCGGCCGCACGCCTGCATAAGCGGGTAGCAGCGCGCCGTCCGGCAAGCCGGGCCAGTAGCGGCGCACGGCCGGGTAGAAGGACTCGGCGCGCGTCGGCGTGACGCCGTAGTCCGGCGCATCGATCCATTCCACGTCAGGGCCGAAGCGGGCCTGGCCACCCAGGTCCAGCGTCAGGTGTACGCCCAGCCCGGCGGTTTCCGGGATCGGGTAAATCAGGTGGCTGAATGGGGCCTTGCCCTGCAGCGAAAAATAATTGCCCTTGGCGAAATGGGCCTTCGGCAGGCGTGCCGCGGCCAGACCGTCAAAACGGCGGGCCAGCGGCACCGCGCCGAGGCCGGCAGCGTTGATCACACTGTGGGCTCGCAGCTTCATCCCCGCATTGCCACCTATCTCAAGCGCAAAGCCATCCCCGATGCGCTCGCCGCGCAGCACCGTGCTGTGGGTGACGAGCGTGGCGCCGGCCGCTTCCGCGTCGCCGAGCAGGGACAGCATCAGCGCGTGGCTGTCGATGATGCCGGTGTCCGGCGACAGCAATGCGCCGACGCAGCGCAGTTGCGGCTCCAGGGCGGTGGTTTCGTCGGCCTGAAGCCGGCGCAGCCCCGTCACGCCGTTGGCCGCGGCGCGGGCGGTGATGGCGTCCAGTTGTGGCAGTTGCGCTGCGTCCGTGGCCACCAGCAGCTTGCCGGTGCGGCGATGGGGGATGGGACGCTCGGCGCAATAGGCGTACAAGGCCTGGCGACCGGCGACGCACAGGCGCGCGCGCCAGGAGTTCGTCGGATAGTAGAGCCCGGCGTGGATCACCTCGCTGGAGCGGCTTGAGATGCCGCTGCCGAAACGTTCCGTGGCTTCGAGGATCAGCACTTCACGGCCGGCCTGGGCAAGAGCGCGGGCGCAGGCCAGGCCGACGACCCCGGCACCGATCACCACGCAGTCCACGCGCTCCATCAGAAGGCGATCCGGCCGTCCGGCAATTGCCCCGACTTTTCCAGTCGCTTGAAGGTCGGCTTGAGGTCGAGGCCCGTCGCTGCCTTGACCCCGGCGATGCGTTCGCCGAGCGCGGCCAGCGTGGTGTCCACCGGATTGCCGCCGTGGGCGAAGGCCACCACGTTGCCGCTGGGGCAGGGCGGCAGCGCGAACACGCGATCGTCGAAGGCCTCGCCCAGGCGCTTGAGTTGCGTCTTGAAGCCGCGGATCTGCCCGAACAGGTTGACGCTCAGCAGGCCGTTGGGCGATAGCCGCGCCTTGCAGGCCTCGTAGAAAGCCTGGCTGGCGAGTTCCCCGGCACGGGCATTGCGATCGAAGCCGTCCACGACGATCAGGTCCCACTGGCTGTCGTCGTTAGCGACGAAATGGGCGCCGTCGCCGATCAGCACTTGCAGCCGCTCGTCCTCGGGCGGCAGTCGGAAATACTGGCTGGCCACCGCATGCACTTCAGGCGCGATCTCGACGACCGTCGTACGGGCCTGGGGCAGGTGACGATGGATGAACTTGGCGATGGAGCCGGCGCCGAGGCCGATCAACAGCACCCGCTCGGGCCACGGCTCGGCCCGCAGCAGCAGGCCGGCCATCATCTCGCGGGTGTATTCGAGTTCCAGTGCGGCTGGCTTGCGGATGCGCATGGCGCCCTGCACCCACACCGAGCCGAAATGCAGGTAGCGGACGCCGGATTCTTCGCTGATATCGATGGGTACGGTCATGACGATTTGTTTGTTGCGCTGCGGTAATATGGGCTGGTAATCATTGCGGAGCCTCACCCCATGGCCACCTTCGAAAACCACGACGCGGAACTCCTGTCCATCGACCTGGAAATCGCCCGTCTGGCCCAGTTGTGCGACATCAGCCTGCTGGAGCCCGGCATCGCCGAGGCTGTACTACGCGGTGACCAGAGCCTGTGCCCGTCGGAGAACCCGGTTGCCTGGGGCAAGCTGCGCGGTCTGTTGGTGCTGCATTATCACGTGGTCAGTGAAGTTGCGGCGACCGATGGCGTCGACGCGGCGGCCAACAGCGTGCGGCGGGCGCTGGAGCAGGTCATGGGGCGCATGAACCCACAGCAGCGCTGAGCACCTTATCTAGAGTTGTCGGCTCGGGCCGGGGTGTAAGGGAGCACGGTGTAGCGGAACAGGGGCAGCCTCCCGGGCTCCACGTCCACCTTCACCCAGCCCATGAAGGGCGAGCCGAAGGTTTCGAGGCGGGTGAAGTTCTTCACCACGTCCCCGTTGGCTGGATCGCGAAGGGGCTTGTCGACGCGTTGAAAGTGCGTGTCGCCATGCACCAGCAGGACCTCCCCGGGAAAGCGCTTCGTCTCGGCGAGGATTTGTTCCAGCAGGGCCCGGTAACCTTTGTTGGCTTTGCCCTGGCTGAAGTCCTCGATATCCGGATTGGCCTGCATGGCCAGCATCACGCCTTCCAGGCCGCGGCTGCGGGCCAGCGCAAAGCCGTCGGCAATCCAGGCTTTCAGCGCGGCGCTGCGTTGCATGAACTCATCACTGGGCTGGTTGCCGCGGCCGTAGTTGTTGTCGCTGCCCGGTACGTTAAGGGATAGGAACAGTACGGGGCCGATCTGCCAGCGCAGGTTCTCGCGGTAGGTGGCATGCTCGGGCATGCTCGCCTGGGACTCCACCTTCATCGGGTTCTGTCCCAGCGTCCAGCCCGGCTCGGCAAAGAACAGCCGGCGCAGCGCGGCGAGCCGCTCCAGCGGATCGTAGCCGCCGTTGTTGCTGCGGTGGCAGTCGGTCCATTCGTTGTCGCCAAAAGCGAAGACGAGGGGGTGGAAGCTGGTCTGGAACAGCTGCAGCCGGTCCTCGAACAGAGCATCGTCGCAGCGCTCGCCGCCGTTCTTGATGTCTCCGTCGTGGAGCACAAACTTGAGCGGCTCGGCGTTCATTTCGGCGATCAGGCCGGGCAGGGCGAGGCGCTCGAAGCGATTGTATGGTGTATCGCCGAACAGGCCGAAGCTGAACGGCTCGGTGGCGGACGCCGATAGCGCGAGGAGCGCGCCGGAGCAGGCGAGGGCGAGGCGGGCGAGGGTCTTCATGCGGTCAGGCGTTTGAGTTCGTAGAGGGCTTCAAGGGCTTCCCGCGGCGACAGGGCGTCCGGGTCGATGTTCGCCAACGCGCCGAGTACCGGGTGACCGGTGCTTTCCGGCTCTTCCGGCGGCAGGCTGGCGAACAGGTCGGCCTGCGGGCCGGCGCTGATCTCGCGGTTTTCCAGCGCGCGCAGGCGGCGCTTGGCGTCGCGCACCACGGCGGACGGAATGCCAGCCAGCGCGGCGACTTCGATCCCGTAGCTCTGGCTGGCGGGCCCTTCTTCCAGGGCATGCAGGAAGACGATGCCGTGGTTGTGCTCGACGGCGTCGAGGTGCACGTTGGCGCACTCCGGGTAGTCCTGGGCCAGACGGGTCAGCTCGAAATAGTGGGTGGCGAACAGCGTCCAGCAGCGGTTCTTGTCGAGCAGGTGACGGGCGATGGCGACCGCCAGCGCGACGCCGTCGAAGGTGGAGGTGCCGCGGCCGATCTCGTCCATCAGCACCAGGCTCTGGTCGGTGGCGCCATGCAGGATGGCGGCCGCCTCGGTCATCTCGACCATGAAGGTGGAGCGGCCGGAAGCCAGGTCGTCCGATGCGCCGATGCGCGTGAAGATCGCATCGATGGGCCCGATGCGCGCCGCGCTTGCCGGCACGAAGCAGCCCACGTGGGCGAGCAGCACGATCAGTGCGACCTGGCGCATGGTCGTCGATTTACCGCCCATGTTGGGGCCGGTGATCAGCAGCATGCGGCGGGTCGGATCGAGGCGGGTGTCGTTGGCGATGAAGTTTTCCACCTGCCGTTCGACCACCGGATGGCGGCCGCCGACGATCTCGATGCCCGGCTGTTCGCTGAACGCCGGCATCGCGTAGTTGTAGCGCGCCGCCGCTTCGGCGAAGGCCGACAGGCCATCGAGCAGCGCGCAGGCGCGGGCGATGCGCTGGAAGCGCGGAATGTCGCCGGCGAGCTGGTCCAGCACGCCTTCGTACAGCAGCTTCTCGCGGGAGAGGGCGCGTTCCTGCGCCGACAAGGCCTTGTCCTCGAAGGCCTTCAGCTCCGGCGTGATGAAGCGCTCGGCGTTCTTCAGGGTCTGGCGGCGGCGGTAGTCTTCCGGCAGTTCGCCCTTGGCGGCGTTGGCCGCGGAGATCTCGATGTAGAAACCGTGTACCCGGTTGAACTCGACCTTCAGGTTGGCGATGCCGGTGCGCTCGCGCTCACGGGCTTCGAGTTCCAGCAGGAAGGCGCCGCAATTGGTCTGAATGCCGCGCAGCTCGTCCAGGTCGGCATCGAATCCGGTCGCGATCACGCCGCCGTCGCGCAGCACGGTGGACGGCTCCGGCGCGATCGCGCGGCTGAGGAGGTCGAGGGCTTCGTCCGGTGTGGCCAGCTCGTCGAGCATGTGCCCGAGCAGCGGCGCCTGCGGCGTGCCGAGGGCCGCGCGCAGTTCGGCCAGGCGGCCGAGGCTGTCGCGCAGCGCCGATAGATCCCGCGGACGGGCGCTGCGCAGCGCGACGCGGGCGGTGATCCGCTCCACGTCCGACACCCCGCGCAGGATGCGACGCACTGGCTCCACCGGACCTTCGCCCAGCTCGCCGACGGCCACGTGGCGGTGGGCCGCCGCGGCGCGGTCGCGCAGCGGGTGGTGCAGCGCGTGGCGCAGCCAACGGGAACCCATGCTGGTCGCGCAAGTGTCGAGCAGCGACAGCAGCGTCGGTGCCGCCTCGCCGCGCAGGGTTTCGGTGAGTTCCAGGTTGCGCCGCGTGGCGGCGTCCAGGCGCAGGTAGGCGCTGTCGCGCTCGGCGGTGAGGGCGGTGATGTGGGCCAGGGCCTGGCGTTGGGTGGCGCGGGCGTAGTCGAACAGCGCGGCGGCGGCGGCCAGGGCCACCGGCATCTCGTCGGCGCCGAAGCCGGCCAGGTCGCGGGTGCCGAAATGGGCGGTGAGCAGGCGGCGGGCGGTTTCCGCGTCGAACTGCCAGTCGGCCAGGCGGCGCAGGCTGGGAGCCAGGTGCTCCAGCAGCGGCAGGCGCAGGCCGTCGGGGATCAGCACCTCGGCCGGGCGCAGGCGCTCGAACTGGGCGGCCAGCTGCGGCGCATCGCATTCGAGCACGCGGAAATCCCCGTTGGCGAGGTTGAGCCAGGCCAGGCCCAGCACGCCCCGGTGCAGATTGACGGCCAGGAGCGGCGCGTCGGCCTTGTCGTCCAGGAGGGCCGCGTCGGTGAGCGTGCCCGGCGTGACGATGCGCGACACGGCACGCTCCATCGGCCCCTTGGTGGCACCCGGGTCGCCGACCTGCTCGGCGATGACCACCGACTCGCCCATCTTCACCAGCCGTGCCAGGTATTGCTCGACCGCGTGGTGCGGTACGCCGGCCATCTTGATCGGCTGGCCGGCGGAGCTGCCGCGGGTGGTCAGCGTGATGTCCATCAGCCGCGCGGCTTTCTCGGCGTCTTCAAAGAAGAGCTCGTAGAAATCGCCCATCCGGTAGAAGAGGAGGGTGTTGGGGTGTTCGTGCTTGATGCGCAAGTACTGCTGCATCATCGGCGTATGGCCCTGCAGCAGCGCTTCGAGCGACTTCTGGCTGCCCGTTTGTTCTTTTGTAGTCAATCTGTTACCCAGCTCTTCGTAAAACGCGCCCGGCCTGCGGGCGACGGAAAATCGTGCCAGTTGCGCCGTTCGGCGTAACTTTTGGCGTAGCCCGACAGTCTACCGGGGCAGGCAGTGCTGATCCACGGCGGCATTGCATCTTTTCCACATACGGGTAGGAGGTGCGGCGGATGCCCAGGTTTCCGGATGACTACGGCAAGGGGGGGCGGGCGCGGATGCTGGCGGACATTGCCGACGAGCTGGCGGCCACCCGCTGGGAGACCGGGCTGGATATGCTGGACCCACGCGTGCTGGCTGCCATGGCGACAGTGCCACGGGAAGCCTTCGTGCCGGAGGACGTGCGTTACCTGGCTTTTCGCAACGGGCCGGTGGGCATCGGCCACAGCCAGACGATCTCGCAGCCCTTCATCGTGGCGTTGATGACCCAACTACTCGCGCCGCGGGCTGGGCAGACGATCCTGGAGGTCGGCACCGGCTCGGGTTACCAGAGCGCCGTGCTGGCCGAATTGGCAGGGCAGGTGTTCAGCGTGGAGATCATTGCGGCGCTGGCGCAGGAGGCGGGGCCTCGCCTCGCCGGTCTCGGCTACGCCAACGTGGAGGTCCGCCATGGTGATGGCTATGACGGTTGGCCTGAGCACGCACCTTACGACGGGATCGTCGTCACCGCGGCGGCACCGACCGTGCCGCCACCTCTTGTCGAGCAACTCAAGCCCGGTGCGCGGTTGGTCATTCCGGTGGGTTTGAACCATGCCTTCCAGACGTTGAAACTCATTGAGAAACACATGGATGGCGGCATCTCCAGCCGCAACGTGCTGACCGTCACTTTCGTCCCGCTGACCCGGGATCTGCGGGACGACTGAACCATCATGCTTGTCCGCTTCCATTTTCTCGGTGTGCTGGATGACTTTCTGCCGAGGCCGCAGCGGGGGTGCCCGCGGGATGTCGAGCTGGTTACGACGGTGACGCTCAAGCATGCCATCGAGGCGCTTGGCGTGCCGCATACGGAAATCGGCATGGTGCGGGTTAATGGCAAGCCAGCCGGGCTGGAAGACAGGTTGGAGGAGGGCGCGGAAGTCCGGGTGCATCCGGTGGACGCCTCGGCGATGCCGCCGGGTGAGCTGCGCTTCATCGCCGATGCCCACCTCGGTGCGCTGGCCCACCGCTTGCGCATGGCAGGCTTCGACACCCTGTTCCGCAACGATTATGCGGACCCCGAAATTGCCGCCATCGCCAAGCACGAACAACGCATCGTGTTGACCCGCGACCGGGCGCTGTTGATGCACAAGGCGATCGCCCGCGGCTGCTACGTGCGTGCGCTCAAGCCGGATGCGCAGTTCCGTGAGCTGGCCGCCCGGCTGCCGCTGGCGCCGGCTTGTCGGCCCTTTTCCCGCTGCCTGGAATGCAATGCGCCGCTGCTGCCGGTGCCGAAAGCCGACGTGCTGGCGCACCTGCCCGAATCGGTTCGCCTGAAGCATGAACGTTTCACCCGCTGCGAGGGCTGCGGGCGGGTGTTCTGGGAAGGCTCCCACTGGCGACGCATGCGCGGCTTGCTGAGCGCCGTACTCGATTGCGCAGGCGGCAGCGTTCAAGCAGGGCGTCCTGGCGCCTCAGACGCTATAATTCGCGATTACTCGTTTTCATCCAACGGAACCGCTGTGCACAAGAAAATCCTGATCCTCGATTTCGGCTCCCAGGTCACCCAGCTCATCGCCCGCCGCGTGCGCGAGCAGCAGGTGTACTGCGAAATCCACCCGTACGACGTGTCGGACGACTTCATCCGTAACTTCGCGCCCCAGGGGATCATCCTGTCCGGCGGTCCGAACTCGGTCTACGAGGCCACGGAATGGAAGGCGCCGCAGGCCGTCTTCGAGATCGGTGTGCCGGTGTTCGGCATCTGCTACGGCATGCAGACCATGGCCAGCCAGCTTGGCGGCAAGGTCGAGAGCTCCGGCAAGCGCGAGTTCGGCTACGCCGAGATCCGCGCCCGCGGCCATTCCGAACTGTTCCGCGGCATCCAGGACCGGACCAACGACGAAGGCCACGGCCTGCTGGACGTGTGGATGAGCCACGGCGACAAGGTCACCGAGCTGCCGCCGGGCTTCAAGGTCATCGCCTCCAACGAGTCCACGCCGCTGGCCGCGATGGCCGACGAAGTGCGCAAGTTCTACGCCGTGCAGTTCCACCCGGAAGTCACGCACACCATCAAGGGCAAGGACATGATTGCCCGCTTCGTGCATGAGATCTGCGGCTGTGAGCACGACTGGAACATGCCGGACTACGTGAACGAAGCCATCGAGAAGGTCCGCGCCCAGGTCGGCAGCGACGAGGTGATCCTCGGCTTGTCCGGCGGCGTCGACTCCTCCGTGGTTGCCGCGCTGCTGCATCGCGCGATTGGCGACCAGCTCACCTGTGTGTTCGTGGACAACGGCCTGCTGCGCCTCAACGAGGGCGAGATGGTCATGCAGATGTTCGCCCGCAACCTGGGCGTCAAGGTCATCCACGTGGATGCCACCGAGCAGTTCATGGGCCACCTGAAGGGCGTCTCCGATCCCGAAGCCAAGCGCAAGATCATCGGCCGCGAGTTCGTCGAAGTCTTCCAGGCCGAGGCCGCCAAGCTGCCCAGCGCCAAGTGGCTGGCCCAGGGCACCATCTACCCGGACGTGATCGAATCCGCCGGCGCCAAGACCGGCAAGGCCCACGCCATTAAGAGCCACCACAACGTCGGCGGCCTGCCCGAAACCCTCAACCTCAAACTGCTCGAACCGCTGCGCGAGCTGTTCAAGGACGAAGTCCGCGAGCTGGGCATTGCCCTCGGCCTGCCGCACGAGATGGTCTACCGCCACCCGTTCCCCGGCCCCGGCCTGGGCGTGCGCATCCTCGGCGAAGTGAAGAAGGACTACGCCGACCTGCTGCGCCGCGCCGACGCGATCTTCATCGACGAACTGCGCGCCGCCGACTGGTACGACAAGACCAGCCAGGCCTTCGCCGTCTTCCTGCCGGTGAAGAGCGTCGGGGTGATGGGCGACGGCCGCACCTACGAATACGTCGTCGCGCTGCGCGCCGTGCAGACCCAGGACTTCATGACCGCCCACTGGGCCGAACTGCCCCACAGCCTGCTCGGCAAGGTCAGCAACCGCATCATCAACGAAGTCCGCGGCATCAACCGCGTCGTGTACGACATCAGCGGCAAGCCGCCTGCAACAATCGAGTGGGAGTGATTTCCCCCCGGCCGAACTCATTCGGCTGCGATCAGAAAAACAGCGAGAACCCCGGCACTGCCGGGGTTTTTGCTTTCTGGAACCACATGGAGATCATGTGGATCTCTCGTTGCAGATCTGCCGGATCATTTCGGTCAGAGGCCCGCCCACTCTTGATCCAGCCCAATATTTGCGTCGATCCGACGGTGGTAGACTACCCACCTCGGGCTTGATACTTGAATACGATGAGTTCATATCCGATCGACGTGATCAATCAGGCGTTGCACGCCCACGACCCTGACTGCGCTTACTGGCTGGAGCGCGTCAATGCCTTGTTGAGGGATCCGGCCAACGGCCTGCACCGCAAAGCGCTGGAGCATACGCGGGACTATCTCGAGGATGCTTCCGGATTGATCGATGGTGTCAGCGGCCATCCTCCCAGCGACGATTGCCAATAGCCCCATCGGCTGGAGGGTGCTGGCCATGGACAAGGATGTCGAGCGTTATTACCGGAACTGGCGCGACGAGCAGGATGGCGCGGCGCTGTATGCCGGACTGGCCCGGGCCGAGACGGATCCGGTGCGCCAGGATCTCTTCCAGCAACTCTCCCAGGCCGAGTTGAGCCATGCAGCCCATTGGCGCGGCAAGCTCGATGAAGCAGGAGTCGGCGTCGAAGCCCATGCGCCAGGGCTGCGCACGCGGATGCTGGTGTGGCTGGCCCGGCACTTCGGGCCGCACTTCGTGTTGCCGGCCCTGGCGACGGCGGAATTTGCCGACCGCGACAAGTATGCCGGCCAGCCGGATGCGGAGGCCTTGTCCGGGGAGGAGCGCTCCCACGCGGCGATCATCGAGGCGGTCAATCGGCGGGGCGGGCATGTCGGCGCTGATATCGCGCGGGCCGAGCGTTGGCATGGGCGTGGCTCGGGCAACGAGTTGCGTGCAGCAGTGCTCGGTGCCAACGACGGCTTGGTGTCCAGTCTGTGCCTGGTGATGGGGGTTGCCGGCGCGGGAGCGTCCCCCAACACCATTCTGCTGACCGGTCTGGCCGGCCTCATCGCGGGGGCGGTCTCGATGGCGCTGGGGGAATGGTTGTCGGTGACGAATGCCCGCGAATTCGCGTCCACCCGTGTGGCGCAAGAGCGTCAGGAGCTGGAGGAAAACCCGGAGGCCGAGCGCAAGGAACTGGCGCTGATCTTCCAGGCCAAGGGTCTGGCCCGTGACGATGCCCAGCGGGTGGCACGAGACATGATGCGTGACCGGGATACTGCGCTCGATACGCTGGTGCGGGAGGAGCTCGGTATCGATCCCGCCGAGATGGGCGGCAACCCGTGGAGCGCCGCGGCGGTGTCGTTTGCGTTGTTTGCGGCCGGTGCGATCTTTCCGGTGTTGCCGTATTTCTTTACCGGCGGTCCACCGGGCTTGGCCTGGAGTCTGTCTCTCAGCACGGCTGGCCTGGGCGGGATAGGGCTGGCGACATCTCTATTCAGCGGGCGAAGCCCCGGGTATTCGGCGGCGCGGCAGATCCTGATCGGTGCGGCGGCTGCCGGCGTCACCTATGGCAGCGGGGCGCTGATCGGCGTGTCCATCGGTTGAAAGGCCCGTCCAGCCTTGCGTTCGGATGGACGGAGGTTCATGCTGAACGCGAAAGGAGGCGGTCAAAAATGCGTATCAGTTTCTTTGGCGCGGCCGGTGAAGTGACCGGCTCGTGCTCCCTGGTAGAAACCGGCGACGTACGTTTCCTCGTCGATTGCGGAATGTTCCAGGGTGGTGGCGAGGCCCGCTTGAAGAACCAGCGTGCGCTGGATTTCGGCTTTGATGTCCGCAAGATCGACTTCGTGCTGTTGACCCATGCCCATATCGACCACTCCGGGCTGTTGCCGCGCCTGGCAGTGCTGGGTTTCCGTGGCCCGATCTATGCGACACCGGCGACCATAGACCTGCTCGAAGTGCTGCTGCTCGACAGCGCCCATATCCAGGAAAAGGAATCCGAGTGGCAGCTGCGTCACCAGCGACGCAGCGGCAAGAACGGGCGGGGCGTGCATCCGCCGCTGTATACCGTGGCCCAGGCCCAGGCGACCTTGCCGCTGCTGCGACCAGCGGCTTACGGCAAGCCCATCCAGCCGGCCGAAAGCATACAGGTGTGTTTCCATGATGCGGGCCATATCCTCGGTTCGGCCTGGCTGGAAGTCACCGTTGGAGGAGAGGGCAAGCCGCGCAAGCTGGTGTTCTCGGGCGACCTGGGCATGCGCGACCGGCCGGTCCTGAACGATCCCGAGCCTGTTGTGCCGACAGCCGATGTGCTGCTCATCGAATCGACCTATGGCGACCGTCTGCACCGGCCCCTGCAGGAAACGGAAGACGAGATCGTCGCGGCCTTCGGCCGGACCCACGCCTGTCATGGCAACCTGATCATTCCGTCTTTCGCGGTCGGGCGTACCCAGGAGATCATCTACATCCTGGCGGATCTGGTGCGCCGGGAACGGTTGCCGCCACAAAAGGTTTATGTGGATTCGCCGATGGCCAACGAGGCTACCCGCATCACGTTGGCCCATCCCGCGCTGCTCGACGATGAGACCCACGAACTGACCGCCTGGCTGCGGGAGCACCCGGACAGGATGAAGGTGGAGTTCGTCGCGGACGTCGAGGCGTCCCGCGCCCTCAACGAAGTCCGCAGCGGTGCGGTGATCATCTCTGCCAGCGGCATGTGCGAGGCAGGGCGTATCAAGTACCACCTGCGCGAGAACCTGCCGCGCAGCGAGTGCAGCGTGCTGATCGCCGGCTTTCAGGCCGCCGGAACGCTGGGCCGACGATTGGTGGATGGGGCACGGCTGGTGCATATCTTTGGTGAGGCTGTGCCGGTGCGGGCGCGTATCTACACGGTGGGTGGCCTCTCGGCCCATGCGGACCAGGCCGGGCTCATCGGCTGGCTGAAGGGCTTCCATGCGCCGCCGCGCCACACCTTCGTGGTTCATGGCGAGGCCGATGCGGCTGCCCATTTTGCCGAGGCGATCGGGGCGCAGCTGGGGTGGCGCGATGTGCATGTGGCGCAGCAAGGGGAAAGCGTGAACCTTTGAGTGGAGGAGAGTGGCGGTGCCATCGCTCGTCTTCTTGTTCAGGATCAAAGTCAGCAAGAAATAGCCGAGTAAACTGCTCAACAATATGTATGAGGAGCAGTGATGGCGAAGAAATTTCCGCTGCACCCGGCCCATCCGGAGCGCATCTGTTGGGGCTGCGATAAGTACTGCCAGGCGGACTCCCTGGCCTGCGGCAATGGGTCGGGGCGCACCCTGCATCCGGCCGAAATGCTCGGCGACGACTGGTATTGCCATGGGGACTGGGGTTTGGATGATCCCGATGACGCCATCGCCGTGAAGAAGGCCGACTAGGAACCGCGCATCTATACGTGCAGCGCCGTCTCGCCGGTGGGGGAGGTCGTCGCTGGGGATAGCCTCGGGGCTATTCCGCGAGGGCCTGCAGTAGATCGAGCGCGGGTTTGAAACGCAGGCCTTCCACCGCTGTTGCGACGGGTTCGATTGCGGCAGCGCCGAAGCGTGCCACCAGTCCGGCATGCAGGGCTTCGAACTCGCTGAGTGCGGCGAAGTCGTTGCTTCGGAGGGATGCCGTCAGGTGGGACAGGGCATCATCAGTAATCGGCGCGACGTTGTCAGCGGCCGCCGTCGCGGGAGGCGGTGATAGCCAGGGTTTGGCTGAGCGGAACAGGTGCGTCAGGGCGGCGTCAAGCTGAAGCAGGTCTGCCTCGCCAGCCGATGCGTTACCGCCCTCGTAAGCGGTTTCGAGCCGCGCGGCGAACTCCGCGACTGCCACGGCCGACAGGTTGCCGGCGCCGCCTCGCAGCTTGTGCATGCGTTGCCGTGCCGTATCGAGATCGTGGTGTGCGAGCATCGTGCGGATTTCATCGACGACGTTGAAGAACTCGTCGCGCAGTCGCGTCAGCGCCGACAGGAACAGCGCACGGTCCCCGAGCAGGCGTCGACTGACTGCTGCGGTATCGATGCCAGCGATATCCGGAAACGAGTTCGTCGCTTTCACCGGTGCTTGAAGTACAGCGGCTGAGCCGGTCTTGATTGCGTGGCTTGCCCAGCGATGGGCGGTGGCGACCAGGGTGTCGAGTTCGAAGGGTTTGGTGAGGAAGTCGTTCATGCCTGCGTGCATGGCGCGTTCCCGCTGGCTCGGCAGGGCGCCGGCCGTCAGCGCGATGATGGGGAGCGCAGCCAGTGCGGGTATGGACCGGATCGCCTGCGTCGCGTCGATGCCGTTCAGCTCGGGCATCTGCAGGTCCATCAGGACCAGATCGAAGGCATCCGGCGCCGCACTGAGCTTGGCGATGGCCGCCCGGCCGCTTTCCGCGACCGTGCAGTGGGCCCCCTCCAGTTCAAGCAGACGGCGGGCAATGTCCAGGTTGACGGGGCTGTCGTCCACGACCAGCACCCGCAGGCAGGCGAGCCGCGGACCTTCGCTGTCGGTCAGCTTGGCCGGCAATTCCTGAACCGTTGTGCCGTCTATTTCGAAAGGCACGGTAAACCAGAACTCGCTTCCTTCCCCCAGACGACTGTCCACACCCATCTGTCCGCCCATCAATGTCACCAGCCGCTGGCAGATCGCCAGCCCGAGGCCGGTGCCGCCGTAACGGCGCTGGGTCGACTCGTCGGCCTGCACAAAGGCGTCGAAGACCCGCTCCCGTTGCTCGGGGGCAAGGCCGATGCCGGTATCGCGAACCGCGAAACGCAGGGTGATCCAGCCGGCTTCCTCGCTGAGTGCCTGCACGGAGACCGCCACATGGCCTTCCGACGTGAATTTGAGCGCATTGCCGGTAAGGTTGTAGAGCACCTGGCTAACCCGCTGGGCATCGCCTATCAGTGTGGCGGCGACTTCTGGCAGGGGCGCCCACTCCAATGCGATGCCCTTGGCGGCCGCCACCGGGGAGAGCACGTCCACCAGATTGCTGATCACGTTGTGGAGCACGAAGGGGCTGTGCTCCAGCTCGAAGTGACCGGCTTCGATCTTCGACAGATCGAGTACATCGTTGATCTGCTCCAGCAGTCCACGCCCGGCTGTGCGCAGATTGCGGACCAGATAGCGCTGATCGTCGTCGAGGGGGCCGCGCTCGAGGATCTGCACGGTACCCAGAATGGCATTGAGCGGCGTGCGGATCTCGTGACTCATGGTGGCCAGAAAGGCGCTCTTGGCGGCACTGGCCTGTTCGGCGGTCTCCTTGGCGGCCTGCAGCTCGCGCTGGCGCTCGGACAGCTCCGCAGTGCGTGCCTCGACTTCCCGCGCCAGGTCCTGGTTGTAGTTGATCAGGCGCTGCCGGCTGTCCTCCAGCGCCGTCTCGGCGGCCTTGCGGGCCGTGATGTCCTCGATCGCGCCGGTCACATAGCTGACGGAGCCGTCGGCATCAAGGACGGTGGATGCGGTGATGTGTACCCAGGCGATCTGTCCATCCTTGCGGATGAAGCGCTTCTCTGCGTCGTAGAGATGTCTGCCAGCCAGCAGGCGGGCGATCCGCTCGCGGTCTGCCGGTAGATCATCCGGATGAGTGATGTCCATGGGCCCCATGCCGTTGAGCAGCTCATCCCGGCTGTAGCCGGTGATCTGGCAGTAGCGTTCGTTGACATCCAGATAGCGGCCGCGGGCGTCGAGCTGGCCGGCCCCGACTGCCATGTTCTCGAAGAAGCTGCGGAATCGCGCTTCGCTTTCCCGCAATTCCTCTTCGTGCTGCCTCCGTTCCGTGACGTCGAGCACGACACCGCTGATGCGCAGCGGGGCATGCCCCAGCTCTTCTCGCGATGCGTGGCCGGAAGCTGCCAGCCAGTGCAGCGAACCGTCAGGCCACACGACCCGGTATTCGCATCGGTATACCGTGCCGTTCGAGATGGCATCGCCCAGGGCGGCCTGCATGATCTCCCTGTCCTCGGGATGGATGCGGCGGACGACATCCTCTAGCGGCATGCTGTTGCGGGGTTCGATGCCGAAGAGCTCCAGACAACGGGCCGACGCCACCACCATATTGGTCCCTATTTCAAGGCTCCAGGTACCGAGGTCGGCGCCGGCAATAGCCAGCGTCAGTGCGTTATCCCGTTCGACGACCAGCTCTTCAAGTTGCGCGCGGTGTTCGCGCAATGCGGCCTGGCTGGCCTGCCGGCGGCTGTTCTCGCGCCACAGTAGCAAGAAGATCGCGAGTAAGGTGAGGATGCCGAAGATGCCCCCTCGGATCAGGGTTGTGAGGGCGTGGCCGGCGGTCTGCTCCTTGGCTTCCTGGCGTTGCCGGAGCAGGCGTTTTTCTTCGTCCAGGATGTCACTGACAGCCAGCTGGATGTCGTCCATGTGGCCTTCGCGCCAGAAATCCCGGAGAGATGCCTGGCCGGCTTCGGTACCCAGTTTCTGGCGCTGGGCGATGGTGAGGTCCATGCCCGCCAGCTTTTCTGTAAGCGGGATTTCCAGTTCCTGCAGCCGCCGTTGCTGGGCTGGATTGTCGACGGTGAGGCGCCGCACCTCGTTGAGGTGGGCGCGCAGATCGGCAAGCGCCGCCCGGTGTGCCGTCAGGAAATGCTCATCGCCGATCCCCGCATATCCCCGCTCGGCCGATTCTGCGGCGAGCAGGCTGGTCATGAACTGCTCCACCCCTAGCATGACCTGCCAAGTGTGGTTTTCAAGGCGGTCGGCTGCGTTAACACTGCGCAAGCGGTCGGTGACGATCCAGCCGACGATCAACAACGCCGCAATGGCGGTGCCTACCGCAATCCGCGAAAGCCAGCCGAAACCGCCGGAGGGAAGGCGGTCGAGGACGATGCCGAGGGCGAGCAGCACGAAACCGAGCGCTGTGTGGCCCGCCATATTGCTGTACGGCCCGAGGCGATAAAAGGATTCGACATCGAAGAGGTAGCCGAAAACCGCCGTCAGCCCGAGGAAGCCGGCAAGCCCGGCGGCGTAACGGCACAAGCGGTCGCCCAGCGGATTGCGGCCGGTCGCCAGGGCCAGGCCGCTCAGGGTCAGGCACATCGCCGATGCGGCGGACATCCGCCCCGACGTTTCACCGGCGGCACGCCGGAAATCGACGAGAAGGTTGTCCAGCCCCAGGTCGAGCTTGAAGAGCTCCTGCACGCCAAGGGCAAGCCCCAACAGCGCCAGCACAAGACCTATTCCGCGGGCGAACTGCTGCGTGCCGGGGCGGGTAAGGCAGAACAGGGCGATCCCGGCCAGTATGAAACTCGCCGCGGTGTTGGCCTTCATCGACGCCAGCCCTGGGCTCAGCGAGCGAACGGTGGGGATGTCCGCATACCAACCGGCGAGAACCACGATGCCGAGGAACGTGATGCACCCGGCAAGAATGCGGATGACGCGCGCGAGCCGGCGCGAGTCGACAGGCTCGACGAAACCGGTCAGTGATGCATGTTGGCTTGCGGTCTGTTGCATCGGCTCGCCCTGACGGAAGAAAACCTTATCTGGCGTACCGCCTTCCGGTTGATCCTCAGGCCGTGGAGCGCTCAGCCGTATCGACCCGCTTAGCGGAGGGTGACAGCAACACCTTGTCCACTCGGTTACGATCCATGTCCATGACCTCGAAACGCCAGCCGGCGGCTTCGAAATGATCGGTTGGCGCGGGCACCCGGCCCAGCGCATACATCAGGAACCCGCCCAGGGTGTGGAAGGAGCGTTCTTCCTCGCCCGGCAGATCGTCAGCAATGTCGAGTTCCGATTTCAGGCGCTCGATGCCCACGTCGCCATCCACCAGCCAGGAGCCGTCTTCCCGCTGCAGCATGTCCCTGTCCTCCGGCGCGTCCGGCACCGACAGCTCGCCGACGATCGCGGCCAGCACGTCGGTGAGGGTGACCAGGCCCTGCACGTCGCCATATTCGTCGATGATGAGTGCAAATTGCAGTTTTGCCCTCCGGAAGCTCTCGAGCAGCTGCGTTGTCGTCACTGATTCGGGCACGAACAGCGGCGGATGCAGCACGGACTCCACGTCCGCCACCGAGATCCCGTGGCCCGGCAGCGCCTTTTTTAGCAGATCCCCGGTCTGCAGCACGCCAGCGACGTGCTCCAGGCCGCCTCGACACACCACGAGGCGGGAGAATTCAGTATCGACGATGCTTTGGCGGATCGTGGCTTCGTCTTCCTCCAGGTCGATGAGCGACATGTCCCGGCGCGGTGTCATGATCGACGAGATGCGCTGTTCGTCCAGCCGCAGCACGTTGGAGACGATCTCCTGCTCGCTTTCGTGGAAGACCCCAGCTTCGGCGCCTTGTTCCATCAAAACCTTGATTTCATCGTCGGTGACCGGCGGTTCCTCCTTGCGGCGGGCGCCGACGATGCGCAGGATGGCCGAACAGGAGCCGGACAGGATCACCACCAGCGGGTGGGTGACACGGGCCAGCAGCATCATCGGCCGGGCGATCAGCGAGGCGATGCCTTCCGGTGCCAGCAGGGCCAGGCGCTTGGGTACCAGTTCGCCGACCACGACGGAAAAGTAGGTCAGGCCGATTACGGTGATGGTCAGCGCGATCCCCTTGGCGTAAGGGGCGAGGAGGGGGACACCGGCAAGCATTGCGGCCAGCGGATCGGCTACCGCGGCTTCGCCGATCGCGCCGTTGAGAATGCCGACCAGCGTGATGCCGACCTGGATGGTGGACAGGAAGCTGGACGGTTCCTGGTTCAGGGCCAGGGCCGCTTCGGCCCCCAGGCTGCCGTCGTCGGCAAGGTTTTGCAGGCGGGCCTTACGGGACGAGACCACGGCGATTTCGGACATGGCGAAAACGCCGTTGAGAAGAATAAGCAACAGGACGAGGACTAAATCCATCAGGTAAGCCGCCCTGCGGGACTGCAGGCGGCTTGTGTGTTGGGACGGCCTGCATTCTAACGGGATGGCCTGCAGTTTGGGCCGTCCTGGTGCTGAGGGCGCAGGCGGGCGGGCGCCGCGCATGACTGAATTCTCTGTAACCTACGCACCGTTGGGTGAATGGCACGAACCAAGGCTGCGAGAAGGATGAAGATACTGATCGTCGAAGACGAGGCGAAGACCGGGAATTACCTCCGGCAAGGGCTGGCTGAGGCAGGCTTTGCCGTCGATCTTGTGCGGGATGGCATGGACGGCGTGCATGCGGGACTGACCGAGGACTATGACCTGATCGTGCTGGACGTGATGCTGCCTGGGCTCGACGGCTGGCATGTACTGCAGACCCTGCGCCGCGCCGGCAAGGAGCTGCCGGTGCTGTTCCTCACCGCGCGGGACAGCGTGGACGACCGGGTCAAGGGCCTCGAGCTGGGCGCCGACGATTACCTGGTCAAACCTTTTGCCTTTTCCGAATTGCTGGCCCGCGTGCGCACGCTGTTGCGGCGGGGTGTCCGCAGCAAGGAGGCCGATGTGCTGCAGGTGGCGGATCTGGAACTGGACCTGCCGCGCCGCCGGGTGTCCCGGGCCGGCCGACGCATCGATCTGACCGCCAAGGAGTTTGCGCTGCTCGAACTGCTGTTGCGCCGCCGCGGCGAAGTCCTGCCCCGCTCCTTGATCGCCTCCCAGGTTTGGGACATGAATTTCGATAGCGACACCAATGTGATCGAGGTGGCGGTGCGCCGCCTGCGCGCCAAGATCGACGACGATTTCGAGCCCAAGCTGATCCGTACCGTGCGCGGCATGGGCTATGTGCTGGAAGAGCAGGACGCGCCGTGATCCGCCGCCATTCCCTGACCTTCCGTCTGACCCTGCTGTTCGCGCTAGCGTCCACCACGGTGCTGTTGGTGCTGGGTTTCATCGTCAAGGCTTCCGTCGAGCAGCATTTTCAGGAGCAGGACATGACGCTGCTGGAAGGCAAGCTGGAGTTGATCCGCCATGCGCTGGAGAGGGTGCATAGCCCGGACGACCTGGACACGTTGGTGCAGCAGATGGACGATGCGCTGATCGGCCATCATGGGCTGGCGGTGGTAGTGACCGGTACCGACGGCCGCACCCTCTTTGCGACCCGCGACAGCCCCTTCCCGCAAATGCTGCTGGAACGGGGTGACAAGCCGGATGCCGGCCATCCTTTCGTGTGGGAGACGGTGGACGGGGTGCCGTTCCGCGGTATCGTCGGCACGTTGCCCAGCGGTATCGAAGGCGCGCCGCCGGTCGTCGTCGCGGTGGCTACGGACATTTCCCATCACCGTCATTTCATGGATGGTTTCCTGCACAGCCTGTGGCTGGTGGTGCTCGGTGGCAGCGTCGCTACGGGGCTGCTTGGTTGGGTGGTAGCCCGCCGTGGCCTGGCGCCGTTGCGGAAAATGGGCGCGCTCGCCGCCCAGGTCAGTGCCCGTAGCCTGGACCGGAGGCTGTCGGCGGAGGCAGTGCCCGTCGAACTGGCGGAGCTCGCCCGTTCCCTCAATGCCATGCTGGGTCGGCTGGAGGAGTCCTTCCGGCGCCTGTCGGATTTCTCTTCCGACCTGGCCCACGAGCTGCGCACGCCGATCAGCAACCTGATGACCCAGACCCAGGTGGCCCTGAGTCGGACGCGCACGGCCGACGAGTATCGTGAGGTGCTCGAGTCCAACGCCGAGGAGTTCGAGCGCCTGTCGCGGATGATCGGCGACATGTTGTTCCTGGCCAAGGCGGACAACGGCCTGATTGTGCCGGCCCACGAAACCTTCGAACTGGCCGACGAGGTCGCAGCGCTGTTTGAGTTCTATGGGCCGGTTGCCGATGAACTGCGCGTGGTGCTGCGTCTACAAGGGCGGGGCACGGCGGGCGGCGATCGTCTGATGTTGCGCCGGGCGGTGGGTAACCTGTTGTCCAACGCCTTGCGTCATACGCCTGAGGGCGGACGTGTCGATGTGACGATCGACATCGCTCCGGACGGCATGACCCGCCTCGCGGTGGAGAACAGTGGAGAGCCGATTCCAGCCGAGCATCTGCCACGCCTGTTCGACCGCTTCTACCGTGTTGACGCGTCCCGCCACAATGAGGGCGACGGAGCCGGCCTGGGCTTGGCGATCACCCGCTCCATCATCCAGGCCCATGGCGGCACGATCGGGGCTCGAAGTGTCCCTCAGGGAAATGTCTTCGAGTTCGTTCTCCCACCGGATTGAGTGGAAGCAAGCGCCTGTCGGAGGCACCTTGCGCGCCTTGAAAATTTTTTTGAAATCCTGTCATCCAGCTTGCTGACGTTTGCGTTAAGGGAGTACAGGTGAGCGATCACCGGATTTAACAGGAGAAGTCGATGGGCAGTTATTGCAACGAGTCCTACGCAGAGTTTCTGGATTCCCTCAAGGCCGCGGGCGTCGTGATCCGCAACGAAAGCGAAGTTCGCGAACGTCTGGCAGAGTCCCAGCGCTGGCGTAGTGCGTTCATGACCTTGGCCGCCAATGGTCGTACGATCGGTATCGAGTTTTCGGTGGATAACAACAGCGCACCGACGGCTGTTCAGCGCATCATGGCAGCACATGCTTTCCCGGCCGAAAAGGAAGCTGCGTTCCTCGCCCAGCTCACCGCCGACCGTTAAGTCGTAACGCACCATCTGCACCGCAAGCGTCTCGCGGTGCATGGAAAAAGCCTCCTACCCGCGCAAAGCGGGCGGAGGTTTTTTATTGCCCGCAACTCTTGAGTTCGGACGAAAAAACGGGGGTGATCTGCTCACCCCCGTTTGTGGGATTGTTGCTTGTATCAGCAGTCTTCAATGGGCTCCGGGCTCGGTCACGAAGGCGATCTTGCCCAGTCCCAGGCGGCTGGCCGAGGACAACAGTTGGGCAACGTGGTCGTACTCGGCGCGCTTGTCCACCTGCAGATGGAGTTCCGGCTGCGGCTGGCGGGTCGCAACGCCTTCGAGGCGGCTCTGCAACTCGTCGGCGGCGACGTTTTCCCCATTCCAGGACAGGCTGCCGTCCGCCTTGATGGACAGGTTGATCTTGTCCGGTTTTACGTCCTCCTGCTGGCTGCTGGCCTTGGGGAGATCAAGCTTGACCGCGTGGTTGATCACCGGGACGGTGATGATGAAGATGATCAGCAGAACCAGCATCACGTCCACCAGGGGCGTCATGTTGATCTCCGACATCACCTCGCCATCGTCGTCGAAGTGGCTGCTGAAACTCATTGCGCTTCCTTCCGGGTCGGCAGGGGATGGATGCTGGCCGGGTTCTTGCGGACTTTGCCGCCGGTCACCAGGAAGGCGTGGAGGTCATGGGCGAAGTGCTTGAGGCGGGCCAGGATTTCCTTGTTGCCGCGCACCAGGGCGTTGTAGCCCAGCACGGCAGGAATCGCGACGGCCAGGCCGCCGGCGGTCATCACCAGGGACTCGCCCACCGGGCCGGCAACCTTGTCGAGGGTGGCCTGGCCGGCGGCGCCGATACCCATCAGTGCGTGATAGATGCCCCACACTGTACCAAACAGGCCGATGAACGGAGCCGTAGCGCCGACCGAGGCCAGGATGGACAGCCCGCCTTGCATGCGGCCGGTGGAGTCGTCGATGGACTGGCGCATGGTGCTGGTCAGCCAGTCGTTCAGGTTGAGTACGCCATGCAGTTCGTTCTGGTGCGTGACGTGATGGGCGACGGCTTCGGTACTGCGGCTGGCCAGATCGTGGAAAGGGTTCTCGGCTGAGTTCGGGGCCAGCGCGGCCATGCCGGCGTCCATGCTGGTGGCGTGCCAGAACTGCTTGGCGGCGGTGCTCATGCGGCGCAGGCGCACGAGGCTCCAGGCCTTGATGAGGATCACCGACCAGGAGGCCAGGGACATCAGCACCAGGATGATGGCGACACCGTGGGAGACACTGTCACCCTGGGCCCAGATATGGCCGAAACTGAAAGTGGATTCGTTCATGGGAATTCCTTCTTAGGACGCGGGGTTGAGTGTGAAATCGATGGGCACCTTGACGGTGCCGGCAACCGTCTGGTCGCCCTGGCGGGCCGGTACGAAGCGCCAACTGCGAAGGACGGTGTCGCGGGCGCTTTCGTCCAGGCGCGTGAAGCCGCTGCTCTTGAAGATGCTGACGTCGGTCGGACGTCCGTCGGCACCCACCTGCACCTTGAGCAGCACCCGTCCTTCTTCGCCCATGCGACGGGACAGGCGCGGGTACTCCGGTGCGGGATTGGATAGATAGGCGGCGTCGAAGCGCGGCGGAACGATCGCCACCGGTGCCTCCTTGGCCGGAGCCTGGACGGGCGGCGCCGGAGGTGCCGGCTGGGCGGCAGGAGCCGTGGCTTCGACGGCGTTGGTAGCAGTCGCAGCGGAGGTCAGCGTTGGTTTGCTGGGCGCCACGGTGGGCGGGGCAGGGCGCTGCTTGGCAACGGGTTGCTGCTTGCTGACGGCAGGCTGCTGCGGGCGCGGCTGAGGCGGCTGAGGCGGCGTCGGCTTCGGGGTGTCGGGTGACACGAGGCTGACCGTCATGTACGGCTGCGGCGGCGTGATCGGCGGGATCGAACTTTCGAACTGGTAGGCGAACAGCCCCAGCAGCGCCAGGTGCAGAACGACCGCGACGCCGGTGCCCACCATGCTGCGACGCACGGGCAGGGGACTGTCCTGGCGCGAGAGCATCAGGACGGGGGCGGGCAGGGCTTGTTGCGGGGGAGCCGCCAAGGGCATGGCTGCGTTCATGTCAGTCTCCAGTCGGGCTTGCTTCCTGGCTGGCTTGCGACATGCTTTGGGGCAGGTAGCTGGCTGGCTGAGATTTGATGCATCAGCGCACTTCGGACGGTCGGCGAAATCGCCCGACCCAGGATCCCGGAATGCAAATGCGAACGATTCCTATTATATTGACGCTAAATTCCAACGTCAACGCTTTACCCGTGCGGTCCTTATTGTCTTCTCCCTCACCATCGGGAATTTTTCCCATGGCGCACAGACCGACCCTTGCGTAACCTGCGCCCAATCATAAAAGGGAGACAAGCCTCATCATGCAACACGCCCGTCGTCAGCCAGCCCCATTAACTTCCGTGGTTCGCCGTCCTCGTCTTCACCCCCTTGCACTCGCTGTTCTGGCAACGTTTGCTGCCGGCGCGCAGGCGGACGACGACACCATCGCCCCCACTGTCGTGGTGGTTGGCCAGACTCCGCTTCCGGGGCTGGAGCTGCCGCTCGCTAAGATCGCTGCCCCGGTGCAGACAGCCACCGACAAGGACATCGAGAAGCGGCGGGCCCTCGATGTGGCCCAGTTCATGAATCGCCAGCTCAGCGGCGTGCATGTCAATGAGGTGCAGGGCAACCCCTTCCAGGTCGATGTCAATTACCGGGGCTACACCGCCTCGCCGCTGCTCGGAACGCCGCAGGGCTTGTCGGTCTATCTCGACGGAGTGCGCATCAACCAGCCCTTTGGCGACGTGGTCAGCTGGGATCTGATCCCGAAGGCGGCAATTGCCTCGATGAACATGATGCCGGGCTCCAACCCGCTGTTCGGCCTCAATACCCTGGGCGGCGCGCTGGCGATCCAGACCAAGGAAGGGCGCACCCATCCTGGTACCTCGGTGCAGGTGACCGCGGGCTCCTACGGCCGTCGCTCGGTCGAGTTCGAGCACGGTGGTTTCAACGACAAGGGGCTGGAGTGGTATGTCACCGCGAACCAGTTCCACGAGAACGGCTGGCGTACCAACTCGCCGTCCGATGTGCGCCAGGCCTTCGGGAAATTTGGCTGGCAAAACGCCAGGACCGACCTGGACCTGACCGTGTCCTATGCTGACAACCGCCTCACCGGCAATGGTCTGCAGGAAACGCGTTTCCTCGACCAGGATTACAGCAGCGTCTACACCCAGCCGGACATCACCAAGAACCGGTCCCTGTTCGTCAACCTGACCGGCAAGCACAGCCTGGACGACACGACGCTACTGTCCGGCAATGTGTATTACCGGAAGATCAATGCCTCCACCTACAACGGGGACATCAACGAGGGTTCGCTGGATCAGTCGATCTACCAGCCCAGCGCATCGGAACGTGCCGCGCTGGCAGCAGCCGGCTACTCGGGTTTCCCCACCAGTGGTGCCAACGCCAGCAATACGCCTTTCCCGTCCTGGCGTTGCATCGCCAATGCACTGGCCAACGAAGAGCCCAACGAGAAATGTACCGGGCTGATCAACCGGACCCGCAGCGATCAGGAGAATCTCGGCTTCTCCGGCCAGGCCTCCTTCTCATCCGATCTGCTCGGGCGCCGCAACCTGTTCATCGCCGGTGCCGGTTACGATCAGAGCAATGTGAGCTTCCAGCAGGGCGCCCAGTTCGGATACATAAACCCGGATCGCACGATCACGCCGGTCAATGCCTTTGCCGACGGTACGCAGAACTCCGAAGATGCCTTCGACTCCCGCGTCAGCCTGAACGGCCACACCCGCACATGGAGCCTGTTCGCCACGGACACCCTGTCCATCAACGACTACTGGCATGCGACCGTTTCCGGCCGCTACAACCGGACGACGGTTAAGAATCGGGACAACCTCAATCCGGGCGGCGGCGCCGACTCCCTGGACGGCAATCACGTCTTCGACCGTTTCAATCCCGCGGTGGGGCTGAGCTTCGCGCCGTCTCGCGCGTGGAACGCCTATGCCGGTTACACCGAGGGCAGCCGCACGCCTACGGCGATCGAGTTGGGCTGCGCCAATCCGGACAACCCTTGCAAGCTCCCGAATGCAATGGCGGGTGACCCGCCCCTCAAGCAGGTCGTGACCAAGACCTGGGATGTGGGCATGCGCGGCCAGATCGGTTCCACCAGCCGCTGGAACGTCGGCCTGTTCCGCTCCGACAACCACGACGACATCCTGTTCGTCGCCGACCAGCAGGCGGGCTATGGCTACTTCAAGAACTTTGGCGAGACCCGCCGGCAGGGTGTGGAGGCCGGCGGCAGCACCCGCATCGGGCCGCTCAGCCTGGCCCTCAACTACACCTACCTGGATGCCACCTACCGTACGGCCGAGACCGTCGGCGCCGCGGGCAACAGCACCAACAGCGCCGGCCCGGGCCTTGAAGGCACGGTGGATATCAAGCCGGGTGACCGCATTCCGCTGATCCCCAAGCACATGATCAAGGCGTCGGCCGATTACGAGTTTGGCGAGGCGCTGTCGCTGGGCGTGGACCTGATCGGCGTGTCCGGCTCTTATGCGCGGGGCAACGAGAATAATCAACATCAGCCGGATGGCGTCTATTACTTGGGAAGCGGCAAGTCCGGCGGCTATACGGTGACCAACCTGACTGCCAACTACAAGGTCAATCGCCAGGTGCAGCTGTTCGGGCAGATCAACAATCTGTTCGACCGGGAGTACAGCACTGCGGCCCAACTCGGCGCTACGGGGTTCTCGAGCACAGGCGGCATCGTTGCGCGGCCCTTCCCGGCGGTGGGCGGCGAGTACCCGCTGGTGAGCTCCACTTTCCTGGCCCCAGGCGCACCCCGCACTCTGTGGGTCGGCATCCGCTACAGCCTGTAATCACCAGTCCTGGTTTGCGGCAGACGGGTCATAAGACGGCCCGTCTGCCGCTTTGCCATGGTGGATGGGGTGGTCTGTACGTCAGCTCAGGGGAGGGGGCGCGATACCACGCTTCCCCGAATGCCCCAAAAGCTGGCAGGATTCGGCCGACTCATGCAGCCGCCGACAATGCGCTCGTCTGACCGCAACTGCCGTGGCTGTGTCGTGAACCCGGCTGAACTTTCATTGCATGATCTTCGAAGCATCCCCTCTCTCCACCCGGCTTCGCGGGCAGGAAACACCATGAGCGCGCGCCTGCGCGTGGTCCTCGCGGATGATCATTCCGTCGTCCGCACCGGCTACCGGCGCCTGCTGGAGCTTGAGCCCGACATGGAGGTCGTGGCCGATTTCGGCGATGCGGATTCCGTCTGCCAATGGTTCGCCGACCACTCGGCCGACGTCCTGGTCCTTGACCTGTCGATGCCCGGACGTGGCGGCCTGGAGACGCTGGCCCGGGTCAAGGCACGCCAGCCCGGGCTCAGGGTGCTGATCTTCTCGATGCACGATAGCGCCTCTATGGTCGGTCAGGCCTTGCGCGCCGGCGCCGATGGCTACCTCACCAAGAGTAGCGAACCCGATGCACTCATCGACGCGGTGCGGCGGGTATCCCGTGGTGAGCAGGCCCTGGCGCCAGAGATTGCCGACGCGCTATCGTCAGATGGCGGGCACGCGCCACATCTGGCCCTGTCTCCGCGGGAGTTCGAAATCTTCAGGTTGCTGGCTGCGGGGCGTACGGTGGAGGAGATCGCTGCCCGGCTCTTCCTCAGCGTCAAGACGGTTGCCAATTACCAGACCGCCATCCGCCAGAAAACCGGGCTTAATACCGCGCTCGATATGTACCGGCACGCCGAGGCTCACAGGCTGCTTGGCGATACGGAGTAAGGCGAAAGAGGGTCCCGGAAGGGGGCTGGCGGGAGGGCATTCTTGGGCCGCCCCGCATCGATTCCCCTTAGTGGTGGATGTCTTCCAGGCTGGAGACGGAGTCGAACTCGCGCTGGTTGGCTTCGTGACGGAGCTTCACGAGGTACATGGTTCCCGCCACGAACAGGCCAAAAGCCACGACGACCGTGCTGATCGAGAAGCCGGTACGGATCAGGAAGGCATAAAGCCCAGTCATCACCAGGATCGATAGGTTCTCGTTGAAATTCTGAACGGCGATGGAGTGGCCCGCTCCCATCAGGATGTGGCCGCGATGCTGGAGCAGGGCGTTCATCGGCACAACGAAGAAGCCGGACAGCGCGCCGATCAGGACCATCAGCGCCATGGCCAGGTTCATGTCGGTCACGAAGATCATCACATTGACGATGATCCCCATGATGATGCCGAGCGGGATCACGCGCACCGAGGCCTTCATCGTGACCATCTTGGCGGCCATTACGGCGCCGATCGCCACGCCGACGGCTACGACGCCCTGCAGCATAGAGGCCCGGGACAGATCCAGGTGCAGCGCCTGTTCCGCCCACTTGATCACGATGAACTGCAGCGTGGCGCCAGCGCCCCAGAATAGTGTCGTGGTGGCCAGGGAGATCTGCCCCAGCTTGTCGCGCCACAGCAGCTTCAGGCAATGATTGAAATCGTGCAGCAGGTAGATGGGATTCTTGCGCAGGACCTTGTGGTCAACGCCCGTATCAGGCACCTTGAGGTTGAACAGGGCGGCGGTCAGGTAGAGCAGGCCGACGATGGTCAACGCCATCTCGGGGACGGTGTCGATGCCGGTGTCCACATAGGGGAGGTCGATGCCCAGCAGCGTTTGGGAGATGGCAGGCTTGATCAGCATGCCGCCGACCAGGGTACCGAGAATGATCGCGCCAACCGTGAGCCCTTCGATCCAGCCATTGGCGACCACCAACAGCCTGTGGGGCAGGTACTCGGTGAGAATCCCGTACTTGGCGGGTGAGTAGGCCGCCGCGCCCAGGCCGACGATGGCGTACGCCGCCAGCGGATGCAGCCCAAAGAACATCGATGCACACCCGAGTATCTTGATGGTGTTACTGATCAGCATCACCCGCCACTTGGGCATGGAGTCGGCAAAGGCGCCGACGAAGGCAGCCAGCAACACATAGGACAGCGTGAAGAAAAGCTTGAGGAGCGGCTCGTATTCCTGCGGGGCTTGCATCTCCCGCAGTACGTAGATCGAGGCGATCAACAAGGCATTGTCGGCCAGCGCAGAGAAGAACTGCGCCGCCATGATCATGTAGAAACCGAAAGGCATCGCTGGGATACGAGAGCGCGGTGATTTATTTTTTGGACCGCGCTTTATACCACGAAGGTTGTGACCTCTTCTGGCGACTGGATCAATGTTGTGATCCAATAGGGTATACATAAACCGGATTTATGAGTCATGGCTGATCGTCGACTTCAGGTGTTCCACGCGGTTGCCCGCCACGGATCCTTCACGCGCGCTGCAGAAGCGCTGTTCATGACGCAACCAGCCGTCACCTTCCAGATCAAGCAGCTGGAAGAGCAGTTCAATACACGCCTGTTCGACCGTGGCCATGGCCGGGTGGTCCTGACCGCCGCGGGCGAGTTGGTGATGGCCTACGCCGAACGGATCCTCGGCCTCACCGAAGAGCTGGAGTCGCGGGTGTCTGAACTGACCGACGAGTTGTCGGGGGTGCTGCACCTGGGTACCAGCACCACCATCGCCGGCTACTGGCTGCCTTTTCTGCTCGAAGGCTTCAAGCGGCGCTACCCGCGGGTGATCCCTCGGGTGTCGGTGGGCAATTCCCAGCTCATCGAGTCCCGCGTGATGGATCGTAACCTCGACGTGGGCCTCATCGAGATCGTCACCGAGCAGCCGACGCTCGATCGGCGCGGCGCCGGGCAGGACGAACTGCAGCTGATCGTCGCGCCGGATCACATGCTGGCGCGGGAACTCAGCGTGCGTGCCGAGCAGATCGCACCGCATCCGCTGATTCACCGGGAGCCGGGCAATGCAATAAGGGATCTGGTGGACCAGTTCTTTGCGTCCGCCGGGATTCCCTACGAGGATCTCAACGTTGCGGCAGAACTTGGCAGCCTTTCGTCGGTCAAGCACCTGGTTGCCCAGGGCTTCGGCGTCGCTATCGCATCGAAGGCAGCGATCCAGAGCGCAGTGAAGGCCGGGCGGCTGGTCGGCATTCCGCTCGAACCCCGTTTGCACACGCCGCTGGAAGTGATCCTGTTGAAGGACAAGTTCCGCTCCCGTCTGGTCAATACCTTTGCCGATTTCGTCACCGAGGAGATCGGCCGCCTCGCATCGTCAAGAAACTGAAAAACCACCATGCCCCGTCCGATACGTGCCTCGATCAATCTCGAGGCCTTGCGTCACAACTATCAGCTCGCAAAGAACCGTTCCGGTAACGCCAAGGCGTTCGCCGTCATCAAGGCCAACGCCTACGGGCACGGACTGGCCAATGCGCTTGCCGCCTTCGGCGACGTCGCCGACGGGTTTGCCTTGCTGGATATTGAAGAGGCACGCAAGCTGAGGGAGGCGGGGCTGCAGCAGCCGATCACGCTGCTGGAGGGGTTTTTCGAGCCGGCCGATCTGGCCGAGGTGGTGGCGCTGGGGTTGACCCCGGCGATCCACGGCGAGGCCCAGCTCAAGATGCTGGAGCGGGCCCGCCTGGATGCGCCTCTCGACGTACTGCTGAAGATCAATTCCGGGATGAACCGCCTAGGCTTCACCGCTGACAACTTCGCCGCGGCGCTGGCCCGGCTGCGGGCTCTGCCGTGTATCCGCTCGATCACACCGATGACCCACTTTGCCCGCGCCGATGACGAGGTGGGCATCGCCGGCCAGCTCGGCGTGTTCCGTTCCCTGACTGCCGGCCTCGATCTGCCGGTCAGCCTGGCCAATTCGGCTGCGCTGCTGAGGTTTCCGGAGGCCGCCGGGCAGATCACCCGCCCGGGCATCATTCTGTACGGCGGCTCGCCAATGCCGGATCTGCAGAGCGCCGAGGCCATCGGTCTGCGCCCGGTGATGACGCTGAGCAGCGAGGTCATCGGTACGCAAAGCATCCAGACCGGGGACAAGGTCGGCTACGGCGGCACCTTTACAGCCGATGGGCCGATGCGCATCGGCACCGTCGCCTGCGGTTACGCGGACGGCTATCCGCGTCATGCGCCGACCGGCACTCCGATCCTGGTCGGAGGGCGGCGGACTCGCGTGCTCGGCCGTGTGTCGATGGACATGCTGGCCTGCGACCTGACCCATCTCGAGGAGGCCGGCGTCGGTACGCCGGTCACCTTGTGGGGCGAAGGTTTGGCGGCGGATGAAGTGGCCACGGCCGCCGGCACCATCAGCTACGAGTTGTTCTGTGCCCTGGCGCCGCGCGTGCCGGTGCAGGTGAAGGGCCTGGATCGCTGATGGCCAAGGTCAAGACGGTGCACGTGTGCACCGAGTGCGGCGGCAAGTCCCCGCGCTGGCAGGGGCAGTGCCCGCACTGCAGCGCGTGGAACACGCTGGTCGAATCCATCGTCGAGCCGGAGGCGCCGATCGTCAAACGCTTCTCGGCGCTGGCCGGGGATTCCGGCAGACTGCAGACGCTGGCCGACATCCAGCCGAAGGAATCAGCGCGGGTCCCGACCGGTATCGAGGAATTCGACCGTGTGCTGGGCGGCGGCCTGGTGCCCGGCGGTGTGGTGCTGATCGGTGGCGATCCCGGCATCGGCAAGTCCACGTTGCTGCTGCAGGCTTTGGCCCTGTTGTCCGGCCATCTGCGCGCGTTGTATGTGAGCGGTGAAGAGTCTGCCGAGCAGGTGGCGCTGCGGGCCGCCCGCTTGCAGCTCGATGCGCGTGGTCTGCAACTGCTGCCGGAGATCAATCTCGAACGAATTCTCGGCAGTCTGCGGGACGTCAAGCCCGACGTGGCGGTGATTGACTCGATCCAAACCGTCTACTCGGAAACCCTGGGCTCGGCGCCCGGTTCTGTGGCTCAGGTGCGCGAATGCGCCGCCCAGCTGACCCGCTTCGCCAAGCAGGGCGGCAGCACCCTGATCATGGTCGGTCACGTGACCAAGGACGGCACGCTGGCCGGGCCGCGGGTGCTCGAGCACATCGTCGATACCGTGCTGTATTTCGAAGGCGACACCCACTCCAGCTTCCGCCTGGTGCGGGCCTTCAAGAACCGCTTCGGCGCAGTCAATGAGCTGGGTGTTTTCGCGATGACCGAGAAGGGGCTGAAGGGGGTTTCCAACCCGTCGGCGATCTTTCTGTCCCAGCACGGGCAGCAGGTGCCGGGCTCCTGCGTGCTGGTCACCCAGGAGGGCACGCGGCCGCTGCTGGTGGAGATCCAGGCGCTGGTGGATAGCGCTCACAGCCCCAGTCCGCGGCGGTTGTCCGTCGGTCTGGAGCAGAACCGGCTGGCCATGCTGCTGGCTGTGCTCCATCGCCATGCCGGCGTGGTGTGTTTCGACCAGGACGTGTTCGTCAATGCGGTAGGCGGCGTCAAGATCACCGAGCCGGCGGCAGATCTGGCAGTATTGCTAGCCATCGTCTCCTCGCTGACCAACCGGCCGCTGCCGGCGCAGCTGGTGGTGTTCGGCGAAGTGGGTCTGGCTGGCGAAATCCGGCCGGCACCGCGGGGTCAGGAGCGCCTGAAGGAGTCGGCCAAGCTTGGCTTCACGATGGCGTTGGTGCCCAAGGCCAACGCCCCGAAGCAGGACATCCCAGGCATGCAGGTGATCGCCGTGGACCGCATCGACGAGGCCCTTGAGCGCCTGAAGGAGCTCGCGGACGCCTGATGGGCCCGCCGCAGCCCCCGAAATCTGCTGAAAAGCGCGTAAAACCTTGAGATTCGTGCCACAGGCGGAAAAGAGCAGGGTAAGCTACCGCCCGCGGGTGTGTAGAGCGCTGCAGGCGCAAAGCGTCACCTGTCGCAGCTCCTGTATCCACCCATTTCTTTCACTACAAAAGACGAGCTATGAACAAGACTGAACTGATCGATGCACTGGCTGGCAAGAGTGGTCTCACCAAGGCCGACGCTGGCCGCGCGGTGGACAGCCTCACCGAAATCATCACCGAAACCCTGGCCAAGGGTGAGAGCGTGACCCTCGTCGGTTTCGGCACTTTCGCCGTTGGCGAGCGCGCCGCCCGTGTGGGCCGCAACCCCCAAACCGGTGCCGAGATCCAGATCGCTGCTTCCAAGCAGCCGAAGTTCTCTGCCGGTTCGAAGCTGAAGGACGCGGTCAACAAGTAAGCCGTCCATCGCGTGCCCGGGCACGCAAGGCAGTACCCAAGTGGCGACTCCGATGGAGCCGCCACTTTGCGTTTCAGGGCATAAAAAAAGCGCCACCCGCGGTGGCGCTTTGCTATGGGCGGAGGCGTGATCAGCGGGTCACGATAGGTGCAGCGCCAGTGCGATTGCGCATGGCAACCTGGGCGTTGCCGGAGAGGAGGTCGACTTCGTCAGCGACGATGCGTGCCGCCTCGTCGAGCAGCAAGTCCTTCACGTCTTTGCGCGCCTTCTCGGCCGCCAGATCGGCCGCCAGGCTGCGTTCGCCGGACTGCAGGCCATCGTCCCGCAGCGCAGCCAGCTTGCCCTTCAGATCGCCTTTCTCACGCTGTTTGAGGCGATTTTCCCGGATATCCTTTTCCTTCCGGCGCTCGGTTTCGTTGAGCGAGATCGACTTGCTTTCCCGTTGCCGGCGGACGTCGGCGATATCGTCCAGCAGGCTCTGGAAATCCTTGTCAGCGGCGGTGCGAGCCTGGTAACGGGTCTGCAGTGCCGGGATCACGTCCTTCAGATTGCCGGCTGGCTTGAAGCTGGCGGCGTCGATCTGCACCCAGGGCAGGGCGTTGTCGTAGCTCGACTCACCGTAGTTGTCCGTGTCGGACGCGGACGGGAAACGGATGTCGGGGGTCACGCCCTTGAGCTGCGTCGTCCCGCCGTTGATGCGAAAGAACTGGGCGACGGTCATCTTCAGCTCACCGAACTTCGGCTTGCTGTTCTTGGCGATCTCGTCGAGGTTGACCAGTGTCTGCACCGTACCCTTACCGAAGCTCGGCTCGCCGATGATCGGTGCGCGGCCGTAGTCCTGCAGCGCCGCAGCGAAGATCTCGGACGCCGACGCCGACGCCCGGTTGATCAGCACGGCCATCGGACCGTCCCAGGCCGTACCGGCATTCTCGTCGCTCTCGACGCCGATCTTGCCGTCCGTGCGGCGCTGCTGCACGACCGGCCCCTTGTCGATGAACAGGCCGGTCAGTTCCACCGCCTCACGCAGCGAGCCGCCGCCATTGTTGCGCAGATCGATCAGCAGTCCGTCCACCTTGTCCTTCTTGAGCTCCTCGATCAGGCGGACGACGTCGCGGCTGGCGCTGCGGTAGTCCTTGTCGCCCTTGCGGCGGCCTTCGAAGTCCTCATAAAAGGTCGGCAGCGTGATGACGCCGATGCGGCGCGCGTTGGCACCGTCGCCGGACTTGATCACGGTTTTCTTGGCGGCCTGCTCCTCCAGCTTGATCTTGTCCCGTACCAGCGAAACCAGCTTGTGCTTGCCGTCCTGACCGGCGTCGGCAGGCAGGATGTCCAGCGTGACCTTGGTGTCCTTGGTGCCGCGGATCAGCTTGACTACCTCGTCCACCCGCGACCCGACCACATCCGCCGGTGCGCCCTCCGCCTGGCCGACACCGACGATGCGGTCGCCGACGGAGAGCTTGCCGGAGCGAGCGGCCGGGCCGCCGGGCACCAGCTCGCGGATCGTGATGTAGTCGTCCCGTTCCTGCAGCACGGCGCCGATCCCTACCAGTGACAGGCGCATGGAGATGTCGAAATCGTCCGATGCGCTGCGCCCCAGGTAGTTGGTATGGGGTTCGATGGACATCGCGAAGGCGTTCATGAAGATCTGGAACACGTCGTCGCTCTTGTTCTTCGACGCACGGGCCAGATAATTGTCGTAACGCTTGATGAGGGTTTCGCGGATCGACTTATCGTCCTTGCCGGCCAGCTTGAGGCGCAGCCAGTCGTTTTTGACCCGCTTGCGCCACAAGTCCTGAACCTCGGCCTCGTCCTTCGGCCAGGGCGCCTTGTCGCGCATGTAGGGGTAGCTTTCGTTGACGCTGAAATCGAAGTTCTGGTTAAGCAGCTCGCGGGCCTTCTTCAGGCGCTCGGCGGAGCGCTGTTCGTAGCGCTGGAAGATCGCGAAGGGGATGGCCAGGTTGCCGCGCTGGATCGCGTCGTCGAGCAGTGTCCGCGCATCGGCGAAGGAGTCGATGTCGGCCTGGGTGAAATACAGGCGCTCGGGATCCAAAGCCTTCAGATAGCGGTTGAAGATCTTTTCCGACAGCGCGTCATCGAGGGGCTGCGCTTTGTAGTGATAGCGCCCGAGCAATTGGGCGCTCAGATACGCGGTTTGGGCCTGCTCGGTGGTCGGGGCGAGGCGCTGCGCAGCCGGAGCCTCCAGGGCTGTCGCCGGTGCCGAAAGCAGGACTGGCGTGGCGAAGGCGAGGGCCAGCAAGGACCGGATCAGGCTGATTTTCACTGTATTACTCCAGGAATGCGGGTGTTGCGAAAGGGGACAAAGCTACATGCTTCCATAAGCTCCGTCGACAGGTGAAAGCGGAAGATGTTCGTAAAGTTAGGCCAATTTTGGCGAGAATCTGTGTCGCGTGAACTTCTGCGACGCCACGCACTCACTTCGAATGGGTATG
Source organism: Pseudomonadota bacterium (assembly GCA_018241685.1). GTDB lineage: Bacteria > Pseudomonadota > Gammaproteobacteria > Burkholderiales > Rhodocyclaceae > Zoogloea. The sequence continues at coordinate 44,080 of JAFEDJ010000006.1, forward strand.
CACTGAGGCCCTTAGATATGAAGCCACTCATTTCCCTGGAGGAAAGTCCGATGAATCAAGAAAGCTTCTGGAGCAAGCGTTATCAGGACGCCGGCGACGATTATCTGTTCGGCACCGAACCCAACCGCTTTCTGGCCCGACGGGCTGAGCGCCTGCAGGATGGCAGCCGGGCCTTGTCGGTTGCCGATGGGGAAGGGCGGAATTCGGTTTGGCTGGCCGAGCAGGGGCTGGACGTGACGGCCATCGAGATCTCCGCCGTCGCGGTGGAAAAGGCTCGCCGTCTGGCTGCCGGGAAGAATCTGGATGTACGTTTCCTGCAGGCCGACATGCTTGCACCGGGGTGGTCGCCAGCCGAATTCCAGGCGCACTTCGACTGGGTCGTCGGCATTTTCATCCAGTTCGTCGGCCCCGAGTGGCGGGAGCGGCAGTTCGAAGTCATGAAACAGATGACCCGGCCCGGTGGGCGGATCCTGCTCCAGGGCTATACGCCGAAGCAGCTCGAATACGGTACGGGAGGCCCGTCGGCGGTGGAAAACCTTTATACCGAAGAGGTCCTGCGGGAGGCCTTCAGCGGCTGGGAAATCGAGGAGCTCGTCGAATATGAAGAGGAGATCACCGAAGGTAGCGGGCACCGTGGACGTTCGGCCTTGATAGGCCTGATTGCCCGCAGGCCCGCAGCAGAAGCCTGAATAAGAACCCGGAGTGGGTATTTCATGCCGAAAGTGTGAAATACCCTACGCAAGATGCGTCTAGTATTTCACTCGGTTCATGTCTGCCCAAAGTGTAGCCTGCTGGAGTTCAATCGGCTGTTGAATGTTCTGCGGCCGCTTTGCCAAAGTGTGACGCGAGCAGGGGTATGTCATGGACGCGAGCGAACACGTCGCGAAGAACAATCCTGATTTCCGGCGACTTTTCAATGCCGCACCAGGTCTTTATCTGGTTCTCGACCGGGATCTCAAGATCGTCGCGGTCAACGAAGCCTACGTCAGAGCGACGAAGACACACCGGGAAGGCATTCTCGGAAAGCACATCTTCGATGTCTTCCCCGATAACCCTGAGGATCCGGGGGCAGAAGGCGTGCGCAATCTCCGGGCATCGCTGCTGCGCGTGCTGCAAACAGGCCTTGCGGATGCCATGCCGGTCCAGAAATACGATATCCGCCGCCCGGCGGAGGAGGGGGGCGGCTTCGAGGCGCGCTACTGGAGTCCGCTGAACACCCCGGTAGCAGGCGAGGATGGACGACTCGCCTACATCATCCATCGCGTCGAGGACGTCACCGAGTTCGTCCTCCTCAAGCAGCAGGGGGTCGAGGAGAGTCGGCTCAATGACAACCTGCGTCAGCAGGCCCTGCGCATGGAGACCGAGGTTTTCGCGCGCTCGCGGGAGGTGGCCGAAGCCAGTGCGCAGCTGAAGAGTGCGAACGAGGAGCTCGACCGGCTCTATCAGAAGACGCTGGAGCTCGACGAACTGAAGACCCAGTTCTTTTCAAACGTCAGCCACGAGTTGCGCACACCGCTGACGCTCATTCTCGGGCCGCTGGCAGATCTGCTGGCGTCTCCCCGCCTTCACGACGACGAGCGGAACAGGCTCAGCGTTGCACTGCGCAATGCACGGTTGTTGCACCGCCAGGTGGACAATCTGCTCGATATCGCGCGGCTCGACGCCGGTCGCATGGTGCTGCGCTATGCGCGCTTCGATCTGGCCGGCCTCGTCCGCGTGGTGGCCTCCCATTTCGATACAGTGGCCGCTGATCGTCGAATAACCTATCGGGTCGAGGGGCCTCAGAAACTCGAGGTGGACGCCGATGTGGAAAAGTGCGAAAGGATATTGCTGAATCTGCTGTCGAACGCTTTCAAGTTCACATCGAATGGAGGGCGCATTACGGTCAGCCTGACGCTGCAAGACGGTTGGCCGGTGATCCAGGTTGCGGATAGCGGTCCGGGTGTGCCCGAGCCCATGCGCCTGCTGGTCTTTGAACGCTATCGGCAAATTGGAGATGGCTCAGGGAAGTATCGAGGTGGTTCCGGTCTCGGCCTGGCAATCTCGAAGGAATTCGTCCTGCTGCACGGTGGGAGCATCGAGGTGAGCGGTGCGCCCCAGGGCGGCGCCCTGTTCTCGGTGCGACTTCCGCCATCCGCACCCTCGGGAGTGGTGGTCATGCCACATGGGCCGGATGTCTCGGACCTGGTGGCTGCTTATGTCGACGATCACGTGCAGGGCGCAGTGCCGGCGGATATCCCGGCTGCCGTAGCTACGGCGCCCCTGATCCTCGTGGTCGAGGACAACCCGGACATGCATGCCTTCATCGTTGGCGCCCTGCGGGAACATTACCGCATTGCCAGTGCCTTCGACGGCAAGGCGGGGCTGGACATGGCTCTGGATCAGCTCCCCGCGCTGATCCTGTCCGACGTGATGATGCCCCGCCTGAGTGGTGATGGCATGGTGGAGGCCATCCGGCGCTATCCGCAGTTTGACGATACGCCGATCGTGATGCTGACCGCCAAGGCCGATGATGCGTTGCGCAGCAAACTCTTGCAGCACGGGGTCCAGGATTACATCCACAAACCGTTCTCCACGAGCGAGCTGCTGGCCCGGGTCGCAGGCCTGATCAGCGAGCGCCAGCGGGTTGGCCGCAGGATGCGTAGTCTGGAGGAGCGTTTCCGGGCGACCTTCGAACAGGCGGCCGTCGGTATCGCCCACGTGGCACCAGACGGCCAATGGCTGCGGGTCAATCAGAAGCTCTGCGATATCGTGGCTTACTCGCGGGACGAGTTGCTGCAGCTGAACTTCCAGCGCATCACCCATCCCGATGATCTGGACGAGGACGAGGCGCTGGTACGGTGCGTGTTGGCCGGGGAGATCGACAACTACGATCTCGAAAAGCGCTACATCCGCAAGGACGGACAGGAAATCTGGGTCCACCTGACCGTTGCGCTGGTTTGCGATGCAGCCGGCGAACCTGAGTACTTCATTGCGGTCATTGAGGACATCACTAAGCGTAAGGCCACGGAAGCCGCCCTGATGGAGCGGGAGGCGAGATTGCGTCAAGCGGCAAGCGTGTTCGAGAGTGCCCGTGAAGGAGTGATGATCACCGATGCTGCAGGTGTGCTGGTGGCTGTGAATCGGGCTTTCATCGATATCACGGGCTATGGCGAGGCGGAAGTACTCGGTCGCAATCCCAGCCTGCTCCGTTCGGGCCGCCACGGGCCGGAGTTCTTCCAGGCAATGTGGTCGAGCCTTGACCGGAGCGGACAGTGGCAGGGCGAACTCTGGAACAGGCGCAAGAACGGCGAACTCTATCCCTGCTGGATGACGGTGTCGCGGGTCCTCGACGATCAAGAGCAAACCGCCAATTACGTGGCACTCCTGACCGACATCAGCCAGGTCCGGCGCAGTGAGGAACAACTCGCGCATCTGGCCCATTACGACCCGCTGACCGAGTTGCCCAATCGCCTGCTGCTGCAGTCACGGCTGGAGCACGCCCTGGACCACGCGCGTCGCAGCGGCAACCGGGTGGCGGTACTGTTCATCAACCTTGATCATTTCCAGACCGTCAACGACAGCCTCGGCCACCGGGCAGGTGACCTGCTGTTGCTTGAGACATCCCGACGCCTGCGTGCGCGGGTACGCAACGAGGACACCCTCGGTCGCCTGGGTGGCGATGAATTCCTGCTGATCCTCGAATCGGTGACAAGCCCCGATACCGCCGCGGAAGCCGCCCAGTTCATCCTGTCCGCGCTGGAGACACCTTTCCACTTCGGGGACGGGACGGAGCTGTATATCGCCGCCAGCATCGGGATTAGCATGTTCCCGGACAATGGGCAGACCGCGAACGAGCTGCTGCGGGATGCCGATACGGCCCTGCATCAGGCAAAGGCCCAAGGGCGCAACCGCTTCTGCTTCTATACCGCGGCCATGAACGCCGATGCGATTGCACGACTGGAACTGGATGCGGCATTGCGCAGAGCGGTGGGGCGCAAGGAGTTCAGGCTGTATTACCAGCCCAAGGTTGATCTCCAGACCGGACGGATCACGGGGGCGGAGGCGCTCATCCGCTGGCAGCGGGGCGACCGGGTGGAAGGGCCGGGCAGCTTCATCCCGCTGGCGGAGGCCACCGGCCTCATCGTCGCCATCGGAACCTGGGTCATCGATGAGGCCTGCCGGCAACAACAAGCTTGGGAGGCGCGCTTCGGCGCCTGGGGACGGCTGGCCGTCAATGTCTCGGCCCGCCAGTTCCACTCCGGCAAACTGCCGGACATCGTCGGCGCCGCGCTGGCCCGGCATTGCATCTCGGCAGGAAGTATCGAACTCGAACTGACCGAGAGCATGCTGATGGACGATCCGTTGCAGACCATCGAGATCCTGCACGAACTGAAAGGGCTTGGCGTCGATCTGTCCCTGGACGACTTCGGGACCGGTTATTCCAGCTTCGGCTACCTGAGTCGCTTTCCCATCGACGCACTGAAGATCGACCAGTCCTTCGTCCGTGGCATTACGACCGACCCGGAGTCAGGCCTGATCGCCGTTTCCATCGTGGAGCTGGCCCACCGCATGAAGCTGAAGGTCGTAGCCGAAGGGATTGAAACGGTCGTGCAGCGCGACTATCTCCGGGGCTGCCATTGCGATGAAATGCAGGGCTACCTGTTCTCCAGGCCCTTGCCGGTGGCGGATTTTGAAGACCTGTTGGTGCGACAGGTCTCCGCAGCCGCGAAGCCGCTCCTTCAATGAAGCGATGGCCACGTACGCAGCACGGGCAATAATGGCGGCCTGATCCACCTTCATCACGACAGGGAGAGCAAGCATCATGAGCGCGAACCTTACACGCCGCCGCTTTATCCGCTTGAGCGTCGCATGCGCGACCTGCGTTCCGTTGGCCAGCCTGACCGGCGAGGCTACGGCGGCTACCAATCAGACTCTCAGGGCCCAGTACAAGTACCAGGACAGCCCGCTTGACGGCAAAAACTGTACATCGTGCCTGGAATTCATCCCGGGCAGTTCCGCCACGGCGCCGGGGCGCTGCAAGCTCATTCCCGGCGACGATGAGATTTCGCCGAATGGTTACTGCACGCTGTGGAACACGATGTAGGCACGGTCAGCCTAGGCCGGTAGAGGTTTGCCGGCCATCTCGGCTGCGTCGCGGACCTGGGCTCGGCGCGCCTCGACGGCCAGGGCGCTCTGCCCAGCCGCTTCAGGTGGAAGCGTTGGCAGGGCAACCCCTCCAGTGAGGGGCCGGGCAGTAGCTCGTGGGGCCGCCAGTCGATGTGCACCGGCGTACCGGGATACTGCCTACGGAATTCGACGAGCGCCTGCGCCAGGTTAAGCTTGCCGATCAGGCACCAGGAGCAGATGAAGTCGACGTAGTCCTCGATGGACAATATCCCGGACATGGTGCGGGCTCTGCATCAGCGGCAGAGCGCCACGATGAATTCATCCGCCTGCGGCCAGTCGCCGAAGCCGGATGCCGGATTCAGGTGGCCGACGGCGCCGATATCGACGAAGCGGCTACCCCAGTCTCCGGCCAGGGTTTCGACCCGGTCGATGCTGCCGAGGGGATCGTTGGTGCTCGCCGCGACGATGCTGGGAAAAGGCAGCGGGGTACGTGGTACCGGGAACCAGCCGTTGTCGCGCAGTGCCTCCTGGGTTGGATAGCCGGTCGGGAGGGGCGTGTCGAAATCCGGCGGTGTGGCCAGCAGTGCGCCCTGGATGGGGCGGCGGGGAGATTTCGCCCAGTGGGCGACGATCAGCACGCCGCCGCTGTGGGCCACCAGGATCACCGGGCCGTCGACACCGGCAAGGGTTTCTTCCAGGGCTTCCACCCGAGCCGCGAGGCTCAGCTTGTCCTTTTCCAGTGGCGGTACCGAGCGTACCTTGGGCAAACGGGCGGTCAGCAGGGTCTGCCAGTGTTCGGCCACGTGGTCTCGAAGGCCAGGGACGATGACGACGGTGGGGGTTTGATCGTTCATGACGGCGTGATGGATTGTGTGAATCGGCGATAAGGCTCAGGCAGCGCCGTTCGGGCGTTTTCCGAGGCGGGCCAGGTCGGCTGTGTAACTGCGTCGTCCAACGATGAAGGCCAGTGCGGCCAGCAGCGGGACGAAGGGAATCACCTGCAGTGCGAACTGAAGGCTGAAGCGGTCGGCGAGAAAGCCGGTGACGAAGGGGCCGGGCGCCAGGCCGAGTAGGTTGTTGGCGAGCGTCAGCGTTGCGAAGGCGGTGGCGTGGATGGCGGTAGGCGTGAGATTGGCCACCATCGCGCCTGCCGGGCCGGACGTGCCTGCCGCGACGAACATGCCAAGGCCGATCGCAATTAGCTGGGCGCTACCCGTCGGCAACTGAAAGGCCGCGCCCAACAGCACGCAGGTGCTCACGCTGTAGATGATCGCCATCCACCACTTGCGGGGGGCAGCCCGACGGCTGATGGTGTCCGTCATCATGCCGCAGGCCACCATGCCGATGGCGCCGATCAGCACGAACAGGGCCGAGGTCAGGCCAGCCCGGTCCGGTGCCATGCCGTAGTATCGATTCAGGTAGCTCGGCATCCAGGCCATGACCGACGACATGACGATCAGCTGAAGTCCGCTGCCAATGTAGGCGCAGATCACCGAGCGGGACGAGAACAGGCCGGCCAGCAGTGCCCGCAGGCCATGGGGCGGGCCACTGGCTTCACGGCTTGCGGGTCGGACGCTGCCGACCCGCTTGTCGGTGACAGTCAGGAAGTACAGCACCACCAGCGCCGCGCCGAACAGGGCCATCGCGCCGAAGGCCCAGCGCCAGCCGAGGCGCGAGGCGATGAAGCCGCCGGTGGCCATGCCCAGCACGGAGCCGAAGGCCCCGCCCGCCATGAAGGCGCCGGTCAGCGTGGAGCGCAGGTGCGGCGGGAAGATGCTCAGGATCAGCGCAATGCCCACGCTGCCATACGCCGCTTCACCGACGCCGACGCAGAAGCGGGCGATGAACATCTCGCCGTAGTTCTCGGCGAGGGCGCAGGCCAGCGTGGCAATGCTCCACAGCGCGGCCATCAGGGTCACGCTACGCACACGCCCCCAGCGGTCGGCGACGACGGACAAGGGAAAGGTGAGCAGGCCGACCAGCAGCGCGACGATGCTGCTGAGGGAGCCCAACTGGGTGTCGGACAGGCCCCATTCCGCCTTGAGAAGAGGGAAGACGGCGTTGAGGACCTGCCGCGACATGTAATCGGAAAGCAGGAGGCCGAAGGTCAGCGCGAACACGACCCAGGCGTATCGCCGCGAGATGCCCGGTTCGACGGCATCATCGAAGCCGGCACTGTCGATGGTATGGATGGCCAAGATTGTCTCCTCTCGCAATCGCCGCCACTACGCCGGGCGTGTGGCGATCGTTCTGGTGTTTGCTTTCCGGCGGGAACGCCGGAGCGTCCCTGCGACGGTTGCGTGCCGTGCTCAGGCGTGCTGCGTGAAGCCGACCTGGCCGGGCTTGCGGTTGGGCGCGAAGCCGTTGGCGGCGAGGGTCGCATCCGCGCCTTCGTAGAAAGTACCGATGCGGTAGATCTCGCGGGCCTCCTTCGCGTTGGCCACGTCACGGCCGAATTCGTTGGAGAGGCGCACAAGCTGCGCGATCTGCTCGACGGTACCCATCTTGCGGTCGCGGCGCTGGGTCCAGATGTTGTCCTCGATGCCGCAGCGCACGTGCAGGCCCATGGCGATGGCCATCATGTTGAGCGGCAGCACGTTGAGCATGGAGCTCTCGAGAGTCAGCACCGAGCCGTCCGGGCAGGCGCGCACGAAGTTGGCCAGGTTGTAGATGTTCGGCTGGTCGAAACCGCCGCCGATGGCCACCCAGGTCAGGATCAGCGGTACGTTGCAGACGCCACGCCGCATCATGCGCTCGACGGTTTCCAGCTGGGAGATGTTGGCCAGCTGGAAGTGCGTCTGGATGCCCTTGGAGGACAGGCGGCGGATGTGCTCCTCGACCCACTGGGGGCCGGCGGGAATCGTCATCTCGCGGTACGCGTGGTACATCGCCGGATCAGCCAGCGTGGTGCCGCGGATATCGGCCTCGCACATCTGTTCGACCACGTTCATCTGGTTGGTGTTGATGGCGATGGTGACCTGGTCCGGCGTCGGAGTCAGCTCGGCGAGCATGTGGCGGGTGTCGTCGGACAGCCACTTGGCGGCTTCGCCTTCACCTTCGGGAGCGAAGGAGATGGAGCCGCCGACCTGGATGATCATGTCGGGCACACGGGCGCGGATGCCGGCGATCAGCTCGTTGAACTTGGAGAGGCGCTTGGAGCCCTTGCCGTCCAGTTCGCGCACGTGCAGGTGCAGCACGGTGGCACCGGCGTTGTAGCAGTCCACGGCTTTCTGGATCTGCTGGTCCATCGTCACCGGGATGTCTTCCGGGAAGTCCTGGGGCATCCACTCGGGCCCGTAGGGGGCGCAGGTGATGACGAGTTTCTGCATGTTCTCGGGGAACAGGGCGCCGTCGAGGAAGTTCATTTGATGTCTCCAGTAAGCGTTATTGGATGAAGGTCGGGGAGGGAGGGAGAGCGGGGCGCCAGCCTTCAGAAGGGCCGGTCGCCGATGATGGCGGCGCGTTCCATCTTGCGATGGCAGGGCGCGTAATCCATGACGGCGTAGTGCTGGGTCGAACGGTTGTCCCAGATCGCCACGCTGTTGGGCTTCCAGCGCCAGCGCACCTGGTATTCCGGGATGTAGGCCTGGCTGATCAGGTACTGCAGCAGGTCGCCGCCGGCCTGGTTGTAGTCCTGGCCGTAGCGCACGCGGGCCTTGTTGTGGAAATTGACGAAGTGGGTGGTGAAGGCATTGACGAACAACGCCTTCTCGCCGGTTTCCGGGTGCGTGCGCACCACCGGGTGCTCGGCGTCCGGGTAGGCGGCTTTCATGGCCAGGCGCTTCTCCAGCGGCATGGCCGCCGCGAAGGACGCGTTGAAGCTGTGGCTGGCGCGCAGTTCGGCGATCTGCGCCTTGATGTCGTCCGGCAGCTTCTCGTAGGCGAGGACCATGTTGGCCCACATGGTGTCGCCACCGAAGGGCGGGCACTCGACGCAGCGCAGCACGCAGCCCATGGCCGGCGTCTCGCGCCAGGTGCCGTCGCAGTGCCAGGCGTTCTCGTAGCGGTCCATCGGATGGTCCGGGGTCTTGTAGATTTGCACCAGGCCCGGCGCATCCGGATGGCTGGGGGCCATCGGATGATCTTCCAGCTGACCGAAGCGCGACGCGAAGGCGACGTGCTCCTGGCGCGTGATGTCCTGGTCGCGCAGGAACAGGACCTTGTACTCGAGCAGCAGGGCGTGGATCTCGTCCGCCAGCGCCTTGTCCCGCGCGGCGTCGCCCAGGTTCACGTTGAGCAGTTCGGCGCCGATGCTGGCGGTGAGCGGTTCGAACTTCACCGAGATATTCAGGACACCGGCCCGCACGATGGCGGGGGCGCCGGGCTTGCCCTGTACGGCCTGATTCATGGTGCTGTCTCCTTTTTTATGGCTTGTCGTGGTGAATGCGTTGGCGGCGTCAGACGACGAAGATCGACGAGCCGGTGGTCTTGCGCGCTTCCAGATCCCGGTGGGCCTGGACGGCATCCTCGAGGGCGTAGCGCTGGTTGATCTCGATGCGGATGCGGCCGGCGGCCACGTGGCCGAAGATCTCGCCGGCCAGCTCGGCCTTCTCCTGCGGATCGGCGATGTAATCGGCGAGGGCCGGGCGGGTGAGGTACAGCGAGCCCTTCATCGCCAGCAGCTGCGGGTCGAAGGGCGGAATCGTGCCGGAGGCGGTGCCGACGCAGACCATCAGGCCGCGCCGCTTGAGGGAGTCCAGCGAGGCCATGAAGGTGCTCCTGCCGACGCTGTCGAACACCACGTTGACGCCGACGCCGTCGGTCAGCTCGCGCACCCGCTTCGCCACGTCCTCGTGGCTGTAGTTGATGACGTCGGTGCAGCCATGGGCGCGGGCGACCTCGGCCTTCTCTTCGGTGGACACCGTGCCGATGACGCGCAGGCCGAGCAGGCGTGCCCACTGGGAGACGATCAGGCCCACGCCCCCAGCAGCCGCGTGGAGCAGGATGCTGTCGCCTTCCTTGAAGGCGTGGATGCGCCGCATCAGGTAGGCCGAGGTCAGGCCTCGCATGGTCATCGCCGCGGCGGTCTGGCAGGAGATGCCGTCCGGCAGCTTGATCAGCGGCGCGGCGGCGATCAGGCGGCGGGTGCTGTAGGCGCCGAGGGTGTTCAGGAAGCCGGTGTAGGTGACGCGGTCGCCGACGGCCACGTTGCTCACGCCGGCACCGATGGCCTCCACCACACCGGCCGCCTCGACGCCCATGCCAGCCGGCAGCGGAATCGGGTAGGTGCCGTTGCGGAAATAAGTATCGGCAAAGTTCAAGCCGACCGCCTCGTGGCGCAGTCGGACTTCGCCCGGCCCCGGCTCGCCGACGTGAATCTCCTCCCAGCGCAGCACTTCCGGGCCGCCGGTCTCGTGAAAGCGGATTGCATGGTCCAAGGTGTTCTCCTTTGTCTGTCTTGTTCAGTGTTGCGACGATTCTTCCGCTGGGGAATGCGCCAGATTCACGATGCGCGAGAAAAGCCGTTTGTATTCCGCATCGGTGTCGCCGCCGAAGCGCGGGTCGTTGTTGCCTGAGAAGGCTGCATTGATCTCCACCCAGTCCTCGTCCTTCAGGAAGCGCTGTGCGGCGGGCAGGATCACGCCTTCCTCACGCCCCATGTGCTCCCACATGAAGCGGGCGTAGTTGCCGACGGCCTGTTCGACTTCATCGAGGGAGGCCGCGCCGTTGGCGTACACCTCCACCAGATGAGCCAGTGCGTTGAAAAGCTGGTGGTCGCGCAGATGCTGCCGCTCGAGTTCGTCCAGCTCGGCGTTGGCCGAGACGGTGCGCTCCCGCAGCTTGCGGAACAGGTAGTCCTGTTCCTTCGGGTGGTGCAGTCCCTGGGGAAAGTCGCGGATGTAGCGGACGATGGCCTGCATGACGCCAAGGTCGGGCCCGGTCCCTTGCCGGCGCGCGGTCTCCAACAGATGCAGCCAGGCGTGGAGCACTGCCGCCATCGAGCGGTGTTCGTCGCGGATGATCCCGATGGCCTGGACGGCGCGGGACGGTTCGGCGGTGGCCGACACGAGCACCGGGATTTCCGAGTGGGTGACGACTTTCAGCGTCTGGGAGCCGAGCATCATGCCGAGCTGGCTGCGCCGGCCGTGGGAAGCCATGAAGACCAGGTCGCAGTTAGTGCTGCGGGCTGCGGCGAGGATTGCCCGATAGGGCGTATCGTCAATGGTGCTGAGGGACTCGCAGGGCACGCCGCAGGCGCGGGCTGCCGATTCGGCCTTGGTCAGCAGTTCGCGGGCCCTGCCTTCGTAGGCGTAGCTGTAATCGGCCGGCGATGTGAGGCGCACTACTTCGGCGTCGCCACTGATGGCGGCACTGTAGTCGGCCTGGGCATGGAAAAAAGTGATCCGGGCCCCCAGCGTGCGTGCGAACTCCACCGCCCGGCCGACGGTTTCGATGGAGAGATCCGTGTCATCGAGGGGAACGAGCAGGTGACGGTACATGGCTACGACTCCTAGGTCAGGGTGCCGGAGAGGTCCGTCCGTGGGCGGGAAGCTCTGCGGCGATTGCATGGGACTCATCCTAGGCGCTTGCCTGAGTCGTCACCCCCCTCGCAAAGGAGGGGGGTGGGGGGTGGCAGCGGACTTTGCGGATATATTTGACGCCACGTATTCGATGCCACATTCCGGGGCACGGCCCTCCCCGCGCGGAGGGGCCCCATAAGAAGATGTCGCTTCAGCGGCACAAGACCTTTGCTGCCACGGCCGACGCACGTCGTCCGCCATTGACCGGGCTTGCTCCATGACCGCTGCCATTGCCGAATCCGGCGTCGCCTATTCCGAACTCGTGCTGCGCACGACACCGCCGCGCACCCCGCGCAACCTGCTGGTCCGTTCGCGACTGAGCCTGGACGACGAGCGTTTCCGCGAGCGCCCGGTGATCGTCGTGCAGGCCCCGCCCGGTTTCGGCAAGACCTCCCTGCTGGCCCAGTGGCGGCACGAGTGCCTAGCCCGCGGTGCGGCGGTGGCGTGGATCTCGGTGGACGGGCGGGACGATCCGCTGCGTTTCCTGCACAGCCTGGTGCTGGCGGTGCGGGTTGGATGTGCGCGGCCGCAGTTCGGCCGCGTGCTGATGGAGGGCGGGCAGGCCTCGCTCGGCGAACTGGACGGCATCACCGCCTGGCTGGCCGAGGTCGCCCAGTCGTCCCTCGATCTGGTCCTTATCATCGACGAGGCGGAGCGCCTGTCGGCGGCGCGGCGCAACGGCTTGAGCTACTTGCTGCACAACGCGCCGGCCAACCTGCGGGTGGTGATCGCGGCGCGGGGCGGCTTCGACGTCGAGGTGGAAGACCTGAGTAGCTACGGGCACTGTGAAGTGATCGGCGTCGAGATGTTGCGTTTTCGGCTGGAGGAAACCCTGTCGCTGGTCGGCAACCGTTTTGGTGCCAAGGTGGATGCCGACACCTGCGCGCGCCTGCACGAGGTGACCGAAGGCTGGCCCCTCGGATTGCAGTTGGCGCTGGCTGCGATGGAGCGGAGTACGGATCCGCGCTCGGCGATCGAGGCGCTGGCGTCCGGCAGCGGCGACCAGCGTCACCGCCTGGTGGATGCGCTGATGGCCCACCTGGCCGTCGACGACCTGGATTTCCTGACCCGCATCGCGGTGGTGGACCTGCTGCATCCCGACCTGTGCCGGGCGCTGGTGGGGGACGACGCGGAAGAGCGCCTGCAGCGCCTCAGCCGGGACACGCCGATCTTTGTAGTGGGCGACAACAGCGCCTGGTCGCGTCTGCACACCCTTGCGCGTGACGGCCTGCGGGCCCGGCTCAGCGAATTGCCAGTTGACCAGCAGGCCGCTCTCCACCAGCGGGCCATGGGCTGGCTGGCCGGCCACGGCATGATCGAAGAGGCCGCCCGCCACGCGCTGGCAGCCGGGCAGCGGGAGAGAGCCTACGACCTGGCCGAGCAATGCCTCTACGATGCGGTAGTGCAAGGCCATCTCGGGACGGTACTCGAGTGGCTGGAACTGGTGCCGGACGCGGAGCGCGACAAGCGGCCGCGTCTGCGCCTCGCCGCGGCCTGGGTGCTGGCGGTCAGCGAACGCCACGCGGAGGCGGAGGTGCTGGTCGAGCGCATCCTGTCCCAGCCAGGCGTCGATGCGGCCCTGCGCTACGAGTGTGCGCTGATCCTGAGCGGCGCAGCCTATTACGCCGATGAGCCGGACCAGTGTGCGGCCTTGTTTGCACCGTGGCGGGACAGCCCGCCAGTCCGCGAGCCACGCCTGCTGCAGATGCACGCCAACCGTCAGTCGGTGTTGGCCATCGTGCATGGCGATCCGGTGGCCGCGCGCCGCTACCAGCAGGCAGCGCCCCGCGGCGAGCATGGCAAGGCGCATGGCTACGCGGTGCGCTGGGGCGAATTTGCCACCGGCCTGAGCTATTTCTGGGAAGGCCAGATGCTGCTCGCCGAAGGGGCCCTGCGACCGACACTGGCGCGCCTGGATGCGGATCTGGGGCGTCGCCATCCGCTTGCCTGCATGGTCGCTTCGCTGCTGGCGTCGGCGGTCTACGAACGCGACCGCCTCGACGAAGCGTCGGCTTTGCTCGCCAACCGGCTCGACGTGCTCGAACGGGGCGGCACGCCGGAGACGGCGCTGTTTGGCTATCGCACTGCGGCCCGGCTGGCTGCCGCACAAGGCGTCGAACATCGCGCGCTGGATCTCCTCGAAGCCTTGTACTCGGTGGGCATGGCACGCCACCTGCCGCGCCTGTGCGTGGCGGCGCTGGCGGAGCAGACCCGCATGCACGCCGGTCGCTTCCGCTCGGAAACCTGCCGTGCGCTGGTCGAGCGGGTCGATCACATCCTCGAAGGGGAGGGGCTGCCCACCGGCGAGCTGTGGTGGCGGGCGGCCCGCCTGCCGCAGCTCCTGACCCACGCCCATGCGGCGATTGCCGAGCAGAACTGGCCGGCAGCGCTGGAGGCGCTGACTCGCGCGATGCCGTTGGCCGAGGCCCTCAAGCAGGGCCGGGTACGGATCGAGATCATGGCCTTGCGGGCCTTCGCCCTCGACCGCAACGGCGGCGATGGCCGTCCGGTGCTGCATGAAGCCCTCAGCCTGGCACAGACCTACGGCCTGATGCGGACCTTCGCCGATGCCCACCCGGCCATGGCGGACTGGGCCCGGCGTGTTGCCGAGGAGGGCGATGACGGCGTAGCCGTCGACCGCCCCGTCCCGATTGCCCGCACTGTGAGGCCGGCACCCGATCTCAAGGCAGGTGGCCCGCGGGCGGTACCGAGCATGGTGCTGACGCCGAAAGAGCGGGAGATCCTCGAACTGCTGGCGCGCAATCTCTCCAACAAGGAGATCGCCCAATCCCTGGCGGTCGGCGAAGCCACCGTCAAGTGGCACCTCAAGAACCTCTTCGGCAAGCTCGGCGCCGGCACCCGCCGCCACGTCGTGCGCCGCGCCCAGGTGCTGGGCCTCCTCGAAGGCGTGGAGTAAGCCCCTCCATCCCGCCCCCTCCGTGCCCCCCCGACCCCCAACTTTGTGGGGGGGGTGCGCTTTCTCCAGCTCTGGAAAATGAGCCTCACTGCAGCGGATCGACCCGCTGCGAGATAAGAGGCGCTGCTGGATCAGCAGCATCCACAGGAGGAGGGGCGAGACATGCAATACACAACAGCCAACCGAGAGAAAGCCCGGCGCGCCTGCCCGGCGGCCGTTGGGGCCGCGCTGGCGCTGCTGGCCGGCGGTGCCGAGGCGGTGGAAATCGACACCGGTAATCCGGACGTGCAGCTGCGCTGGGACAACACCGCGCGCTACAACATGGCCCAGCGCGTCGCCGGCCGGGACAGCAAGATCGGCAACTATTACGCCGCCGACGAAGGCACCTACAGCTTCGACAAGGGTGACCTGGTCACCAAGCGGCTCGACCTGCTGTCCGAGCTGGACATGGTTTGGAAGCGCGATACGGGCTTCCGCATCAGCGCCGCGGCCTGGTACGACCCGGCCTACGGCTCGACGGATCACTCCAACCCGGGCAATCCGGCGCTCGCTGCCACGCCGAGTTACATCAACAACCGCTACAGCAGCTATGTGAAGCGCTACTACCGTGGCCCGTCCGGCGAACTGCTGGATGCCTTCGTATTCGGCGCCTTCGATGCCGGCAATGTGCCGGTCAAGCTGAAGGCCGGCCGTCATACGGTGTTCTGGGGCGAATCGATGTTCCTCAACGGCGCGCTGCACAGCGTGTCCTACGCCCAGATGCCGCTGGACCTGCAGAAGGGCTTTGCGACCCCCGGCGTGGAAGCCAAGGAGCTGTTCCGGCCCCTCAACCAGGTTTCCGGCCAGGCCCAGCTGACCGAGACCCTCTCGGTGGCAGGCCAGTACTTCCTGCAGTGGGAAGCCTATCGCTATCCGGAAGGCGGCACCTACCTCGGCCCGGTGGACTTCGCCTTCAACGGCCCGGACCGGGTCGTCGCCGGGCAGATTCCCAACAGCGCGGCTTTTGGTCCCTACGCCGGGGCGCTGCTGGGCTATACCCGCGGCCATGAGGTCGTGCCCCGCAACAATGGGGAATTTGGCCTGTCGGCCCGCTGGTCGCCGGAGATCCTGGACGGCACGTTGGGTTTCTACTACCGCCGCTATGCCGACAAGCTGCCCCAGGCCCTGGTTACCCAACGTAACCTGATCGCCGGCAAACCACTGCTCAATGGCAGCACTTACAACCTGGTGTACGCCGGCGGCATCGACCTGTTCGGCGTGAGCTTCGCGAAGAACATCGGCGGCCTGAGTCTCGGCAGCGAAGTCTCCTACCGCCGCAACACTCCGCTGGTCGCCCAACTGCTTGGTGTGTCGCCCACTGGCGTACCCGATCGCGGCGAGACCAGCGGCCCGCGCGGGGACACCTGGCATGGCCTGGTGAACCTGATGGGCGTGCTGCCCAAGACCAGCCTTTTCGACACCGCCAACTGGGCCACCGAGCTGACCTGGAGCCGCTGGCGCAAGGTGCGCAGCGGGGAAAGCCTGTTCAACGCGGAAGGCTTCGCGCCGTGCCTCGGCAAGGACAAGTGGGACGGCTGCGTCACCAAGGACTATGTCGGCGCCGCCGTGTCCTTCACCCCGACTTGGTACCAGGTGCTGCCGGGCATCGACCTGTCTGCGCCGGTTTCCTACTCGGTGGGCCTGCACGGCAACGCCGCGACGATGTTCGGCGGCAACGAGGGCAACGGCAACTACAGCATCGGTCTGGGAGCCGACATCCAGCAGAAGTACCGCGTGGACCTGAAATACATCGCTTATTTCGGGCAGTACAAGGACAACGGCGCCGCAGTCACGGCCATCAACGGCTTCACCACGCTGTTGCAGGACCGCAACTTCGTCAGCCTGACGTTCAAGACCACATTCTAAGAGGAGACACACCATGAAGATCCACACCACCCTGACCGTGGCCGTGCTTGGTGCCCTGGTGGCCGGCGCCACCCATGCCGGCGTGAGCGCAGAAGAAGCGAAAAAGCTTGGCACCACGCTGACCGCCGTCGGCGCCGAAAAGGCCGGCAGCGGCGCCATCCCGGACTACACCGGCGGCCTGACCGGCGCCCAGGCGGGTTACAAGGCCGGCAGCGGCCTGCGCCCCGATCCCTTCGTCAATGAAAAGCCCCTCTACTCGGTAGACGCCGCCAGCATGGCTAAGTACGCGGCCAACCTGACCGAAGGCACCAAGGCGCTGATGAAGAAGTACCCGAGCTACCGCATCGATGTGTACAAGTCCCACCGCACTGCCGCCTTCCCGAAGTTCGTCACCGACAACACCGCAGCCTGTGCGGTGAGCGCCAAGACGAGCGCCGGCGGCCGCTCGATGGAAGGCTGCCACGCCGGCTTCCCGTTCCCGATTCCGAAGAACGGCTTCGAGGCGATGTGGAACCACCTGGTGCGCTTCAACGGCGTCGCCTATGAGGTCAAGTACCGCAACCTGAGCGTCGATGCCGCCGGTCGCCCGGCCCTGTCCACCGAAGGTTCGATCCTGCAGGAGTACCCGTACTGGGACGAGAGCAAGGCGAACTCCGACGTCTATTACAAGCAGCGCATCTCCTACACCGGCCCGGCCCGACGCGCCGGGGAGGGCATGCTGATCATCGATCCCCTCGACTACACCGACAAGGGGCGCCGCGCCTGGCTGTACCTGCCCGGCCAGCGCCGCGTGAAAGTGGCACCGGATCTTGCCCACGACACGCCGAACCCCGGCACCTCGGGCGCCACGACCTTCGACGACACCTTCGTGTTCAACGGTTCGATGGAGCGTTACGACTTCAAGCTCGTCGGCAAGAAGGAGATGCTGGTCCCGTACAACGCCTACAAGATGGCCTACCACTCCACCCAGGCGGACCTGCTCAAGCCGAACCACCTGAACCCGGACCTGGTGCGCTGGGAAATGCACCGCGTGTGGGTCGTCGAGGCCAGCCTGCGGGACGGCAAGCGCCACGTGTATAGCAAGCGGACCTTCTATCTCGACGAGGACAGCTGGGTCGCCGTCGCCTCCGACGAGTACGACGCACGCGGCCAGCTGTATCGCGCCGGCTTCGCCTACATCGCCCCGAGCTACGAAGTGCCGGCCCCGTTCGCCGACCTCAACGGCAACTACGACCTGATCGCCGGGAGCTATTCCCTGACCGGCTATTCGGCCGAGAACGGCGGCGTGCGCTACCTCAAGCCGCAGAGCGAGCGCGAGTGGTCGCCCGACGTGCTGGCCGGCGCCGGCGTGCGCTAAGCCCCTGCAAGGGAGGGGATACGCCGCCCAGCGTCCCCGTCCCACCTCAACGCCCGGATCAAGTCTCGTTAGGACGCGCCATGTTCAAGTCCGCTTTTCGCCCCGTAATCACCGCCCTGGCCCTGGTATTGCCACTGGCGGCGATCGCTGGCGGCTATTCCGATGTTGCCGCTGTGTCGGCCAAGGCCTCGCCGCTGGCGGCCAAATCCCTGTTGAACGGTCTCGCCCGGGCCGGTGAGCGGATCGTCGCCGTCGGTCAGCGTGGCCACATCGTCCTCTCCGACGACGGTGGCAAGAGCTGGCGCCAGGCCGTCGTGCCGGTCAGCTCTGACCTCGTTGCGGTCTGTTTTCCGAGTGCGAAACAGGGCTGGGTGGTGGGCCACGACGGCGTGGTCCTCCATAGCGCGGACGCTGGCGCGACCTGGACGCTACAGATGGATGGCCACCGCGCCGGGCAACTGATGCAGGCCCACTACGACCGCCTGGCCGAAAGCGGTGCCCTCGGCAGCGGAGAGCAGACCGATCGTCTGCTGGACGATGTCAAGCGTATTGCCGGGCAGGGGGCCGAGAACCCCTTCCTCGACGTGTGGTTCAGCGACGAGCGCAACGGCTTCATCGTCGGCGCCTTCAACCTGATCTTCCGCACCGCCGATGGCGGCAAGAGCTGGGAGCCCTGGTTCGACCGTACCGACAACCCGAACCGCCTGCATCTGTATGCGCTGAGCGGCATCGGCAGCGACGTGTACGCGGTGGGCGAGCAGGGCCTGGTGCTCAAGTTCGATGCCCAGGCAAGCCGCTTCCGGGCGCTCGAGACACCGTACAAGGGAACGTATTTCGGCGTTGTCGGCAACGACGACAAGGTGCTGGTCTTCGGGCTGCGCGGCAATGCCTACCGCAGCGCGGACGGCGGCCGGAGCTGGGCCAAGGTGGACAGCGGCGTACAGGACGGTCTCACGGGGGCCGCGGCCTTCGGGCCGCGGGGGCTGTTGGTGGTCAGCCAGTCCGGCCAGGTGCTGGTCAGCAAGGACGCTGGCGAGCATTTCTCGCCCCTCAAGCTCATCCAGGCCGCGCCGGCTTCCGCTGTTCTGGCAGTAGGCAGCGACACGGTCGTGATCGCTGGTGCCCGCGGCGTGCGCGCCGAAGCCCTGCGCTAAAAAGAAGGAGAACCCCGCCATGGCCGCTTCAAGCCATACCCTGGATCAGGCCCCGGTCGTACAGTCCCTCGGGGACTTCGATCCGCGCTCGGGCAATGCCCTCGAGCGCCTGATCTTCAACAACCGTCTGGCCGTCGTGGTGCTGTGCGGCCTGGCGACGCTGGCGCTGGCCCTCATCGCGTTCTCGAAACTGAGCTTCAACGCCAGCTTCGAGAAGATGATTCCGCAGAGCCATCCCTACATCCAGAACTATCTCGACAACCGCAAGGAGCTGCGTGGCCTCGGCAACGCGCTGCGTGTCGTTGTCGAAAACCCCAGCGGCGACATCTTCGACGCCAGGTACCAGGAGGCGCTCAAGCAGATCAACGACGAGCTGTTCCTGACACCTGGCGTCGATCGCGCGTGGGTCAAGTCGCTGTGGACGCCGTCGGTGCGCTGGAACGAGGTGACCGAGGAGGGCTTCCAGGGCGGGCCGGTGATGCCCGAATCCTACGACGGCTCGCCCAAGGCCACCGCGCAGCTGCGTCTGAACATCGCCCGCGCCGGGATCGTCGGCCGCTTCGTCGGTGCCGACTACAAGTCGAGCATGATTTTCGTGCCCTTGCTGGACAACGACCCGGCGACCGGCCAGCCGATCGACTACCGGGCCCTGTCGCGCACCCTGGAAGATGGCATCCGGGCCAGGTTCGAGAATGCACCGGGCGCCCCTGTGCGCATCCACATCATCGGCTTCGCCAAGCTGGTCGGCGATCTCATCGACGGGCTGGCCCAGGTGATGACGTATTTCGCCATTGCCGCGCTGATCGCCATCGTCGTGATCTACGCCTATACCCGCTGCACCCGCAGCACGGCGCTGGTGGTGGCCTGCTCGATGGCGGCGGTCGTCTGGCAGCTGGGCCTGGTGTCGGCCTTCGGCTTCGAGCTCGATCCGTTCTCGGTGCTGGTGCCTTTCCTGATCTTCGCGATCGGGGTTTCCCATGGCGCCCAGAAGATGAACGGCATCATGCAGGACATCGGCCGCGGCACGCACAAGCTGGTGGCGGCGCGTTTCACTTTCCGGCGTCTGTTCCTGGCCGGCATCACCGCGCTGCTGGCCGATGCGGTGGGCTTCGCGGTGCTGGTGGTGATCGACATTCCGGTCATCAAGGACCTGGCCATCACCGCCAGCATCGGCGTCGCGGTGCTGATCTTCACCAACCTAATCCTGCTGCCGGTGCTGCTGTCCTATACCGGCGTCAGCGCCCGTGCTGCCGAGCGCAGCCTGAGCAGCATCGATGCCGCGGCGGAGCAGGGCGGCGTATGGGGCTGGCTGGGCCACTTCACCGAAAGGCGCTGGGCGTTGCCGACAATCCTCGTCGCGGCCGGGCTGACCGCTATCGGCTTCGCGGTGAGCCATAACCTGAAGATCGGCGACCTGGAGGCCGGCGCCCCCGAACTGCGTGCGGACTCCCGCTACAACCGGGACAACGCCTACGTCACGTCCCATTACGCGCTGTCCAGCGATCAGTTCGCGGTGATCGTGAAGACCGCGGCCGAAGGCTGCCTCAAGTACCAGACCCAAGTCGAAGCCGACCGTCTGGCGTGGGAGCTGCGGCAGCTGCCCGGCGTGCAGACCACCGTGTTCCTCGGCGACGCGATCCGCCAGATCACCGCCGGCTCCTACGAAGGCAACCCCAAGTGGCTGACCCTGGCCCGCAACCAGGACGTGCTCAATTACGGCGCCCAACAGGCCTCGACCAACAACCCGGACCTGTTCAACAACGATTGCTCGGTGATGCCGGTGATCGCCTATCTCACCGACCATCGCGCCGACACCCTCGACCGGATCTCCGCCGCGGCCGACCGCTTCGCCGCAGAGCACGGCACGCCTGACCGCCAGTTCCTGCTGGCCGCCGGCAGCGCCGGCATCGAGGCGGCCACCAACAGCGTGGTGCGCGACGCCAACCGCACGATGCTGCTCTACGTGTATGGCGCGGTCAGCGTGCTGTGCCTGATCACCTTCCGCAGCTGGCGCGCGACGGTGGTGGCGGTCCTGCCGCTGGCGGTGACCTCCATCCTCTGCGAGGCGCTGATGGTGATACTGGGCATCGGGGTGAAGGTCGCCACGCTGCCGGTCATTGCCCTCGGGGTGGGCATCGGTGTCGATTACGCCCTCTACCTGCTGAGCATCCAGCTCGCCCAGCAGCGGGCCGGCGCATCCCTGGCGGTCGCTTATCGGCGCGCGCTGCAATTTACCGGCAAGGTCGTCGCGCTGGTCGGCGTCACGCTGGCCGCCGGGGTGGTGACCTGGGCCTGGTCGCCGATCAAGTTCCAGGGCGACATGGGCATCCTGCTGACCTTCATGTTCGTGTGGAACATGGTCGGGGCGTTGGTCCTGATCCCCGCGCTGTCCCACTTCCTGCTGCGCAAGCCGGCCTGAGCCAGTCCACACAAACGCACTCGGAGAACCCCGACATGCAAGCACTTTCCTCTCTGCGGATGACGACCTGGCCGGCCTGGGGGCCGGGCCTGCTCACCGCCGCCACCATCGCCATGGCGGCCAGCTTCGTGGCCGAGCACCAGGGCGGTCCGCAACTGCTCTTCGCGCTGTTCTTCGGCATGGCCTTCAACTTTGCGGCGGAAGGTCCTAAGGTGAAACCGGGGATCGACTTCGCATCGCGCAGCGTGCTGCGCTTCGGCGTCGCCCTGCTGGGCGCCCGGATCACCCTCGAACAGATCACCGCCCTCGGCATCGCGCCGGTGGTCCTGGTGGTGTCAGGTGTGGTGGGCACCATCCTGTTCGGCGCCATGCTCGGCCGCCTGCTCAAGCGTCCGGTTGTCGAGGGGCTGCTGACCGGCGGTGCGGTGGCGATCTGCGGTGCGTCCGCCGCCCTCGCCATCGCCGCGGTGCTGCCGCGCAACGAAGAGAACCAGCGCTTCACGCTCTTTACCGTCGTCGGTGTAACCACCTTGTCCACGGTGGCGATGATCGTCTATCCGAGCGTGGTCAAGATCTGCGGCCTGGATGCCCACGGCGCCGCGGTCTTCCTCGGCGGCACCATCCACGACGTGGCTCAGGTGGTGGCTGCGGGTTACCTCATCTCGCCGCAGGTCGGCGACAGCGCGACCTTCGTCAAGCTGCTGCGGGTCGCCACGCTGATGCCGGTCGTAGCCTGCTTCGGGCTGATGTTCCGCGCCCAGGGCGGCGATGCCGGCGCCCGGCCGCCGGTGCTGCCCGGTTTCCTGGTCGGCTTCATGGCGCTGATGGCACTGAACAGCCTCGGCTGGCTGCCGGCTTCCCTGGCTCACGGGCTTAGCGACCTGTCCCGCTGGTGCCTGGTAGTGGCGATCGCCGCGCTCGGCGTCAAGACGTCCTTTCAACAGCTGGCGCGGCTGGGCTGGCGGCCGGTGTTCATGCTGGTGGCCGAAACCCTGTTCCTGGCCGCGCTGATCCTCGCCGGCGTCACCGTACTGCGCTGAGCCGGCGCCCCAATCGAAAAAACCACAATACCCGAGGAGACCCGACATGTTTGGCCTGATGCAGGACCGTCCATTGCTGATTTCGTCGCTGATCGAACATGCGGCGGCTTTTCACCCCCACGCCGAGATCGTGTCCCGCACGGTCGAGGGGCCGATCCACCGCTGCACCTACGCGGACATCCGCCGCCGCGCGATGCAGGTGGCCAACGCCATGAAAACCTTGGGCGTACAGCCTGGCGACCGGGTCGGCACGCTGGCCTGGAACGGCTACCGGCACATGGAGCTGTACTTCGGTGTGTCCGGCATGGGCGCCGTGCTGCACACCATCAACCCGCGTCTGTTCCCGGAGCAGATCGAATACATCGCCAACCATGCCGAAGACCAGTACATCTTCTTCGATGTGAGCTTCACCGCGCTGATCGAGAAGCTCGCACCGCGTATGAAGAGCGTGAAGGCCTTCATCGCGATGACCGACCGGGCCAACATGCCGACCGCCGACATCCCTGGCCTGATCTGTTACGAAGACCTGATCGGTCGCGAGCCGGCGGAATACCGCTGGCCGGAGTTCGACGAGCGGGCGGCTTCGTCCCTGTGCTACACGTCCGGCACCACCGGCAATCCGAAGGGCGTGCTGTACAGCCACCGCTCGTCGGTGCTGCACGCTTTCCTGGCCTGCAGTGTGGATGGCCTCGGCCTGGGTGCTGCAGAGAGCGCGCTGGTCGTGGTGCCGATGTTCCATGTGAACGCCTGGGGCATGCCCTACGCCGGCGCCATGTGTGGCGCCAAGCTGGTGCTGCCCGGCCCGGCGATGGACGGCAAGAGCCTCTACGAACTGATCCGCGACGAAGGCGTGACCCTCGCGCTGGGTGTGCCGACGGTCTGGCAGATGCTGCTCCAGCACGCCGAGCGCAACGCCACCGATCCGAAGCGCGAGCTGGTGCTGCGGCGGGTCGTCATCGGCGGGTCCTCGGCGCCGCGCTCCATGTGCGAAGCCTTCGAGACGCTGATGGGTGCCTTCGTGGTGCACGCCTGGGGGATGACCGAGATGTCGCCGATCGGGACCATCTGCAACCTGCTCCCCAAGCACAAGCGCGCCAGCCTCGAACAGCGCCTGGACCTGCAGGTGAAGCAGGGGCGAGGCGTGTATGGCGTGGAGCTGAAGCTCACCGACGAGGACGGCAATCGCCTGCCCCACGACGGCACTACGGCCGGCCATCTCAAGGTACGCGGCCCGTGGATCGCCAACGCCTATTTCCGTGACGAAGGCACTTCGATCCTGGACGAGGAGGGCTTCTTCGACACCGGCGATATCGCCACCATCGACCTGGACGGCTACATGCACATCACCGACCGGGCCAAGGACGTGATCAAGTCGGGCGGCGAGTGGATCTCGTCCATCGACCTGGAGAACGCGGCGGTCGGCATACCCGGCGTGGCCGAAGCGGCGGTGATCGGTATCCCTCATCCCAAGTGGCAGGAGCGGCCGCTGCTGATCGTCGTACGCAAACCGGATTGCCCGCTGATCAACAAGGACGATGTGTTGCAGTACCTGGAAAGCCAGGTTGCCAAGTGGTGGCTGCCGGACGACGTGGTGTTCATCGAGGAGATGCCGCACACCGCCACCGGAAAGCTGCAGAAGATGGCCCTGCGCCAGATGTTCCGCGACTACCGCTTTCCCGCCTGAGCGCCCCGAGGAGATCCAAGTTGAACAAGTTGATGGATTGGGACGACGTCGGCCCTTTATTCCGTGACGGCATGAGCATCATGGTCGGCGGCTTCTTTGCCGTCGGCACGCCGGGCGGCATCGTTTCCCTGCTGGCAAGGCAGGGTACCCGCGAGCTGACCCTGATAGGCAACGACACCGCGTCGCCGACCACCGGCGTAGGGCCGCTGATCTCCAGCGGGCAGGTCAGCAAGGTGATCGTTTCCCACATCGGGACCAACCCCGTCACCGGCCGCAAGATGATGGACGGCGAGATGGAGGTGGAGCTGGTGCCTCAGGGCACGCTTGCCGAGCGCATCCGCTGTGGTGGCTCCGGCCTCGGCGGCGTACTGACGCCGACCGGCGTCGGCACTGTCGTAGAGGAGGGCAAGACCAAGCTGGCGGTCGGGGGGCGGGAGTATCTCCTCGAGCTGCCGCTGCGCGCCGACGTGGCCATCCTCAAGGCCAGCAAAGCTGACCGCGCCGGAAACCTCGTCTATGAGCGCGCCGCCCGCAATTTCAATCCGGTGATGGCCTTCGCCGCCGACCTGGTGATTGCCGAAGTGGATGAGCTGGTGGAAACCGGCAGCATCGACCCGGATGAAGTCATGACGCCCGCCGCGCTGGTGGACCGGATCGTCGTGAGCCGGAAGGAGGCCTGACATGGATGGAAAGGAACGTATCGCCCACCGCGTGGCGCAGGAGCTGAAGGAAGGTTACGTGGTGAATCTCGGCATCGGCCTGCCGACGCTGGTGCCGCGCTTCCTGCCGAAGGATGTGCACATCACGCTGCAGTCGGAAAACGGCTTCCTCGGCATGGGCGCCCTGGACGGCGAGCCGCGTCCGGGCGAAGTGAACGCCGGCGGCCAGCCCTGTGGCCTGGTGCCGGGCGCGGCGGTGTTCGACAGCGTGACCTCTTTCGCGCTGATCCGCGGTGGCCACGTGGACGTAACAGTGCTTGGCGGCCTGCAGGTGGACGAGGACGGCAACCTCGCCAACTGGATGGTGCCCGGCAAGATGATCCCCGGCATGGGCGGCGCGATGGACCTGCTGGCCGGCGCGAAGAAGGTCATCGTGGCGATGGAACATTGCACCAAGACCGGCGAACCGCGTCTGCTGGAACGCTGCGACCTGCCGCTCACCGCCAAGGGGCGCGTGTCCCTGGTGGTGACCGAGCTGGCTGTCTTCGGCATTTCCCACGGGGAATTCGTGCTGCGGGAACTGGCGCCCGGCGTCGATCTGGAGACGCTCCGGCGGAAGACCGGCGCGCGCTTCCTGATCTCCGAAAGCCTTTGTGAAATGGAAGCGGCGCTGTGAGCCGTCGCGCAACCCCAACTATTTTCAGGAACAGAACATGAATCAATACATTGCCCCGATCCGCGACATGCAGTTCGTGATGCAGGAGCTGGCTGGCCTCGACCAGGTGCTGGCCCTGCCGGGTTACGAGGAAGCGGACCGGGATCTGGTGGACGCGATCCTCGAGGAAGCCGGCAAGTTCGCCGGCGAAGTGCTGGCACCCCTCAACCGGGTCGGCGACACGGAGGGCTGCCGCTGGGAGGCAGGCCAGGTGACGACCGCGCCGGGCTTCAAGGAGGCTTACCGGCAGTTCGTCGAATCGGGCTGGAACGGCGTCGCCTGCGAGCCGGAATTTGGCGGCCAGGGCCTGCCGCGCCTGCTGTCGAGCGCGGTGCGCGAGATGTGGAAGGCGTCCAACATGGCCTTCTCCCTGTGCCCGATGCTGACCCAAGGCGCCATCGAGGCGCTGGCGCTGAACGGCAGCTCCGAGCTGAAGGCCCGTTTTCTGGAGAAGATGGTGTCCGGCGAATGGACCGGTACGATGAACCTGACCGAGCCGAACGCCGGATCCGACCTAGCGGCGGTCCGCACCCGCGCCGAGCCGCAGGTCGACGGCAGCTACCGGATCTTCGGCCAGAAGATCTTCATCACCTACGGCGAGCACGACATGACCGACAACATCGTGCACCTGGTGCTGGCCCGCCTGCCCGACGCGCCGGCGGGGGTGAAGGGCATCTCGCTGTTCGTAGTGCCCAAGTTGCTGGTGAATGCGGACGGCAGCCTGGGTGAGCGCAACGACGCTTGGTGTGCGTCCATCGAACACAAGATGGGCATCCACGGTAGCCCGACGGCGGTGATGATCTTCGGCGAGAACGGCGGTGCGACCGGCTACCTGGTCGGCGAAGCCAACCGCGGCCTCGAATACATGTTCGTGATGATGAACGAGGCCCGCTTCGGCGTCGGGCTGGAAGGGCTGGCCATCGGCGAGCGGGCCTACCAGCAGGCACTGGCCTACGCCCGCGAGCGCGTGCAGGGCAAGGACATGACGTCCCGCTCGCCGGAATCGGTGGCGATCATCCGGCATCCGGACGTGCGCCGCATGCTGATGCTGATGAAAGCCAAGATCGAGGCGATGCGGGCGCTGGCCTACGTGGTGGCCTCTTCGCTGGATCACGCCCACCAGGCGTCGGCTACCGATGAGCGGAACAAGCATCAGGCTTTCGCGGACCTTCTGATCCCGGTGGTCAAGGGCTGGCTCACCGAAACGGCCAACGAGCTGGCCTCGATCGGCGTGCAGGTGCATGGCGGCATGGGCTTCATCGAGGAAACCGGTGCCTCCCAGCATTTCCGCGACGCCCGCATCATCAACATCTACGAGGGCACCACCGGCATCCAGGCGCTGGACCTGATCGGCCGCAAGACCGCACGTGACGGTGGTGCCGCGGCCAAGGCATTGGTCGCGGAGATGCTCGCCCTCGACGGTCAGTTGGCCGAGCAAGCAGATGCTGACTTCACGGTGATCCGCCAGGCGCTGGTGGAAGGCGCCGCAGAAATGGACGACTGCGTGGATTACATCGTTGAGAACTTTTCGGCGAACGCCGCCGAAGTGGCGGCGGGCTCGGTGCCGTATCTGATGCTGGTCGGCATCGTCGCTGGTGGCTGGCAGATGGCCCGTGCGGCCTTGGCGGCGCGTCGACGGCTGGATGAAGGTAGCGGCGACGCGAGTTTCTATCGCGCGAAGATCGCGACCGCCCGTTTCTACGCCGAGCACGTGATGACCCAGGTGGCCGGGTTGTCGCGTACGGTGCGCGAAGGCGGAAAGTCGGTGCTGATGCTGGACGACGAGCAGTTCTGATCGCCGATCGCGTTATTGCATTTCCTCCCCTCCCGGTTTGGCCGGGGCAGGGCGGGGTGCCGAGGCCAGTTGCGTCACGAGTTCCTGCGTGCGCATCTCGGCGTCCCTTGCCCGCGTGGCTTCACGCGTAACTTGCTGTTCAAGCATCTCGATGCGGGCCGCCTGCGCACTGCTCATGGCGGCCTGCTCCTGCAGGCTGCGGTTCATGGTCGCAAGGTCTGCCTTGAGTGCCGCAATATCGCCGTCCCGTGCGTTGACGATCGCAGTCAGCTCCCTGGCGTGGGAGGTCTGTGCCGCCGCGCGTTCCTCCGCTTCGTCCGTCTTTTTCCGCTGTGCGACAAGGGCGCTATCCAGCGCCGCTGCACGTTGCCGCCATTCCTGCACCGCAGCGGCGTGATCCTGGCGCAGTTGGTCGGTCTGTCGCATCAGATGCTCCCGCTCGCCGGCGGCGCGTTCCCGTTCGATGCGTAGCTCGTCGATCAGGCGATTGCGCTCGGCGGCGGCCTGTACGCCGAGTTCCATGACCTGCATCCGGTGTTCGTCGCGCAGGTTTTCCTGTTGTCGCTGATTCTCAGCGATCGTCGCCACCTGCTGCTCGCGCTGGGCCAGCAGGTCCGCGATCATCGTTTCGCGGGCCAACTCGGCTTCCTTCAGGCTGTCGAGTTCGGTCTGCAGGCGTGCGGTTTCCGCGCGTTCGTCACGTAGCCTGTCCTGGGCTTCGGCGCTTTCCCGGCGCGCCTGATCCGTAGCCTGCCGGAGTTCCCCGGCCAGCTTGTCGAACTCGGCCTTCAGCGTCTGCTCGGCTGCGGCTGCGCCTTCCGCCGACAGGGCGAGGAGGGCGTCGAACAGGCTCTTCGCCTTGAGCTGCAGGCTTTCCGGCCAGCTGCCAAAAAGCGGGTGACGGTTCAACGCTGTGGCCTGTACCTGACGTTCCCGCCATTCGCGGATATGGGCCGAGACGATGCGCGTGGCGCCCTTGCCTAGTTGTTCGTGGACCTTCAGGTAGGTCGGGTTCTCTCCGGCGGCGGCGAGGTCATTGCACACCGCTTCAACCATCTCGTAGCTCACTGCGCTGGCCATTGGCGCGTTTCCTCTTCTTGTGGGCAGGTCTGCCAGTCTTGTCGAGTGTTATGTTGCGATAGTTTCATAAATTGCGCAATTGCGCAATTTATGACTAACGCCGAGAATAATAATGTCGAGTTCTGCAATTATCGTTACTATGTGCAGGCAATCAGCCCCGACGAGCTGCAGTACGCCAGAGGGGGTATGACCGGGATGAAGGGAAAATCTGTACACATCCCTCGTAACTCTATGATTTAAAAGAGTGCAATTTTCACTTCCGCAAAATTCCCGCGCCTTCCTTCCCAAGCCGTTAGACTCGTGCCGATCAAATCTGCCTTGCGGAGACATTGATGGCTTCACTGGAGAGCACGGCGTATCCCCAGTTCCTCAGCTTTTATTCGACAGAGGATCTGAAGCAGTTTTTTACGGTTGAGGCCGAAGACCTTGAATGGTTGAAAAGCCAAGCGCGATCGGCTTCAACGAGACTCGGGTTGGGGGTGCTGCTGAAGTGCTTTCAGCACCTGTGGTACTTTCCTTCCTCTGTCGACGCAGCTCCTCCCGAAGTCATCGATCATATCCGTGAAGCTTTAGGGCTCGGCAAGTCAATCCGTGCTCAACATGTATCCGGCGTCACTCTGTTGCGCCATAAGGCAAAGGTGCTTGAGTACCTGCGTGTTCAGTCGTTTTACGGCGCGGATGCTGTTGCCAGGACCGAACGCCTTGCTCTCGAAGCTGCTGAGCTGCTAGATCAACGATCCGACATCATCAATGCCATGATCGAGGGGTTGATCATGGTGCGATACGAACTCCCGGCCTTCTCGACGCTGGAGGATCTGGCTGAGAGAGCCCATGTCGCGGTGCAGACGCGGATTTTCGAATCGGTTTCTGGGCGCATCGGCGACGCGCACCGTGAAAACCTAAAAGCGCTCCTACAGACGGACAAGTTCGAGCAGCGCCAAAGTGAATACAACCGGCTCAAGAAATCAGCGAAACGCCCTACCCGCAAGCACTTGGAAACACTGGTTGATCACCTGGAGTGGCTGGAGTCGATCCCTGGGTTGGAGAGGGTCTTCGAGGGAATTCCGGACACCAAGGTGCGTTATTTCGCCGGACAGGCGATGGTCTACGATGTATCGGAACTGAAGGAGTGTGGCGAAGCCAAGCGTTACACGCTGATGGTTGCTCTGATCCACCGCATGCAGGTTCGCGCCCGGGATCAGCTGACTGAAATGTTCCTTCGCCGCGTGGCCACCATTCACAAACGCGCGAAGGAAGAGCTGGAAAGGATACAGATCGACCAGCGGGGTCAGGTCGAGCGCCTTGTCGGAACATTGGACGGTGTGTTGTCGATCCTGGCGGACGAGCCAGACAATGCTGCTGCCGGCGCCCAGATTCGAGAGTATCTTGAGCCTGCGGGAGGCATCGAACAGGTTCGAGAGCGCTGTGCTCAGATACAGGCCAGCAGCGGCAATAATTATCTGCCGTTGATCTGGAAGCATTTCCGGCCTCACCGCTCGTTGCTCTTCAGGCTCGCACATCTTCTTGATATTCGTCCGACCAGCCAGGATCGAACATTGATCGACGCGCTTGAAGTCATCAAGCTGTATCAGGACAAGCATCGCATCGACTGGATTGGAGACAGCGTAGACCTCTCGTTCGCCGCGGAACGCTGGCGCAAGCTTCTGCGCACCGGCGATACTGCTGGCATCCATGCAGGAATCAGCCGTCGTCACCTGGAAATCTGCGTGTTCTCACACCTGGCAGAGGATCTGCGCGCGGGGGATCTCAGCATCGCCGGTTCGGAGGAATTCGCGGATTACCGTGATCAGTTGATTCCCTGGGAAGAGTGCCAGGCACTCCTTCCCGCCTACTGCGAGAAAATCGGACTTCCGCTCAAGTCGGATGACTTTGTGAAGGGACTACGCGACGCACTCAGCAAGACTGCACAGACGTTGGACGAGAGGTTTCCCGAGTGCCATGGTGACGTGATTCTGAATGCCTTCGGAGAGCCGGTGCTGCGTAAGACGACTGCCCGCGAAATCCCGCAATCCGCGGTGGCACTGCAGAATGCGCTGACGGAACGCATGCCCTCACGGCACATCCTTGACGTGCTGGGAAACATCGAGCAATGGGTGGGATTCACCCGACATTTCGGCCCGCTTTCCGGCAACATGGCCAAGATCAAGCAGCCTGCCGAACGCTATCTGCTGACCATCTTTGCCATGGGTTGCAACCTGGGTCCTAGTCAGGCCGCGCGGCATCTAAGCAACAACGGCATCACGCCGCACATGCTCTCGTTCGTTAATCGCCGCCACTTGTCGATCGAGAGCCTCGAAGCCGCGCAGCGCGAACTCAACGAGGTCTATCTTCGGCTGGATCTGCCCAAGATCTGGGGGGACGGCAAGACCGTTGCCGCCGACGGTACGCAATACGACTTCTTCGATGAGAATCTGCTGGCCGGATATCATTTTCGGTATCGCAAGATGGGCGCTGTGGCTTACCGCCACGTTGCCAACAACTACATCGCGGTGTTCCGGCACTTCATCGCCCCCGGTGTCTGGGAGGCCATTTACGTCATCGAAGGGTTGCTCAAGGCGGGCCTGTCTGTCGAATCTGATACGGTGCATTCCGACACTCAGGGGCAGTCTTCGACGGTTTTCGCCTTTACCCATCTTCTGGGCATCAAGCTGATGCCCAGAATCCGGAACTGGAAGAATCTGACGCTCTACCGACCTGAAAAGGCCGCGAAATACGAACACATCAACCGCCTGTTCTCCGGTGTGGTGAACTGGGGGTTGATCGAGCGCCACTGGAAAGACCTGATGCAGGTTGCGCTTTCCATCTACGCGGGCCGGATCTCTTCCGCCACGCTGCTCCGTAAGCTGGGCTCCAGCAGTCGCAAGAACCGTCTTTTCTTCGCTGCTCAAGAGTTGGGGAATGTCGTTCGGACCATGTTCCTGTTGGAGTGGATCGGCAACCGGGAGATGCGCCAGGAGATCACGGCCAACACCAACAAGGTCGAGTCCTATAACGGCTTTGCAAAATGGGTCTCATTCGGTGGAGACGTCATCGCCGTCAATGAGCCGGACGAGCAGCAGAAGCGGTTGCGCTACAACGATCTCGTGGCTTCAGCCCTGATTCTCCATAACACTGTTGACATGATCCGGACGCTTCAACGCATGAAGCGGGAGGGATGGAAGATTTCGGACGAGGAAGTGTCCTTCCTGAGTCCCTACCAGGTGGCGCACGTGAAGCGTTTCGGGGTTTACAGCCTCAAACTCAATCGCAAGCCCGAAGCCTGGATTGGCGACACCACGTTCAAAGAGGCTGCGGCCTCCGTCCAATATGCGCGGCAGGCAAAAACCAAGGCTGAATCAAAATGAAAATACCGCCTCCGAACTTTTTAACAACGCCGTACGGCGACGTGAACGCGGCCAAACTGGTTGATCTGCAAGACGGCTATGACACAACTGAGTTGCTGAGGCAGGTTGAACACCTGGAGCCGATCATGCGGCGCCTCAAACAGAGCAATGGGATTCGAGACGACATCCTGCGCCTTCACCGTATGGCCCACACGGTGATCAACGGTGCTCCGCTTAGTGAGCCCTATAAGGAGGATTTGTGGGAGGCGGCAGCTGCGCTGGTAGAAGAGCTTCAGTCGGTGGCCAGGGCGTGCTGCGACATTGCAGACGCGATTCAGCCCCTCGCGGATCTTGAACCCCACTTAGAGGATTGATCGGCATGGGTCTTCACCTACCGGCGCATGATGCTTCCGCGAGACTCCGCCCAGTTTCTGCAGAAACCCAGGCCTGCAGCATCGAATTCAGTCTGTAGCGATGCAGTGAGGCGTCGGCCGTCACAGTAGTCGGCATCGTTGGAGCTGATGAAAAGGACTGAGGGCGCGCCGGCATTCTGGAGGTTTTCTCGGGCGATACGCAGTGCGAATTCGGTAATCACACAATCCGGCAAGCTGGATTTGCCCCGCTTCGCAGGCGCAACGCCTTTCAAGGAGCGCATGCCCGCACGTCGGACATCTTCGTCGGAGGTCGGGAGCTCTTGGGCGGCATTGATCAGGTCTCGCGCAAAGCTTACGCAATCCGCGATCCATTGGGCCGCGTCATGAGTCAAAGGGCTCGGCGTTCGGGCTAACAGAATGTCCAGTGTCTGGTGTGCATGGGAGAGATTCGACAGCGTCCGGGAAAGCTCTTGAACCGCGTCATCTTGGACCTTTGGTAGGTTCAGTTCAAACTCTTCGCGAACTAGCGAAGGGATGACGATACGGAATTCCTGAGCTTGAGCGCGTACCCGGCTGGAGACATCGACGAGTGCTCGTGAACTCTCTGGGGAGAATTCGCGTCGGACTGGCGATCGAACGATATCCAGCAGGACACAGGTATCGAGAATGAAGACCCACGGCCGACGAACGTCCTCATCGTCGGTGCTCATGCGTTCTGCTCGGCAAATTTCAAAAGGCCTCGTCCGAACTCATATTCGATGGCCAGATCACTTGCACGCTCGAAGGTCCAGCCTCCTTGCTCCATCAGCCATCGCTGCAGCATGTCCGTGTCCAGTTCGCATCGGTCTTGATGGCAGTGCAGAAGAAAAGCAAACCAGCGCTCCCTGTCCAGCGTGTGGGCCGAGCCTGTTCCATGGTTGGCCAGAATGCTGAAGCGCCGCAAGGCGTCCCCTGCCGCGGGGCTGACCCATGCCGTAAAAGGCTTCAAGTCGTCGGTGAGTTCGCATTTGAGCCCCAATGCCACAGCAGCAGGTTGTATCGCGCTTGTGGTCAGTTCAACCAGGACTGCGTTGTACTCCTGGACGGACAACTGACTTTTTTCGAGCGGGACGATGTTGACGACCTCCGCTTTCTCGCCGTCAGTCAGCATGGCGACCCCGGAAGCGGGTAACCCTCCAGAACCATCCCTCTCGAAAACAAGCAGCGATCTATCGCCGAACATGCGGGTATTTTCCTGCTCCTTGGTCTTGTCGCGTAACCAGTGCGCGGGCAAGTTCTCCTGGATCACATCTCCCAAGCGCTCAAGGGCCGGAGAAGGGCCGCGAACCGTCAGTTCCCGAAAAACGAGGAAGGAGCCCAAATCGTTATCCATGTGAATCAATCCCAGGTGGTGTTGGTCGCAGGTTCGTGGAAGCGTGTTTCGAGTCCGCAGTGATTGTCATCCGCAAGCTGATACATCGTGTCGATCAACTCATAGATCGTTTCGTCCAGCGCATCTCTGGATACAAGGGGAATCGCCAGTTCGTACTCGGAGCCGTCCGCGTTGAGACGGCGCATGTTCAAGGGTTCGAAGCAGTGCTGTTCAATGGCTTGGCGGGCCCGGTTCATGCCGCGCGCTGACTCGCTCAGACGGATCAACGTGAGTTTTACGCGGATAGTGGCAGTCTCGGACGCAAGGCGTGACTCCGCCGGCGCGGTTTTATCTTCAGCAGGCACCTCCCGCAAGATCAACCCCTTCTCGAATCGCGCCTGCAGCCCGGAATCCACTGCATCGATGTAACGCATGGCCGACTTGATGTCCTTCCAGCCGACATAGGCCATCAAGTCCTTCACGTCCCAACCGCTGGCCCGGGCCCACCCTGCAAAGCCTCGGCGCAGTGAGTGACTGCTGTAGTCTCCCGATTCCTCGATCCCCGCAGCAGCAAAGATCTCCCGCAGCAGCGGGATCAGGCTTCCCGGATGCAGTCCCGTCGGTGCGAGGTTTCCCCATCGCCCAATCTTCCGAAAAACCTCACCTTCAACGAGTCCCGAGGTTGCGATCCATGTCGAGTATGCGGTCACGGGACAGAGTCTCGACAAAGCCGGACATTGGAAGCGCCGTCCTGCAAATTCCCGGTCTCCTTTGCTTCGCGGGAGATAGCAGGTCAAGCCTTCGCCCGGGACGACCTCGATGTATTCAATGCGCAGACTGGAAAGTTCGTCCGCTCTAAAGCCCCGCCAGAAACCAACGAGGACAAGTGCCCGATCGCGGGTATACCGGAGGAGCGCCCGTCGATCGTCAGATTCTTGAGCAAGGGCAATCCCTCGGTTAAGCCAATCGACAATATGCTGCAGACGGTCAAGTTCGAGGGGTTTGGCCTGCTTCTCCTGACTGGGATGGAGCGCACGGATGCCCTTGAGAACCTGGCGAATCAGGGGGGCTTTGGTCGGATCAACGAAACCGTGATCGGCATGCCACCGTGCCAGCGCTGCCAAACGCTGGCGCAGCGTGCTGGACGCAAGCTTGCTGCCGTAGTCGGCCAGATAGCGGGCAACTGAGTCAGTGGTGGCCGGCAAGAAGCCTCCCCATTCGACCTCGAAGTGTCGCAAGGCCGACTCGTAGCTCAGTCGGGTGTTTTCCCGCTGGGCAGCTTCAAGGTATTGGTCAAGGCGGTTCATGAAGCATCAAGGGTATGACAAAACCACCACAGGGGAAACAAGCCAAGGCGTTCCCTCGCCTGATGCGCCAAAGCAACCGTAACGGCTACGGATACGTCGTCAGCGGTCCGGCTGTGAATGCAATGTCAGGGCGGCAATCAGCGCCGCCTTGACCAGAAGCTCCTGCGGAATCGCCTCAAAGGTCTGCCCGTTCACCGCCACGGTTCGGCATTCCGAGTCCCCGCACACCGAACAGCACGGACTGCTGCCGACCGACGCCTGCAGCCAGTCCTCCATAGGCTTACCGGCAATCCAGATACGGTTCGACGCCGAGGGCTCAACCTGGAAGCTAGCCTCATCCAGTTCTCGAAACTCAAGCTCCGGCACCATGCCGAGTGGCGCCAGGGCCTCAGTCAGCGCTCGCACGGCGCCTTGGAGAGCATCCCCTGTATCGGCGCAACGTGGGCAGGTCGCCCCGTTCTTGACGAGGCGCTGCCAGACGATGGGAAGGGTTTTCATGGTCGGCTCCTTCTACGCGTGTTTCAGGTGTGCTAACGAACCCGTTGCTCCAGCCCCGCCTTGCCCACCTGTGCTTCGGCCAGCCACGGAATCAGCGCACAGCGGCTCGCCAGCTCGTCGGCCACCGGCCGTATAAAAAGCACTTCGTAGCGTCCACGTTGGCAGTCGTCAACATTGCCCAGGCGGGTCAAGGTTTGGCGGGGTGATGATAGTTAGGTGGCTGAAGGCGCAGCAATCGCAACCCATTGCCCACGACCAGCAGGCTCGCCCCCATATCGGCGAACACCGCCATCCACATGGTCGCGCTGCCCAGCAAGGCCAGGACAAAAAAAGCCGTCTTGATTCCCAGCGCCAGAACGATGTTCTGCCAGAGCACCCGGTGTGTCGTGCGCGAGAGCCAAATGGCTTCAGGAATCCGGCGCAGATCATCGTTCATGATCACGACGTCGGCAGCTTCCAATGCGGTGTCCGTGCCAGCAGCCCCCATCGCTATACCGATATCGGCGCGCGCCAAGGCAGGCGCATCGTTGATTCCATCACCGGTCATCGCCGTGGGGCCAAGTTCTTTCTGCAAAGCCTCAATGGCATTGAGTTTGTCATCAGGCAACAGGTTGCCGCGTGCGTCGTCGACACCGGCCTGCGTGGCGACCGCTTTGGCCGTCGCCTGGTTGTCGCCGGACAGCATGATCGACTTCACGCCCAAGGCGTGCAAAGCCGAGATGGCCTCCTGGGCGTGGGGTTTGATCGTGTCGGCGACGGCAAACATCGCCAGCACCCCCCGTTCGTTGGCCAGGAGTGTCATCGTGCGACCTTGCGCCTCGTGCGCAAAGAGTCGGGCCTCGACAGCGGGATTGCACAGCTTCCGCTCTTCGATCAAACGGTGGTTGCCGAGAATCAGGTCTTGGTCATCGATACGCCCTTGGACACCGCGCCCTGGCAACGCTGTGAAATGGTCGGTCGTGTTTGAGCTTGGCGCCAGTGCGCTTGAAATAGCTTTCGAGACGGGATGATCGGAGTGGGCGGCCAGGCTACCGGCCCACTCCAAAATCAGTTTTTCGGGCACGGTCGGGTCCACGATTTCGGTGGCAACCAGTTTCGGTTTGCCTTCGGTGATCGTCCCTGTCTTGTCGAGGGCGATGACTTTGAGCTTGCGCGCTTCTTCAAGGAAGACGCCGCCTTTGATCAAGATCCCCCGGCGCGCTGCAGCGGCGAGTCCGCTCACGACCGTGACGGGGGTTGCAATCACCAAGGCGCAGGGGCAAGCGATCACAAGGAGAACCAAGGCCTTGTAAAAGGATTGAGTCCAGCTCCATCCCAATAGCCATGGAGTGAGCAGCGCCACGGCCAGTGCGATCACGAAGAAGGCCGGCGTGTAGACTGTCGCGAAACGATCGACAAAGCGCTGCATGGGCGCCTTGCTGCCTTGCGCCGTTTCAACCGCATGGATGATCCGGGCCAGCGTGGTATCGCTGGAGCGCGCCGTCACCTTGAATTCCAATAGCCCCGATTCGTTGATCGTGCCCGCAAAGACGGGGTCGCCGACGGTCTTGTCCACAGGCAGGCTCTCACCGGTGATGGGTGCCTGATTGACCGCGCTGTTCCCCGCCGTCACGACGCCATCCAGAGGGATACGGACCCCGGGCTTGACCCTGATGACGGTAGCGAGCGCGACATCGCGGGAGTCCTGCGCACGCCAGCTGCCATCAGGCTGCTTTGCCTCGGCGGTTTCGGGCGTAAGCGCGAGCAGGCCCTTGATCGCATTCCGTGCCCGATCGACCGACCTGGCTTCGATCAGTTCTGCAATGGCATACAGGGCCATCACCATGGCTGCCTCGGGCCATTGCCCAATGGCAAAGGCACCGGTCACCGCAACCGACATCAAGGCATTGATGTTCAGACGGCCCTGGGACAGGGCAGCCAGTCCCTTGCGATAGGTTGAAAACCCCGCCATCGCGATCGCCATGGCGGCCAAGCCCATCCCGGCAATCTCGGCCATAAGGTCGTTGGGCATTACATAGGCCAGGAGTTCTGCACTCAACGCCAGAGCGAGTGCCGTCGCGAGAAACGCGGTGCCGCGGAAAACGCCACCGTGCCCTATGCCCGCCGGCGCATCCGGCTCGACCGGAGATGAAGCAAAGCCTGCCTTGCGGATGGCGTCGATGATGCTCGGCAGCGCATCATCGGGCGCATCGATGCGCAGGGTGCGGGCCGATAAATCAAAGCGAAGCCCGCTGATCGCGCCGATAGGCTCGACCGCCCGGCGGATCTCGCTCTCTTCAGTGGGACAGTCCATTGCCGGAATGCGGAGCAGCAAACCGCCTTCTGTACTGTCGGCTTGTGGAGGCGTATTCGTGGAAGGCGCCTCAGGGGCGTGACACGTGCCGCTACACCCGCAGGATGAGGGCTGCGTCTCGGATCGCAGGCTGATGGGCAGGGGTTTCATGGTGATCTCCGGTTGCCGCCATTGAAAACCCTGTAGTAACTCCAGAGTCAAGCGGGTAAGGTGATGACCTTCCTCGATTCACTTTTGAGCCCACGCCGGGCTTCAGGCCTTGCAATGAAAATCGGTCAGCTCGCCCAGCAGACAGGTACGCCGGTGGACACCATTCGTTACTACGAGCGCGAAGGGTTGCTCCCGCGTGCTGCGCGGACGGAAGGCAACTATCGGATCTACGATGCCGTTCATCTCGAACGCCTCGCCTTCATTCGGCGATGTCGCTCCCTTGACATGACGCAGGACGAAATCCGGGTGCTCCTGCGTTTCAGGGACACTCCGTCGGAGAGTTGCGAAGACGTCAACGCGTTGCTCGATGCCCATATCGGCCACGTTGCCGAGCGGATACGGGAGTTGCAGCAGTTGGAAAAGCAGCTTCAGACGTTGCGCGAGTGTTGCCAGGAAGGCCGACAAGCGGCCGAGTGCGGGATCTTGAACGAGCTATCCCATGGAGGGGCAGAGCTCACCACGCCCGCCGCATCGGAGAGCCATCTCGCCGCCACGCATGCCGGTGGGCGACAGCATGTGCCCCCAAGACAGGGAGGCGGCGCGTGATGGTTGAAGGTGCCTTGCGCAACCACAGGCCATCATCTGCCGCGTCTCAGGCGTGAGGCGTCGTGAAGCGACGCGATTCGCGTTGGGAAGGATCGCGCATGAGAAAAGGAATTGCACGCATTCTCATTTGGACGCAGAATCAAAAAAAGACATTCAACGGTAAGACCCCTCATGCAAGCCCTGCGTCTCCTTTCAATCGTTCTGTTTTCTTTGGTTGCGACGGTCTCGATCGCCCAAGTTGCGCCTCAAGCGACGCAAGACAAGACCAAGCAGATCTGGCAGCTGCTGGACTACCTTGCCGTCGACTATGGCCGCTCCGTCAAGGAAGGACAGGTTGCCAGCGAAGCCGAGTATGCCGAGATGCAGGAGTTCGCACAGGCTGCAGAACGGCAGCTGGCCGAATTGCCAGCAACGCCGGCCGCGCCGACCCTAGCGAGCGATGCTGCCGAGCTACGTGCGCTCATCGCACAAAAGGCTTCGGCCACATCTGTCGGCGAGCAAGCCCGCAAATTGGCGGGTGGACTCATCGCGGCCTATCCGGTCTCGATGGCCCCCGGCAAGTTACCCGATCTACAGCGGGGCGCCACGCTCTATCAGAGCCAGTGCGCGTCGTGCCACGGCGTCTCGGGGCATGCGGACGGCCCACTCGCCGCCAAGCTGAACCCACCACCCATCGCCCTGGCTGACCACGAACGTGCCCGGGAGCGCAGCGTTTTCGCGCTTCAGCAAATCATCACGCGGGGTGTGGCGGGAACGTCAATGCCGGGTTTCGTACAGCTCTCGGACGAAGACCGCTGGGCACTGGCCTACTTCGCCTCGACGCTGTCGTACTCCGAGGCCGATCAGCAGGCAGGGGCCAAATTGTGGGCCGCGCAACCTGCCCTCCGTGAGGC
>JAFEDJ010000070.1 GCA_018241685.1 Pseudomonadota bacterium
CCCTCCCCCTACAAGGCCGACGACATGGACAGCTACCGCCAGATCGTCAGCAACTTCCTGGCGGCGCTGGAGGCCCAGCGGGGGTTTATTTCCAGCGAGCAGTACGCGCGGGACAAGGATTTCTTCACGCGGCTGGGGGCGCTCCTGACGCAGGCTTCGCCAGCAGCCGCTCGTCAAACGGATAACGGGCGGCCGAGACAATCCGGCAGCCCGTTATCTCTGGATGGAGGGGGTTGAGCAGGAGATTGTGGGTACGTCCGACCACGGCCGAAGGAACACGCAGCAGCAGGGATGCACCCTTGGCCAGCCAGGCGTCTCCGCAGCGACGCGTTGTGATGAGATCCGCCTGCCAGCCTTCGGCAAGCGGAGCACCGTCCGGCAGGGCCACGTTGGTGATCGACACACCGTCCGGGACGGCGATTTCAAGCAGTTGGTACTGGGCCGGGAGTTCGCCGGGATGGGCGGCTTCCACGTGGACCAGCACTTCCAGCAGCGCCGCTGCCGCACTTTCAGCAAGATAGATGACCGGTCGCCCCCGGTTGTGCCAGCGGCCGTGATGGGCGAGCCCTCCGGCGCCGGAGAGGTCGGCGTAATTGCTGATCCGCCACAGGATCAAGCGAAATACCCCTGGTCGATCTCGTGAAGCCAGTTCTCGACGGCTTCGAAGCCCAGGACGTCGCTTGCAAAATCCATCGGCGCCATGCCGTCGAGGCGTTTCTTGGGGGCGTGCAACCAGTCGTGGGCACGTTGGGCATCCCCAAAAACCAGCTCGGCCAGCAATTGCAGGCGGAGCATCCGGTACAGGCCATCGAACTCGCTATTGGTGAGCAAGCCTTCGGTTTTGCGCCGGATCCAGGTTCGGCGCGGGACGATCCGATAAACGTCGGTCGGCGCCAGGAGGTGTTCGCCCACCAGCGTGCGCAACAACATTCCGCCGAGCTGCTTGCGATCCGTCCGGGCGAGGCTCATCTCATCGATGGCCGTGGGCATGCCGAGGGCGCCTCCCAAGCGGCTCGCCAGACGGTCCTGCAAGGATGAACTCATGTCACTTTCCGGTGAGCCACAATGAGAGTGATGGTGCGCCAAGTGGCGCAAAGATTCAACGATTGCGGCCGAGGGCGGCACTGGAGGGGCCGGGCATCGCACCCGACGCCCTCAGCGCCCTGCTTCTGTGTGTCCCCGCGTTACTGCAAGAACGCCGGCCGCGCATACCCCTGGAAGTGCTTGTCCAGCGCCGCCCGGTATTCCGGCGCATGGAAGGCCGCGGCCAGGTCCTTGGCCCACGGCTTGTCTTTGTCTTCGGTCTTCACCGCGACGACGTTGAGGTAGTGGTCCGGGGTCTTTTCCAGCACCACCGCTTCGGTGAGCTTGAGGCCGGAGGAGATGGCGAAGTTGCCGTTGATGACCACGAAGTCGGCGTCGTCCAGCGTGCGCGGCAGCTGGGCGGCTTCGATGGGGGTCAGCACGAGTTT
The DNA here is from genome assembly GCA_018241685.1 of Pseudomonadota bacterium. Taxonomy (GTDB): domain Bacteria; phylum Pseudomonadota; class Gammaproteobacteria; order Burkholderiales; family Rhodocyclaceae; genus Zoogloea. The sequence goes on from JAFEDJ010000070.1 coordinate 1,473, forward strand.
GTGGGGGTTCTCGGCGACGTCCTTTTCGGTGGCTTTCAGCGGGTCGACGCCCGGCTTCACCTTGATGAGCTTGTTCTGTTCGAGGAAGACCAGCGCGCGGGCCAGGTTGCTGGGGTCGTTGGGCAGCGTGATGCGGTCGCCGCTCTTCAGTTCGGCCAGGCTCTTGCGCTTCTTGGAGTACAGCCCGAGGGGTGCGATGGGGGCCTTGGTGATGTCCGTCAGGTTGAGGCCCTTGTCCGCCGAGAATTTCTTGAGGTAGATGATGTGCTGGAACAGGTTGGCGTCCAGCGAGCCCTGGGCCAGCGCGAGGTTGGGCTGCACGTAGTCGTTGAACTCGACGAGCTTGACGGTGTAGCCCTTCTTTTCAAGCACGGGCTTGATGCCGAGCTTGAGTTGGTCGAAGTTGGAGCCGGCGGTGGCGCCGAGGGTCAGGGTCTTTTTTTCCTGGGCGTAAGCCGCGCCATGGCCGAGGCCCAGGCTGGCGGCCACGCCGAGGACGGCCGCAATGTGCAGTGCCCGCAGGCCGAAGTGTCGTCGAGAGGCATTCATGCTGTGTTCTCCTGTTTTGTCTGGATCGAATTCTTGAGGGGTCAGCGCTTGTCCACGCGCCGAGCCAGCCACTGGCCGAGAAACTGGATGCTCTGCACGAGGGCCACGAGCAGAACGATGGTGATCAGCATCACGTCGGTCTGGAAGCGGTAGTAGCCGTAGCGGATGGCCAGGTCACCGATGCCGCCGCCGCCCACCACGCCGGCCACCGCCGAGTAGGACAGAAAGCTCACCGCCAGCACGGTGACGGCCAGCACCAGGCCGGAACGGGCCTCTACCAGCAGCACGTGGCGCACGATCTGCAGCGGCGAGGCACCCATCGCTTCGGCCGCTTCGATGACGCCCCGCGGCACGTCGCGCAGGGTCTGCTCGATGAGGCGTGCGAAATAGAAGATCGCCGCGATGGACAAGGGCACGCTGGCCGCCAGCGGCCCGATGGAGGTGCCCGCGACGACCCGCGTAAAGGGCGAGATCGCCACCAGCAGGATGATGAAGGGGAAGGAGCGCACGACGTTGATGACGCCGTTGGCCAGCAGGTTGAAGGCCCGGTAGCGTTCCAGCGCCTGGCCCCGGCTGGTGAGGAAGACCAGCAGCCCGAGGGCGCCGCCCAGCACGAGGGCCGCCGACAGGCAGATGCCCATCATCAGCAGGGTTTCGCCGGTGGCCTTGAGGATCTCCGGCAGCAGTTCTTCGAGGGTCTCAAGCATGGGCGCTCTCCTGGGCGAGGTGATGGGGCGCGGGCTCAATCGGCGCGGACGAAGCACCACCCGCCGCACCGCCGAACTCCGCCAGCCAGCCGCCCAGGCGCGAGCCTTCCGGGATGCGTCCGTCGGCGATGTCGAGCTGTTCGACGATCTGGCCGCCTTCCATCACCGACACGCGATGGCACAGGCGGCGGATGACTTCCATCTCGTGGCTGACCAGCAGGATCGTCACGCCGAAGCGCCGGTTGGCGTCGGCCAGCACACCGAGCAGGTCCAGCGTGGTCCGTGGATCGAGGGCGGAGGTCGGCTCATCGGCGAGCAGCACGTGGGGCTCGGGCGCCAGCGCGCGGGCAATCGCGACGCGCTGTTTCTGTCCGCCGGACAGGCGGCCCGGATGCACGTCGGCCTTGGCGGCGAGGCCGACGAAGTCGAGGCAGGCCGCCACGCGTTCGCGGATCCGCGCCGCCGGCTCGCCGGACAGCCGCATCGGCAGCGCGACGTTCTCGGCCACCGTCAGGTTATGCAGCAGGTTGAAGTGCTGAAAGATCATGCCGATGCGGTGGCGCGCCTGGCGCAGCGCCGGCGCGGACAGGCGGGTGAGGTCCTGGCCGTGCACGATCACCTCGCCGGCATCGGGCCGTTCGAGCAGATTGACCAGACGCAGCAGCGTGGATTTGCCGGCGCCCGAGAAGCCGATGATGCCGTGGATCTCGCCGGCGGGCACCGCCAGGCTGGTCGGCTGGACGCCGACGCTCTGCCCGCCCGGATCGGTGAAGCGGCGGGAGACGCCGCGCAATTCAATGGCCGGTGAGGCTGGCAAAGGCTTGCTGGTTCGGGACATGGCTGTATGCAAAATGAAGCGATGGGGCGACTCTAGCGCCGCCCCGCCCGCCCCCGAACCAAGTAATCCTGCTGAGCTTTACAGCGCCACGGTGGATAGCTTTCCACGCCCGGCCGGCATTTGCTTACTGTTTGCGATGCGTGCAACGGGCACAGCTCAGGTCGTCGAGCCTTTCGCGCACTTCGGTGGCCGAGTGCCGGCAGAACACCATGGGAATGCCCAGGTCTTCAGCCTGCTTGCGCACATTGCGCATCAGCATGTGATTGGCGCGGTCGCACATGAAAACCACCAGCCCGGTACGGCGCGACAGCTGGCGCCGGTTCTCGGAAGCCTTGCGGCCGGTCCAATGGTCGATCTGCTTGATGCCGAACTGGTCGGCCACCCGCAGGATTTCACTGCGGATACCTTCGATGCGGTCCGCTCCCACGATCACTGCCTGCATATCGGCGACTCCTTCAAAGCGTGCCGCAGCACGAATGACGTGAGTGTGTCGTGGCCCCGCAGCGCACCAAACCAAATTCTTTCGATATGCATTGCAGCCGGACGGGGCATAAGCGCTATTCCATCTGCACAGCTAAGCTATTGAATATTTTGAATTCATGCTTATTCATGACGGCGCAAAAGTGCTGCCATCCAGGCAGTCGGAGAGCATTGCTGCTGAAATTTCAACAGCACCTGCGCGGCGGCCGAGAGGATTTCTGTTAGCAATCAAAGGCGTCGAGTGCTGGCATTGCCCTTGCGATAGGCAATCCAAGGCCGCAGCCCTGCCATCGCAGGCCGGCCGGAATGTTCAAATCACGCAACGGAGAACTCAGAAAAATGGCCATTCGTCCGCTCTACGACCGCGTCATCGTCAAGCGCCTCGATCCGGAGCGCACCACCGCCAGCGGCATCGTCATCCCCGACAGCGCCGGTGAAAAGCCCGATCAGGGTGAAGTGCTGGCTGTCGGCAACGGCAAGCTGCTTAACAGCGGCGAGCTGCGTCCGCTGGCCGTCAAGGTCGGCGACCGCGTGCTGTTCGGCAAATATGCCGGCCAGGCCGTCAAGATCGACGGCAGCGACGCCCTCGTGCTGCGCGAGGAAGACGTCATCGCGATCATCGAAGGCTGATTCTTCAGCCTCGCACCCGACAACACATAAAGAATCAGGAGATCTCCACTCATGGCATCCAAGAAAGTCCTCTTCGGCGACGACGCCCGTGCCCGCATCGTCGTCGGCGTCAACATCCTGGCCGATGCGGTCAAGGTCACCCTCGGCCCCAAGGGCCGCAATGTGGTCCTGGAGCGCGCCTTCGGTGCCCCGACCGTGACCAAGGACGGCGTGTCTGTCGCCAAGGAAATCGAGCTGAAGGACAAGTACGAGAACATCGGCGCCCAGCTGGTGAAGGAAGTCGCATCCAAGACCTCCGACAACGCCGGCGACGGCACCACCACCGCCACCGTGCTGGCCCAGGCCATCGTGCGTGAAGGCTTCAAGTACGTGGCCGCCGGCTACAACCCCACCGACCTCAAGCGCGGCATCGACAAGGCCGTCGTCGCCATCGTCGAAGAGATCAAGAACATCGCCCGCCCGACCACCACCAGCAAGGAAATCGCCCAGGTCGGCGCCATCTCCGCCAACTCCGACGCCGACATCGGCCAGATCATCGCCGACGCCATCGACCGCGTCGGCAAGTCCGGCGTGATCACCGTGGAAGATGGCAAGTCCCTGGCAAACGAGCTGGACGTGGTGGAAGGCCTGCAGTTCGACCGCGGCTACCTGTCGCCCTACTTCATCAACAACCCGGACAAGCAGATCGCCGCGCTGGACGAGCCGTTCATCCTGCTGTTTGACAAGAAGATCTCCAACATCCGCGACCTGCTGCCGGTGCTGGAGCAAGTGGCCAAGGCCGCCCGCCCGCTGCTGATCATCGCCGAGGATGTGGAAGGCGAAGCCCTGGCAACGCTGGTGGTCAACACCATCCGCGGCATCCTGAAGGTTGTCGCCGTCAAGGCGCCGGGCTTCGGCGACCGCCGCAAGGCCATCCTCGAAGACATCGCCATCCTGACCGGCGGCCGCGTGATCGCCGAGGAAGTCGGCCTGACGCTGGACAAGGCCACGCTGGATGACCTCGGCCAGGCCAAGCGCATCGAAGTCGGCAAGGAAAACACCACCGTGGTGGACGGCCTCGGCAGCGCCGACGCCATCAAGGCTCGCGTGGGCATCATCGACGCACAGATCGTCGAAGCCACTTCCGACTACGACAAGGAGAAGCTGCAGGAGCGCAAGGCCAAGCTGGCCGGCGGCGTGGCGGTGATCAAGGTCGGCGCGGCCACCGAAGTCGAGCTGAAGGAAAAGAAGGCCCGCGTGGAAGACGCGCTGCACGCCACCCGTGCGGCAGTGGAAGAAGGCGTGGTGCCCGGCGGCGGCGTGGCGCTGCTGCGCGCCCGCAAGGCCATCTCCGAACTGAAGGGCGACAACCACGACCAGGATGCGGGCATCAAGATCGTGCTGCGCGCCGTCGAGGAACCCCTGCGCCAGATCGTTGCCAACGCCGGCGACGAAGCTTCGGTGGTGGTCAACAAGGTCATCGAGGGCGACGGCAACTTCGGCTACAACGCCGGCAACGGCACCTACGGCGACCTGGTCGAGCAAGGCGTGCTCGATCCGGCCAAGGTGACCCGCTCCGCGCTGCAGAACGCCGCGTCCGTGGCTGCGCTGATCCTCACCACCGACGCCATCGTCGCCGAGCTGCCGGAAGACAAGCCGGCCGTACCTCCCGGCCACCATCCGGAGGGCTTCGGCGGCGGCTTCTGATCAACCGCTCACCTCACGACAGCCCCCCTGCTCGTGACGGCCGGCCCTTCGGGGCCGGCTTTTTTGTGGCCATCAGCCGCTGGGCAATCAAGCCGTGCGCCGGTGGTGCCGCCGGAGCAGCACGGCGAAGACGGCCCCCAGCGGCACCATCACGCTGGCCGCCAGGCCAAAGACCATCAGCGCACCGCGGGTTTCGTAGAGCAGCCCGCCTGCTGAGACGCCGAGCGCCTGCCCGAGGAAGAAGCAGGATGCGAACAGGGACACCGCGGTGCCCCGCACCTGCGGCGCCATCTGGGTTGCGTGGGTTTGCAGGGTGTTGTGGAACATGTAGTAACCCAACCCCAGCAGCGCGCAGGCCGGCACGGCCCAGCCCCACTCCGGGCCGCTGGCGATCAGCAGCCAGGCCAGCGCGATCAGGGCCGCACCGCCAATGGCCAGGCCCAATTCCCCCAGCCACTTCACCAGGCGCCGGGCAAACAGGATGTAGGACAGCCCGCCCAACCCGAACATGCCCATAAGCAAGCCCGCCTGCGACATGCTCAGCGCAAAGCGGTCATGCAGGTAGAGCGGCACGAAGGCCAGGCCGCCGAACACGAGCATGCCCTCAACGAAGACCACCGCCAGAATCACCCGTGCCCACGGCACGCCGAACAAGCTCCCCATCTGGGCCACCAACCCGCCCTGCCCGCCCGTGGCGCCAGGCTGCGGGTAGGTCAGCGGATTGCGCCGCGACTCCGTCAGGACGCGCAGGCCAATCACCAGATAGAGCAGACAGACGAAGCCGAAGGCCCAGCGCCAGCCCACCGTATCGGTGAGCACCCCGCCGATCAGCTGGCCGGCAATCACTCCGGCGATCTGTCCGCCGATGAAGCGGGCCAGGGTGTGCTGGCGCTCCGCATAGGAGACCTTGTCGCCAATCCAAGCCATCGAGAGCGGAATGATGCCCGCCGCAGCCACCCCGGTGAATACGCGCGCCAGGATCAGCAGGTCGAGGGACGCGGCCAGCGCTGCGCCGAGGGTACCGAGGGTGCACAGCAGGGTGGTCAGCGCGATCAAACGGTACTTGCCGAGGCGGTCGCCCAGGGGCCCGAAGAAAGCCTGCACCAGCCCGTAGGCCACCGCGAAGCCCGACACCACGTGGGACACCTCGGCCGGCGAGGCGGCGAACTGCCGCGCCAGATCGGGCAACATCGGGTCGCACAGGCGCGCGGAAACAGCACTGGCGAAAGCCGCCGAAGAGAGCAGCAAGATGGGCCGACGGAGTTCACGGTCGGGGGGAGCAGTCATGATGGGGGTCTTTCTTATCTGGAAGCGAGCGCCAGCCACACGACGGCGAGACAGTAGGCTTGCAGGCAATAGCGCATGTTGCCGCGCGCCAAGGTGCCGGCCGGGATGCCGAAGCGCCCCTGGATGGCGATGTGGATGCCGGACATCGACCCTGCGGCAAGTCCAATGGCCCACGACTCGACGAAGACCAGGGCAAGCAGGTCGGGTTCCGGGTGAAGCGGCGCCAGCCAGGACGCCATGATGGTGATTGAGATCACCACGTGGATACCGAGAATGGACAGCAGGATCATCAGGACGAGGATGATCGCCGCCTCGAAGGTGCCGAATGCACTGAAAGGCATCCACACGCCGCCAAGGCTGATCAGCGACTGCAAGCCGCTGGCAAAGACCCCGGCCGCCAGAAACAGGATGAGCTCGCCGGACATGCCGGGCAGGCGATCCCTGGCATGGCGGTAGATCGACCGTGCGGCGGCCCTGGGGCCCCGCTCAACGGAGGTCACCGCGCAGACGATCGCCAGCGCAGACAGGCTGACGATGGACAGCGCCGCCCACTGCGGAAGCAGCCAATGCCCGGCCGCAACCAGCACGGAGAGCAAGGCCGGCACACGCAGCGCCCGCAGATGCATGGGGTAGCCGACAAAGGTCGCGCTGCTGTTGCCCAGCGCTCTTTCGATATCGCGCACTGCCAGCACCAGCAGCACGGCAGCGAGCGCCGCGCCGATGCCGGCCAGCCGCATTGGATTGGCGCCCGGCGCATTGGTCAGCGCAACCGCGGTGGCCGCAAAGAAGGGCGACCACAGGGCCGCCGCCAAAAAGGCCCGCCCGAGAACCATCGCCTGCTCGGGACGGAGCTTGCCCGTCGCCCTGATCCGCTCGGCCATGATGAAGACCGCGGACAGGTTGATGACCGCCCCCAGCAGATGCACGCCAAGGGCCGTGCGCCACAAGGCCTTTCGCCCCTGCGGCAGCGTCTCGCGGGCGTCTTCCGCCGTATTGAGCAACTGCAGGAAGCTGACCGCCCCGAGCATGCCCAGCAGCGCCGTATTCTGCGTCAGCACACTGAGCCACGCCGGACGCTGGCCATTGAACAGACTCACCCCGAAGGCCAGCAGCCCGCAACCCGCCAGCAACACGGCCTGGCGTTTCTGCGCAGCCGGCAGGCGCGGCCACAGGAGCGCTGCGGCCAGCCAGGCGCTGGCGCCGGCCCACCCGCTTGGCGGCCCGTGTCCAGTCCCTGTGAATGCAGCCAGCACGATCATCACGGCCAGCAAGGCCGAGGCCAAGGGCTGGCGCCTGAGCAACGTGTGCCGTGTATCCGATTCACGCATCGTCTTGAATTAATACCGGCAAGCCTTCCACCCGCGGGAGCCAGGCTGCCGCGGGTGGACCACTCTGCATGCCTTAACTGGCGTGGGAGATCAAATTGCCGAGTCCGCCCGGAGCGGGTGTGCCGACCGCGCCGGTCAGGCCCTTGCCCAGTTCGCGGTCGGCCGCGGCCGGATCGAGCAGGCGCACGGCGACGCCGACGGCCAGGATGTCGATCATCAGCAGGTGCAGGATGCGCGACACCATCGAGATGTAGCTGGTGCCGTCCTCCGCGTGGTCCACCGCCAGCGCCACGGTGGCCTTGGCGGCCAGCGGCGAATTGCTGGTGGTGATGGCGATGACGCTGGCGCCGGCGGCCAGCGCCAGGTCCACCGCCTGCAGGATGTCGGCCATCGCGCCGGAGCGCGACACCGCCACCACTACGTCGTCCTTGCCGAGCAGCTCCGCCGCCATCATCTGCAGGCGCGAGTCGGAATAGGCCACGGTCGGGATGCGGAAGCGGAAGAACTTGTGCTGGCCGTCGATGGCCACCACCGCCGAGTTGCCCATGCCGTAGAACTCGATGCGCCGCGCCTTCTGCAGCAGCGCGATGGCCTTCTCGACGGCTTCCGGGTCGAGGCTGTCGCGGAAGCGCAGGATCGCCGACACCGTGTTGTCCAAGACCTTCACCGACAGGTCGGGCGCCGAATCGCCGAGCCGCACCTGGCTGTGGCGCACCGGCACCGTGCCACTGATCCCCGACGCCAGCTTGCGCTTGAACTCGGCCAGGCCCTGGAAGCCCAGCGAGCGGCAGAAGCGGATCACCGTCGGCTGGCTGACTTCCGAATGGCGGGCGATCTCGACGATCGGTTCGTTGAGGAACATGCGCGGCTGGTTGAGCAGGAACTGGGCGACGCGCTGCTCCGCTGGGCTCAGGCTGGCCTTGGCGCGGCGGATGTTGCCGAGCATCGGGCTCTCGGACTCGCCACGCTGCAGGTGGGCACCGAGGATCGCCGCCACGCCGAGGAAGGCCGGGTTGGCAGCGGTGATCACATAGGTCGGGATCTGCGCCAGGTAGTCGGCAAAGCGGCCCTTGCTCTCGAAGCGCTGGCGGAAGGCCGAGCGGTCGAATACCTCGCCGAGGCGCGGCACGATGCCCGCACCGATATAGATGCCGCCCACCGCACCGAGCGTCACCGCCACGTCGGCAGCCACCGTGCCCAGCATCGCGCAGAAGCACTCCACCGTCTCGGCGCACAGGCCGGTGTCGCCGGACAGCACCGCCTGCACGATGTCCGGCGCGCTGCGACTCGGCGCCTCGACGCCATTGCGCGCCGCCAGCGCCCGGTAGATCAGTTCCAGGCCGGGGCCCGACACCAGGCGCTCGGCGGACACGTGGGGCAGCTCTTTCCACGCGTACTGCAGGATGAACACCTCCCGCTCGTCGGCCGGCGCAAAGCTGACGTGACCACCTTCGGAGCCCAGCGTGATCCAGCGATCCTCGGCGGGAATCAGGCCGGAGACGCCCAGGCCAGTGCCGGGGCCGATCAGGCCGATCACCGCGTTCTGGCGCGCCTCGCCACCGCCGACCTGGCGCCGCTGCGGGTTGCCCAGATACGGCAGGGACATGGCCAGCGCGGTGAAGTCGTTGACGACCAGCAGCGTATCCAGCTCCAGGCCACGGCGCGCCTCCTCGATGGAGAACTGCCAGTCCCGGTTGGTCATCTTCACGAAATCGCCGTCGATGGGGTTGGCGATGGCCACCGCCGCATGGCGCGGCCGCGGCCCGCGCAGGCCGGCAAAATAGGCCTGCACCACCGCCACGAAGCCGGGATAGTCCGCGCAGGTCAGCACCGCCAGCTGCTCCAGCCGGCCCGGCGCCGTCTCCAGCGCGAAGCGCGCATTGGTCGCCCCCACGTCGGCCAGCAGGCGCGGGCCGCTGTCATACAGCACCCCGCCCGCTTCGTTGCCCTGCATGTCCCAGCCGGCGGCCATTGCTCCTCCCACGTGCTTCTCCTGTTCGCTGATGCTTTTCAAATCTGGCCCCAAGCATAACGCAAGCGGGCGCCAATACCGTCCGGGCAAGCCATTGCGGTGAGTTTTTCACAAAACCGTATACATACGCACAAAACCGCAAATAAAATTGCTGACATTCCAGCCTTTCTTCGGACTCCATGCTGCCTGCCGCCCGTCACCGCGCCCTCCTCCAGCACCTGGCCAACAGCGGCCAGGCCGGCATCCTCGAACTCGCCGCCGCCCTCGGCGTGTCCGACGACACTGTCCGCCGCGACTTGAAACACCTGGAAGCCCAGGGTCTGCTGATCCGCAGCCACGGTGGCGCGGTGCTGGCCGACATGCACGCGTTGCCCCGTACGGCCCGCGATGCGGTGCTGCCGGAAGTGAAGGACGCCCTCGGCCGCGCCGTCGCCGACGCGATTCCACCCGGCGCATCCCTGATGCTCGACGCCGGCTCCACGCTGCTGGCCGTCGCGCGGGCGCTGCGCGGGCCGCACCGGGTCGTCACCCACTCGCTGGATGTCGCGCAGGCGCTGAGCGCCCGGCCGGAGATCGCGCTGGTGCTGGCCGGCGGCGAGTGGGACGCGCGCCAGCGCCTGTTCCGCGGCCCCGCTACGGTGGACACCGTGCGCCGCTACCGCGTCGACCTGGCCATTCTCGGCGCCTGCGCGCTGCACCCGCGCCACGGGTTGACCGCCACCGAGGCCGGCGACGCCGAGGTCAAGCGCGCGATGCTGGCCTGCAGCGACGTCCACTGGCTGGCCACCGACCACCTCAAGTTCGATACCCTCGCGCCGCATGCAGTCGCCCCGCTGGACGACTTCACACGGCTGTTCTGCGACCAGCCCTTCAAAACAGAGCTGCCAGCCGGCCTCACGCAGACCGCCCTCGACACCACCGGAGAGCCGACCCAATGACGACACCCGCCCAAGCCATCCCGGTCGCGCTGATCGGCTACGGCAATGCCGGCAAGACCTTCCACGCCCCGCTGATCGCCACCACGCCGGGCCTGCGCCTCGCCTGCATCGCCTCCAGCCAGGGCCAGGCCGTCGCCGCCAACTGGCCGGACACCTGCGTCGTGGCCGATCCACTGGCTGCCATCCACGCTCCTGACATCGAACTGGTGGTCATCGCCAGCCCCAACGACACCCACGCACCGCTTGCTGCCGCGGCACTGGCCGCCGGCAAGCACGTGGTCGTGGACAAGCCCTTCACCGTCGAGCTGGCCGAAGCCCGCGAGCTGATCCGCCTCGCCGAACAGCATGGTCGCCTGTTGTCGGTATTCCATAACCGCCGCTGGGACGCGGATTTCCTGGCCCTGCGCGCGCTGCTCGCCGACGGCCGTCTCGGCCGGCCGACGCAGCTGGAATCCCGCTTCGAACGCTTCCGCCCGGAGGTGCGCGCCCGTTGGCGCGAGCAGGCGGTGGCCGGCGGCGGCGTGTGGTACGACCTGGGCCCGCATCTCGTCGATCAGGCCCTGCAACTCTTTGGCCTACCGGACAGCGTATCGGCACGTTTCGCCCTCCAGCGGGACGGCGCCGAAACCGACGACTGGGCCCAGGTGGACCTGGACTACGGCCAGCTGCAGGTCACGCTGCGCGCCTCGATGCTGGTAGCCGGCGGCATGCCGCGCTTCGCCGCCCACGGCACGGCGGGCAGCTGGGTCAAATACGGGCTGGACTGCCAGGAAGACCAGCTCAAGGCCGGCCTGCGCCCCGGCGCGCCCGACTGGGGGCTCGACCCACAAGCGCCCACGCTGTACGCCGCCGACGGTTCGACCACCACACCGCCGTTGCCGCGCGGCGACTACGCGGCCTACTACACCGCCATCCATGCGGCACTACGGGAAGGCGCGCCCAACCCGGTGCCGGCCCACGAAGCCCTGGCCGTGATGGCCGTCATCGACGCCGCCCGGCGCAGCGCCTCCAGCGGCCAGTGCACCGGCCTGGAACTGACCGAACAGGAGCGCGCCGCATGGAACTGAACGAAGAGCTTGCCCGCGTCGCCGCCCAGGAAGCCACCCTGCACCTGACCCGCTTCGACGAGGACGTCGCCTGGCGACTCGGCTCCCGTCTGCAAAGCATGGCCATGGAGCGCGGGCTGGCCATCGCCATCGAGATCCGCCGTTGCGGACAACTGCTGTTTTACTCAGCCCTCCCCGGCACTACGCCGGACAACGCCGACTGGATCCGCCGCAAGGGCAACGTGGTGACACGCTTCCTGCGCAGCTCCTACGCCGTCGGCCTGAGCCTGCAGCAGAAGGGCGGCGACCTGGCGAGCCGTTACGGCCTGCCGGCCGCCGACTATGCAAGCCACGGCGGCGCCTTTCCACTCTGCGTGGAAGGCGCCGGCATCATTGGCTACGTGGCGGTTTCCGGCCTGCCCCAGCGCGACGACCACGAATTGGTGGTCGAGGCGCTGAGTGCCGAGCTGCGCTTGAGTTATTCCCCGCCGCCTGCCTGAGTCCAAGCAAGGCCGGCGGGGCTCAGGCGATGCGCTGCTCGCTGGCCGGGTCGAAGAACACCGACTTGGACAGGTCGAACATCAGCTCCATCGACTCGCCCGGCTGGCCAGCGTGGGCCGGATGCACGCGGCACACCACGTCCTTGCCGTTGATCGGCACCAGCACCATGGTGTCCGGGCCGGTCGGCTCGGTCAGGCGGATCGGCATCTCGGCGGTCTGGAACTGGGGCAGGCCGAGGCGGGATTCGCTCTTGTGGGTGATCTGCTCCGGGCGGATGCCGAACAGCACTTCCCTGCCCTCCCAGGCCTTCAGCTTGCCGTCGCCACCCGGCACCGGGAAGACGTGGGTGCGCTGGCCGCTCTCCAGCTTCACGCCGTAGCCGCTGCCAACAGCCTCGACCTTGGCCGGGATGAAGTTCATCGACGGCGAACCCATGAAGCCGGCCACGAAGAGGTTGGCCGGGTTGTCGTAGATCTCCTGCGGCGTGCCGAACTGCTGCACCTCGCCTGCCTTCATCACGGCGATCTTGTCGCCGAGGGTCATCGCTTCGATCTGGTCGTGGGTCACATAGACGATGCTGGTGCCCATGCGCTGGTGCAGCAGCTTGATCTCGGTGCGCATCTCGACGCGCAGCTTGGCGTCCAGGTTCGACAGCGGCTCGTCGAACAGGAACAGGGACGGCTCGCGGGAGATCGCCCGGCCCATCGCCACGCGCTGGCGCTGGCCGCCAGACAGCTGGGACGGCTTGCGGTCGAGCAGATGGCCGATCTGCAGCGTGTTGGCGACGCGCTCGACGATGCGCGCCTGCTCGGCGGCCGGCACCTTGCGGATCTGCAGGCCGAAGGAAATGTTCTCGCGCACCGTCATGTTGGGATACAGCGCGTAGGACTGGAAGACCATCGCGATGTCCCGGTCCTTCGGGCTGAGGTCGTTGACGACCCGGTCGCCGATGCGGATCTCGCCGGAGGTCACGCTGTCCAGGCCGGCGATCATCGACAGCAGCGTCGACTTGCCGCAGCCGGACGGGCCGACCAGGATCAGGAACTCGCCCTTGTCGATCTCGAGGTCGATGCCCTTCAGGATCTCGTTGCCGTGATAGGACTTGCGCACGTTGCGGATGGATAAAGCGCCCATTTTCGTCTCACTCCTGTATTTGTCTTGTCAGCCCTTGACCGCACCGGCGGTCAGGCCACGCACGAAGTACTTGCCGGCAACGATGTACACCAGCAGGGTCGGCAGCGCCGCGATGATGGCGGCGGCCATGTCCACGTTGTATTCCTTGACCCCGGTGGAGGTATTCACCAGATTGTTCAGCGCCACGGTGATCGGCTGGCGGTCGCCGGACGAGAACACCACGCCGAACAGGAAGTCGTTCCACACCTGGGTGAATTGCCAGATCACGCTGACCACGATGATCGGCACCGACAGCGGCAGGATGATGCTGAAGAAGATGCGCAGGAAACCGGCGCCGTCGATTTTGGCCGCCTTCACCAGTTCGTCCGGAATCGTCACGTAGTAGTTGCGGAAGAACAGCGTCGTGAAGGCCGCGCCATACACCACATGCACGAAGACCAGGCCGAGGGTCGAGTTGGCGATGCCCAGCGCGCCAAGGGTCTGGGCCATCGGCAGCAGCACCACCTGGAAGGGGATGAAGCAGCCGATCATCAGCATGCCGAACACCAGGTCGCTGCCGCGGAAGCGGTACATGGTCAGCGCGTAGCCGTTGAAGGCGCCGATCATCGTCGAGATCACCACCGCCGGCACCACGAAGGACACCGAGTTCCAGAAGAAGCCCTTGAGGCCCTCGCACTGCACGCCGGTACAGGCCGAATCCCAGGCCTTCACCCAGGCGTCGGTACGGAACTCGCCGGGCAGCGACAGCAGGTTGCCGGCGCGGATCTCGTCGAGGCTCTTCAGCGAAGTCGACAACATCACGAACAGCGGCATCAGGTAGTACAGGCACACCAGCGCCAGCAGCCCGTAGATGATGAAGCGGCCAAGCTTCGAGGCGCCCGCGGTGTGAGCAACAGACATGTCAGCCATGGCGGGACCTCCGCATTTCCGAGTACATGAAGGGGACGATGACGGCCACCACGATCATCAGCATCATCATCGCGCTGGCGGCGCCGAGGCCGATCTGGTTGCGCGTGAAGGCGAAGGAGTACATGAAAGTCGCCGGCAGGTCACTGGAGAAGCCCGGGCCTCCGTTGGTCAGGGCCATCACCAGATCGAAGCTCTTGACCGCGATGTGGGCCAGGATCATGAAGCTGGAGAAGAACACCGGGCGCAGGCTCGGGATGATGATGCGGCGGTAGATCGTCGGCATCGAAGCGCCATCCACCTGGGCCGCCTTGATGATCGAGTCGTCGATGCCGCGCAGGCCGGCCAGGAACAGCGCCATCACGAAGCCCGAGGACTGCCACACGGCGGCGACGATCACGGTGTAGATGGACCATTCCGGATCGATCAGCCAGTCGAAGGTGAAGTTCGTGAAGCCCCAGTCGTGCACCAGCTTCTCGATGCCGAACTCCGGGTTGAGGATCCACTTCCAGGCCGTGCCGGTGACGATGAAGGACAGCGCCATCGGGTACAGGTAGATCGAGCGGATGAAGCCCTCGGCGCGGATCTTCTGGTCCAGCAGCACGGCCAGCAGCAGGCCCACGGCAAGGCAGATGACGATGAAACCGCCGCCGAACACGGCCAGGTTGGACAGGGCCTGCCACCAGCGCTCGTTGTCGAACAGGGCCTCGTACTGGGCCAGGCCGGCGAACTCGTAGTTCGGCAGCAGGCGCGAGGGGGTCAGGGAGAGCACCGCGGTCCACAGGATGTAGCCATACACGAAGACCAGGGAGCACACGAAGGTAGGCGCCACCACCAGCTTCGGCAGCCACGCATCCAGGGTGTCGCACCATCGGCAGCGCCGGGCAGGCCGGGCCGCCGGAGCGGTGGTTGAAGAAAGCACCGTCGCGTTCATTTTTCGTCCTCCACCCCGTCCGCGGCGCTGCCGCGGCGGGATCTGTTATCACGGGCCCGGCTCATTCGTGGCCGGGCCGTTCTTGCTGCGCTGTTACCGGACCTTCGCGGCCAGGGCCAGCTTGTCGGCGGCGGCCTTGGGCGTCATCGTGTGGCTGTTGAAGAACTGGGTCACCACGTCCTGGATCGCCCCGGCGGTCGCTGCCGGCACCGCCATCTGGTGGGCGATGCTCGGCACCAGCCCGCCGCTCTTGGCGCTGGCGGTGAAGTCGGCGGCGGACTGCTTGGCACAGTCGTCGAACTTGGCGAGGTCCATGCCCTGGCGGGCCGGGATCGAACCCTTGTTGAGGTTGAAGACTTCCTGGAACTCGGGGCTCATCACCGCAGTGGCGAGGTCCTGCTGGCCCTTCTTCGCGTCGGCCGACTTCTGCGTGAACATCACCAGGCTGTCGATGTTGAAGGTGAAGGCGTTGGCGGTGCCCGGCGCCGGCAGGCACACGTAGTCCTTGCCGGGCTTCTTGCCGGCGGCGCTGAATTCGCCCTTGGCCCAGTCACCCATGAACTGCATCGCCGCCTTGCCGTTGATGACCATCGCGGTGGCCAGGTTCCAGTCCCGGTTGGCGGCGTCCTTGTCGATGTACTTGCGCACCATCTGCAGGGTTTCCAGCGCCTTGATCATCGTCGGGCCCTTCAGCGAGGCCTGGTCCAGGTCCACCAGCGCCTTCTTGTAGAAGGCCGGACCGCCGACGCCCATCACCACCGATTCGAACACCGTGAAGTCCTGCCAGGGCTGGCCGCCGTGGGCCACCGGGATGAAGCCGGCCTTCTGCAGCTTTTCGGCGGCAGCGGGGAATTCGTCCCAGGTCTTGGGAATCGCCACCCCGGCCTTCTTGAAGACTTCCGGGTTGGCCCACATCCAGTTCACCCGGTGCACATTCACCGGCACCGCCACGTAGTTGCCTTTGTACTTCATCACGTTGGCCACGACGGGCGGCAGCAGGCCGTCCCAGTTGCCGGCCTTGGCCACGTCGTTCATGTTGGCCAGCACGCCTTCGGCGCCCCACTCCTGGATACTCGGCCCCTTGATCTGCGCGGCGGTCGGCGGGTTGCCGGACACCACGCGGGACTTCAACACGGTCATGGCGTTCTCGCCGCCGCCGCCGGCCACCGCGAAGTCCTTCCACTTGTGGCCCTTGGCCTCGAGCATCTTCTTCAGCTCGGCCACCGAGCGGGCCTCGCCGCCGGCGGTCCACCAGTGCAGCACTTCCACGTCGGCGGCCTGGGCGCCGGCCGCGGCCAGCAGGGAGGTGGACAACAGCGCAGCGTGCAGGGTCTTGATCAGGGTCTTCATCGCTCTTCCTCCTGGGGAAGCTGATTCATTCTTGAGTATGGCCCGGCGGGCCGTGGCGACAAGCTGCGCCACACCGGCCGGGATTTTCGCGATCACATCACAAAACGGTGTCCGGATCTGCCGGGGATAACACGGAGGGCGCACTAGGGAGAGGGGAAGACACCCTCCGCGCCATCCCCGGCGAGCCGGACCCGATCACCACCAGGCTTCGGCCTGGATGCCGAAGGTGCTGCCGTTGGTGGAAGAACCGAACACCCCCGTCGCCGACAGCGTATCCCCGGCCGGCGCAGCGGCCTGGGCAGCGTCGTTCCACTTGGCGTAGGTGTAAAAAGCCCGCAACGCAGGGCGGGAGAAAAACTGGCGCCCCGCCGAGATCTGCGGTGCGATGGTGATCTTGTTCAGCGTGCGGCGGTCGCCGCCGTCCGGCTTCACTTCGTCGTGGCCGAAATCCACCGCCAGACTCCACTTGTCGTTGAAGTGGTACTGGGGACGGGCGCCGTAGGAAATCCACTTCTGCTTGCCGATCTGGTCCTCATAGACAAAGGTGCCCATGCCGGTCCAGTTGGTGCCTTCCGGTTGCACCATCAGCTGCTCGACAACGCGCCAGGCCTTGTCGCTGCTGCTCGCGCCGAAGGCCGGCGCGCCCGGCGACAGGTTGGCCACCACGCCACGGCCGTATTGCAGCGCGATCCGGTTGAAGCCGCCGAGCACGTTGTTCTGGGTGTGCATCAGGTTGTACATCTGGCCGTTGGCATTACTGATGCCGGCGGCCTTGGCGGCGTCGGAGTTGTCGGCGAAGCGGAAGTCGACGCCGATGGTCAGCTCGCCGCCCGGATTGACCTGGATGCTGCCGAGGCGGAAGTCGTGGCCGCTGATCGCCGAGGTGCTGTTCACATCCACCAGACGGGTCTTGGTGAGGCCGTCGTTCGGGTCCAGGTAGAACTCGGTCTTCGAACCGGTCTTCACCGCGCCGCTGTTACGGCGGTAGGCGTAGCTCAGCTTGCCGACGCCCACATCGACGTTCTCGATGCCGCCGCCGTTGCCGCTGTTGTTCCAGAAATAGAAGTCGGTGATGTGCACGTCGTTACGCTGGTAGAAGCGCTTGCCGGCCCACAGGCGGGCGTTGGCGAAGGCGCCGCTGCCGATCTTGTCGGCCTCGGCCCAGGCTTCCGCCCAACTGGTGGTCGTGCTGCCCGAGTCCAGATCCTGCGGCGCATTGATCGCCAGGCGGGTATGCACGCGGAAGGTGGTGTCGCTGTCCGGCATCTTGTAGAGCTGGGCGCCCAGCGCCAGCTCGCCGTAGGTCTCGCATTCGTTGCCGAGACGGTACTTGGATGCGGCACCGGCCAGCTTGAAGCAGGTCTGCTGCCCGCCCTTCGACGTTCCGCCCGTGCCGGCGCGGAAGTAGCCATTGAAATCAATCGGCACCGAACCGTCTGCCAGCGCGCTGCCGCTGAGGGCCGCCAGCACGCTGGCTGCCAGCAGGGACGGGTTGATCATTTTCTGCTTCATGTCTCCTCCAGTTTTCTCACTTGGTTTTCAAAGGCATCCATTGCATCCACCGCGGGCTGCCCCGACTTCAGGCCACCGGCCGGAACCCCTCTTTTCCGACCACCCGTGAAACGAATGTAGTTTTGTTTAACTGGATTCGAGTGTAGTTAAGCTACAAATAAAACACAAGCGTGATTCCGGAAAATCTTTTCACAGCACAGGCCAGTCTTGTTTAAATCCCGCCAAACAAAGGGACAAAGGCCCATTCCATATAGGCCACAGCACTCGTTCGCTTGTATCCAGATCTGCAGACCCACAGCTACAAATTTATCTACAAATAAAATTATCTTGCCTTTTAGTACTTTTACTACATACTAGATAAAACAACGCGACGCTCTCATGCATCGCACGCACATGAAGGAACGGAGATGCGGGATATCAAGGAACTCGACCTGGTGCTGTTTGGCGGCACCGGCGACCTGGTGATGCGCAAGCTGCTGCCAGCGCTCTATCACCTGCAGAAAGACGGCCTGCTGCCCGCCGGCGCACGGCTCATCGCGGTGGCGCGGGAAACGCTCGACACGCCGGCCTACCTGGAGATCGCCACGCGCAACTGTGAGCAGTATCTGGGCACGGATTTCGACACGACGGAATGGACCCGCTTCTGCGAGCGGATCGACTACCTGGCCATCGACGCCCTCGAGCCGGCCAGCTACGCCGCCCTTGCCGAGCGCCTCGGCGAAGCGGCGTCCCGCGAGCGGGTGTACTACCTGTCCACCGCGCCGAGCCTGTTTTCCGCCACCTGCCGCAACCTGGCCGGCGCCGGGCTGATCCACGGGCGCAGCCGCGTGGTGCTGGAGAAGCCTCTCGGCCACGACCTCGCCTCGTCCCGCCAGATCAACGACGAGGTGGGCCGCTATTTCGGCGAGGACCAGATCTACCGCATCGACCACTACCTGGGTAAGGAGCCGGTGCAGAACCTGCTGGCCCTGCGCTTCAGCAACGCGCTGTTCGAGCCCCTGTGGCGGCGCGAGTGGGTGCGCGACGTGCAGATCACCGTCGCCGAGCAGCTTGGCGTGGAATCCCGCGGCGACTTCTACGACAAGGCCGGCGCGATGCGCGACATGGTGCAGAACCACCTGTTGCAGCTCTTGTGCATCGTCGCCATGGAACCGCCCGCCTCCATCGCCGCCGACGCCGTGCGCGACGAGAAGCTGAAGATCCTGCGTGCGCTGCGCCCGATCAGCGGCCCGGCCGTGTCCACCCGCACCGTGCGCGGCCAGTACCGCGCCGGTGCCAGCGGCGGCCAGCCGGTGCCCGGCTACCTGCAAGAACAGGGCATTCCGCCGGACAGCCGTACCGAAACCTTCGTCGCCATCAAGGCCGAGGTGGACACCTGGCGCTGGGCCGGCGTGCCCTTCTACCTGCGCACCGGCAAGCGCATGCAGGAGAAGGTCGCGGAGATCGTCATCAACTTCCGCGCCGTGCCCCACTCGATCTTCGGCGCGCCGGCCGACACCGCCCACACCAACCGGATGGTGATCCAGATGCAGCCCGAGGAGACCGTGCAGCTGCACCTCTTCGCCAAGCAGCCCGGCGACGTGATCCAGCTGCGTCCGGTGCACCTCAACCTGGATTTCGCCGAAACCTTCCGCACGCGCCGGCTGGAGGCCTACGAGCGCCTGCTGATGGACGTGATGCGCGGCAACCTGACCCTGTTCGTGCGCCGCGACGAGCAGGAAGCCGCCTGGTCGTGGGTCGAGCCGATCATGGACGCCTGGCGCGACGGCGGCGAAGCGCCCAAGCCCTACACCGCCGGCACCTGGGGCCCGGCCGCGGCGAGCGCCCTGCTCGGCCGCGACGGCTTCAACTGGCACGAAGAACTGTAAGCCCCGGAGCCCGACACCATGACGACTCCCGCTCCCGACCTGATCGGCGACATCGGCGGCACCAACGCCCGCTTCGCGCTGGTGCGCGCGCCCGGCGCCCCGTTCAGCGACGTGCTGACCCTGCCCTGCGCCGATCATGACACGCCCGCCGCGGCGATCCGCCACTACATGGCGCAGGTCGGCGTGGCCCGCCTGCGGCGTGCCGCCATCGGCATCGCCAACCCGGTGACCGGTGACGAAGTGAGCATGACCAACCACCACTGGTCGTTCTCCATCGAAGGCCTGCGCGCCGCGCTCGACCTGCAGCAGCTGCGCGTGCTCAACGACTTCACGGTACTGGCCCTGGCCTTGCCGACGCTGGCGGCGGATGAGCTGGAGCAGATCGGCGAAGGTACACCGGACCTCCACGCCCCGCGCGCCTTGATCGGTGCCGGCACCGGCCTGGGCATCTCCGGCCTGGTGCCCTGTGGCGACGACTTCATCCCGCTCAACGGCGAGGGTGGCCACGTCACGCTGGCCGCCAGCGACAGCCGCGAGGCCGAGATCGTGGCCCTGCTCGGGCAGCGTTTTCCGCATGTATCGGCCGAGCGCGTGCTGTCCGGTCCCGGCCTCGAAGCGCTGTACGAGGCGGTGACGCGCCGCCACGGCGTGGCAACCGAGGCGCTCAGCGCCGCCGCCATCAGCACCCGCGGCCTCGACGGCAGCTGCGCCTACTGCGCCGAGAGCCTGGAGATCTTCTGCGCGATGCTCGGCACCGTCGCCGCCAACCTGGCCCTGGTGCTCGGCGCCCGCGGCGGGGTGTACATCGGCGGCGGCATCGTGCCCAAGCTCGGCAGCTACTTCGCCCATTCGCCCTTCCGCGCCCGCTTCGAGCAGAAGGGACGCTTCAGCGACTACCTGGCGCGGATTCCCACCTATGTGATCCGCGCACCCTACCCCGGCCTCGCCGGCGCCGCCCGTGCGCTGGAGCGCGACGCACCGGGCTTCGTCGCCACGGCGCCCTGATCCAGCCGCCGCGCAGCCCGACGGGGGCTGCGCGGCCTTGAAGCCCACGGGGCCCTACGCCACCTCCGGCCGATTAATTAAACCAGCCTGATTTAACAAACAGCGGGACGAGGAGACCACCATGCACAACCCCCGCGCCGGCCGCGGCCGCAACTCGATCCGCCTGCGGCGCTATAACGAACGCCTGCTGCTGCAGGCCCTGCGCCGCGGCGGCCAGGCCTCCAAGGCCGACCTGGCCCGTGCCACCGGCCTCACCGGCACGGCCGTCGGCACCATCATCCAGGCCCTCGAGGAAGCCGGCCTGATCGAATTCACCGGGCGCCGGGCGGAAGGCCAGCGCGGCCAGCCGGCTTCGCTGATCCGCCTCAACCCGAAAGGCGCCTTCGCCATCGGCGTGCGCCTCGACCGGGACAGCATCGAGACCGCCCTGCTCGACTTCGGCGGCCATATCCTGGCCCGCCGCGTCCATCACCGGGTGCTGCCGCCGCCGCAGGAGGCGCTGGCCATCGTCGCTGCCGACGTGGACGCCGTGCTCGCCACGCTCGGCGACAGCGAACGGCGCCGCCTCACCGGCATCGGTGTCGCCCAGCCCTACAACCTGGGTGCCTGGCTGCGCGAGCTGGACATGGCCGCGCCCCATTTCCATGACTGGGACGATTACGACTTCGCCTACGAACTGGGCGAAGCCAGCGGCCTGCCGGTTTTCAGCGAGAACGACGGCAACGCCGCCGCCATCGCCGAGCTGTTCCACGGCTGCGGCCAGGACCACGACGACTTCCTGTACGTCTTCCTCGGCCCGGTCATCGGCTGCGGCATCGCGCTGGACGGTGACTGTCTGCGCGGCACCCAGGGCAACGCCGGCGACATCGCGGTGATGCCCGTGCCGCCCGGCCGCCTGGCCTCCAGCCCGCGTCCGGCCGGCGCCTGGGACCTGCTGCTCTCCCGCGCCTCGCTGCATGCGCTGGCCCGCCACCTGCGCCACTGGGGCGCCGCCGCCGAATCCCTCGACGACCTGGCCGAATGCGTGCGCCAGCGGCACCCGGCCGTCGAGGAATGGCTGGACGACTGTGTCGATGCACTGGCGCCGGTGCTGCGCGCCAGCCTGTGCCTGCTCGACCTGCCCGCCGTGGTGGTGGATGCCGACATCGACGCCGGCCTGGTGGACGCGCTGATCCAGCGCCTGCACCGCGCCCTCGCCGCCAACGCGCCGGAAGCCCGCGGCGTGCCCGAGCTGGTGCGCGGCAGCTTCGGCTCCGACGCCGGCGCCATCGGCGCCGCCAGCCTGCCCCTGTTCTTCAACTTCTCCCCGCGCACCGAAATCCTGCGCCGGGACGCCCACCGTTCGGAGGAGATGCACCATGAGCAATGACCCCTGCCCCATCCTCGAGATGCGGCATATCTCGAAGACCTTCCCCGGGGTCAAGGCCCTCAAGGACGTGCAGTTGTCGATCCGCGCCGGCGAAATCCACTCGCTGATGGGCGAGAACGGCGCCGGCAAGTCCACGCTGATGAAGATTCTGTCCGGCGCCTACGTGCCCGACGCGGGCGCCGAGATCCGGGTCGACGGCAAGGCCGTAACCATCGAAGGCCCGCTCTCCGCCAAGGCTCTCGGCATCGCGGTGATCTACCAGGAGCTGAGCCTGTGCCCCAACCTCAGCGTCGCCGAGAACATCTACCTGGGCCGTGAGCTGCGCCGCCACGGGCTGGTGGACCGCAAGGCGATGCAGGCCGCCTGCGCCGGCATCCTGCGTCGCCTCGGCGCCAGCTTCGGGCCCGCCACCGAAGTGGCCAGCCTGTCCATCGCCGAGCGCCAGCTGGTGGAGATCGCCCGCGCGCTGCACGCCGAGGCACGCATCCTGGTCATGGACGAGCCGACCACGCCGCTGTCCTCGCGGGAGACCGACCGCCTGTTCGCGCTGATCCGCCAGCTTCGCGCCGACGGCCTGGCGATCATCTACATCAGCCACCGCATGTCGGAAATCTACGACCTGTCCGACCGGGTCTCGGTGCTGCGCGACGGCACCTACGTCGGCACGCTGGAACGCGCGGCCCTCTCCGCCGAGAGCCTGGTGCAGATGATGGTCGGCCGCGACCTGTCCGGCTTCTACACCAAGGAGCACGCCGCCTACGACCCGGGCCGCGTGGTGCTGGCCGCCCGCCACATCGGCGACGGCAAGCGCGTGCGCGACTGCAGCTTCGACGTGCACGCCGGCGAGGTGCTCGGCATCGCCGGGCTGGTGGGCGCCGGCCGCACCGAGCTGGCCCGCATGGTGTTCGGCGCCGATCCGCGTAGCAGCGGCGAGATCCACATCGACGGCCTGCCGGTGGACGTCCGCACGCCCCTCGACGCGATCCGCGCCGGGCTGGTGTACCTCACCGAGGACCGCAAGGCCCAGGGGCTGTTCCTCGACATGAGCGTGCGCGACAACATCAACGTGTGCGCCTGCAGCCTCGACGCCCACCCCGGCGGCCTGCTCGACCGTGCTCGCGGCAAGGCCCGCGCGGCCGCCGCCATCGCTTCGCTGGGCATCCGCGTCGGCGATGCGCGGCGCAATGTGGGCGCCCTGTCCGGCGGCAACCAGCAGAAGGTGCTGCTGTCGCGCCTGCTGGAGATCAAGCCCCGCGTGCTGATCCTCGACGAGCCGACCCGCGGCGTGGACATCGGCGCCAAGTCGGAGATCTACCGGATCATCAACGAGCTTGCCCGGAGCGGCGTGGCCATCGTCGTCATCTCCAGCGAGCTGCCTGAGATCGTCGGCACCGCCGACCGGGTGCTGGTGATGCGCGAAGGCGAGCTGGTCGCCGAACTGGGCGGCCACTCCGGCGAACCCATCGAGCAGGCCACCATCATCGAATACGCCACCGGCGCCCGCCAGACCCTGCTGGCCGCCGCCTGAGCCCAAAAAAACACCACAACACCACAACAGATCCACCTCGACCGAGGAGACATCCATGAGCACCCAAGTCAGCGGCGTTGTCGCCAACCTCCCGCAAACCCCGGCCCCGTCCGCCACGGAACGCCTGCGCCAGCTGATGCGCAGCGTCGGCATGCTGCCTGTGCTGATCCTGCTGTGCATCGGCTTCGGCACCCTGGCCGACGGCTTCTTCAGCCTGCAGAACGCCTCCATCGTGGCCCAGCAGGCGTCCATCAACGTGGTCCTCGCCGCCGGCATGACCTTCGTGATTCTCACCGGCGGCATCGACCTGTCGGTCGGCTCCATCCTCGCCGCGGCGGCGGTGGTCACCATGCTGGCCTCCAACCTTCCCGGCGCCGGCATGCTCGGCGTGGCGGCGGGCCTCCTGGCCGGTCTCGCCTGCGGACTGGTGAACGGCAGCCTGATCGCCTTCGTGCGGCTGCCGCCCTTCATCGTCACCCTCGGCGCGCTGACCGCCATGCGCGGCGTGGCCCGTCTGCTCGGCGACGACAAGACCATCTTCAACCCCGATCTGCCCTTCGCCTTCATCGGCAATGGCGCGGTGCTCGGCGTGCCCTGGCTGGTGATCATCGCCGCCGCGGTGGTGGTGGTGTCCTGGTTCATCCTGCGCCGCACCGTGCTGGGCGTGCAGATCTACTCGGTCGGCGGCAATCCGGAGGCCGCGCGCCTGTCCGGCATCAAGGTGTGGAAGGTGCTGCTCTTCGTGTATGCCATGTCCGGCCTGCTCTCCGGCCTCGGCGCGGTGATGACCTCGGCCCGCCTGTTCGCCGCCAACGGCCTGCAGCTCGGCCAGTCCTACGAGCTCGACGCCATCGCCGCGGTAATCCTCGGCGGCACCAGCTTCGTCGGCGGCGTCGGCTCCATCGTCGGCACGCTGATCGGCGCGCTGATCATCGCGGTCCTCTCCAACGGCCTGGTGCTGCTCGGCGTGTCCGACATCTGGCAGTACATCGTGAAGGGCCTGGTGATCATCGGCGCCGTCGCCCTCGATCGCTACCGCCAGTCCGGCGCCCGCACCTGATCGTCGGGCTGCAGGCCTACTGCGCGTCCCGATCTCGCGACGGCCCTCACCCAAACGATCCCTCCAAATACACATCACGTTTCGCCCCGCCGGGATGCCGGCACCGCGCGGGGATTTTCGACAAAGCCGGCACGGAGACACGCATCATGTTCAAGTCCAAGCCCCTCGCCACCGCGCTGATCCTCGCCCTCGCCGCCGGCAGCGCCGCCGCCAAGGAGATCAAGTCGGTGGGGATCACCCTCGGCTCCCTCGGCAACCCCTTCTTCGTGACCATCGCGAAGGGCGCCGAAGCCCGCGCCAAGCAGCTCAACCCCAACGCCAAGGTCACCACCCTGTCGGCCGACTACGACCTCAACAAGCAATTCACGCAGATCGACAACTTCATCGCCGCCGGCGTGGACATGATCCTGCTCAATGCCGCCGATCCGAAGGCCATCGAGCCGGCGGTGAAGAAGGCCCAGAAGGCCGGCATCGTGGTGGTGGCGGTGGATGTGGCCGCCGTCGGCGCCGACGCGACGGTGCAGACCGACAACGTGCAGGCCGGCCGCATCGCCTGCGAGTACATCGTCCAGAAGCTCGGCGGCAAGGGCAACGTGATCATCCAGAACGGCCCGCAGGTGTCCGCCGTGGTGGACCGGGTGAACGGCTGCAAGGGCGTGCTGACCAAGACGGCCGGCATCAAGGTGCTGTCCGACGACCAGGACGGCAAGGGCTCCCGTGAAGGCGGCATGAACGTGATGCAGGGCCACCTGACCCGCTTCCCGAAGATCGACGCGGTGTTCACCATCAACGATCCGCAGGCCATCGGCACAGACCTGGCGGCCCGCCAGTTCAAGCGCAACAACCTGGTGATCACCTCGGTGGACGGCGCGCCAGACATCGAGGGCGCCCTCAAGGGCAACACCCAGGTGGAAGCCTCCGCCAGCCAGGACCCGTGGGCCATGGCCCAGAAGGCGGTGGACATTGCCCAGGACATCGTCAACGGCAAGCGCCCGGCCAGCCCAATGGTGCTGATGCCGTCCACGCTGGTCACCCGCGCCAACATCGCCGCCTACAAGGGCTGGTCGTCCCCGCGCTGAGCCCCGTCCGTCCCGTCCAACGCCGGCGCGGTGCCCTTTTGGAGCCGCGCCGCCCAGTCCGGAGTGCCACCATGTTCCTCGTCTGCGGCGAAGCCCTCTTCGACGTCTTCATCAACGGCAATGCTGCCGCCGGCTCCGATGTGCTCAAGCTGGAAGCCCACCCCGGCGGCTCGCCCTTCAATGTGGCCATCGGCCTCGCGCGCCTCGGCCAGCCGGTGTCCTTCCTGGCCGGCATCTCCCGCGACATGCTCGGCGAGCGCCTCGTCGCCAAGCTGCGTTCGGAAGGTGTCGATACCGCCACGGTGCAGCGTCTGGCGGCGCCCACCACCCTCGGTCTGGTCGGCCTCGACGACCAGGGCGTGCCGGCCTACGCCTTCTACGGCGATGGCGCGGCCGACCGGCGCCTCGACATCGCCGCCTTGCCCAGCCTTGATCCGGCGATCCGCGCGATCCACCTGGGCTCCTACGCGACGGTCGTCGAACCCACCGCCGGCGCACTGGAAACCCTAGTCCGGCGCGAATGCGGCCAGCGCCTGATCGCCTACGACCCCAACGTGCGCCTCAATGTGGAGCCGTCCCTGGCCCGCTGGCACGCCCGTGTGGACACCCTGTCCACCCTCGCCCACCTGATCAAGATCAGCGACGAGGACGTGCGCCTGCTCTACGACGATCTGTCCCCCGAGGATTTCGCCCGCCGCATGCTGGCCCGCGGTGCCCGGCTGGTGGTGGTGACCCGCGGTGCCGACGGCGCCGTCGCATGGACCGCCCGCGCCAGCGCCCAGGTGCCCGGCGTGCCGGTGGACCTGCAGGACACCGTCGGCGCCGGTGACACCTTCCAGGCCGCAATGCTCACCTGGCTGGCCGACGGCGGTCGCCTGTCGCCCGATGCGCTGGAAACGCTCCGCAGCGACGAGCTCGCGGCGATGCTCGGCTACGCGGCGCGGGCCGCGGCGCTGACCTGCTCGCGCCGCGGAGCCGACCTGCCCCGCAAAGCGGAAGTCGGCCCGGCCTGCGTCACCGCCTGAAAGCATGAAAGGCCGCCCGGACAGGGGCAGCCTTTCATGGTAAGGGAGGCTGTACGGCTCAGTCGGCCTTGGTCAGCGTACCGGTCGGCGGCTGGTAGTCCGGCACCTTGTTGCGGATGGCCGGCTGGGCCTTCAGGTACGCGAACACCGCGCGCAGGTCCTGGTCGGAAAGCTTGGCCAGCGCCGGCCACGGCATCGGCGGCATGATCGGCCGCGCCCCGCTAACGTGCTTGCCGCTGCGCATGTTCTGGATGAACTGCTTTTCGGTCCAGACGCCGATGCCGGTCTCCTTGTCCGGCGTCAGATTGGCCGAATAGCTGGTGCCCCATGGGCCGACAAAGGCCGTCATGGTCGCTGCACCAGCCCAGTTCCAGGCGGCGGCCAGTTGCGGCGGCGGCGGCAGGAGCACCTCCTCGGGATGGCCAGACAAGCCGCGGGAAAGATCCTTCTCCGGGCCCTTGGGGCCCATCTTGAACGGCGTGTGGCAGTCCATGCAGCCGCCAATGCTGACGAGGGCGGCACCGCGTTTGACCTGGCCGCTGTCTCCCGCAAAGCTCGGGGAGGTCAGCATGCCGCAGGCAATGGCAAAAATGGCAAGGGTGACATTGTTCTTGGTATCGGGACACATGATGAAAACTCCTGTCTGAGGTGGAAAGGGTCAGGCACGCTGTCGGCCGCACAGGCGGACCGCAGCCGCGGCAATGGCGTCCGCCTGGGGCACGAAGGCCTGTTCGAGCGGGTAACTGGACGCCACCGGGGCGTCGGGGCCGCCGAGGCGCGCGATGGGGGCCTTCAATGCGGCAAAGGCCTGCTCGGCAACCAGCGCGGCAATCTCCGCTCCGACGCCGCACAGCTTGTTGGCTTCATGCACCACGACGAGCCGGCCGGTCTTGCTGACCGACACCAGGATCGCGTCCTCGTCCAGCGGCTTGAGGCTGCGCAGGTCGACGACCTCCGCCGAGATGCCCTGCCCCGCTAGCGTCTCGGCGGCCTGCAGGCAGTGAAGCACCGTCTTGCCGTAGGACACCAGGCTCACGTCCGCCCCCTCGCGGGCCACCGCGGCCTTGCCGAGCGGAACGACCACGTCACCCGCCGGCACCTCGCCGGGCACGTAGAGCAGGCCGATATCCATGAAGAACATCACCGGGTTGTCGTCGCGGATGGCCGCCTTCAAGAGGCCCTTGGCGTCGGCTGGATTGCTCGGCATCACCACCTTGAGGCCGGGGCTGTGCACGAACCACGCCTCCACGTTGTGGTTGTGCTGGGCGCCCACGCCCCAGCCGGCGCCGGTCTGCGCCAAGGCGACGAGGGGGAAGGAGAACTGCCCGCCGGACATGAAGCGCAGCTTGCCGGCGCTGTTCACGATCTCGTCCATCGCGTAGCACATGAAGGGCGCGAACAGCAGGTCGATGACCGGGCGCAGGCCCGTGCCGGCGGCACCCACGGCCGTGCCGGCGATGATGCCCTCGGCCAGCGGCGTGTTGCGCACCCGCAGGGCACCGAACTCCTGCACCAGATCGTGGCGCTTGGTGGCGATGCCTTCGCCGAAGGCAATGACGGTCTGGTCGCGGCGCATTTCCTCGGTGAGGGCTACGCCGACGGCGTCAAGCAAAGTCAGGGTGGTCATGGACATTCCTCAGGCGTAGACGAAGCGGGTCAGCGCGTCGGTGGAAGGGAAAGGCGACGCATCGGCGAAAGCCTGGGCGGCGGCGATGCGGGTGGCCACCTTGTCGATGAGCCCGTCGGCCTGGGCGGCGCTGAGCTGGCCGTCGGCGATCAACCGTTCGCGGCACAACTTGATCGGGTCGCGGGCCACCCATGCCTCCCGCTCGGCCGGATCCACGTAGGCCTGGTCGTCCGGCTCGAAGTGGCCGCGGGTGCGGTAGGTATAGGTTTCCAGCAGGTAGGGCCGGCCGCTCTCGCGCACCTGGGCCGCCGCCTCCTGGGCCGCCGCCAGCACCGCCGCCACGTCGTTGCCATCGACGGTGCGGGACGGAATGCCGTAGGACGCGCCCCACTCCGACACGTGGTCCCTGCACATTGCCTCGCGGCGGTGCACGAAGGCTTGCCAGTGGTTGTTCTCGCAGATGTAGAGCACCGGCAGGTTCCACAGGGCCGCCAGATTGATGGATTCGTGGAAGCTGCCCTCGCAGGCGGCGCCGTCGCCGAAGAAGCAGGTCACGATGCCGGGCCGGCCGAGCATCTTCTGGGACAGGGCCACGCCCGGCGCCAGGGACAGCTCCGCGCCGACGATGGTGGAGGTGAGCACCACGCCCAGCTCCTTCACCGAGATGTGCAGCGAGCCGCTGTGGCCACCGCAATAGCCGCCGCTGCGCCCCATCACCTCGGCCAGCATGCGGCCGGGGTCGGCGCCACGGGCCAGCAGATGGCCCGAGCTGCGGTGGTTGGTGAGAATCAGGTCTTCCGGCGCCAGTGCGTTGACGACACCGACCGCGGCGGCCTCCTGGCCGACCGAGGTGCAGGTGCCCGGCACCTTGCCGGCCTGGCTGCCGGCGATGATTGCTTCTTCATAGGCGCGCACCAGCATCATCTGCTCGAGAAGCCGGCGCGCATCGGGGGTTTGGGTTGCCATGACGTCTCCCGTCGTTGATCGATGGAGTCAGTCTAGGTCGCCAGAAACCCCCTGCAAATCGGGTAAAAGCCGCTTACGGATCTTTTAAGAAACGCTGAGTGAATATTTAAGGAAACCCGTTCAAGGCGAGTCTGAGTCTGTTGCGGGCAGTGACCGCGTACCGCTCAATGCTCTTCCCGATGCCCGCGAGGCGGCGCCGTACCAAGCAAGCAGCTCCGGGGGCGAAAAAATCGTTTATGTAAAAATTATTAAATACGACAAATTTCACATAAATGATTTTTCTTTGCGAATAATATCTTTATATTGAACGCCCATCCCGGTCGTCCATCTGGAGTGATCATGAAGCTGACGCAACGCCTCATCCTGACCTTGGGCACAGCCCTGTTCGCGCTGGTTCTCGTTGGCATCCTGGGAATCTGGCAATTACAACAGGCCAACGCTCGCTTCAACTACGTGCAAGTCAATACCTTTCCTAGCCTGCAAGTACTCCTCGAAGCACGCAACAGCCTCACAGCCAGCCGCTTTGGCACCTACCAGCTGGCTCTCGCAACCGATGCCGCGCATCGCAACGAAATTGCCAAAGAGGTCCAGGACGCCGACCAGCAGCTCGACGCCCAGTTGCAGAAATACGGTCGCGAGCTGATATCGGACGAAACCGACAAGCAATTGCTGGACAAGGCCATTCAAGCCATCGCTGATTACCGGACGACCCGGGAGGAGTATTACCGCAAGCTCGACGCCAACGATGCGGGCGCGGTACGGGATTTTCTGCGTGGCACCTTGCGTCAGAAGGCCCGCGCCGCCGGAGATGCGCTCCAGAAAGACGTCGAACACAACTACGAACTCGCCAACAAGCTGAACAAAGAAAACGCCGCAGATGCAGCGACCGCGCGCTGGTTGACCTCCGGAGCCCTGATTGTTGCCTGCCTGATCGTCGGCGTCCTGGCCTATCTGTTGATCGGCTCGCTCCGCACGAGTCTCAACGGCATGCGCGACACCATCGTGCACGTCAACGACAGCCAGGATTTCACGATCCGTGCGCCTGTCCTGCGCAAGGATGAGATCGGGGAAACCGCAACGGCCTTCAATCAGATGTTGTCCAAACTTCAGGACAATTTCCGCAGCCTCGCGGAAGGTGCAAGGTCGGTCGCCGATGCAAGCCGTGAAATGGCCGTCGCATCCGATCAGGTCGCAAATGCGGCGGGCACCCAGAGCGAAGCCTCCTCCGCCATCGCCGCAACCGTCGAGGAAATGACGGTCAGCGTTAATCACGTAGGCGACCGCGCCAACGAGGCCCACTCCCTGGCCGATCAATCCGGCAGCATGGCCAAGACCGGCTCAACGACCATCGATCGAACCATCGGTGATATCCGCAGCATTTCCGCCTCGGTCAGTGCCGCGGCCACGTCCCTTCGCGAACTGGGCTCACAGGGAGAACGGGTTGGCTCGGTCGTGCAGGTCATCAAGGACGTCGCCGACCAGACCAACCTGCTGGCCTTGAATGCAGCAATCGAAGCAGCCCGGGCAGGCGAACAGGGGCGCGGCTTCGCGGTGGTGGCCGACGAAGTGCGCAAACTGGCCGAACGTACGTCCAGTTCGACTCAGGAGATTTCCTCCACCATCGAGGCCATGCGCCGATACTCTGAACAGGCCGCACGAGAAATGGAAGCCGCGGAAACGCTCGTCGTGCAGAGCGTTTCCCGCGCCGACGACGCGGACAAGGCGATCAAGGAAATCGGTACGGCGGCCAACGGCACCGCCCACGTCGTATCCGAGATTTCGGATGCAATCCGCGAGCAAGGTGCGGCCAGCAACAACATCGCCGTGCAGATCGAGCGCATCGCACAGATGGCCGAAGAGGCCGCCGCCGCAGCGGAGCAATCGTCCGTCACTGCCCGCAGCCTGGACGAACAGGCCCAGCGTCAGATCGCCACACTGCAGTTGTACAAGGTCTGAAATCCCGGCAGCCCGGACGCCTTGGCCCAAACAATACGAATCTCATATCGACAGAGTTTTTCAACAAGGCATAGAATGCGCGGCGTTCGTTGAATTCACTTCGAAATTCAGCGACCCCATGCAGCAGGTGCCCGAAATGCCATGGCATTCCGGGTTAAACGGGAACAAGGTGCGTAGTTTTTCTGCAAAGCCTTGGCTGCCCCCGCAACGGTAAGCAAGTTCAGGTGTATCCCGGTCGTCCTCGCCGACGGCCAGCCACTGATCTCCTACGTGACGTCGAACGCGGCGTGCGCGAAGAGTTTGGGAAGGCGATGCACTCGACATCGGTCCGATGTCACTTGCGAGCCCGGAGACCGGCCTGTTGCTCGATGTCCCTGGATCAGACCAGGGGCGCTTGCAACAGACCGTCTGCGGGGTGCAGAGGGCGGCAAAAGCACACTGCCTCTGGCACTGCCTGTCGTCTTCGCTGTGCGGACGGTCCATCAGGACGTTCGACACCATGCCAGACGCGCAACGCAAGTTCCGCCCTCCCCCGCTTCGCCCCCTCTCCTGTAGCGCCGCCAACCCGCATTGCCGATACCGGGCTGCGACATGAGCCACGCCCGTACCGGCTTTCCCGTCTCCCGACGCGGCAGCCTGTTGGGCATCGTGCTCGGCGCGCATGCGTTCTTCACGCTCGGCAAGCGCATTGCATCGCCCGGGACCCAGGCCAACTCGACACTCTCCCGCGTCAAGCCCAACACCGCAAAGGCTGCGCAATCATGGCGATGGGAAGCTTCAACACGCAGGGCAGCCAGATGCCAACGGCGGAAATCAACATGACACCGCTGGTCGATGTCATGTTGGACCTGCTGATAATCTCCATCATCACCACGCCGCTGATGACGCACGCGGTCAAGGTCGATCTGCCACGGGCGGCCAGCACCCCCACACCGCAGAAACCCATGACCTTGCAGGTCTCGATCACGGCCGAGAACCAGGTCTTTGTCGGCGCCAAGGTCGTTGACCGTGGCCAGCTCGAACAGAGTTTCCACGAAGCCGTTGCCCAGCACGCCAATGTGGAGATGCACCTCTCGGCAGACCGGGCCACCCGCTACGAAGTGGTTGCCGAAACCATGAGCGCAGCCCGGCGCGCCGGCCTGACCAAGATCGGCTTCGTCACTCAACCCAATCAATAATCCGAAGAACAAGACTCATGATGAACTTGCGCATGCGGCCCATTATGCTGGCCGTCCTCTCCACGTGCTCCGTCCCTGCTTTCTCAGCGGGTATTCCTACGCTGCAGGAGGTCACCGTTAACAGCAGTAGCAGGGATTTGATCGGAGTCGCCGATTCCGCGAGCGAAGGAACCGTCACGGCGAAGCAGCTGGCCAACCGGCCGCTGCTTCGCCCTGCCGAAGTGATGGAAGTCGTGCCCGGGATGATCGTCACCCAGCACTCCGGCGACGGGAAGGCCAACCAGTATTTCCTGCGCGGCTTCAACCTCGACCACGGCAGTGACTTTTCCACCCACGTCATGGGCATGCCCATCAACATGGTCAGCCATGCCCACGGCCAGGGCTACATGGATCTGAATTTCCTGATCCCCGAGCTGGTCGGCACCGTGAAGTACAAGAAGGGCGTGTACGGTGCGGAGGACGGTGATTTCGCGACCAGCGGCAGCGCCCGCATCGACTATCAACGGAAACTGGCCGCTCCCTTCATCGATTTGACCGTCGGCGAACACAACTACCGCCGCTTGCTGACTGCCGGCAGCACTGAAATCAACGGTTTCAACCTGCTGGCTGGCATCGAGTTGGCCGGCAACGATGGCCCCTGGGTTCAACCGGAAAACCTGGAGAAGCAGAACGCCGTCTTCCGGCTGTCGTCAGGAACCGCCGCCAACGGCTTTGCCCTGACGGCCATGCTCTACAAGGCCGACTGGACCGCCTCCGAGCATGTACCCGCGAGGGCCATCAGCAGCGGCGAAATCGGCCGCTACGGCACCCTGGTTCCCAACGACGGCGGGCACACACATCGCTACAGCCTGTCCGGCGAGTGGGCGCTGACCGGCGAGAACAGTGTCACCCGTGCCAACGCCTATGTGATCGATTACGGGCTGAATCTGTTTTCCGCACCCTCCGGCTACATCGGCGGCCTCGCCGGCGACCAGCACGAGCAGGCGGACGCGCGCGTGGTATGGGGTGGCGATGTCCACCGCACCTGGCTCCTCGGCCCCGAACTGCGGGATACCGAGCTCACCGCGGGTGTACAACTGCGTCAGGATCGCATCAGCAAAGTCGGTCTCTACAACACGGTCAACCGCCAGCGGATCAATACCGTTCGCGAGGACAGGATCACAGAAACCGCGTCAGGACTCTTCATTGACGCCAGGACGCAATGGCTGCCCTGGTTCCGCACCAACGTCGGTGCGCGCTATGACGCCATCCGGGCCGAATCGACAGCACTGGGCGGCGCCAACAACATGACGAACGGCGGCAACGCCTCCGCCAGTCAGGCCAGCCCGAAACTCGGCGCCGTCTTCGGCCCCTTCGATCTGGTGGGCCCTACCGAGTTCTACGCCAACTGGGGCCACGGGTTCCACAGCAACGATGCGCGCGGAGCCAGCGCGAGGGTGAATCCGCAAGACGGCAGCGCTGTCGACGCGATCCCCCTGATCGTCAAGGCCAAAGGCAGCGAACTCGGGGTGCGCATGGTTCCGCTGCCCGGCTGGAACAGCAGCCTGTCGGTGTGGCAGATGGACCTGGCCTCCGAGCTCGTCTTCATCGGCGACGAAGGGGTCACCGAGCCCAAGGGCGCATCGAAGCGCAGCGGTATCGAATGGTCCAACTACTTCACCCCGTTCGCCGGCGTCATCGTCGATGCCGACCTGGCGCTTTCCAAAGCCCGGTTCCGGAATGAAATCAATGGCGGACGGCGTGTCCCGAACGCAATCCCCCTGGCCGCCTCGCTCGGCATCACCTACGACGACGGCGGCCCCTGGTTCGGCGGGGTCCGCATGCGCTACCTGGACTCCTACGATCTGGAAGAAACCGGATCCGAGAAATCCGAGGCCTTCTGGATGACCAACCTCAAGCTCGGCTATCGCTTCAACAAGCAATGGCAGGCGACGTTCGATGTGCTGAACCTCTTTAACAAGAAGGCCAACGACATCGAATACTGGGGGGGCGCATGCACGCGCAGTGAAGCGCTCGCCGGCACCGGCGGCTGCGGTACCGGGTCGGCCATCGACGGACGCCTGGTGCACCCGCTAGAGCCGCGTACGGTTCGACTTGGCGTGCGCATCAGCTTCTGATTGGTGACATCAGAAGGGCCAAGGCAAATCGCTGGCCCCTTCCGCTCTGAAATGGAAGCCTGATCGCGCACGAAGGGCTAGTTGAGATTAGTTTTGTTCACGCTCAATGCTGGAGCGAATTCACCTGACCATCGTGGCGGAAGTCGAGAGGCGCGGCTCGCTGACTGCAGCCGCCGAAGTGCTGTGCGTTACCCAGTCGGTCCTCAGCCACAGCATGAAGAAACTCGAACAGCAGCTCGGCACCGACATCTGGCTGCGGGAAGGCCGCAGCCAGCGCCTCACGCAGGCCGGCCAGAAGAGATAGCGCAGGAAATCCTCATCACCTATCCAGTCGCTCCAGAGCGGCTGGATATCTACACCCAGTTCCTGCAACCCGCGGGCATGGCCCCCAAGCGCCACAAGACCATCGAGACCATCGAGACCACCGACATCATGTTGCAGATGGTCGCCAGCCAGCGCGGCGTGGCCGCGCAGCCCCGCTGGCCGGTGCAGGAATATGCCGCCAAGGTCGACGTCGTCCCGGTGCGCCTGGGACCGGACGGAATCGCCAATAAAAAAGCCGACCGGGCCCCAGTCCTGGAGAGACCGGCTAGGGAGAGAAGAGAATGGCCCGGTGGCGAAAAAAGACTCAAATCATTGCGGCACAGCCTCCTGTGCCAAACCGTCAGGCGTAGCGCTTTTCGAGCGCATCCCACTCCGGCTTGCCGACCAGGCGCTGGCGCTCGGCGAAGGGCGTCACCAGCCCGCTGGACTCCTTCACCTCCTTCTCGTCGCGCAGCGCGGTCAGCGCCTTCTGCATACCCATCACCGCGCCCTGCAACGCCGCGTTGGCGTAGAGCACGATGCCGAAGCCCAACTGGCCCAGCTCGTCGGCATTGAAGATTGGCGTCTTGCCGCCGATGACCATGTTCATCAACTGCGGCGTGGCCAGGCGCTGCGGCAAGGCGCGGATTTCCTCGGCGGTGGTCACGGCCTCGACGAACAGGATGTCGGCGCCGGCCTCGGCGAACTTCTGCGCCCGCTCGACGGCCGCCTCGAAGCCCTGCACGGCAGCGGCGTCAGTGCGGGCCATGATCAGGAAGTCCGGATCACGACGTGCATCCACCGCGGCCTTGATCTTGCTCACAGCCTCTTCGGTAGATATGACGTCCTTGCCGGCAAAATGGCCGCAGCGCTTGGGTGCCACCTGGTCTTCGAGCTGGATGCAGTCGGCGCCGGCACGTTCGAGCGTGCGTACCGTGTGATAAACGTTGAGGGCGTTGCCGAAGCCGGTGTCGGCATCGACCAGCAGTGGCACCTCGACGGCGTCACGGATGCGCGCGGTGTGCTCGGCGATCTCGGAGAGCCCCATGAAGCCCTGGTCGGGCATGCCGAACCACATGTTGGTGACACCGGCGCCGGTGACGTAGATGGCCTCGAAGCCGAGGTCGGCGATGACCCTGGCGGACAGCGCATTGAAGGCGCCAGGAACGATGACGCCGCGCTTGGCGGCCACCAGTTCCTTCAGTTTCTTGCGGGTAGACATGTCGGATTCCT
Organism: Pseudomonadota bacterium; assembly: GCA_018241685.1. Lineage (GTDB taxonomy): Bacteria > Pseudomonadota > Gammaproteobacteria > Burkholderiales > Rhodocyclaceae > Zoogloea. Next base: position 37,585 of record JAFEDJ010000070.1, read on the forward strand.
TGCTCAGAATGCATCGCCGGGCACGCGGACCCAGCCTTCCATCAAAATGCGGGCGCTGCGGCTCATGACGGCCTTGGTGACCGTCCATTGGCCATCGATCCACTGGGCTTCGGCGCCGACGCGCAGCGTGCCGGACGGGTGACCGAAACGGACGGCACTGCGCTCTCCTCCGCCCGCAGCCAGATTGACCAGCGTGCCGGGCACCGCCGCGGCGGTGCCGATGGCCACCGCTGCAGTGCCCATCATCGCGTGGTGCAGCTTGCCCATCGACAGCGCGCGCACCAGCAGGTCCACTTCGGAGGCGCCAATCGCCTTGCCGCTGGAAGAAATGTAGTCCTTGGGCGGCGCGACGAAGGCGATCTTCGGGGTGTGCTGGCGCGTGGCGGCTTCTTCGGGGCGCGCGATGAGGCCCATCCGCAAGGCACCAGCGATGCGGATGGCTTCGAAGCGGGCCAATGCCGCAGGGTCGGAATTGATCGCTTCGCGCAGTTCGGAGCCGGTGTAGCCGATGTCTGCGGCATTGACGAAGACGGTCGGGATGCCAGCCGAAATCATCGTCGCCTTGAGGATGCCGATGCCCGGTACGTCCAGATCGTCCACCAGATTGCCGGTCGGGAACATCGAGCTGCCCGCCTCGCCGTCGTCCGATGGGTCGAGGAACTCCAGCACGATCTCGGCGGCCGGGAAGGTGACCCCATCGAGCTCGAAATCGCCGGTCTCCTGCACCTGGCCGTTGCTGACCGGCACATGGGCAATGATGGTCTTCTGGATGTTGGCCTGCCAGATGCGCACGGTGCAGACACCGCTCTGCGGCAGGCGCGAAGCATCCACGTAGCCCGCGTGGATCGCGAAGGCGCCGGCGGCGGTCGTCAGGTTGCCGCAGTTGCCGCTCCAGTCCACGAAGTCCTTGTCGATGGCGACCTGACCGTAGAGATAGTCCACGTCGTGGCCCGGCTGCGTGCTCCGGGAGAGGATCACGCACTTGCTGGTGCTGGAGGTGGCGCCCCCCATGCCGTCGATATGGGCGGCGTAAGGATCGGGGCTACCGATGACGCGCTGGAACAGCGCGTTGCGCGCCGCGCCCGGCACCTGGCACGAGGCCGGCAGGTCTTCCAGACGGAAGAACACGCCCTTGCTGGTACCGCCACGCATGTAGGTGGCAGGGATACGGACTTGCGGGGCCGAGTTCATCGGCAGTTCTCCTTTTCCGAGGCCAGGAAGTCCTGGGCAAAACGTTGCAATACGCCGCCCGCTTCGTAGATCGACACGTCCTCGGCGGTATCCAGGCGGCAGGTGACCGGCACTTCGAGGGTTTCGCCGTTCCGGCGATGGATCACCAGGGTCAGCGTGCAACGGGGCGCACGGTCGCCGACCACGTCGTAAGTCTCGGTCCCGTCGAGGCCCAGCGTGAGGCGCGTGGTGCCCGGCTGGAACTCCAGCGGCAGCACGCCCATGCCGACCAGGTTGGTACGGTGGATGCGTTCGAAGCCTTCGGCGACGATGGCTTCCACACCGGCCAGGCGCACGCCCTTGGCGGCCCAGTCGCGGGACGAGCCCTGACCGTAGTCGGCGCCGGCGATGATGATCAGTGGCTGCAGGCGCAGCATATAGGTCTCGATGGCTTCCCACATGCGCATCACCTGCCCTTCCGGCTCGACGCGCGCCAGCGAACCCGGCCGCACGCTGCCGTCGGCATTGCGCACCATCTCGTTGCGCAGCGTCGGGTTGGCGAAGGTGGCGCGCTGGGCCGTCACGTGATCCCCCCGATGAGTCGCGTAGGAGTTGAAGTCCTCCTCCGGCAAGCCCATCTTCGCGAGGTATTCCCCCGCCGCCGAGTCCGGCAGGATGGCGTTCGACGGCGACAGGTGGTCGGTCGTGATGTTGTCCGGCAGCAAGGCCAGCGGACGCATGCCCTTCAGCGTGCGCTCATCGGCCAGCACCCCCTCCCAGTACGGCGGACGGCGGATGTAGGTGGACTTCGGGCGCCACTTGTAGAGCGGGCTGATTGCCTCCCCGTCGTCGCGCTGGATGGCGAACATCGGTTCGTAGATCTGGCGGAACTGCTCCGGCTTGACGCTGGCCGAGACGATGGCGTCGATCTCCTCGTCGGACGGCCACAGGTCCTTCAGACGGATCTCCCTGCCATCGACGATGGCCAGCACATCCTGCTCGATATCGAAGCGCACGGTGCCTGCCAGCGCGTAGGCGACAACGAGTGGCGGCGAAGCCAGGAAGGCCTGCCTGGCGTAGGGATGGATGCGCCCATCGAAGTTGCGGTTGCCGGACAGGACGGCGGTGGCATACAGATCGCGGTCGATGATCTCCTGCCGGATCTGCGGATCGAGGGCGCCGGACATGCCATTGCAGGTCGTGCAGGCGTAGGCGACGATGCCGAAGCCGAGCTTTTCCAGTTCCGGCAGCAGGCCGGCCTCTTCCAGGTACAGCTTCGCAACTTTGGAGCCAGGCGCGAAGGAGGTCTTGACCCACGGCTTGCGGACCAGTCCCAGCGCGTTGGCCTTCCGGGCCAACAGGCCGGCGGCGACCACGTTGCGCGGATTGGAGGTGTTGGTGCAGCTGGTGATGGCGGCGATGATCACCGCGCCGTCGGGCAGCAGGCCTTGCGCCTCCTCGGCCTTCGCGGCGGCCAGTTTGTCCGCGTCGGCGATGCCGCGCTCGTGCAGCGCCGATGTCGGCAGGCGCTTGTGCGGGTTGGAGGGGCCGGCCATGTTGCGCACGACGGCGGACAGATCGAACTCGAGGACCCGCTCGTACTCGGCCGTCGCCAGCGCCTCGGCCCACAGCCCAGTCGTCCGGGCGTAGTGCTCTACCAGCGCCACCTGTTCCGGCGCGCGGCCGGTGAGCTTCAGGTAATCGATGGTCTGCGGGTCGATATAGAACATCGCCGCCGTCGCACCGAATTCCGGGCACATGTTGGAGATGGTCGCCCGGTCGCCGATGGACAGGCTGTCCGCGCCTTCGCCGAAGAACTCCACCCAGGCGCCGACGACCCGCTCCTTGCGCAGGAACTCGGTCAGCGCCAGCACGATGTCGGTGGCGGTGATGCCGGGCTGACGCTTGCCGGTGAGCCGGACGCCGACGATGTCGGGCAGGCGCATCATCGACGCGCGGCCGAGCATCACGGTCTCGGCCTCCAGGCCGCCGACGCCGATGGCGATGACGCCCAGCGCATCCACGTGCGGCGTGTGGCTGTCGGTGCCCACGCAGGTGTCGGGGAAGGCGACCCCGCGGCCGTTTTCGTCATTTCTGACCTGGATGACCGGTGACATCTTCTCCAGGTTGATCTGATGCATGATGCCGTTGCCGGCCGGGATCACATCCACGTTCTCGAAGGCGCGTTTGGTCCATTCGATGAAGTGGAAGCGGTCCTCATTGCGCCGATCTTCAATAGCGCGATTCTTTGCGAAGGCGTCGGGGTCGAAGCCGCCGAATTCGACGGCCAGCGAATGGTCGACGATCAGCTGCGTCGGCACCACCGGATTCACCTTGGCCGGGTCGCCGCCCTGATCGGCAATCGCGTCGCGCAGACCGGCCAGATCCACCAGCGCGGTCTGGCCGAGGATGTCGTGGCAGACCACGCGGGCCGGATACCACGGGAAGTCCAGGTTGCGCCTGCGCTCGACGATCTGCGTCAGCGCATCGCTCAGCAGCGCCGGATCGCAGCGGCGCACCAGTTGCTCGGCCAGCACGCGGGACACATAGGGCAGGCCGGCATAGGCGCCCGGCCGGATGGCATCGACCGCGGCCCGGGTGTCGAAGTAATCGACCTGCGTGCCGGGCAGCCGCTTGCGGAATTGGCTGTTCATTTTCATCAGCCCTTTACTGGCGCTGGTCGATGGGCAGGAACGTGCGGTCGTCCGGCCCGATGTAGTTGGCGCTCGGGCGGATGATCTTGTTGTCGATGCGCTGCTCGATGATGTGCGCGGCCCAACCGGAAGTACGGGCGATCACGAAGAGCGGCGTGAACATCGCGGTCGGCACGCCCATCATGTGGTAGCTGACAGCGCTGAACCAGTCCAGGTTGGGGAACATCTGCTTCACGTCCCACATCACGGCCTCCAGGCGGGCGGCGATGTCGAACATCTTGGTGGAGCCGGCATCGACGGAAAGCTGATGGGCCACGCCCTTGATCACCTGGTTGCGCGGGTCGGACACGGTATAGACCGGGTGGCCGAAGCCGATGACGACCTCCTTGGCCTCGACGCGGCGGCGGATGTCCGCCTCGGCCTCGTCCGGGTTGTCGTAGCGCTTCTGAATCTCGAAGGCCACTTCATTGGCGCCGCCGTGCTTCGGCCCGCGCAGCGCGCCGATAGCGCCGGTGATGGCCGAGTACATGTCCGAGCCCGTCCCGGCGATGACCCGGCCGGTGAAGGTCGAGGCGTTGAATTCATGCTCGGCGTAGAGGATCAGCGAAGTGTGCATCGCACGCTCCCACAGGGCCGACGGCTTGTGACCGTGCAGCAGATGCAGGAAGTGGGCGCCGATGGAGTCGTCGTCGGTGTCCACGTCGATACGCTTGCCGTTGGTGGACCAGTGGTACCAGTAGAGCAGCATCGAGCCGAGGGAAGCCATCAGGCGGTCGGCGATATCGCGGGCACCGGGGATGTTGTGATCGTCCTTTTCCGGCAGCGCACAGCCGAGCGCCGACACGCCGGTCCGCATGACGTCCATCGGATGCGCCGAAGCCGGCAAGCATTCCAGTGCTTCCTTGACGTTGGTCGGCAGGCCGCGCATGGACTTCAGCCGGGCCTTGTAAGCCTTGAGTTCGGCAGTCGTCGGCAGCTTGCCTTGCACCAGCAGGTGGGCGACCTCTTCGAATTCGCAGCGCTCCGCGATGTCGAGGATGTCGTAACCGCGGTAGTGCAGATCATTGCCGCTTTTGCCGACGGTACACAGGGCCGTATTGCCGGCCGTCACGCCCGAGAGGGCAACCGACTTCTTGGGCTTGAAAGTGGATTCTTGCGTAGCGTTCATCCGAGTCTCCATTGCATTTGTGTTTACTGAATTCCAGAAAGCGCGTCTGGCGCCTCCCCCTCCACCAGAATGGCCTGGGGACGCCCTGTGTCGTCCACCGCCACCATTTCGAAGCGCCCGCGCAAAGCCGGAATCCGCGCCCCACCCGGCAGGGTTTCGGCCACGCCTTCCACCTCCACGCTCATGGAGCTTCTCCCCACACGCACAACCCGCCCGGTCAGTTCGAGCATCTGCCCCAGGCGAACCGGGGTATGAAACTCGACCCGTTCGGATGCAGCCATCACCACTGACCGCCGGGCAAAGCGCGTTGCAGTGACGAAGGCCGCCTTGCCGAGAATCCCCAACGCATTGCCACCGTAGAGGGTGCCGTAGTGGTTGGCTTGGTCAGGAAAGACCATTTCCACGAAGGTGGTGACCCGACACCTGCCTTCAGGAATTTCACTGGATTTTTCGTTCAGGGGGTTCATTCTGGCTTGCGTTCGACATAAGGTGTTCGCAATATACGCATCTCAGAAAACCTGTGAATCACTGAAAAAGCGAAGGAATGCGAATGAAAATTTGCACGCTTGCAAATCTTGCGAATATTCTCCGTCAATCGATGAGCGCCCTTCGCCAAAGACATCCAAGATGAAAAAGACCTTCATGGGCATCCGCCTGCGGCGCTTCCGGGAGGAGCGCGGCCTGACCCAGGTGGCGCTGGCGCGGGCGCTGGAGCTGTCCCCGAGTTACCTGAACCAGCTGGAGCAGAACCAGCGCCCCCTCAGCGTGCCGGTGCTGCTCAAGTTGAATGCGGTGTTCGGCGTCGATGTGCAGCAGTTCTCCGAGGACGACGAAGCCCGCCTCACCGCCGATCTGCGCGAGGTGTTCCTGTCCGCTCAGGGGGAGACGCCGGTGTCGACCGCCGAGATCCGCGAACTCGCTGCCAACATGCCGGCGGTGGCACGCACGCTGATCACCCTGGACCGCAGCCTGCGCGACCAGCGGGAGCGTGCGGAGGTGCTGGCCGCCCGCCTGGGGGACGACCGCAGCGGCGTGGCAAGCCCGGCACCGATGCCCTACGAGGAAGTGCGGGACTTCTTCTACGCCCGCCACAACCACATCGACGAACTCGACCAACTGGCGGAGACGATCTTCGAATCCTGCGGCGACGGCATGGATCTGGCCGCCTCGCTCACCCGGCGCCTGGAGGACATCCACGGCGTGCGGATCGCCTTCGACCGGGAGGATGCCGGCGTACAGCGCAGCTACGATCCAGCCGCGCGGCTGCTGCGTCTGTCCTCGCGCCTGGAGCGGGGGCAACAGGCCTTCCAGCTCGCCACCCAGCTCGCCTTTCTGGAGGCCGGCGACATCATCGACGGGATGGCCGCCTCGGGGCGCTTTGCGCTGGACGAATCGCGGGCCCTCACGCGTATCGGGCTGGCCAGCTACTTCGCCGGCGCGCTGGTGCTACCCTATGGCCGCTTCCTGGAAACGGCCGAAGCCCTGCGTTACGACATCGGCCTGCTCGAGCAGCGCTTTGGCGTCGGCTTCGAAACGGTCTGCCACCGGCTGTCCACGCTGCAGCGGCCGGCCGCCCGCGGCGTGCCTTTCTTCTTCATCCGCGTCGACCGGGCCGGCAACATCTCCAAACGGCAATCAGCCACCGACTTCCATTTCTCGCGCATCGGTGGCACCTGTCCGTTGTGGAACGTCTATGAAGCCTTCACGGTGCCCGGCCGCATCCTGACCCAGCTGGCCGCCATGCCCGACGGGCGCCGCTATCTGTGGATCGCCCGCAGCGTGGCGCGGGACTCCGGCGCCTACGGCGCACCGGGCAAGACCTTCTCCATCGGCCTCGGCTGCGACCTGCGCCACGCCGACCGCCTGGTCTATTCCCGCGGCCTGGACCTCGGCGACCCCGACGTGGCGACACCCATCGGCGCCGGCTGCAAGGTCTGTGAACGGCAGGACTGCCCGCAACGCGCCTTCCCACCGATCGGACGCGACCTTGCCATCGATGCCGACCGACGCTACTTCGAGCCCTACCGGCATGGTTCGCCGGAGCCTGCCGGTGCGGGCATGCCGGATTAGATATCAGTCCGTCGCCAGCTCCAGCGGCCGATCCACCGTCAGCGCATAGCGGCCACGGCCGCTCTTGGCCAGGTGGATGCCGGCGCTTCTTTCTTCAAGGCGCCGCTGCAGCAGCACCAGGCGCGCCTCCAGGTTGTCGCTGACGCCGGGCAGGCGGATGCGCGGGTCCACCCGCAGCCCCTTGTTGGTGAACTCCGTGCGGCCACGCTCGGCGAAATCCTGCAGCAAGGCCCACAGGATGGCACCCGCCACACCCTTGATGAGGTAGTCGTCGCCCAGAAACACGCTGTCGTTGGCCCCGTAGTGGCGGACCCGCAGCGGCGAGCCGGCCGGGACCGGCGGCGCGGTGTCGGACGACTGCGCCTCCTCTTCCACCTCGTCCACCTGCTGGTGATGCAGGATCGCCTGCCCCAGCTGGGCGGCGAAGGCCACCAGCGCGTCCTCGTCGTCGTAGCCGAAGTGCAGGTCGGCCACGCTCTCCACGTACAGCACGCCGAGCACCCGCTCGCAGGCCAGGATCGGCACCGCCATCTGGCTGCGCGCCTCGGGCAGGCCCGGCAGCGGGATCGCCGTCTCCAGCGTGTCCGCATAGCCTTCCGCGGCGATGCTGTCGCGCACCGTACGCCCGTAGGTGTACTCACTGGTCATGAACCCGATGCGGATCGGCGAGCGTTCCCGCGCGCTGATGCCGATCAGCCCGACGCCCATCGGAATCTCGGAGCCCACGCCGGACTCGGGATAGCCGCGGCTGGCCAGCGTGTACAGCCGCCCGCGCCCCTCGTCGTGCATCAGCAACATCACGTGGCCGATGCCGAACTCCGACTGCAGGCTGTCGAGGGCGGTCTCCAGCAGGCATTCCAGGTTCGCGCAGCCGGCCAGCTTCTGGGCGGCCCGGCGCAGCGCGGTGAGGTAATTGACCGGCGGCGGTGGCGGCGCCACCGTCGGGCCGACAACCTGATCGATGGACAGCACGCGGTAGATGTCCGAACCGAGCAGCTTGAACACCCCGCTCATACCCGTGTGGGCGGCGATGCCGGCCAGCTTGGCCTTCATCTGTTCGAACAGCGGCCCGGCGGTTTCGGTGCGCAGGAACTGCAGCTCGGCCCGGTACTGGGCGCCGGTGAGATGGCTGGTCAGCAGCAGGCGCACCGGCGAGCCGGCCAGCACGTTCTGCCGCGTGCGGTTGAAGAACTGGTAGGACAGCGCGACATGCTCGTTGTCGATGAACTCCACCTGGGACAGGTAGGCCAGGTTCGGCATGCCCTCCGCGTCGCAGGTGCCGATGTGGCCGGGGATGATGCCCTCCAGGCACTCGCGGATGGTTTCCAGGCGCACGTTCATAGGACCACCCACCGCTCGCTGCGTACCCCCCTCCCCGCGGGAGAATGAGCGCCCCCTTCGGGCGGCCGGGCGTGGGCGCTCATGACGCCCTCCCTACCGGCTCGCCGGCCTTCGGGCCGGGCGTCTGGGAGAACACCGCGGACGGCGAATAGACCACCGTCACCAGGTCATCCGCCGTGCAGGCAAACACCGCGCGCACCACCTGCTCCGCCATGCCAAGGGGTACGACCTCCTGCACGAACTCGTCGATATGGTGATTCACGACCACCATGTCCGCCGGATCGAAGGGCTGCACGACGGCATCGGCGCCCTTCAGCTGGAAAGTACGGTTGCTGCTCGGCAGGCTGAACACGCAGGCCACCTTGCCGGTGGCGGCAACGTTGTCGAGCAGCTCCAGGGACTGGGAGCGCTTGAGGAAGATCGCCATCCGTCGGCCGCCATCGAGCACCTTGCAGCCCATGCCGCGACTCATGCAGGCCAGCCGCGCCGCGTTGCAGGCGGCCAGGCTGATGCTGACGCCGGTCTGCAGGAACGCCTGGGTATCACTGTCGAGCATCGGTCATCGTGGAGGAATAAATGTCACCGCCACTATAGGCAGGCATTACCCAAAATGACATGAAGGAATACCAGCACGGGTGAGGAGCGTGTCGCAGAAGCGCCCGCGAGTGATGTGCGGCGCACAAGACGCGGATCGCCGCCACGGCTCCGCCCCTCAGGCGTTCAATCCTTCAGCGACGCCCTCACCCGCCCGATCAGCTCCCGCGTGGATGCGTCGTGGGTGCCGAGGCCATCGCCGCGCAGCTCGGCGACGATGTCCACCGCCAGCCGCTTGCCCAGCTCCACGCCCCACTGGTCGAAGGAATTGATGTTCCAGATGATGCCCTGCACGAAGACCTTGTGCTCATAGAGGGCGATCAGCGCGCCGAGGGAGTGCGGCGACAGGTCGGGCAGCAGCAGCGTGTTGCTCGGCCGGTTGCCGGGGAAGACCTTGTGGGGCACCAATTCCTCCAGCTCGTCGCCGGCCATGCCGGCCGCGGTCAGTTCGGCGCGCACCTCGTCGGCGCTCTTGCCGCGCATCAGCGCCTCGCTCTGGGCCAGGCAATTGGCGAGCAGCAGCAGCTGGTGGTCGTCGAGGGCGTGGTCGGCCTTCAGCGGCGCGATGAAATCCACCGGTACCACATCGGTACCCTGGTGCAGCAGCTGGAAGAAGGCGTGCTGGCCGTTGGTGCCCACCTCACCCCAGATCACCGGGCCGGTGGCGCCGGACACCGGCCGGCCGTCGCGGGTTACCGACTTGCCGTTGCTCTCCATGTCCAGCTGCTGCAGGTAGGCCGGAAAACGGTTGAGGCGGTGCGCATAGGGCGCGATGCAGTGGCTGCCGGCGTTGAAGAACTGCCGGTACCACACCCCCAGCATGCCTAGGATTACCGGCATGCTGCGCTCCAGCGGCGCCGACGCGAAGTGCTCGTCCATCTCCCGTGCACCGTCGAGCAGCGCGGCAAAGGCCGGCATGCCGATGTACAGCGCGATGGACAGGCCCACCGCCGACCACAGGGAATAGCGCCCACCGACCCAGTCCCAGAAGCCGAACATGTGCTCCGGGTCGATACCGAACTCGGCCACCCGGCGGGCGTCGGTGGACACCGCCACGAAGTGCCGCGCGATGTCCTCCTGCTCGCCGCCGTTCTCCAGGAACCAGCTCCGCGCGCTGGTCGCGTTGCGCAGGGTCTCCTGGGTCGTGAAGGTCTTGGACACCACGACGAACAGCGTCGTCTCCGGATTGACCCGGTTCAGCACGTCGGCCAGCGGCGCACCATCCACATTGGACACGAAGTGCATCGACAGGCGTTGGTGGCCGATCGGCCGCAGGGCTTCGCAGACCATCTGCGGGCCGAGGTCGGAGCCGCCGATGCCGATGTTCACGATGTCGGTGATCGGCTGGCCGCGGTAGCCCTTCCAGCTGCCGCCGCGCACCCGGTCGGTGAAGCGGCGCATCTGGTCGAGCACGTTGCGCACGCCCGGCACCACGTTCTCGCCGCCGACCAGGATGGTCTCGTCGCTGCGCGCACGCAGCGCCCGGTGCAGCACCGCCCGGTGCTCGGTGATGTTCACCGGCGCGCCGGAGAACATCTCGTCGCGCGCCTCCTCCAGCCCGCGGGCGCGGGCCAAGGCCATCAGCGCGTCCATCGTGGCGGCGGTGACGCGGTTCTTCGAGTAGTCGAGGAACACCCCGGCGGCCTCGATGGAGAAGCGCGCGGCGCGCGCCGGATCATCGGCGAACAGGCGGCGCAGGTGGGCGGTCTGGAGTTCTTCCCGGTGGGCCTGCAGGGCAAGCCATTCCTGACTGGTGGTCAGCGTGTTCATGTCGGCCTCAATATCCTCGGATGCGTTTGTCGCGAAGGGTCTGCTTGGTTCTTTCCAGGCGCTTCACCAGCTCCGGCCCGGCCACCAGGGCCACGCCGACGGCGAGCACGTCGATGATCGCCAGGTGGGCGATGCGCGAAGTCATCGGTGAATAGACGTCCGGGTCTTCCGGCACGTCGGCGGCCAGCGTTACGCTGGCGGCGCGGGCCAGCGGCGACCCGCTGGCGGTGATCGCCACCACCTCGGCGCCGGCATCGCGGGCCAGCTCCACGCTGCGGATCAGGTCCGTCGTGCGCCCGCTGGCGGAGATCGCCACCACCGCGTCGCCAGCCCGCAGCAGCGTGGCCGCCATGCCCTGGATGTGCGGATCGCCGTAGGCCACGCTGGGCGTGCCGTAGCGGAAGAACTTGTGCTGCGCGTCCTGGGCCACGATGCCCGAGTTACCGATGCCGTAGAACTCGAGGCGCCGCGCCTCGGCGAGGATATCCACGGCCCGCGCCACACGCGCCGGGTCCAGATGGTTACGCACGTTGAGCAAAGCGCCGATGCTGCGGTCGAAGACCTTGAGCACCGCCTGGTTGAGGCTGTCCTCGGGCCCCACGTCGCGATGCACGAAGGGCGTGCCGCTGGCCATGCTCTGGGCCAGGCGCAGCTTGAACTCCTTGAAGCCGGAGAAGCCCAGCGCGTTGGCGAAGCGCGCCACGGTCGGCTGGCTGACGCCGACCCGGTAGGCCAGCTCGGCGATGGAAATGTTGAGCACCTCGCTGGGTTGCTCCAGCACGAAGTCGGCCACCGCGCTCTCGGACTTGCGCAGCTCGCCCTTCATGGCGCCGATGCGCGTGAGCAGCGAGGCGCCGCCAGCCGGCTCGGCAGCGGGTTCGCTGCGGTCGTTTTCGGGGGAATCCATGGTCGCCATGGTTGTTGTCACCTTGTCGTCACTCTCGGTTCAGGCGCAGAAGAACAGCTCCGGCACCACCTGGCGCTGCTGCAGCACCGCGGCGATCGGAAGCAGCAGCGGATCGCCCTGGATCGCCGCGCGTTCCAGCACGTCGCGCTTCTTCGCGCCGCCAGCCTGCACGAACAGGCGCCGCGTCGCCAGCAGGCCGGCCAGCGTCAGCGTGATGCGCGCATGGGGCGCCAGCGGCGGATGGATGCACGCCAGCTCGGCGTCGCCCGCCATGTCGAGTGCGGCGGCCAGGTCGGCCGCGTCCGGGAACAGGCTGGCGGTGTGGCCGTCCTCGCCCATCCCCAGCACCACCGCGTCGAAGGGCAGCGGCAATTCCGCGCGCAGGGCCAGCGCCGCGGCGACACCGACTTCCGGCGATTCGGCCGGCGTTTTCAGCGGCACGAAACGCGCCGCCGCCGCACGGCCCTGCAACAGATGGCGGCGCACCAGCGCCTCGTTGCTGTCGGCGCTGTCCGGCGCCACCCAGCGCTCGTCCACCAGCGTCACGGTCACCCGCGACCAGTCCAGCGTCTCTGCGGACAAGGCTTCGAGGAAAGGAATCGGGCTGCGCCCGCCGGACACCGCCAGCGACGCGCATCCGCGCCCGGCCAGCCCGCTGCGCAGCGCATCAGCCACGGCGGCGGCCAGCGCGCAGGCCATCGCCACGTCGGCATCGAACAGGCGCTGGCGGACAAAGCCCGGCAGGGCCAGCGGGGAAATCGTCTCGTTCATTGCACGAATACTCCGGAGGAAGCGAATCACGTCTATAAATGTACTTTTGTTACACAACATTAAAGCGGTAGCTTTGTAGAAAGTCAACATGAAAAACTACACGCCGAAAAATTGCCGCTGCTTTAAATATTGCTGTTTTTATTGTGTTTTATAGGCAATCACAACAGCGCATCCGATGTAGACAAACAAAAATTTCAAAACCTTTCTTGTATTTTTTTTTGGAGTAATGCTACATTTATTTCAACAAACTACACAAAACAGGCCTCAACAGGCCAAGGAGACATGATGAACATCCATCCCGTCCTCGCCCGCGTCACCGAGCGCATCCGCCAGCGCAGCGCCACCACCCGCCAGGCCTACCTGGAGCGCACCCGCAATGCCCGCCAGTCCGGCACGGTGCGCGGCCACGCCTCGTGTACCAACCTCGCCCACGCCTTTGCCGCCGCGCCCGGCAACGACAAGCTGGTGCTGCGCGAGATCCGCCAGCCCAACCTGGCGATCGTCTCCGCCTATAACGACATGCTGTCCGCCCACCAGCCGCTGGAGCGCTTTCCGGCGCTGATCAAGGAAGCGGCCCGTGCCGCCGGCGCGGTGGCCCAGTTCGCCGGCGGCGTGCCGGCCATGTGCGACGGCGTCACCCAGGGCCAGCCGGGCATGGAGCTGTCCCTGTTCTCCCGCGACGTGATCGCCATGGCCACGGCCGTGGCCTTGTCCCACAACGTCTTCGACGGCGGCCTGTACCTGGGCGTGTGCGACAAGATCGTGCCGGGCCTGGTCATCGGCGCGTTGCAGTTCGGCCACCTGCCGGCCGTCTTCGTGCCCGCAGGGCCGATGACCACTGGGCTGTCCAACGACGAGAAGGCCAAGATCCGCCAGCTCCACGCCCAGGGCAAACTCGACCGCGAAGCCCTGCTGGAAGCGGAGATGAAGGCCTACCACGGCCCCGGCACCTGCACCTTCTACGGCACCGCCAACAGCAACCAGATGCTGATGGAAGTGCTCGGCCTGCACCTGCCCGGCGCCGCCTTCGTCACCCCCAACACGCCGCTGCGCGACGCGCTGACCCGCGCCGCCGCCGAGCGGGCCGCCCGCATCACCGCCGCCGGCCCCGAATACACGCCGATGGCCGAGGTCATCGACGAGAAGGCCATCGCCAACGCCATCGTCGGCCTGCTCGCCACCGGCGGCTCCACCAACCACACCATCCACCTGGTGGCCATGGCCTGGGCGGCCGGCATCCTCATCGACTGGGACGACTTCAACGCGCTGTCCGACGTGGTGCCGCTGCTGGCGCGCATCTACCCCAACGGCAGCGCCGACGTGAATCACTTCCACGCCGCCGGCGGCATGGGCTTCCTGATCCGCGAGCTGCTCGGCCTCGGCCTGCTCCATGAAGACGTGAAGACCGTCGCCGGCCAGGGTCTGTCCCACTACACCCGCGAGCCCTTCCTGGACGGCGACACCCTCGTGTGGCGCGACGCCCCGGCAAACAGCCTCGACACCGACGTGCTGCGCAGCGGCGGCGAACCTTTCAGCGCCGACGGCGGCCTCAAGCTCCTCACCGGCAACCTGGGCCGTGCGGTCATCAAGGTGTCGGCCGTCAAGCCCGCCAACCGCGTCGTCGAGGCCCCGGCCATCATCTTCGACAGCCAGGACGACATGCTCGCCGCCTTCTCGCGCGGCGAACTGCACCGGGACTTCGTCGCCGTGGTGCGCTTCCAGGGCCCCAAGGCCAACGGCATGCCCGAGCTGCACAAGCTCACACCGGCCCTCGGCGTGCTGCAGGACGAAGGCTTCAAGGTGGCGCTGGTCACCGACGGCCGCATGTCCGGCGCGTCCGGCAAGGTGCCGGCTGCCATTCACGTCACGCCCGAATGTCTTGCCGGCGGTCCCCTCGGCCGCGTGCGCGACGGCGATGTACTCCGCCTCGACGCCGAAACCGGCGTGCTGGAAGCCCTCGTCAGCCCCGTCGAATGGGATGCCCGCGTGGGCGCCGTCGCCGACCTGTCCGCCCACCAGCACGGCATCGGCCGTGACCTGTTCGTGAATGCCCGTGCCCATGCCGCCGGCGCCGAACAGGGCGGCATCACCTTCGCCCCCTACCCCACCCCCGCCGCCTGAGCCGGCACCGCAGAGAGAGCCAACATGCAGACCCGAGAAATCCTCGCCGCCAGCCCCGTCATGCCGGTCATCGTCATCGACGAACTGGCCTCCGCCGTGCCCCTCGCCCGCGCCCTCGTCGCGGGCGGCATCCGGGTGCTGGAAGTCACGCTGCGCACCGCCGCCGCGCTGGACAGCATCCGCGCCATCGTCGCCGAAGTGCCGGAAGCCCTGGTCGGCGTCGGCACCATCGTCAGCCCCGCCGATCTCGAAGCCGCCCGCGCCGCCGGTGCCCGCTTCGGCGTCAGCCCCGGCGCCAATGCCGAGCTGCTGGCCGCCGCACGGGACAGCGGCCTGCCCTTCCTGCCCGGCGTGATGACACCCTCCGACGTCATCGCCGCCATCGCCGCCGGCTTCGACACCCTCAAGCTGTTCCCCGCCAGGCAGGCTGGCGGCGTCGGTATGCTCAAGGCCCTCGGCGGCCCCTTCCCGCAGCTGCGCTTCTGCCCCACCGGCGGCATCGACCTGGCCAGCGCGCCGGAATTCCTGGCCCTGCCCAACGTGGCCTGCGTCGGCGGCTCCTGGCTGACGCCCGCCGACAAGGTGCAGGCCGGCGACTGGGCCGCCATCACCCGCCTCGCCGCCGACGCCGCCGCGCTGCGCCGTCCGGCCCACGCCGCCTGAGCCCACAGCTATGCCGCGCTACCGCATCGTCCACGATCACTTCGACGGCCTGCCCACGGTGGCCCTGGAGGACACCCACAGCGGCGCCCGCGCCATGCTGTGCACCACCGGCGCCACGCTGCTGAGCTGGCAGCAGGCCACTGCGGACGGCACGCTCGACCTGATCGACGGCTACGCCAGCGCCGCCGAGTTGCACAGCCAGGCCGGCGTGCGCAGCGGCATCATGGCCCCCTTCAGCAACCGCGTGGCGGATGCCCGCTACCGCTTCGACGGCGCCCTCCACGACCTGCAGCCCGGCGTGCCGGACGCCGAGCGGCTGATCTACCACGGCTTCCTGCGCAGCCTCGAACTGCCCATCGCCGAAGCCTGGGCCGACGACGAAGCGGCCAGCGTGGAGTTCGCCTGCACCGCCATCCGGCCCGGCGCGTTTGCCGGCTACCCCTTCGCCCTCGACCTGCGCATCCTGTTCTCCCTGTCCGACCAGGGCATCGCGCTGGAGCTGGAAGCCCACAACGTCGGCGACGTGGCGGCCCCCTACAGCTGCGGCTGGCATCCCTACTTCCGCCTCGGCGACGAGGGCATCGAGCACCTCAAGCTGCACCTGCCGGCCCGCCACGGCATCGCCACCGACGCCGAACTGATCCCGCTCGTCGACGGCACCGCCTACCAGCCCTTGCACGCACTGCCGGCGCTGGACTTCCGCCTGCCCTGGGCCATCGGCCACACGGTCATCGACGGCTGCGTCGCCGACCCCATCGCCGACGCCCACGGCATCGTGCTGACGCGCCTGCGCGATCCGCTCAACCGGCGCGCGCTGGAAGTCTGGCAGCACGGCGGGCTGGTGCACCTGTTCACCGGCGACACGCTGGCCCGCGACGGCCGCCGCGCGGTGGCCATCGAGCCGGTCTCGGCAATGACCGACGCCTTCAACCGCCCCGACTGCGCCGCCGCGATCCGCCTGCCGCCCGGCGGCAGCCACCGCTTCCGCTGCGGCGCCCGCTTCGCGCAAGGCTGAGACGCAACCCACACCTATAAATACCAGGAGACAAGCGTGCCCCATCGCAACACCAAGATCATCGCCACCCTAGGGCCGGCCAGTGCCGACGAGGCGAGCATCCGCGCCCTCGCCGAAGCCGGCGCCGACGTGTTCCGCCTCAACTTCAGCCACGGCAGCCACGACAACCACCGCGCCGTGCACGCCGCCATCCGCCGCGTCGAGGCCGCCCTCGGCCGCCCGCTCGGCATCCTGATGGATCTGCAGGGGCCCAAGCTGCGCCTCGGCACCTTCGCCAGCGGCAAGCCGCGCCTGGCCCGCGGCGACCTCATCCGCTTCGACCTCGACATCACGCCGGGCGACGCCCATCGCGTGTGCATTCCCCATCCGGAGATCATCGCCGCCGTGCGCCCCGGCGACACGCTGCTGATCGACGACGGCAAGATGCGCTTCCGCGTCGTCGACAAAACCGGCGACGTCGTCACCGCCGAAGCCCTCACCGACGGCCTGCTGTCCGACCGCAAGGGCGTCAACGTGCCGTCCGTGGCGCTGCCCCTGTCCGCGATGACCGCCAAGGACCAGGCCGACCTGGCCTTCGGCCTCGAACTGGGCGTCGACTGGGTGGCCCTGTCCTTCGTGCAGCGCCCCGAGGATCTCCATGAAGCCCGCGCCATCATCGGCAAGCGCGCCTGGCTGATGGCCAAGATCGAGAAGCCCGCCGCGCTGGCCCATCTCGACGCCATCATCGCCGCCGCCGACGGCGTGATGGTGGCCCGCGGCGACCTGGGCGTCGAACTGCCGCCCGAGGAAGTGCCGGGCCTGCAGAAGCGCATCGTGCGGCGCTGCCGGGAAGCCGGCAAACCGGTGGTGGTCGCCACGCAGATGCTCGAATCGATGATCGAAGCCCCCGCGCCGACCCGCGCCGAAGCCTCCGACGTGGCCACCGCCGTCTATGACGGAGTGGACTGCGTGATGCTGTCCGCCGAATCGGCCTCCGGCAAATACCCGCGCGAAGCCGTCGAGATGATGACCCGCATCATCGCCTGCACCGAGTCCGACCCGCTGCAGCGCCAGCTGATGGACGCCGTGCATGGCCGGCTTGAGCACAGCAGCACCGACGCCATCGGCGCCGCAATGCGCACCGTGGCCGGCGTGCTGCCGCTGGGCGCGACGGTGGCCTACACCTCCTCCGGCGCCACCACCCTGCGCCTCGCCAACCAACGCCCGCGTGCGCCGATCCTCTCGCTGACGCCCGACGAGCGCGTCGCGCGCCGCCTGGCCCTGGTGTGGGGCGTGCGCTCGCGCCTGTCCCGCCGCGTCGCGCCGACCACCACCGACCACGACGCCGCCATGCTCGCCGAGGCGGCCGAAGCCTGCCGCGACGAAGGCCTCACCCAGCCCAGCGACGCCTTCGTGCTGGCCGCCGGCGTGCCCTTCGGCACCCCCGGCAGCACCAACCTGCTGCGCGTGGTGCTGCCCGGCAGCGCCCCGCAAACCCAATCCCTATAAGACGACAGCCCACCAAAGGACACGACCATGACCCACACCGACGCCCGCGGCAATCTCAAGGAAAGCCTGCTCGCCCTCTTCCCCGAGGAACACCAGATCGCCGAGGACTGCCGCATCCTCTCCCCGCTGCACCAGCGCAGCATCCTGCTCGACGGAGAAATGCACGTGTGGAAGGGCGAGACCCGCCCGGTGCATTCCCCCATGTGCGTGCGCGGCGCCGACGGCAGCCTGACCCACGTAGAGCTGGGCAGCTACCCGATGACCGGCACCGCGGAAGCCGATGCCGCGCTGTCCGCCGCCGAGCGCGCCTACGACCACGGCCGCGGCCAGTGGCCGACCATGTCGGTGGCCGAGCGCATCGACTGCGTGCAGAACTTCACCAACCAGATCATCGCCCGCCGCCGCGAGATCGTTAACCTGATCATGTGGGAGATCGGCAAGAGCCTGGCCGATTCCGAGAAGGAGTTCGACCGCACCATCGACTACATCAAGGCCACCATCGCCGAGCTCAAGCAGCTCGACAACGGCAACTCGCGCTTCCAGATCGTGGACGGCACCATCGCCCAGATCCGCCGCTCGCCGCTGGGCATCGTGCTGTGCATGGGCCCCTACAACTACCCGATGAACGAGACCTTCACCACCCTGATCCCGGCGCTGATCATGGGCAACGTGGTGGTCTTCAAGCCGCCGCGCTTCGGCGTGCTGCTCTACTACCCGATGCTGGAGGCCTTCCGCAGCGCCTTCCCGCGCGGCGTCATCAACATCGTGTACGGCCAGGGCAACGTGGTGGTGCCGCATGTGATGGCCTCCGGCAAGGTCAACGTGCTGGCCCTCATCGGCACCAGCAAGGTCGCCGACCAGCTCAAGAAGGCCCACCCCAAGTCCAACCGCCTGCGCGCCGTGCTGGGTCTGGAGGCCAAGAACGCGGCCATCATCCTGCCCGACGCCGACGTGGAGCTGACCGTCAAGGAATGCATCGCCGGCACCCTGTCCTTCAACGGCCAGCGCTGCACCGCCATCAAGATGATCCTGGTGCACCAGGCCATCGCCGAGCGCTTCCTGCGCCGCTTCTGCGAGGAGATCGGCAAGCTCAAGATCGGCATGCCGTGGGAAAAGGGCGTCACCCTCACCCCGCTGCCCGAGATGAACAAGGTGGCCTACATGAACGACTGCATCGCCGACGCCGTCGGCCAGGGCGCCCGCGTGCTCAACGAAGGCGGCGGCACCTCGGTGGAGACCCTGTTCTACCCGGCCGTGGTGTACCCGGTAAAGGAAGGCATGAAGCTCTACCGCGAAGAGCAGTTCGGCCCGCTGATCCCGGTGGCACCCTTCGAGGACATCGAGACCGCGCTGGAATACGTGATCAGCTCCGACCACGGCCAGCAGGTGTCCATCTTCGGCACCGACCCGGACCAGATCGCCAACCTCGTCGACCCGCTGGTGAACCAGGTGTGCCGCGTCAACATCAACTGCCAGTGCCAACGCAGCCCGGACATCTTCCCCTTCACCGGCCGCAAGGACTCCGCCGAGGGCACCCTGTCGGTGCACGACGCGCTGCGCGCCTTCTCGATCCGCACCATGGTCGCCGCCAAGCAGACCGACGCCACCAAGACGCTGCTGGACGCCATCGTGCTCGGCCACAAGTCCAATTTCCTCAACACCCACTTCATCCTCTGAGCCGCAGGAGCCCCCAACCGTGAGCAAGATCATCGACCTCATCGGCCGCGAAATCATCGACTCCCGCGGCAACCCCACCGTCGAATGCGACGTGATCCTCGACTGCGGCGCGGTCGGCCGCGCGGCGGTGCCCTCCGGCGCCTCCACCGGCAGCCGCGAGGCCATCGAGCTGCGCGACAAGGACCCGGCCCGCTACGGCGGCAAGGGCACCCGCCAGGCCGTCGCCCACCTGGACGGCGAGATCCGCCGCGCGCTGGTGGGCCTGCCGGCCAGCGAACAGGTGCGCATCGACCAGACCCTGATCGCCCTCGACGGCACCGACAACAAGTCGCGCCTGGGCGCCAACGCCCTGCTCGCCGCGTCGATGGCCACCGCCCACGCGGCGGCGGCCGCCACCGGCCTGCCCCTCTACCGTTACCTGGGCGGGGCCGGCCCCATGCTGCTGCCGGTGCCGATGATCAACGTCATCAACGGTGGCGCCCACGCCAACAACAGCCTGGACCTGCAGGAGTTCATGATCGTCCCCACCGGCGCGCCTAGCTTCTCGGAAGCGGTGCGCTACGGCGCCGAGGTCTTCCACAGCCTCAAGCGGGTGATCGGCGAGCGCGGCATGAGCACCGCCGTCGGCGACGAAGGGGGCTTCGCGCCGTCGGTGACCAGCAACGAGGCGGCGCTGGAACTGATCCTCGAAGCCATCGAGAAGGCCGGCTTCGTCGCCGGCAAGGACATCCACCTGGGCCTCGACTGCGCCGCCTCCGAGTTTTACCGGGACGGCCGCTACCAGCTAGCCGGCGAAGGCCGCAGCCTGAGCTCCGACGAGCTGGTGGACATGCTCGCCGGCTGGTGCGCCAAGTATCCGATCATCACCATCGAGGACGGCATGGCCGAGGACGACTGGGACGGCTGGGCCAGCCTCACCCGCGCCCTCGGCGACAAGGTGCAGCTGGTGGGCGACGACCTCTTCGTCACCAACACCGACATCCTGCGCGAAGGTATCCGCAAGGGCATCGCCAACTCCATCCTGATCAAGGTGAACCAGATCGGCACCCTCACCGAGACCATCGCCGCCATCGACCTGGCGCGCCGCCACGGCTACACCTCCATCGCCTCCCACCGCTCCGGCGAGACCGGCGACACCACCATCGCCGACCTGGCCGTGGGCCTGTCCACCGGGCAGATCAAGACCGGCTCCATGAGCCGCTCCGACCGCGTGGAGAAGTACAACCAGCTGCTGCGCATCGAACAGCAGCTCGGCGCCGCCGCCCGCTACCCCGGCCGCGACGCCTTTCCCCTCGCCGACCACTGAGACGGGCCCGCCATGAACGCCATCGATCCCCTCAAGGCGGCGGAGGGTCGCCTGCGCCGCGACATCCGCCAGCTCGGCCAGCTGCTCGGCGACACCGTGCGCGCCCAGCACGGCGAGGCCGCCTTCGAACTCATCGAGCGCATCCGCCGCCTGTCCACGGGTTTTCACCGTCTCGACGACGAGGCCCTGCGCCAGGAGCTGGCGGCCACGCTGGACGGCCTCAGCCCCGAGCAGACCACCCAGGTGGTGCGCGCCTTCAGCTACTTCTCGCAACTGGTGAACATCGCCGAGGACCAGGACCAGCTGCGCCGCCGCCGCGCCGCCCAGCTGGCCGGCGAGGCACCCGCGCCGGGCAGCCTGGACGTCGCACTGCAGCGCGCCTTCGACTCGGGCCTCGACACCGAGGCGCTGCGCGAGGTGTTCCACAGCGCCAAGATCTCGCCGGTGCTCACCGCCCATCCGACCGAAGTGCAGCGCAAGAGCATCCTCAACTGCCAGCAGGCCATCGCCCGCCTGCTCGACGAACGGGACCGCATGCAGCTCACGCCGGACGAGCAGGAGGCCAACGCGGACGCCCTGCGCCGCGCCGTGCTGACCCTGTGGCAGACGCGCATGCTGCGCTTCAGCAAGCTGTCGGTGATGGACGAGGTCAGCAACGGCCTCTCCTACTTCGACGCTACCTTCTTGACGGAACTGCCGCGCCTCTACGCCCGCCTGGAAGACCGCCTGGCCCGCGCGGAAGGCAAGGACGATGACGCGGACACGCCCGAGCTGCCCAGCTTCCTGAAAGTCGGCAGCTGGATCGGCGGCGACCGGGACGGCAACCCCTTCGTCACCGCCGAGGTGCTCGAAGAAGCCCTCGCCACCCAGGCCCGCCGCCTGTTCGCCTGGTATCGGGAGGAAGTCTCCACCCTCGCCTCGCAGCTGTCCGTCGCCGAGCTGCTGGCCGGTGCGTCCGACGCACTGCTGGCCCTCGCCACCGCATCGCCGGACCGCTCGCCCCACCGCATGGACGAGCCCTACCGGCGCGCGCTGTCCGGCATCCTGGCGGGCCTCGCCGCCACCGAAGCGCAGCTACTCGGCCAAACAGCCAAAGACAACGCCGCGCCCTACGCCAGCCCCGCCGCGCTGGCCGCCGACCTGCGCACCGTCCGCGACTCCCTCTGCGCCCACGGCTGCGCGCCGTTGGCCCGGGGCCGCCTGCGGCGCCTGCGCCGGGCGGTGGACGTGTTCGGCTTCCACCTCGCCCCCATCGACCTGCGCCAGAACTCGGACGTGCATGAGCGCGTCGTCGCCGAGCTGCTGGAGGCCGCCCATCCGGGCACCGGCTACCTGCGCCTGCGCGAGGGCGCCCGCATCGAGCTGCTGCTCGCCGAGATCGCCTCGCCGCGCCCGCTGGCCTCGCCCTACCGCAGCTACTCCGCCGAAACCGAAGGCGAGCTGGCGATCTTCCGCGCCGCCCGCCAGGCCCACCTGCGCTACGGCCCGGCGGCGGTGCCCAACTGCATCATCTCCAAGACCGACGGCGTGTCGGACATGCTGGAAGTGGCCCTGCTGCTGAAGGAATGCGGCCTGCTGCACCCGGAGGACGGGCGGCTGGACGTGAACATCATCCCGCTGTTCGAGACCATCGCCGACCTGCAGCACAGCGGCCCGGTGATGGACCGCCTGCTGTCCCTGCATCCCTACCGTCGCCTGCTGGCGTCGCGCAACGACACCCAGGAGGTGATGCTCGGCTACTCCGACAGCAACAAGGACGGCGGCTTCCTCACCTCCGGCTGGGAGCTTTTCAAGGCCGAGACCGAGCTGGTTTCCGTGTTCGCCCGCCGCAACGTGCGCCTGCGCCTGTTCCACGGCCGCGGCGGCTCCGTGGGGCGTGGCGGCGGCCCCAGCTACCAGGCCATCCTGGCGCAGCCGAAGGGCGCCGTGCAGGGACAGATCCGCCTCACCGAACAGGGCGAGGTGATCGCCGCCAAGTACGGCCGCCCGGAAGCCGGCCTCGCCAACCTGGAGGTGCTGGTCGCCGCCACCCTGGAAGCGAGCCTGCCCGGCGGCGGTGGCGATGCGCCGCGCGCCGATTTCGTCGAAGCGATGGACGAACTCTCCGCCGCCGCCTTCGCCGCCTACCGGGCGCTGGTGTACGAGACCGACGGCTTCGAGCGCTACTTCCGCGAATCCACCGTGCTGGCCGAGATCGCCGACCTCAACATCGGCAGCCGCCCGGCGTCGCGCAAACCCTCCACCGCCATCGAAGACCTGCGCGCCATCCCGTGGGTGTTCAGCTGGGCCCAGTGCCGCCTGATGCTGCCCGGCTGGTTCGGCTTCGGCAGCGCGGTGAGCGCCTACCTCGCTGCCCACGGCGACGCCGGCCTCACGCGCCTGCAGGCCATGCAGCAGGACTGGCCCTTCTTCGCCAGCCTGCTCGGCAACATGGAGATGGTCCTCGCCAAGAGCGACATCGCCATCGCCGGCCGCTACGCCGGGCTGGTGGAAGACCTGGCCCTCGCCGCCGCGATCTTCCCGCGCATCCAGGCCGAACATGCGGCCACCGTGGACGCCGTGCTGCGCATCACCGGTCAGGCCGAGCTTCTCGACGCCAGCCCGCAGCTCAAGGACGCGCTGCGCAACCGCTTCCCCTACCTGGACCCGCTCAACCACGTGCAGGTGGAACTCCTGCGGCGCTACCGCCAGGGCGAGGGAAATGGCGACGAACGCATCCGCCGCGCCATCCGGCTGTCCATCAACGGCATCGCCGCCGGCCTGCGCAACTCGGGGTGAGTCATGAACTTATATGACTACAAGGATTTCATCGGCTACATCGCCGCCGTCCTCACCACCGTCGCCTTCGTGCCCCAGGTGCTGCACACCTGGCGTACCCGCTCGGTGGACGACGTCTCCTTCGGCATGTACCTCGCCTTCACCACCGGCATCGGCCTGTGGCTGATCTACGGCATCCTCGAGAACTCCTGGCCGCTGATCCTCGCCAACACGCCGACCTTCGCGCTGGCGCTGAGCATCCTGGCGATGAAAGTCCGCTACGGCAGCCAGCGCACGGACCCGAACTGACGCCGTAGTCCCTTTTTCCCTCCCTCGTTACCCCGGTCCGCGCAAGTGGATCGGGGATTTTTTTGGACTCAGGCGTTGGCTTGCGGGCGGGACAGCCAGCGCAGGATCGTCTCGTAGAGGGCTTCGGGCACCACCGGCTTGGCGACGAAGTCGTTCATGCCCACATCGAAACAGCTTTGCCGGTCCTCCTCGAAGGCATTCGCCGTCATGGCCAGAATGGGTGTATCGACGTTGAGCGAGTCGGCCCGAATCGCCAGGGTGGCATCGAGGCCGTTGAGGTTGGGCATCTGCATGTCCATCATGATCAGCGCGTAACGCTGCTGCCTGGCCATGGCCACCGCCACGTGGCCATCCTCCGCCAGATCGACGTCCAGTCCGGCGTCTTCGAGGAGGCTACGCGACACCTCCTGGTTAACCGGCTCGTCTTCCACTACCAACACCTTTGCACCGCCATGCACATCGAGCACCCGTTGCTCGGCAGGGGGCAGCGCGGCGAGGGCCGGCACCCCCAGTGCGTCAGTGCCGCTTTTCTTCAAGCTCACCGTAAACCAGAAATCGCAGCCCTTGCCCACCTCACTCTCGACGCCGATCTCCCCACCCATCATGTGCACGAGCCGTTTGCTGATCGCCAAGCCCAGGCCCGTCCCCCCGTACCGGCGAGTGATCGACGTGTCCGCCTGTTCAAAGGCGGTGAACAGCTTCTCCTGGTTCTCCGCCGCGATGCCGATCCCGGTGTCGATGACATCCCAGCGCAGGAGAAGGCTGTCGGGATCGTCCGCGACAACCTGACAGCGCAGGGTGACGGAGCCCTCGGCGGTAAACTTGACCGCATTGCCGGCCAGGTTGAGGAGGATCTGCTCCAGGCGCATCGGATCGCCGATCACAGCGAGATTCGGCAGGCCGGCAGCGAAGTCGATGTTGAGCTGGAGCCCCTTCTCCGCCGCCTTCTGGCCGATCAGGCTCGCCACGTTCTCGACGGCCTCCCCCAGGCGGAAGCCGGCGTTTTCAAGCGTGAGGCAGCCGGCCTCGATCTTGGAGATGTCCAGGATGTCGTTGATGACGCTCAACAGGTGGCGGGAGGCCACATCCACCTTCCCGAGCTGCTCCTTCAGCGTCGGATCGGCGGTATTGCGCTGGGCCAGTCGGGTCATGCCCATGATGGCGCTCATCGGCGTGCGCAGCTCATGGGACATGTTCGCCAGGAAACTGCTCTTGGCCCGGCTGGCCTCCTCCGCCCGCTGCTTGGCCAACAGCAAGGTCGCCTCGGATCGCTTGCGCACCAGCAGGTTCTGAATCCGCGCCTTCAGTTCCAGCGGAAGAATCGGCTTGGCCACGTAATCATCGATACCGAGATGGAACAATTCGATCCGCCGGGCTGCATTGTCGAATGCCGTTGTCGCCAGGATCAGGATGTTTCCCAGCGGTGCCGGTTGCCGCCTGATGCGGTTGATGAAGCGCGATCCCGTCATGTGCCCGCCGAGCACGATGTCGCAGATCAGGATGTCGTAGTTCTCCTGGCGGATGGCGTTCCAGGCGTCGTCGGCGGAATCGAAGGCGTCGATCTCCATCCCCCATTCCCGCATCTGGGCGCACAGATGCAGTTGCTGGTCGTGCGCATCCTCGACATAAAGCGCACGACACGGCATCTGGCCATGCACTTTCAGGAAACGACGCAGGAAGGTGACCAACTCCTCCACGTCCTGTTTTCTGAACAGCTCGGTGGCACCAGCTTGACTCGCAGCTTCGGCCAGCCCGGATGACGGGCTGGCGGTGAGGATCACGATGGGCTCGTAAGGCGCCACATGCGGATCGCGCAGCTTGCGCGACAGCTCGGTGCCTTCCCCGTCGGCCAGCTGCCACGCCACCACGAAGCAGTGGAAATACTCTTTCGCGGCTGCGTCCATGGCCTCGGCGATGCTCCTGACCAGCACGATCCGAACACTCTCGTCGGCCAGGGCGTTCTCGAGGATATCCCGGTACAAATGTCCACTGTCGGCCAACAGGATGTTGATTGCCATATATGCCGTGCGTAAGCGCAGTGCCCTAAATGGGTATCAAGGATATACTCTATTCCCCATCGCCGTGCGGGCGGTGGGCGGAAGCAGGGACGACTTTGCTTCTCGCACTTCATCGGGGACGGCCCCATTCCCTGGGGAAACTCTGATGAACTGGATCGCACTCTTCGTCGCCGGCCTGCTTGAAGTGATATGGGCCATCGGCCTCAAGTACACCGAAGGCTTCACCCGCCTGTGGCCGTCGGTCGGCACCGCGCTGGCCTTTCTCATGAGCCTCGGCCTGCTCGGCTGGGCGATGCGGGATCTCCCCGTCGGCACCGCCTACGCGGTATGGGTCGGCATCGGCGCCGTCGGCACCGCCATTGTCGGCATGGCCTTGCTGGGCGAACCGGCTTCCCTCCCGCGCATCCTGAGCCTCGGCCTCGTCGTTGCCGGCATCGTCGGCCTCAAGCTGTCGTCACCAGCCTGACATCAAGCGCCGCCTGGGAGCACAAAGCCACCACTGAACTCTCTGGCAAAATAGTGATCAGTGTCCCGCAGGAAACACGTGGGTTGAGACCTCCCCTCAAGCCGACAGCTGTTTCCGCACGCTGCAGCTTGAAAACTGATCATAAATAGAGGAGTCCTGCATGTTGAAGTTGAAAGGCGCGTTCGGCCTGCTGGCCGCGAGCGTTCTCGTCTCGATGAGCCCGCTCGCCATGGCCCACGGCGACGTCACGCCCCACCCCATCGATACCTCGGCGCTCAAGCAGCTCGGCACCACCTGGGCCGACGCCAATCCCTACCGGGGTGACAAGCAGGCGGCGGACGTCGGCGCCGAAGGCTATATGCACAACTGTGCCGGCTGCCACGGCCTCAACGCCGTCGCCGGCGGCGTTGCCCCCGACCTGCTCAAGCTCGACGCGGACTGTCTGGACATGGATTCCAAGGAACAACAGGAAGCCTGCCTGAAGGACACCGACGCCTACTTCAAGGAAGTCACCCTGTCCGGCAAGAAGAACGGCGAAGGCCGCTACACCATGCCCGGCTACAGCGCCGTCTTCACCCAGGAAGCCGTCTGGGCCCTCAAGGCCTACGTGGACGCCCGCACCCACGAGGAACTGCACAAGTAAACCCTCGGCAACACCGCTCGCCCCGGCACGGACACCCCGGCCGCGGCGAACCCTTGCGACGGACGGTGCACCAAGCCCTCCCCACCCCGCAAGTGCTTCATCCCACCCCAAGGCCTTGATCAGCCCAGCCTGATCAAGGCCTTTTCACGTCCGTAGAAGAACTTCAGCGCGTGTGAGATCAACGTGCACGCGTGCACGTTGAGGTAACAGCCGTGCACGAAGACCTTGCAGCCGTGCACGTTGAACATTGGCGCGTGCACGTTGAGCGTACACGGCTGTGAGGTCTTCGTGCACGGGATGAAGTTGATGTATCGGCCGCTAAAGTTCTTCGTGCACGGGTGCACGAAGAACATTGGGGCGGCGTAGTTGAATGTTGGGCGGTGTGAGATGAAGTTCTGGGGCGTGAAGATCTTTGTGGAACGGATGGGGTACTGGGCTGGGATATCCTCAAAGCAGCCGTTACCCACGAACAGTTGTATGGCATATTAAAATTGTTATACTGAGAACAGATATTCCAAATGGCTTAGAGTCATGGACTTAAGGTAGCCAATTCGGCGTCACTAACATCGATTAGTTACACAGCCTCCGTGTCTGTAAAAACACTGTCAGCAGTCATGCACCCATTCGTACTCACAGCCTCCGAGCAAGAACTTTGGTTCATTGCGGGGCTTGATTACACCCAGGACCAAGAAAAACACTTTCAGGCACTCAAAGAGCTTATCTTTCAACGCAATGGCACCTTTCTTCCCACTAATACGTGGTTTCCGTATGAGGTCATCGAGTTGGGTGCGAACTCAGCGCAAGTTGGTCACGAACGTGAGTTCGCCATTTGCAGCCTACTGGTGATTCACGGTGTAGCCAGTGGCTTCGACACTTGGACTGAGCTCGAACAAAAGTTCTCAAACGCCAGTTTTACGGAAAATATGCTGCCTGAGCTAACTGAAATTCTACTGGAACAGTATGCGAACGCTGCCTGCTAACACTGCGGTCAAGGCCGTTCCCTTCAGTCGCTGAACGCTGGGCGATAAAGCGCCGCACAGCGCCCCTTATCACCCGGGCCACCGGACAGCCGGCCAGCTGCGCTGTCCGACTGCCGGTGACCTTCATCGTTAGGTGCCTACTGCATGACGCCCACGCTCTGCACATCAATCGCCAGCCGCATGTCCGCATACCGGTGGTGGTTCTTCGCCTGTTCAGTGCTTGCTGTGGTGCTGTTTGATGCTACTGAGTCGTCCTGAGCGATCCCAATTGTACTGAGTACTATAACTACGAACGGCAGTTACTTCAGACGAGAGTCCCTTTGCCGCATCTAATCAGCGCTAAGGCATTCAAGCATTGCCATAACATCCAGAGCCTGCTCTTCAACAAACGCTGAATCACGCAAGGTGGCATCTACTGCAAGTCTTCGGATCGACTCAGGTAGTGCATCTAACGTAATTGGATTCAGCGGCACAGCTACGGGTTCGTATACATCACGCCAGTCGTAAACGAAGAATCCACGCTGAGCGATGTCGATGAAGTAATCTGGTCTCCTCATCTGTACAAGCAGGCGAGTCTCTGAGATCTGCGGTAGCTCGCACACTGCTGCTTCAATGTCTTCGATCGGAAATGAAGAATCACTCGTTGCAGACACGGGGATAGGGCCGGAGCCTCCAGTAACAAATGCACCGAGATGTCCGTTCCGATCAGTGGCGAGCCACACACAATCAAGCCCGTCAGGGTATTCACGCATAGTCATTTCACCTATTGATCCGATTAAATTGCGTTCCTGGCGGGAAAGGATCGAGACCGTAGGAAGCTTCGCAGCGCGGGCATACAGGAACCTGCTCACCCGTCCTCGGGCGCATGGCTTCGGTAAAACGAACATCCGCCTTATTTCCACCTAACGCATCCACAACGTGATCCTCTGCACACTTGCCCCCACCACATGCTCGTGCTGCAACTTCCCCTGTTTTCACGTTATACCCCATTGCGTTGTACACAACTCTTCCAGTCCTCTTAGACTCCAGTTCTGAGTGATTTTTCGGACCAGCGATGATTTGGGCGGAAGAGGAATTTGGCGGCGCGGACCTGGGCGACAAACGTTTGAA
>JAFEDJ010000071.1 GCA_018241685.1 Pseudomonadota bacterium
CCTTGCTCGCCATGACCTATGGCGATGCGGGGGATGCCTTCCGGCGCATGAATCCGACGCTGCAGGACAATTACCTGTGGGCGTGCTCGATGCTGGCCCAGGAGATGCGGGATCTGTTCGAGGCGCTGAGGGCTGCTGAAAGAGGGGCTTGATCGGTGGGAGGGCGGCGCGTAGATCTCGTCGCCTTCCCGATTTGCGTTTGAAGCCTCGATGCTGAATTTCGTCGCAGCCAAGTCACTCCAACTTGGTGACAGGCTCACGTATCCGACGGGCCACGCCATCCTATCGAAGCCGCGAGCCAGCCGGATTGATCGCTTCCTCGTCTTTGTGCCCATCGCGCGGCGAAGACCTGCACGCCGGGCATGCTTGCCTTCACTCGTCTCCCCGCCGCATGGGCCCGCGCCCCCCTCGGAGGTACTCGCGACCTCCTCCGAGGTAGTCCGTCCTGTATCAGAAGCCCTCGCGAGGGGCTTTCGGATAGGGTGGGTCTGTCAGCGGGATAGGGCCGGCCTGTCCCGGAGGGGCTCGCGAGCGCTTCGCGGACAGGGCAGGACATTCGCCGGGCTCCTCGTGAGGAGCTTCCGGATGGTCGGGACGGGTTCGGGGGCTGCGCCGTCCCGCGTCTCGGTACTTCAGCCCCTCTTTTCAGTACAAATGACAGCGTACGACCCGGGTCGGTGACTGTCGGGTCTCCCCCGGATAAGTCTGGCGACACACGTCCATGGCCTGGCTGCAGCGGGGATGGAAATGGCAGCCGGCCGGCGGGGCCAGCGGGGACGGCAGATCTCCGCGGTTCTCTCCGGTTGCGGGCACCACGGCCACTTCGCGGCCATCCACCCGCGGCACGGCGGCCAACAGCATGCGCGTGTAGGGGTGACTGGGCGCTCGCAGCACTTCCTCCACACTTCCCTGCTCGACGATCCGCCCCAGGTACATCACCGCCACATGGTGGGCGAGATAATCCACCACGGCCAGGTTGTGGGTGATGAACAGGTAGGACAGGCCGTATTCCGCCTGCAGTTCCCGCAGCAGATTGAGGATCTGCGCCTGCACCGATACATCGAGGGCGCTGGTCGGTTCGTCGCAGACGATCAGCTTCGGCGCTACGGCCAGCGCGCGGGCGATGGCGATGCGTTGCCGCTGCCCGCCCGAGAACTCATGGGGAAAACGATCGCGCATCGCCGGGTCCAGCCCCACCCGCTTGAGCAGGGCGTCGATCCTGGCCGCGCGCGCTTCGGCGGTCTTTTCCACCTTGAGAGCCTCCATCCCCTCCTCCAGGATCTCGCCGACCCGCATGCGCGGGTTGAGGGAGCTGAAGGGGTCCTGGAAGATCATCTGCAGATCCCGCCGCAGGGGCTGCCACTCGCGGGGACTGAGGCCGAGCAGCTCGCGGCCGCCATAGCGGGCGGTGCCGCCGGTGGCCGGCAACAGGCTGAGCAGCGCCTTGCCCGCGGTGGTCTTGCCGCAGCCGGACTCGCCGACGAGGGCCAGGGTTTCCCCGGCCGGCACCTTCAGCGACACCCCGTCCACGGCCTTCACGTGGCCGACGACCCGGCGGAACAAGCCCTTGCGGACCGGGAAATGGACCTGCAGGCCTTCCACCTCCAGCGCCCCGCCGGCCGTGGCCGGGCCCGCGGCGCCGGATTCGAGGACGGCCGGCGACTCCGGCTGCCAGCCAATCGGCGCGGCCGGATCGTACAGATGGCAGCGCACGGTCTGATGGCCGACCGTATACATGGCCGGCTCCACTTGGCGGCACAGGTCCTGCGCCTGGGGGCAGCGGTCGGCAAAGCGGCAGCCCTGCCGATGGGCGCCGAGACGGGGCACCTGGCCGCGGATGGTCTCCAGCGCCCTGCCCCGCTGGGCCTGGGTGGGCAGGGCCGCGAAGAGCTTGCGGGAATACGGGTGCAGTGGCGCGCGGAAGAAGTCCTCCCGTTCGCCGGTTTCCACCAGTTCGCCGGCGTACATCACGCCGACCCGGTGAGCCATGCGCGCCACCACGCCCAGATCATGGGTGATCAGCAGCATGCCCATGCCACGCCGCGCCTGCAGGTCGGCGAGCAGCTCCAGCACCTGGGCCTGGATGGTCACGTCCAGCGCGGTGGTGGGCTCGTCGGCGATCAGCACCTCCGGGTCGCCCGCCAGCGCAATGGCGATCATGACGCGCTGCTTCATGCCGCCGGACAGCTGGAAGGGGTATTCGGCGAGACGCCGGCGCGCGTCGGGGATGCCGACCGCGTCGAGCAGGCGCTCCGCCTCGTCCCAGGCCGGCTTGCCGTGCATGCCGCGGTGACGGACCAGCACCTCGCCGATCTGGTCGCCGACCGTCATCACAGGATTGAGGCTGCTGGCCGGCTCCTGGAAGATCATCGCCAGCCGGCGGCCCCGGATGTCGCGCATCCGCACTTCAGGCAGGCTCTGCAGCGCTTCGCCGCCGAGCCTGACGCTGCCGCTCGAGATCCGGCCGCCGCTCGGCAATAGCCGCATGCAGGCCAGCGCGGTCATCGACTTGCCGCAGCCGGATTCGCCGACCAGCGCCAGCGTACGCCCCGCCGCCACCTCGAAGCTGATGCCATCCACCGGGCGGACGCGCTTGCCGGCGTTCCCCAGTTCGACCTGCAGGCCATCCACCTGCAACAGCGCCTGATTGTCCGAGTCCAATCCATTCATTCCAAAAAAAACGGACCGCAAAGCGGCCCGTTCAGCGAGTACGGTTTGGCCGGCACCGGAATGCACCCGGCGCGCCGACCACCGGGCTCATCAGTGGTGATGGCCGCCTTCGCCATGGACGTGGCCGTGGCCGATTTCTTCGGCGCTGGCTGCACGCACGCTCTTGACGGTGATGTCGAAGATCAGCGCGGTGCCAGCGAGGGGATGGTTGCCATCCACCACGACCTTGCCGTCGGCGATGTCGGTGATGCGGTAGACCATTTCGTCCTCGCCATCTTCACCGACGCGCTCGAAGGACATGCCGACTTCGATGTTGTCGGGGAACAGGCTGGCGTCTTCCACCAGCACCAGCTCCTCGTCGTATTCGCCAAAGGCGTCTTCCGGCTGCAGCTTGACCTTCAGGCTGTCACCGCTGTTCTTGCCGTGCAGGGCTTCCTCGATCACGGTGAAGATGCCGTCGTAACCGCCATGCATGTACACCAGCGGGTGCTGGCCGTCGTCGATCACGTTGCCATCCGGGTCGGTAACCTTGTAGTCAAGCGTGACGACCGTGTTCTTGGCGATTTCCATTTACATTCCTTGAGTTGAGTTGCTTTATCAGCTGGAAGACTTCGGCGGCATGGCCGCGCGGATTCACATCGTGCAGCACATGCTGCACCACCCCGTCGCTGGAGATGATGAAGGTCGAGCGGCGCACGCTGCGCTTGGCAACCCCATCGACCACGGCCGACAGCCACACACCGTACAGGCGGCAGACCTCGCCGTCCTCGTCGGACAATAATCCCACCGACAGGCCGTGCTGGTCGCGGAAATCGGCATGGGTCAGGCAGTCGTCGGGACTGATGCCGATCACCATGCAGCGTTCCTGCTCGAAGTCGGCATCGTGGTCGCTGAAGTCGATGGCCTGGCGCGTGCAGCCGGGAGTGTTGTCACGGGGATAGAAGTACAGGACTACGTGTCTGGAACCCAGTACCGACGCCAGATCGAACATCTCCATGTCGGCATCGGGCAGGGAAAAGAGCGGAGCGGGCGAGCCTTCAGAAGGCGACGCGGGCGAGTCGGAGGATTCTAACCGAGCAGCGCCGAGAACTCTACCCGAAGCGTGTTGCGGACTGACGAACATGGGCATCTCTCCTCCGGGGGCTGGGCTCTCGCGAACCCGTGCGGGTTGGGGTGAAATCTATCTATGTAGCGTGCCTTGTCTGCGAAATCTGTTGGCTGGTGTTCCGGATGCCAGCTTGCCACACCTGCATCAATCAGGAGAAGGCATGCTCTTGAATGGATAGTCCACCGAGGGCGGGGGCTCAAGTCATTTATGCCCGGAGCCTGCAGTTTGTCACGCCTCCCGAAGCCCGGCTCCCGGCTGACAAAGGCTCGCCCGGCTTGTCATCCGTCGAAACCTGTATAAAATTACACAAGACTCACAGGAGCCCCCAATGTCCGACAATCTCACCCCCCGCCAACAGGAAATCCTCCAGCTGATCCGCGACACTGTGGAGCAGGAAGGGCGTCCGCCGACCCGGGCCGAGATCTGCACCGCCTTCGGCTTCCGTTCCCCCAACGCGGCGGAAACCCATCTGCGCGCCCTGGCCGCCAAGGGCGCCATCTCCCTGGAAGAAGGCCGCGCCCGCGGCATCCGCCTGAAGGAAGGCCTCGGCCTGCCGCTGATCGGGCGGGTCGCCGCCGGCAGCCCCATCCTCGCCGCCGAGCATGTGCAGGGCCGCTACCAGGTGGACCCGGGCCTGTTCTCCCCGCGCGCCGATTACCTGCTGATGGTGCGCGGTCTCAGCATGCGCGACGCCGGCATCCTCGACGGCGACCTGCTGGCCGTCCATCGCACCACCGAGGTTCGGGACGGGCAGATCGTCGTCGCCCGCGTGGAGGACGAAGTCACCGTCAAGCGCCTGGCCCGCAAAGGCCCCATCGTCGAGCTGCTGCCGGCCAACCCGGACTTCGAGCCCATCGTCGTGGACACCCGCAACGACCAGCTGGAAATCGAAGGCATCGCCGTTGGCCTGATCCGCAACGACAGCTTTTGAGCCACCTGCATCACACCTGAGCGACGCCATGGCCGCCTCCGCTACCGCCTTATCCCTGGATCACCTGGTCTGGTGTGGCGACCGGCTGGCGACGCCGGCGCTGCCGGGACGGCCGACCGGTCATGCCGCACTCGACGCAGTCCTGCCGGGCGGTGGCTGGCCCCTCGCCGCGCTGAGCGAACTGCTGCTGCCCCGTAATGGCATCGGCGAACTGGGTTTGCTGCTACCCCAGCTCGCCAATGTGCCAGCCGGCCGCTGGGCGGCCTGCATCGCCCCGCCCGGCCTGCCCTATGCGCCAGCCCTCGCCGCCGCTGGCGTGCCCCTCGAGCGCCTGCTCATCGTACAGGCCGAGAGCCCGGCCCACGCCCGCTGGGCGGCCCGTCAGGCCCTCGACTCCCGCAGCTGCGAGGTGGTCCTGCTATGGCTGGCCGACGCCGACATGGGCGCGCTGCGCCGCCTGCAACTGGCCGCCGAGGAAAGCGGCACGCCGCTGATCCTGCTCCGCCCCGAAAGCGCGGCCCACCAACCTTCCCCGGCCGTCCTGCGGTTGGCGCTCAGCCCCTGCCGCGGCGGCCTCGGGATCCGCATCCTCAAGCGCCGTGGGCCGCAACTGGCCGCCCCCCTGGCGCTCGAACTCCCGTGGCCAGGCGGTGGCACACGGCCCGACTGCGGCCCCGAACATCCTTCGACGGCAACGATTGATCCGCAGCCCTCCTCCCCCTCCGGCAAGCATGCTCTGGTGCGCCCTTTACCTTCCCGATCTGCCCCTCCAGGTCTTCACGCGGGGGCGCAGTGAGGCCGCCCCGCTTGCGGTCCTCGATGGCCACCCTCGCCGGCGGGTGGTGGCCGCGGATCCGGCGGCAATGGCGCGCGGCGTGGAGCCAGGGCTTGGGCGGGCCAGCGCACTGGCCATAGCGCCGGCGCTGTGCCTGGTCGACCGGCAGCCCGCCCTCGAACACGCAGCGCTGATCGACATCGCCACCTGGGCGGGACGTTTCACTCCCGCCATCAGCCTCGACCCGCCCCACGCCATCCTGCTGGAAGTGGAAACCTGCCTGCGCCTGTTCGGCGGACTCGTTCCGCTGGGCCAGCAGATCACCAGGGGCATCGAGGAACTCGGTTTCCACGCCCGCCTGGCGGTCGCGCAGACACCGCTGGCGGCCCGCTGGCTGGCCCGTTTCGGCGCCGGGGATGACACCGGACAAGCACTGGCGGCGCGGCTCGACCCACTGCCGCTGGTCGCCCTCGCCGACGGCACGCCGGTCGGCCCCGACAGCCTGGACCTGCTCACCGGCACCGGCCACGTCACCCTGGGAGAAGTGCGTCACCTGCCGCGCCACGGTCTGGCCCGGCGCCGTGCCCAGGCCGTCACCGACGCCCTCGACCGGGCTTACGGGCGCGTCCCCGATCCACGTCCATGGTTCAAGCCGCCCGAACGCTATGCGTCCCGCCTGCCGCTGCCGACCCCGTCCGACCAGGTGGATAGCTTGCTGTTCGCCACCCGCCGCCTGCTAGCCGGCCTGGCCGGCTGGCTGGACGCCCGCCAGGCCGGCATCGAGCGTTTCACGTTGGTCCTGGAGTTCGAGCGCAACAGCCAGGCGCCGGAAGCGCCGCTCGAAATCGTGCTGGGCACCCTCTCCCAGGACATGCAGCGCTGCCAGTTGCTGGCCCGCGAGCACCTGAACCGCCTGCCCCTGCCGGCCGCCGTCGACGCCCTGCGGCTCACCGCCGACGAGCCCCGTCCGCTGGCGCCGCCCGCCGGCGAACTCTTCCAGGGCGATGACGGCCAGCCGGGCGATGCAGGCCTGCTGCTCGCCACCCTGCGGGCGCGTCTCGGCAACCAAGCCGTGCGCTGCCTCGCCTCCCACCCCGACCACCGTCCCGAAAAGGCCTGGCGCTGGGTCGAACCCCAGCCGCCGGAGCGCAGCCGCGGCCGACAAGAACCGCCGCCGCTGCCGGCTTCGCCGCGCCCCCTGTGGCTGCTGCCGGAGCCCCGCCCGATTCCGGCCCCACCGCCGTGGACGCTGCTCGCCGGTCCGGAACGCATCGCATCCGGCTGGTGGGATGGGCCCGAAGCCACGGTACGCCGGGACTACTTCGTCGCCCGCAGCCAGGATGGCGGCCTGGCCTGGGTCTTCCGGGACGGTGTCGCCCCCCATTGCTGGTATCTCCACGGCCACTTCGCCTGAGAGCCGTCGACACGGCTGGGCTAGACTACGCGGCTCATGAAATCGCCCTCCTCATCCTCCCTCGCCCGGCGCATCCTCGAACTCGCCTGGCCGGTACTCGTCGCCCAGCTGTCGTCCATGACCCAGATGGTCAGCGACACCGTCCTGAGCGGTCACTATGGCACCACCGACCTGGCCGCTGTCGCAGTCGGCAGCGGCATCTACATT
This sequence comes from Pseudomonadota bacterium, assembly GCA_018241685.1. GTDB lineage: Bacteria > Pseudomonadota > Gammaproteobacteria > Burkholderiales > Rhodocyclaceae > Zoogloea. The sequence goes on from JAFEDJ010000071.1 coordinate 7,106, forward strand.
TCCATCGTGATGCTGCTGGTCGGTATCCTGCAGGCCGTCTCACCGACCGTCGCCCATCATGTCGGCGCGGCGCGCCACCAGGACATCGCCCCGACCCTCCAGCAAGGCTTCTGGCTGGCCCTGCTGCTGGCCGTTCCCGGCGTAGTGCTGCTCACCCAGCCGGACTGGCTGATGCAGTTCAGCGAGATGAGCCCCGAGATCGAAGCCCGCGCCCGCGCCTATCTGGGCACCATCGCCTGGGGCCTGCCGGCGGTGCTGCTGTACCGCACCTTCTATGCCTTCACCAATGCGCTGGGGCATAGCCGGGTGCTGATGGTGATCAGCCTGGTCACCACCGCAGTGCACATCCCGCTGTCGTGGGCGCTGGTCAATGGCCACCTCGGCATGGTGGCCCTCGGCGGCACCGGCTGTGCGGTGTCCAGCGCGGTCGTCGGCTGGCTGGCGCTCCTCAGCGCGCTCTTCCACATGGCCCGATCACCGGCCTATGCCCGCTACCAGCTGTTCTCCCACTGGCAGGCGCCGCATCCGCGGGTGCTCTCGGACCTGCTTCGGCTGGGCCTGCCGATGGGCTTCTCGAGTTTCGTGGAGATCACCGCCTTCACGCTGATCGCCCTGCTCGTCGCCAAGCTGGGCGCCTCGGTGGTCGCCGGCCACCGCATCGTCGGCAACCTGGGGGCGCTGATCTACATGCTGCCGCTGGCCCTTGCCATCGCCACCCTCGTGCTGGTCGGCCAATCGGTCGGCGCCCGGGATGGCAAGGGTGCCCGACATGCGGCCAAGGTCGGCGTGATCCTGGCGGCGGGATTGTCGACCACGGTGGCCACCGTCATCTGGCTGGCCCGCGAGCCGATCTTCGCCGCCTACACCGCCGATCCGCAGGTCCAGCAACTCGGCATTTCCCTGCTGATCTACATCTGGCTCTACCAGCTCTTCGATGCCATCCAGACGGTGGCCGCCCATGCGCTGCGCGGCTACAAGATCACCTTCGGCCCGATGCTCGTGCATACCCTGTGTTTCTGGGGCATCGGCCTGGCCGGTGGCTACGGCCTGGCCTTCCACGGGGTCGGCGACCTGCTGCCACCCCAGGGCGTGGCCGGCTTCTGGCAGGCCACGGTGCTCAGCAACATCGCCGCAGCCGGGCTGTTCAGCGCCTACCTGTATCGCGTGGCGCGGCGCTTCTAAGCAGAAGAGACGCGCCGCGCGCTCAGGCAGCGGCCGTCAGCCAGGCCTCGCGCAAGGCCTTGGCCTGGCCCGAGCTGCGCTCTGCCAAGGCCAGTTTGGCGGTATCCGCCGGCGCGGCCTGAAGCTCCACCTCGAACTCCATCAGCTCATCGCGCCGGAAGGCGTGCACATGCAAGGTTTCGCCGGCCAGCCGGCGGGACAGCAGCTTGTCCAGGTTGGCGTTGGTGACGCGGATGCCATCCAGCGCGACCAGCACGTCCCCCGCCGAAAGGCCGGCCGCCTGGGCCGCACCGCCGTCGTAGACATTGGCCAGCTTGACCGCATCACCGTCAGCCGTGGTGCGCACGCCAAGGCCCGGGCTGCTGTTCGGTGCCTCCCACGTCAGGCTCAGACCAAGCCGCTTGAGCCAGACATCCAGCGGGAGTTCTTCGGTCCCCTCGACCAGCTCCCGCAGCCAGCGCCCCAGCGCCGGACCGCCGAGCTCCGCGGCCAGCGCGAAGATGCCGTCCTCGTCCACACCGACGCCGGTGAGCCCATGGCGCTGCCACAGGGTGCGCATCAGATCGTCCAGGCTGCGGGCGCCCTTGCTGTCCGCGCGCAGGCGCAGGTCGAGCAGCAAGGCCACCAACGAACCCTTGGTGTAGTAGCTGACGATGGCGTTGGGGCTGTTCTCGTCCTGGCGGTAATACTTGGTCCACGCCTCGAAGGACGACTCCGCCACGCTCTGCTTGCGGCGGCCGCTGCCCTTATGTACCTGCGTGATGGTCTTGGACAGCAGCGCCAGGTAGTCCTTGTCGGTGATCCGCCCGCTGCGCACCAGCATCAGGTCGTCGTAGTAGGACGTGAAGCCTTCGAAGGCCCACAGCAGGCGCGTGTAGCCTTCCTGCGTCAGGTCGTAGGGCACGAAGGCCGCCGGCTTGATGCGCTTGACGTTCCAGGTGTGAAAATACTCGTGGCTGCACAGGCCGAGGAACTGCCGGTAGCCCTCGGTCGCCTCGTCCATGCCCGCATACGGGAGATCGTTGCGGCTGCACAGCAGCGCGGTGGACGCCCGGTGCTCGAGGCCGCCATAGCCGTCCCCCACCGCCATGGTCAGGAACACATAGCGGTCCATCGGCGCCGGCTCGCCGAACAGGCGGATCTGCGCCTCGCAGATCGGCTTGAGGTCGGCGACCAGGCGCGTCATGTCGCAATCGTGGCGCCCGGTGATGGCTACCGCGTGGGGCACGCCGCAGGCGTCGAACTCGGCCAGGGCGAAAGTGCCCATCTCGACCGGATGGTCGATCAGCTCGTCGTAATCGTCCGCCCGGTACAGGCCGAAGCCGTAGCGCTCTGCCGCGCCGGCCTCTCCGGCCGCTTCCGGCAGGCTGGTGGCCACGCGCCAGCCCGCATCCTTCAGGCCGCGCGGCGGCCGGATGTCCACGAAATGGGGCAGCTGCTCGCAGCCATGGACCTTCAGAAAGACGCTGGTGCCGTTGAAGAAGCCATGGGTCTGATCCAGATGCGCCGTGCGCACCGACAGATCCCACGCATACACCGTGTAGTTCACAGTCACCGGCTCATCCAGCCCCGCCGGCAGCCGCCAAGTGTGCTTGTCCTGCTTGACCACCTCCAGATGGCGGGTGCCGGCCTTGGCGCTCAGGCTCACGATGTTCCTGGCGAACTCGCGGATCATGTAGCTGCCGGGAATCCAGGCCGGCAGGCTGAGAACCTGCCCTGCCGGGTCGGGGCGCTCGATGCGCAGGGTGATGTCGAACAGATGGGCGGCCGGCTGTGCGGCCTGGATGGTGAACCGGACGGAGCAAGGCATGGAATCGATCGGTGTGAAAATGTGACGGAGCCGTGATTCTACTCGCCACGCGGCACCGGGCACGCTTCCAACGCACTCGTCATCACGGGATGAAGGGCAGATCGATCAGGTCGCTGCGCGCCGCGCCGGCCGTCATCTGCCGGCACAGGGCGATGAACTCACGCATGCCGGCGGTCACGTACTTGCGCTTGTGGGTCACGAACTGGAACTGGCGGCGCAGGTCCAGCTCCGGCGTCTCCACCGGAACCAGGCTGCCGCGCCGGAAGGCCTCGCGCAGCGCCAGGCGGGAAATGCAGCCGATGCCCACGCCGCTCTCCACCGCCCGTTTGATCGCCTCGGTATGCTCCAGCTCCAGGCGCACCTTGAGCTCACCATTGAAATGGCGCAGCGCCTGGTCGAAGGTTTCCCGCGTTCCCGAGCCGCTCTCGCGCAGGATCCAGTCCTGGCCGGCCATCTCGTCGAGGCTGATCCGCCCCGCCTTCGCCAGCGGGTGCGACGGCGCACAGAAGACCACCAGCTCGTCCTCCACCCACGGCTCCACCAGCAGGTCGGCGTGCCGGCAGGTGCCTTCGATCAGCCCCAGGTCGAGCTCGTAATGAAGGAGCTGATCGACGATGGTGGTCGAGTTGTGCACTCTCAGCTTCACCTGCGCGCTAGGGTGGCGGCGCAGGAAATCGGCGGCGATCAATGTCGCCAGGTAGTTGCCGACGGTCAGCGTTGCACCGATCTGCAAGGGCCCGAAATCGGTCTGCCGGGCCAACAGGGACTCGATCTCCACCGCGTGTTCGAGCAGTTGCACCGCGTGGGGCAGTAGTACCTGCCCCAGCTCGTTGAGGCGCAGAGACTTGCCGATGCGGTCGAACAGCTGGGTGTCGAACTGGCGCTCGAACTCTCCCAGCGCGGTGCTGGTTGCTGACTGGGACAGGGCCAGTTCGTCCGCCGCCCGCGACACACTCTCCTGGCGGGCCACGGCGACGAAGATTTCCAGCTGGCGTAAGGTGTATTTCATATCTGCAAAACAGAATATATATATAGATACAATCCATTTTACTGATTTTACAGGCAGGTTAAAATTGCTGCACTACCGCAATCCACTCCTTCGCCGCCATGAGCAAACTGAGCACCCAAACCGTCCTGTCCGTTCATCACTGGAACGAATCCCTGTTCAGCTTCAAGGTTACCCGTGACGCCGGCCTGCGCTTCGACAACGGCCAGTTCGTGATGATCGGCCTGGAAGTGGAAGGTCGCCCGCTCACCCGCGCCTACAGCATCGCCAGCCCCAACTACGAGGAGCATCTGGAGTTCTTCAGCATCAAGGTCCCCAACGGCCCGCTGACCTCCCGCCTGCAGCACCTCCAGCCGGGCGACCCGATCGTGATCAGCAAGAAGCCCACCGGCACCCTGGTGCTGTCCGACCTGCTGCCGGGCCGCAACCTGTACCTGTTCTCCACCGGCACCGGCCTCGCCCCGTTCATGAGCGTGATCCAGGATCCGGAAACCTACGAGCGCTTCGAAAAGGTCATCCTGCTGCACGGCGTGCGCTATGTGTCCGAGCTGGCCTACAGCGAGTTCATCGAACAGGAGCTGCCGCAGAATGAATTCTTCGGCGAGGAAGTGCGCAACAAGCTGGTGTACTACCCCACCGTAACCCGCGAGGAGTTCCGCAACCAGGGCCGTGTGACCGAAGTGATCACCACCGGCAAGCTCTTTGAAGACACTGGCCTGCCGACCATCGACCCGGCCCAGGACCGCGCCATGATCTGCGGCAGCCCGGCCATGCTCGACGACTGCTGCAAGATGCTCGACGGCCTCGGTTTCAAGATCTCCGAGCACATCGGCGCCCCTGGCGACTACGTGATCGAACGCGCTTTCGTCGAAAAATAATACAAAACGCCCCCAACCCCAGCAAAGTCCGGCTCCGGCCGGACTTTGTCGTTTACCGGGGTGTTACTAAGCTGTTGGCCCAATTCCTAAAAATTCAACGAGTTAGACGCCTAGAAGGTTAACGCCACCAAAAAATTAGAATTTTTTCTTTTGGTATATCTTTCTTAGAAAGACCGGCCAGCCCCGTTGTCTCGTAGCCAACTAGCAGCCAATTCCCATCGGGGCAGCACCTTCTCAACTTCACTCCAGAATTCCTTGGTATGGTTCCGATGCTTGATGTGGGCAAGTTCATGAACCACCAAATATTCGAGTACGTCTCCAGGAAGGGACATGACCTTCCAGTGGAAGTTAAGGTTTCCACAATCGGAGCACGACGCCCACCGATTTTGTAATTCCCAAACACGGAGGCGACCGGGGGCTACCCCCATCCTGGATGCAAAGCGCTCAATGATGCTTGGCAAGCGCTCATATCCTATCTTGCGATACAGCGCGCGAAGCAACTCCTCAGCTTTGGGTAGATGGCTTCGTTTCAAAACCAACCGGTCGCCCATCAACGACAGGGGCTCCGGCGTGTCATCCCGTACATCTAGGATGCATGGCTGGCCAGCAACGTAGAACGACTCTCCAGAAACAAATTCACGGTTTGGCGCATTGCGGTTTAGCTCGCGCCACAGCGCCACATTCCGATAAATCCAAGGGAGCTTCTTCTCAACGACCTTGGCCAACTGTTCATCAGAAACTGCTTGTGGCGCACGGATACTTACAGAGCCATCACGCTCTATAAAAATGGCTACGCTCCGACGAGCGGAGCGCAGCACGGTACATTCGACATCAGCGACTTTCAGCATTAGCTGAGAATATCCGTTTGTCGGGCCTTCGCCAGTTGCACGATATCGTGGGCCAATGCCTCAAAATGTTCAACGACGACATCTACGCCGCTGTCAACCAAGCGGTCCTCGACCAATCCCTGTAGGTTGGAGACCATCACGCTGTTTCCCCAGAAGCCTGGAGTCGTCATTTCGTCCTTGAGCATCGGAAGCAGACCGTTCACCAGTGATTTAATGCCGTTCTTGTCTGCTGACGTCAGCTTGATGGACTTCTCTAGGGTTTTGAGCAGCATCTCGTAGAAAGGCACCGCTTTGGTATCGACGCCTTCGGTCGGCGCCTTTGAACGCCCAGATTTCGCCGTGCCAACCAAGAGTTCCAGTTGCTTGGCCTGCTCGTCCCAGTTGTCCTTGTACTTCTTGAGAACCTCTTCGAGCTTCTCTGACAAGGAACCGAACCACGCCGGGTCTTCTTCCATATGCACCGTGATGTGCTTGCGCAACGAGTGCTCCATTTCAGAGGCCTTGGCCTTCGAAGACTTGCCCTTCTTCACTTGCTCCGGAAAGGCTGCGGACATCAGCTCTACAGGAGGCACCTTCATATTGATGCCCAAGCTAACCAAATGCTCATTTATGAGCTTTTTGACCTTCTCACCAGCATTGCCGAAGTTCATGCCCTCATCTTTGAAGCGTTCCCGAGCCTGCGCCTTCAGCCACGCGAAGCGTTTGGCAGGGGCGATGAAATCTGCGGCCTTCGGGTCGGGAAGAACCGTATTCAGTGCTTGCAAGAACAACATTAGCAGAACCGAGAAGGTTTCCCTCTGCTGGATGTTTTCCAAAAGGTCCATCATCACCTCGAAGACGAGGTAGTCATCTTCAGGGTTGAGCTTCTGATTACCCCACTCTTCGGCTTGAGGCAGCTTGTGCTCTTTGAAGAAGTAGACGAGACGAGCGTAGGTGCCCTCAAGTTTCGAGAACTGCTCCTCCATGGAATGCATGCCCTGGAGGATGTCATTCTGGTCATCGCTGGCGTAGATTTTCAGGGCCTCGCGCAGATGCTTGGTGAGCCCCACGTAGTCGACAATCAGACCAAATTTTTTGCCGGGGTAGGTGCGATTCACGCGAGCAATCGCTTGCAGCAGCGTGTGTTCGCGCAACGGCTTGTCGAGGTACATGACCTGCTCAATAGGAGCGTCAAAGCCGGTCAGCAGCATGTCGCAGACAATCAGGAAGGCGATGCCAGTTTCTGGCTTTTCGTAGTCGAAGCGCTTAAGGAAGTTGTTTACGGCGTCCAATTCCTTGGCACGCTTCTTCGCTTCAAGGACACCGGCTAGCTCATTTGTACCATCGACTGAGACAACAACAGCGGCCTTCAAGAAGTTGATACGCTTGAGAATGGTGGGGTCTGCATCTGTCCGCTTAACGTACTTCTTGGCATAGTCGGCAACTGCTTTGGCGATTGCCGTCTCGTAACGCAGAGCTGCAACCTTCGAGACGCACACAACCTGAGCTTTGAAGCCGTCAGGCATGACGTTCTCGACGTAATGCTTCACCAGGTTCTTGGCCACCTCCGTGATGCGTGCCTCCGCTTCTAGGATGTCTTCCCGAGTACCGTATTTCTTCTTGATGGCCTCGAGTTCTTCCTCTGTCCGCTCGGCGAACAGGTCGTCGAACTTTTCATCGAAGTCCGACTTGTGCGACAGCGCTGTGTCTGTCGTTCGGCCGGTATAGACGATGGGCAGCACTGCGCCATCTTCCTGAGCATCTTTCAGCTTGTAGGTGTCGATGTAATCACCGAAGCGTTGAACCGTGGTCTGGGCGTGACGTGCCGTAATGAGGGGCGTGCCGGTAAACGCAATTTTGATGGCGTTCTTGAACGCAACCGCCAGATTGTTACCGAGGTCTGAATACTGAGTCCGGTGGGCCTCATCAATGAAGATGATTATGCGCTCGGACGAATTCACCTCAGGGAATGGTTTGAGTTTTGGGGCCGCTAAGGGGATGCCTAGCGCCGACTTGACGCTTTCCGGTAGCTGTTCGGTGGCCTCCCGGAACTTGTGGACCATAACCAAGTAGAGCCCCGAATCATTACCGGCAAGCTTGTCCTTCAGCTCTTGAGAACTGGCAATGGTCGTAACCTTTTCGCCGGCCAGATGTGCGGTGCCGCCCAGCTGGTCCTCTAGGTCAGTACGGTCATTGACCATGACCACCTTAAGGTCGAACAGGTCTTTCGATGAGCGCAGTTTCTTCACGAAGAAGACCATGGTCAGGGACTTGCCCGAACCTTGGGTGTGCCAGATGACCCCACCGCGGCCGGCGCCTTCCTTAGACCGGATGCGGACGAGTGACTTGAGGATGGCCCGATACTGTTGGTAGCGGCATACAACCTTGATGAGCTTGTCCCGCTTGGTGGTGAACAGACAGAAGTTCTGCAAGATATCGAGCAGAGTTGGCTTGGGCAGCATGCCCTGGATAAGAACTTCTTGAGCCCGCGCGGTGCCTCCCAAGGGAGGGGCATAAGCCTGATACTCGACAGGTTCGATGGAGCGCCAGGTTTGGAACTCATCCATTTCGACAGTAATAGAACCGTACTCAGCCTGCGTGCCAGTTGTCGCCACAGAGAACAGGTTGAAATGGAATAGGCGCTCCTCGCCTTCCTTTACGCCACCTTTGGTTGATTCATCGCGACGTTCGGAGTAGCGGAAGATTTGGCGCTTGGCTTCCTCCAGGGGGAGGCTGGTAAAAGTGTTGGCTTCTTTGGCCTCAATGACCACGAGAGGCAAGCCATTCACGAACAGCACGATGTCCGGGCGGATGTGTTCCTTGGCTTGGCCAGGGGTGTCGATGCGGAACTGGTTGATGGCCAGGAAATGGTTGTTGTTTGGATTGTCGAAGTCGATGAAGCGTGCCTTGCGCTTCACTATGCCAGAGGGGGTTTCGTGGTCGAGGTCATCGACCCCTGCTAGCAATGCCTCATGGACGGCTTTGTTGGCTTCAACCAAAGAACCGGGCCGATTAGTGATGTGCTCGAACAGGAATTCGAGCTGTGCATCCGTTAGCCAAGGTTGGCCCGCCTCATCCAGGTTGATGGTCCGAACAGCCTTGAAGAACACACTCGTGAGCGCAACCTCCTTGAAGCTGCTCCGATAACTGCTTTCGGGTGAGGAAGGTAGGGACTCGCCGTGGTCGACCACATTCCAGCCAAGGCTGACTAGCTGGTCGAGGAATGGTTTTTCAACTTGTAAGCGTTCGGACATGTCGATTGGAGGCTCTTAGTTGGTCAGGCGTCGTTGTTTCTCTTGGTAAGTAATGGCATGTTGGGTCGCGAGGTCGATACCAAGCTCTTGGTTAATCCACTGCATGTCCTGCTCAGAAGTCTTGAACATGTATAGCCTATTGAGAACCATGACTTGGATGACGCGGCCAGCTACTAGGTCATCTTTAACTTCCTTGAACAGCTGCTTAACCATTGCTCGAGGAATCGTCCTTGGAGAATCGAGCAAGATGCCCAGTTCGATTAGTTTGAATGCGGGGGTGTTGGTCTTTCGAACTATGCCCTTTACATCCTCCTGAAGACTCTCGGAGTTTGCACTCTGAGCAGCACGCATTAGAAATCCAAAAGTCACGATTTGAATAAGGCTTGCAGCCACTTTTCGTGCAATCTCCTTACGCTCCTCGGCGCTCTCGACTTTGCCCTTACGCTGAAGAGCAGCTTCAATCTCCGCCACGAGTGCATCAGGATTCTTCTCAAAGAACTCATAGAAATCGCGAATGGCACGAAGGGGGCCGTTGAATAGGTCTTCAAGGAGCTCACCTTTTCGTGAGCGCTGAATTTTCGAATATTGATTTTTAAGTACCTGCCCAAGAATCTCTGTGGTCTTGAACAGCATTGTCATTTGAGCAATCAGGCTGAGCTCTTCGGCATCCTCTTCGTTCTCGAGTAGGCCGTCGTGCCCATCATCAAGCTGGTCCTGCAGTTCGTTTCGTCGGGCTCTGTGCTCAGTGGGTTTTTCGCCTGAGTAGGTTAGTTTTGGTGCATTTTCGATGAGCTTATTAATTGCGACTGTGTCGCCATCGAATTTCACTGGGCTTCTAGCGCGAAAAAGGTTGTGCAGTGCATTAGCGATTGATTGGAGAACAAAGTCATCATTGGAGTGATGCGCCAAGAACAGTACGGTATTCGCGTGGTCCCGGACATACAAATGCTGGCAGCAGTGTTCAATATAGGTGCGTACCGTTAGGTCAGCCAAATTTTCACTGAGAAACTGCCCCTTAAGGTAGTAATAAATATAGGGGTACCGGAACGCATAATCGTCACCTGCTCGGCAGAGAACTCGTGCATTGAGTAGGACGTCAAGGCGTTGCTTAAAATCGACGGTGTGCCATTCTTTCGTGAATCGCTCGTTGAACGCTCTCAAATCAGATTCGGATAACTCACGTTTCCCCTGCAGGTGATACTCCCATGCGAGATAGGCGGCGTACTGAAAGTGTTCAGTCAGCTTGTCAGGTTTGACCCCTGAATTTTGAAGTGCTTCCGTTAGAAGGTACTGGTAGTAGTATCCGAGGGCACTTTCCTTAAAGTCTCCGCTTCTGCCGGCGTCCATACTTTGGAGCAGGGTCAGCAGGTAAAGCGGCATAGCAGGAATGACTGCCTTCTGCATGACTGCATTCATCAATTTTTCAGCTCGGTCTATCCTAGCAATGACTCCGCTTTCATCGACTGTTCCGTCGGCTCCTAGCGAAAGCCAACGAGAAATTAACTCCCCGCGCAACGCATGCCCAAAGGGCTGGATTTTGTAATGTGTCAGAGCGATAAGGGCCCTCGACGCATCACCGTCCAGCATCTCACGCATCTCAAACATGTCACCAACGGTAACTACGAAATGGCCGAATCGTTGGCGCAAGGCACCGAGTAGTCCGGCCCGAGCGTCACCGGCTCTCAGCGGACTGTCATCGAAATCGTCCAGCAGAAGCAGCTTTTGTGCACGGGAGTGCTGCATGAAGGCCTCCACCTGGCCTTCGCCGTATTGGTGCTCGACTGCCCGCTTTACGAGCTTATCGATATCCGCTTCTGTAACCTTTTTGAGGTCCCTGCCTTTGATATAAAGTGGGACAAATCCGCGCTCGTGGTACTGGCGATAGAGTTGAAACAGAAGACTTGTACAACCAGCCTTTTCTTCACCTTCAATCAATATTCCGTCAGCGGTGACCTCTGGAGCCAACAACCGGCGAGAGCTGACGAAAGTTCGACGGCGGTCCTCCCCGTTCCCGACTTTGCGAAGGTCCGGGTATACAAAGATGTCCGATAGGCCGACATTGGTTCGCCCCGGATGCTTAAAAAATGCACCCGGGTCATCTAGCATCTCTTGAAACTCGGGCTGCAAAGTGAACGGGTTATTCCGCTTCGCTGGAAGGTCTCGGTAGTCGAACCAAGAACCGTCCTCAGTTGCCGCGTAATTGGTGCCGTTCCACACATATCGAGTGGATGAAAATTGCCCAAGACTGAGGTCAATAACGGCTACGTTGAAGGAGGAGTCGGTGAGATTGTTTGAGTCGCTTTGAAGCACACATCCTTCGATGTAGGCACTCGACTCTGATTCCGCATCTTCGATTAGTCCGACGTTGCCTTGATGTTCGTGGCCTGTGACGACGATGTTAGCCAGCTTGCGAACGAAGGTCCGAAAGGGCCTGTAAATGCTTTGGTTGAACCAATTTAGTGGGTGATGCATGACGACCAGGCGAATGTCCGCCTGCTCAAAGCTTTGAGATGCGTAGCGCTCCACCGGAAAGAACAGTTTCCCGATGTCTTCCCGAATCTTGGACACCCAGGCGATGTTGAGACTGTCGAAGACGATAGTTTTTCCTTCTACTTCGAAGGCATTACTTCTCCAGAGTTTGTCGTCCGTAACCGCGGAGTTTTTTTCTAGCCCATTGCGGAAACTGAAGTAGTCAGACTGAATGCTCGTGCATATTTCAATGACAGAGTCATCCACCTCGGGGTTATCTGCCTTCTCCATATTGGCAACGAGCATCTTCCGTGCGCCGTTGTTTTTTTCGAAGTTACAGTCATGATTACCAGGGGCAAAGACAAAGCTAATTGGGCATGCTGTTTCTTTTCGAATGCTTGCTTCAATCTCAGAAAACAGACTCGAGGCAGCCTTGTACTCTTCGGCTGAGCCTGAATACGCCACGTCTCCTGAGCAAACGATGAACACGTGCGACGCTGCGGGAAGCGAAGCAAAGGTTGTGGCCGCTATTGAAGCCCCCCTCTTGAGAATGGGGTCCTTTTCGGTTTTGATGTGGATGTCGCTGAGATGGAGAACGACGGCTGTCATTGCAAGGCCTCCAGTTTCGTTGTTACTCGGGTTTTCCCTGTCAAAAGGTCATGCATCAGACCATCTTTCTGAAGTCGCAGCTTTTCGGCTAACTCTTGTTCAGCGGCGATTTCTGCATCGGCAGAATCTAGCAGCGCAGCTAGTTCCTTCTGGGTTTCTAATGACGGCTTGGGAATTAGCAATGCTTGAACGGTGGGTAGGTTGAGTCCGGCCTTGGCTCCACCATCATTCAATTTCGCAATTTGCTCGAAGCCAAACGGACTTGCAAGCACATGCGCCACCCATCGGGGAGCTAGTTCAGGGCTGTTAATGCGAGCTAGTGCAATGTGTTGATTGATGTAGGCTGGGCCCAAGTTTTCTGGAATGCAACCGATGATTCCAAGGTCAGCTGTAATGGAAATCAGGACATCACCAGCCTCAAGGCGTGTGCGCAATCCTTCACCGCCTGAAGGTGGCTTAACCCAGACGACATCCTCGAATCGAAGATTCGGATGTGCGCGTGTAAGGTTACCTATCCGGAGGAACAAATCTCCTTCCGGTGCGTAATACTGCGCCCATCCTCTTGAGCCAGATGTGATGACTGAGCAAACACTTCCCAATGCGACAGTTTCAGAAGCATGAGCTACAGGCAGTAAAAGCTCTTGTACCAAACCTTTTCTACGCAGAGTCAGTTTGTCAATCAGAGCCAAAGTCGCCTCAGTCTGCTCATCCAACGCAGACAGCACTTCAGCGATGCCTTCTTGTTCGGGGGCAGGCGGCAGTGGGACCGGAAATGACTCAATGTCAGAGTTTTTTAGATTGTTAATCGCACTCCCGGCTAACGTAAAATCAACCAGTTTAGAAAAAAAAGCGCTAGAAAAAATTTGTTTGACGAAGCTTGCAGGAACCCCCGGGTGCGGCTTGAAAAGGGAGCAAAATGCCCCCACAGTTATGCGTTTGTATCGTGCCTCTGGGCCAATTTGGGCTGACTTACCGACCAGATTCCGACTTCCATTTGACATGCAAACCGCCAAGTCTCCTGGTGCGGCAACCTGGGACGGTTTAACGATGGAGTGAGGAACATACTGAAGGTCTTCATAAACCACTTGACCATTTTGAATGTTCGTAGACCGAAGCAGATTGCATACATCGGATGCATTAGAGTTTCTTAAGTCTTCAGGCCGGTAAGCCACCCCACGCACACCTTGGGCAAGGCTACCCAAAGTTCCCCATGACCACTCAGGAGGAAGACGCAATGGTTCACTCATAACCCTTCTCCTTCAAGAAGGCGCTCAGCTTCGCTGCAGCGGCAGCACGCATTGCTTGGATGGCTTGCAGCGTCACGGCGTACTTAGTACACAGCAATTCAATCCACCCGACCAACCGAGCTTGATAAGCCCCGACACGATTTTCGTATGCGGTGAATAGCGTATTTTTCCAACGCTCAAGAATGAGGGCTTCCGCATCCTCGTCAGAAATTTCGTCGCGGGCCTTGTCCACCAGGGCGTCACGCTTTAGCTCAATGACTTTCACTGTCTGCTTGGCGGTCTTGAGCTCGTCCTCTTTGGCTGAGTGTTTCGCCATCAAAGCCTCAACTTTCGAGGCTTCGGCTTCCAATAGTTTGGCATTGGCAGGAGCAGTCTTCTTCAGTGCCTTCGCTTCACGAGACAACTCTTTCTTACGAGCCTTCAGCGCATCGATAACTGCCTTCGGAAGTACATCGCCTGCTTCTTCGAAATCGTAGGTGTCGAGGTCAATCTCTTCAGCCTCCTCGCCTTCCTCAGGCTCAGCTGCTTCGAACTCGCCTTGCAGGCGGGCAATTGTTTCCTGCGCGGTTTGCAGGTCCTTCAGCACGTCAGGGAACTGGGCAGTCAGAATGTCATCTGCAGGAATCAAGTCAGCATTCCATCCAGAAGCAGCAACCGACTTGAAGTCAGTCGCAAGCTCACTGGCGAACTCCGCAAATGCGCCGCGAACTTGGAATTTGTCCAACAGGCCCAGCGGCACCAAGGTGTCCTCAAGGCTCTGAGCGAACTTCTTGCGCAACGGCACAAAACTACCCAACGTTGGCAACTGCTGCAGGTCAGCAACATTGCTTTGCCACCAAGTGGCCAGTACCGCCGCAAACTTTGCGTTCGTAGCCTTAACCGAGTCGTTGCTTTCAACCAAGAGCTTGGCTTGTGCTTTATCGGCCTTCAGCTCCGGCACGAAATCGCAATAAGCGGCATCATTCGCACGAAGCAAGAAGAGCTGGTCGCGCAGTGTGCCGTAGTTGCCCCAATAGCCTTTCAGGCTTTCAATTTCGACCGTTGGAACGCCGCCGTGAATATGCGCATGCACATCCTGCGGCTCAGGGCGCGGCGAATTGTCGACGTAGCGCCGGATGTTCAGATTCCAGTCCTCGGCTGCCAAATCACCGAACGGAATCAGCTCTGAGTAGCCCTTAACCTCGAGGCGCTCGTGATACACGTAGGCAATCTTCTCGATATCTTCAGGGCGAAGCAGGTTTTGGTTCTTGCCTTCCTTGAATTCTCTGTCGGCGTTGATGAACAGGACCTCTTTGCGTTCCTTGGAGCCAATCTTCGAGAGCACCAGAACACAAGCTGGAATTCCGGTACCGTAGAACAAGCCAGGAGGCAGGCCGATGATGGCTTCCAGGTTGCCGGCCTCGATGATTTTCTTCCGAGCTTCTTTTTCAGGGCCACCTCGGAACAGCACGCCGTGGGGCATCACCACAGCCGCTTTGCCGTCTTTCTCCAAGGTTGCAACGATGTGCTGAACGAACATCATGTCTGCCTTCTTGCCACTCTCAGGCATGAAGGTGTGGAAGCGCTCCGGGAACTGCATCTCCGTCTTCGAGTAGTTCTGCGAGAACGGAGGGTTGGCCAGAACACGCTTGAACTGCATCAGCGAGCCATCAGTGGTGTGCTGGGGCTTGCCGAGAACATCCTCGTTGCGAATGTCTGCCGCACGGTAGCCGTGCAGAATCATGTTCATCTTACAGATGGCCCAGGTCGTGCCAGACAGCTCCTGGCCATACAGCGCCATGCGTTGAGCGTTGCCACCAGCTTCCTCAACGTACTGGCCTGACTGAATCAGCATGCCGCCGGAGCCGCAGGTGGGGTCATAGACCGACATCCCTTCAATGGGCTCAAGTAACTGAACCAGTAGCCGAACCACCGGTGCGGGGGTGTAGAACTCGCCACCCTTCTTGCCGGCCGAGTCCGCGAAGTACTTGATGAGGTATTCGTATCCGGCCCCCAGCAGGTCGGGGAACTCGAAGTCAGTGTTAGCCAGCTTGACCGTGCTGAAGTGCGTGATGAGGTCGACGATTTTGTCGTCAGGCAGGACGCGTTTCTTGTCGCCCTTGGTATGTACGAAGTTAATGGGTTTCAGCACGCCGCTCAAGGACTCGCTGTTATCTTCTTCGATAGCAGCCAAAGCCTTGTTCACCATCTCGCCAACGTTCTGCTTGACGTGCATCAGGCCGCGGAACTGCTGGCCGTTTTCAAGAGTGATGGGCTCATCCAGCTCCCAGCGAGCGCGCTCAGGAACCCAGAAGGTGTAGTGAGGGCTGCGCTTGTGGTTGAGCTTTGTCTCGATGACCTTCTCAGATGCCTTTGATGCTTGAAGCTCCTTGAGCAGCGCTGCACGGTCGGCAGCAAACTGGTCCGACAGGCGCTTCAGGAAGAGCATTCCGAAGAGGTATTCCTTGTACTCCGAGGCGTCCATGTTGCCGCGGAGGATGTCACTTGCCTTCAGCAGAAACGATTCAAGCTGTGACAGCGAGAGCTTTTTTTGTTTGGGGATTGCCATGACCTGAGCAGAAGTTGAACTTGAGCTAGGTGTAGCGCTGTCCTTTATCACTTGGGAAGTAACGTCATTCATGCTGAAAATGCCTCGGTTCTCGGTGGCGGCGAATGCTCTCTGCGTACGGCATTCAAAGTTTTGGATGGTACCGGCTTTGCCTAATGGCTTGCTACGTTGACGTAAACAGGCAGCTTGTGAAGGCTGCAGTTGGCACGGTGATAGGCATGCCCATATTCTGTTGCTATACAGAAATAAACACGCAGTAAATCAATGCCTTACAACTATTCCGTGCTTGACTAAAAGACTGGATGAGCATACAGTTGTTGTCGAACAAACATTCGATGGAGCGAATGATGGGCGACGACAAATACTTGGCAGCACTTCGGACGTATTGGAAGGCGCACAAGACCTTTCCTGCGATAGCCAAGCTGTGCGAGGTCGTTGGCCTATCCTCCACGTCCAGCGTCTTCGCCCTGATTGGCCGACTCACTGAAGCCGGCTTTCTTGAGCGGAAGGACGGGCGTATTGCCCCAACTCGCAAGTTCTTCGCTCGAATTGCCATCGGTCAAGTACGTGCTGGCATGCCGCAGCCTGAGAGCCAAGATTCGCCTGAGCTCCTATCCATCGACGACCACCTCATTGACGACCCGAATCGAACGGTGCTCTGCCACGTCCGAGGTGACTCGATGGAGGGCGTGGGGCTTCTCGATGGAGATATTGTCATTGTCGAACGCAACGCGCCCACGAAACCCGGAGATATCGTTGTCGCAGTTGTCGATGGCGAACTGACCGTCAAAACGCTGCGGCTCAGCCGTACCGGTGACTTCTATCTTGAGCCCGCCAATCCGGCTTATGAAGTCATCCGTCCGAAAGGCACCCTCGAAATCGTTGGGGTCGTCATCGGCTCCTTTCGCAAGATGCGGAGGTGACGCCCTGACCCCGAATCCTCCTTAGGCTCCTGCCCCTTACTTGCGCTAAAGCGTCTGAGGACGCTGGAAGACTCCTTTTGTCCTCTGAATCCTTCTCGGCCTGGCTTCTGCCGCTTCTAAAGGCGTTGTCACGCCCTAAAACCTAAAACGCAATGGCGCTCTTTAAAACGGGACGGATTTCTACAGTAAATCCGTCCTTGAACCTGGACTGTGAAAAACAGGACCCCGAGATGAAAGCCAAAGTCAGACCAATGCGCAGCGAAGGGCGCTTGCTTCCTAAGACTGAGATGAGCAAAACGCCGGCGTTTGCCGGTGAGCTCTCCATTGGGGAAGTTCGAATTCCGGAGCTGAGCCGCACGCTCGTGCTCGCTCGCCTGCAGAGCACCACTACCGGCACGCAAGCTGCGGTGCTGCCCGAGCTCATCGATGCCCGGTTGCTGTGGCTCGACGGTGCCCAGCTGCGACTTACGGGTGTTGAGCGAGTGGGTGACCGGGATTACGCCCAAACGTGGTCAGTGGAGCTCGGGTAATGCTCAAGGTGTCCATTCATACCGGCGACTTGAACGAGCGGTCATTTGCGAACCAGCTCGGTGTGCTCGATATCGCCTATGCAAAGCAGGCCGCGCTATCTGATTACGCCGTGGCGATGTCTCTGCGTGGCTCAGGGGAATTGGAGCCTGGCCTACTCCAGCAGTACCCTCGCTGGGCCTCGAGCCTGTGGGACCTGACTGCGCGCGCCCTCACTCGTATTCTCTACCACGCGGACCAAGCCCCCAGCGCAGGGAAACCCGACCGGCGCTGCGCTTACGCAACCCGTCTCTGCGCGGTGATTGAACGTTCCACCGCAAACGACACGGGGCTCGAGTTGGGAACCGTGGAAATCCGGCAAATTGGTCGCCAGCGAGGACTGTACGTTGCTTCTTTCGAAGAAGACATTCTCGGCAGCCGAGTTGGCGAATTTGAGTATGGCCGCAAAGTGCTCAACCCTGCCGACCTTCTTCTACGCGCCATCTGCTGGACTTACTTCGGCAACGATGTTCTGGGGCCACGGCCGGCGCTGATTCTGCCTCCCTCTATCCGTATGGAAGGTGTGGATTGCTTCCACATCGAATCTCTCAGTGAGCCTGCACGAACGGGGTTCCGGCGCTTTCTAGCCGAGAGTGACAACGCCTGCCCTGCTTCCTCACTCGGAGGCCTCTCTCGAGCAGAAGACTACGTCCGCTTCCTTATGAAGGGTTGAACCAATGACTGCCGCTGTTGCTGACCGTCCCGAATTGTTCCCTCTGCGAAAACGCACCGGGACCGCGGCCTTCCATATGTCGAAGGAGGCAGTGGATTTTGGCTACGAGGACCTCGACAAGCTCACTCAAAAAGAAGCCGTCACGTTCATGGCCGAAGCCCGGTGGGGCTCGACGAAGGAAATGCCATGCACGCATTGCGGGACGTTCGACGCCCACTACTGGAACATCAAAGAGCTGCGCTGGAAATGTACCTGTTGTGGCAAACGATTTTCGGTGACGTCGGGAACCGTGTTCGCGGACCGGAAGCTATCCCTCATCAAGATTCTAAAAATCATCTTTTCATGGGCCAACGGCGCATCGGGGAAGCCTGCACTGCAGTTACGCCGAGACTGGAATGTAGCCTACTCAACAGTTTTCACCTTGGTCCATAAGCTTCGGGAGGGGCTGCTTCGCGGGTTCAACGTGGGGGTGCTGTGCGGTGTGCAGGAAGTCGATGGCATGGACGTCAATGGCCGTCGGTATCGTGAGAAACGGAACAAACCACAGAGCGGGAGTTCCTCAGCGAAACCAAGAGTGCCAGAGCACCTACTCAAGCCCAAGGTAGACCCGGAGACCGGAGAAATCGTCGGACCACCGAAGCCCCCGAAGTTTGGGAAGACGGCCAAGCAGCCCGCCGACAGGCGGTTGCTCCTAGTCATGCGACAACGAGGGAAGAGCCAGGGCAGAGGTGCCTCTGCAACCCGGATTGCCATTGCGCTCTCTGAATGCGGAAAAACCGTCACCGCCCTGGCCACGCGATACGCGTCAGCTGAATCGAAGATGATGAGCGACGAAGACCCGTCCTATGCGACATTCTCGAAGCTTTTCGCCGAGCACAAGACCATCAACCACTCTAAGCAGTATGCCCTGCCGGATGGGACAAACAACAACCAGGCGGAGAGCTTCAACTGGCGGATGCGTCGGGCGGTGGAAGGCATCTACCTGAACCCCAGCAACAAGTACCTGAAAGACTACGGGGCAGAGCAAGCCTGGCGGGAAGACACACGCCGCATGTCCACTGGGCAGAAATTAAAGAATCTGCTTCGAGTGGCGATGGGCGTTGGAATGTCCCTATGGTGGCGAGGGTTCACGCACGGCGCACACCGAGATGAAGAACTGCTGATTGAAGGCCCTCGACCTGCGAGCGGGCGTGGGCCCAAGAAGGGGGCGAAGCCGAAACCGCCTCGGTAGGCTCAGGTACCCGCAAGCATGCTTCCTTGCCGTCACCACCTTCAGATTGAGTTTGAGGGCAGGAATCATCGACTTGACTGAGTTTGTTCAGCGAGGCTGCCCAAGTATCTCGTGACAGCAGCCTTACTTCCTCGCAGCCCATATTGCTTCAGCCAGGCGTTACTCTCCCCAATAGACGTAGGGTCAATGTCAGCGTCGAACTGCCTCAAAGTGGCATAGAGTGCATCTCGGTTCTCCTGGACTTCGGCATACCTTGCTTCCAGGTACTCATAGTGCTTGGGGTGTTCTGCCAGGAGCTTCTCCAGTAGCGCAAGCTCATGATGAGCTTCAGCGACCAGTTGAGCCAGCTTTGTCAGGGCGGTTTGGGTTCGCGTCCGGGTTCTTGTGAGTGCCATTAACGGTCAGCCTCCCAGACTTGCACACCAATTTCGTGGGGCTTGGGTTCCCCTTCGGGCATCCCCATAGCTCCGGACCTCTGCGCAATCGCGAGCGCTTCCAAGGTTGGCAGTTCTGCCTTCCACCGCCAGACGCCCACTCGCGTATTCCTTGCTGCGGGGTCATGCAGCCGTTCGACCAATCCATCTCGCACCAGGTGACGCAGGACTGGTGCCAGTGAGTGGTCTCGAAAACGCTGCCTTTCCTTGTTGGTGGCAAGGACCAAGCCGAAAGTCTGAACGGCCAATTCGACAAGGCTAAGCGTATCGACTCCCTTGGGTGCAGCATTTTTTAAAGCCGTAACTAAGAGGTTTCTAAAACTCCCTCGAACACCATATTTGCCGTGAGCCCGAACCGGCGGGACAAACATTCCAAGCCTAGAAAAACCAGAAATAGCTGCAGCTTGAGATAGCGCCTGCAGGGTTGCGGCTGCCGCGGCTCGCCTTTCTGCCAGTCGTGCCATCTCTTCGTCAATGCGCTCGATTTCGCCCGAGAGTGCGGCCAGCTCGTTGGCTAGCCACTTAACATAGGGAGGCGTATGCGTGCGCTTGCTGTTCATGCGGAAACTCCAGCAGCAGTTAAGCGCATCATTTGACCTCCGTACATGCGTGCTCGGAGAGACTTGCCAACTCTGCGAGTGAGGGAAGCCCATTCCGCCAGCGCCATTGCCCTGATTCATGTGAGCCGGAATAGCTTGCGCTATGAATACGCTCAACTTTTCCATCAGCCAGCAAACTTCTAAGGCATGCCCGAAGAGAGTTGTCCTTCCACTTTGTACGCTCCGAGCGAGTAGCGAACTCCAGGCTGAAGCATATTTGGATGGCGCTCGACAGTTCCCAAGTCGAAACCGGTGCAGGCGCTGCAGCAATAAGAAGCGCGCTGACAGCCTCTCGCAGGGCGCCCCGCGAGCCATAGCGGCCCTTCCAAGCACGCACGGTGCCGGCCGCATTGCCCGATACCCAAGCGTTGATAAGCTCAACGGTTCTGTCTATCGCGAAAATTCGATACTCGACAGTGGCGAGTCGAGCTTCAAGCCGCTGACGGCGTTCGGCTAGCTGCAGAGCTTCGCCCGAAAGTGCGGCTCTCTCGTTGAGGAGCCACTTGATGTCTGAGGGGGTGCGTTGAATCACGAGAGTAAGCATGCGAATGATGATACTCTCGTAAAGCAACGGCCTTTGGCGCTAAGTCATTGATTATTCGTTAGGTATGAGAAAATTCTGAGCTTTGGGCCATCTGCTTACTAACACCCGTTTACCGCCCCGCCGGCTCCGCCAGGCGGGTGAGCATGCGCCGCACTGCAATCATCTGCGGCCCCTTCTGCGTCGCGTAGTCCGGCGACCCATAACCCCACCAGTCCCAGCAGCCCTTCGGGTTGTAGAGCCAGCGCCAGGAACCCGAGGCCAGGCCACTACGCGCCGCCACCTGCGGATACAGCACGATCAGCCGGTTCGCCTCGGCCCACTCGTTGTAGCCCGCCCCCTCGACGAAACGCCGGCCGATCTGGTCTTCACCCTGCAGGCAACCGTGGAAGGCCACATGCACCGCACAGCCGCCGGCACGGCAACTGCGCGGCACATAGGCATAACCCTGCTCGGCCAGCCCCGCATCCGCAGCCGCACCGTCAATGAAGGGACGCTGGTCGAAAGCCTGCAGCGCCGCTGCATCGACCCGGACACGCGGCTGCAGCGGCCCCAACAGGCTGCGCAGCAATTCGCCCGGCGCATCGAAATCGCCACAGCGGTTGATGTAAGGCGGCTCAGACGTCGCACAGGCATTCGGATGCGCGTCGGCGACGGAGATCATCGCGTGCCCCGCGTTCGGCAGGCTCACCACCTGCAGCGCCGAGGCCGGCACCCACTGGCGATAGAAAGCCAGCAGCGCGTCCACCACCGGGCGGGCGACGGTCTTGTCTCCACCGCCACTGAAAACCCACACCCTGTCGTCGGCCAGCCCCGCCGGCGGATCGATCAGGCCGCTACGGGCACGGACCTCGACGCGAGCACGCATCTCATCCGGCGTCGGCAACTTGGCCCAGGCCTGCGGCGCCATGCAATTGACGAGGGCGCGCCAGATGCGCCCCTCCGCGCAGTCGTACGGCCCCGCCGCCAGGACGCCGGCCCCCCTGACGAGCCGCGACCAGGCTACCTGGAACTGCACCGCCATGTAGCCGCCGGACGAGATGCCCGACACCGTGACCGCTTCCGCCTTCGCACCAACGGCGGGCAATGGCGGCGCTGCCAGCAAGACAGCGGGCAACGCCGATCCAAGGACGGCTGCCGCAAGCTTCAACTCAGGCACCCAGCAGGCTCCGCAACACACCACCGCCGGCCGCCAGCCCCAGCGCGCCAAAGGCCAACGCTCCGATGGTGAAGCCGCCGGCGCGCTTCTCCGGCGCCCGCGCATAGCCCACCGCGTACCAGATGCGCCCGACGATCCACACGCCACCGAGGCCCGCCGCCAACGCGTCACTCACATAGGCGGCACAGATCCACAGGCACGGCAGCGTCATCACCGCCCACTCGAGAGTGTTCATCTGCACACGGTACAGTCGCTCGAACACCGGATGGCCGGTCACCGCCGGCGCCTGGATGCCGTACTTGTGGCGCCCCTTGCCGACGGCGAAGCCCGTCCCGAACATCAACAACACGATCAACAAGGTGACACCGGCGGTCAGAGGCAAGGCAGACAACATGGCAGGAACATTTTTGATGGACGAAGTGCCTTAGCTTACCGGGCAATCACGCTGCCACCTACAATCCCGTCGCTGACCTTCGCCATGCCCGCACCCAAGCCCATGCCGCTCCACCCCGCTCGCGCCCTGCTACAACTGCTCTCCCCTTACCGTTCCCGGGTGGTCGTTGCCGCCATCGCGCTGGTGGTTGCTGCCGGCGCCATGCTGGCCGTCGGCCAGGGCCTGCGGGCGGTCATCGACAAGGGCTTCTCGGCCGGCGATCCGGCCTGGCTGGACCGTACGCTGGCCTCGATGTTCGGCGTCATCGCCTTGCTCGCCACCGCCACCTACCTGCGCTTCTATAACGTGTCGTGGCTGGGCGAGCGGGTCACCGCCGACCTGCGCCGGCGCGTCTTCGACCACCTGCTGAGCCTGCCGCCGTCGTGGTTCGAGGCTGGGCGCACTGGCGAGGTAATTTCCCGCCTCACGTCGGACACCACCCAGATCGAGAACGTCGTCGGCTCCAGCCTGTCCATCGCGCTGCGCAACGCGCTATTGCTGATCGGCGGGCTGGCCATGCTGTTCACCACCAGCCTCAAGCTCACGCTGCTGACCCTCGCCGGCGTGCCGCTGGTGGTCACCCCCATCATCCTGTTCGGGCGCCGGGTGCGCCGCCTGGCGCGGGAAAGCCAGGACCGCGTGGCCGAGCTCGGCAACCGCATCGACGAGACCATCCACGAGATCCGCATCGTCCAGGCCTACAGCCACGAGGACGCCGACCGGCGCGACTTCGGCCGGCTGGTGGAAGCCAGCTTCGGCACCGCCCGCCAGCGCATCGCCAACCGGGCCCGCCTGGTGGCGGCGGTACTGGTGCTGGTCTTCGGCGCGATCGCCTTCATCCTGTGGATTGGCGGCCACGATGTGCTGGCCGGCCGCCTCAGCGCCGGCGAGCTGTCGGCCTTCGTGTTCTACGCCGCCATCGTCGCCGGTAGTGTCGGCGCGCTGTCCGAAGTGTGGGGCGACCTGCAGCGGGCCGCCGGCGCCACCGAGAGGCTGATGGAGATCCTCTCCTCCGCGCCGGCCATCCAGGCACCCAGGACCCCGCTGGCACTGCCCAGCCCTGCTGAAGGGCACATCGCGCTGGATGACGTGCGCTTCCATTACCCGACCCGACCGGATGCACCGGCCCTCGACGACTTCACCCTGCAGGTGCAGCCCGGCGAGACCGTCGCGCTGGTCGGCCCGTCCGGTTCCGGCAAGAGCACCGTCTTCCAGCTCCTGCTGCGCTTCTACGATCCGGAGCGCGGCCGCGTCAGCATCGACGGCATCGACCTCACGACCGCCGACCCACTGGCCCTGCGTCAGCGCATCGCGCTCGTCTCCCAGGAGGCGGTGATCTTCGCCGCCAGCGTAGCCGACAACGTGCGCTACGCCCGCCCGGACGCCAGCCTGGACGACGTGAAAGCCGCCTGCGTGGCAGCCTTCGCCCACGACTTCATCGCCGAACTGCCCGAAGGCTACGACACCGACCTCGGCGAGCGCGGCGTGCGCCTGTCCGGTGGGCAACGCCAGCGCATCGCCATCGCCCGCGCGATCCTGGCCGACCGCCCCATCCTGCTCCTCGACGAAGCCACCTCGGCGCTTGATGCGGAGAGCGAGCGCATGGTCCAGTCGGCGCTCGATGGCTTGATGCACCAGCGCACCACCATCGTCATCGCCCACCGCCTCGCCACCGTGCAGAAGGCCAACCGCATCGTCGTGATGGACAACGGCCGCATCGTGCAGCAGGGCAGCCACGCCGAGCTCATCGCCCTGGACGGCCTCTATGCCCACCTTGCCAAGCTGCAATTCGTCGCCTGAGGGCAGCGCCCCGCGCCTGCATCGGGTAAAGTCTCGCCTTTGATTTTTTGCATCTCCGGAAAGTACCCCGATGGCCCAATACGTCATGTCCATGCTGCGCGTCAGCAAGGTCGTCCCGCCCAAGCGTCAGATCATCAAGGACATCTCCCTGTCCTTCTTCCCCGGTGCCAAGATCGGCCTGCTCGGCCTGAACGGCGCAGGCAAGTCCACCGTGCTGAAGATCATGGCCGGCGTCGAGAAGGAATACGACGGCGAGGTCCAGTGGCAACCCAACATGTCCATCGGCTACCTGCCCCAGGAGCCACAGCTGGACCCCACCAAGACCGTCCGCGAGGAAGTGGAATCGGGCCTCGGCGAGGTGATGGAAGCCAAGCAGAAGCTCGAAGAGGTTTACGCCGCCTACGCCGAACCGGACGCCGACTTCGACAAGCTGGCCGAACTGCAGGCCAAGTACGAGAACATCATCGCCACCAGCGGCGCCGACGTGGAAACCCAGCTCGAGATCGCCGCCGACGCCCTGCGCCTGCCGCCCTGGGATGCCAAGGTCGGCCCCCTGTCCGGCGGTGAGAAACGCCGCGTGGCCCTGTGCAAGCTGCTGCTGTCGCGCCCCGACATGCTGCTGCTGGACGAGCCGACCAACCACCTGGACGCCGAATCCGTCGAGTGGCTGGAACAGTTCCTGGTGCGCTTCCCGGGCACCGTGGTGGCCGTCACCCACGATCGCTACTTCCTCGACAACGCCGCCGAGTGGATCCTCGAACTCGACCGCGGCCAGGGCATCCCCTGGAAGGGCAACTACTCCAGCTGGCTGGAGCAGAAAGAAGCCCGCCTGGAGCAGGAAGCCAAGCAGGAAGGCGCCCGCATGAAGGCCATGAAGCAGGAACTGGAGTGGGTGCGTTCCAACCCCAAGGCGCGCCAGGCCAAGAGCAAGGCCCGTATCGCCCGCTACGAAGAGATGTCCTCGGTCGAATACCAGAAGCGCAACGAGACCCAGGAAATCTTCATCCCGGTCGGCGAGCGCCTCGGCGACAAGGTCATCGAATTCACCGACGTGTCCAAGGGCTTCGGCGACAAGCTGCTGATGGACAAGGTGAACTTCAGCATCCCCGCAGGTGCCATCGTCGGCATCATCGGCCCCAACGGTGCCGGTAAGTCCACCCTGTTCAAAATGATCACCGGCCAGGACACGCCCGATTCCGGCGACGTGGTGATCGGCCCCACGGTCAAGATCGCCTACGTGGACCAGTCCCGCGACTGCCTGGACGGCAGCAAGACGGTCTTCGACGAGCTGGCCGGCGGTGCCGACATCCTGACCATCGGCAAGTTCGAGATGCCCAGCCGGGCCTACATCGGCCGCTTCAACTTCAAGGGCGGCGACCAGCAGAAGCTGGTCGGCAACCTGTCCGGCGGCGAGCGCGGCCGTCTGCACCTGGCCAAGACGCTGATGAGTGGCGGCAACGTGCTGCTCCTCGATGAACCGTCCAACGACCTTGACGTGGAAACCCTGCGGGCGCTGGAAGACGCGCTGCTGGAATTCGCCGGCTGTGCGCTGATCATCTCCCACGACCGCTGGTTCCTTGACCGGATCTGTACCCACATCCTGGCCGCCGAAGGCGATTCCCAATGGACCTTCTTTGCTGGCAACTACCAGGAATACGAGGAAGACAAGCGCAAGCGCCTGGGTGAAGAAGGCGCCAAGCCTAAGCGGATCCGCTACAAGCCGATCAGCCGCTGATAGCAGCACGACCCGTGGGGCGCGAGATTTCGCCCCCACAAAAAAAAGCCCCCGGCAATTGCGCCGGGGGCTTTTTGTTTGGTACTTCAGGAAACGCTTAGAACGAGTGCAGCAGCGACAGGCCGATGATCTGGGTGACCTGGTCCGGCTTCACGAAAACCTTGGTGCCGTCCGCATACACCCACTGCGACCAGGTGTAGTCGTCCATCTTGCGCAGGTCGTAGATGTAGTCCAGGCGCACGCGGGTCGCCTTGGTGACCGGATAGGTCGCGTTCAGCTTGAGGGTGTTCTGCGTGTACTTGGTGTCCGGCAAGACCCCCATTCCGGATGCCAGGGCTCCCGTCGTGGTGCAGGTCGCATTGGTGCAGGTGGTAGCCGGCAGGTTGCCGATCAGCTGCTTGTTGGTGTCCTGGGAGTACAGGAACTGGGCACCCACATCCACCATCTTCACCTTGCCATTCACACCCAGACCGAACTGGTCGGAGTTCTGCTTGAGCGTCGCATCCCACTGAATGAGCGCGCCGGTGCGGAAGGTATTGACCGTGCAGTTGCTGTTGTTGCCCGTCGTACATGCCGCGCCCTGCATGTTCTGGGACGATTCACCCAGTTGCTTTGAATACCAGGCGTTCAGCTTCCAGATATCGCTGACTGCATAGGTACCGTCCAGGGACAGCACCTGCCCTTTGCCCTTGTCGAGGCCGTAGGTACTCTTGCGGTAGTCGTCGAAATAAGCTTCATACGCGACCTGCAGGTTCAGGCTCTCGGTCGCGCTCCAGTCGAGCATGCCGCGGACCTTGTCGCGATTGCGGTCGGCCAGATACACCGGATAGATCGGCGGCGCGCTGGCGCCGAACCAGTCCGAACCCGTGCGCTCCGAGTGGGCCAGCGACAGGGTGCCATTCACCGTCTCGCTCATGGTCTTGCGCAAGGCCACGCGGGAGGTGGTTTCGGAAACCCGGTGGCGCTCCCACTCGAGGCTGCTCTTGTCGGAATAATCGAGGCCGGCGGTCAGGCTGTAGCCACCACCGATGCGGTAATCCGCTTCGAGCTTGCCCCAGTTGGCCACATGGGACTCGGGGTTGTTGTAGTAATTGGTCGTTACGCCGGCGCTGGTCGTGGTGGCGAACAGACGGATCGGCGTCTTGTCCTGCCGATCCTCGTAACGCCAGGAGGCCAGCAGCTTGAGGTCCTTGTTGATCCGCGAAGTGATCGACGAGAAAACTTCGGTAGTCCGCACCACGCCCATCAGGTTTGCGCCGATGCCCGGCAGAGTCGCCTGCCCTGTCAGGAAGGTGTCGTCCTGGCGGCCTTCGGAGTAGGACACTTTCAGGCTCGCCCGCGTGTCCTTCGTGAAGTTATAGGCGCCATTCACGTAGAACTGCTGCACCGAGTTGTCCGGCGCCAGCGCGATCGGCGACAGACCGGTGGCAACCAGCGCCGTGTTGGTGCCCGGCACAACGGTCAGCGCGTTGTACTTGGTGCTCAGGAAGCTGCCGTAATAACCACCGGTGAGCTGGTACTTCTCGGTGGTGTAATCGACCGTGGCCTCGAACTGCTTGTGGTTCTGGTCGATGGGCTCCGGCGAGAACAGGAAGCCGCTGTACAGGTTGGGCGTTCCGGTACCGGCCACGCCGCGCACGCCATCCATGCGCGTGCCGGTCTTGTCCTCGTTCTTGAACGAGAAGCCCAGCTTGAGGCCTTCGGCGACGAACTTGCTGGCGGTCAGCGTGGTGATGTCGCGCTCGGTCTTGAGGGTGACGTCGTAGGCGTTCGGATTGTTGGCAGCCCCCGCCGTGCTGGCGATATTGGGCTGCACGATCGTGTTGCGGCCAACGCCCTGCACCGCCGTCGTCACGTCATAGGGAGCGTAGCGCGGGATCTGGTCATAGCTGAGGCCCAGTGACCAGTCGCCCTGCTTCTCGTAGCGGATGCTCAGCTCCTGGGTGCGCAGGCCGAGATTGCGGGCGTTCAGCTTGAACCACTTGGCCTCCTCGTCGCGGCGCACCACGTCGATGTCCACGTTGCCGTTGAAGCCTTCGTTGTTGACGCCGCTGTACTGGCGGTACAGCGGATTCACCGCGCTGTAGTACGGCAGGTTGAGCGCCGCCTCGGTCTTGTTGGGGCTGGTCAGCTCCTCGACTTCATCCGCCCACACGCTGGCGACCGGAAACACCGCTGACAAGGCCATGACAATGGCAGTCTGCCGGAAATTCAGATGCTTGCTCATGATCATCCTCCTCGCTCAGCGGAAGAAGCGGAACGGGCCGCTGGACGTCGCATTGCTGGGGCTGTTGCTGCCATGGATGTTGGTGTGGCAGTTCATGCAGCCGCGCGCCTGGGCCATGCCCGGGCCGATGTTGGTGCTGACCGCATTGGGCAGGTTGCCGCGGGTCGCCGGGATGTTGCCCGGGTGCGAGGAGTCGCCATGACACTGCTGGCACAGGAAGGGCTGGCGCGCCTTGAGCATCGCGTCCGCCGTGGTGCCGTGGGGGTTGTGGCAGTTGCCGCAATCCTCGACGACCGGCTGGTGGTTATGCACGAAGGGGCCGCGCTTCTCGGCGTGGCAGGTGTAGCAGGTGGCGTTGGTGGAGTCCTTGACCAACATCTTCGGACCGGCCGAGCCATGCGCGTTGTGGCAATCCGAGCAGGTCATCTTGCCTTCGGGGATCGGGTGGTGCGACGGCTTGTTGGCCTCGGCGCGCTGCTGCTTGTGGCAGGTGTAGCAGACTTCCGCCTGGGTACGCTTGTCGCGGACCTTGTCCTTGCCAGCATGGACCTGGTGGCAGGAGGTACACGAGACATCCCGGTTGGCGTGGGCGCTGGTGTTCCAGTTGATGTGCTTGCCGCCCTGGTGGCAGGTCGTACAGGCGGCGCTCTTCTCATCGGCGCTGAGCTTCGACGACTTGCCGAAGCTGCGGTCGACGGCCGGGCGTTCCTTCAGCTTTTCGGGGTTGTTGACGTGCTTGTCGCTGTCGCCGTGACAGCTGGTGCAACTCGGTGTGCGGCCGTCGGCCAGGCTGCCGTGCTTGGTCTTGCCAATATGGAGCAGTTTGGGTTCGTCGCTCTCGTCATGGCAGGACGTGCACTTGGCGTCGCCCTTCAGCACGAGATCCTTGGCAGGCGGTTTGCCGCCGCTCGTCGGGGCATCGGCCGCCAGCACGGCGGTGCTGCCCGCCAATGCCCCAAGCACCATGCATGAGGCGATCAGCTGTCGCAGAAATTTCATGTTGTTTCTCCCTGGTACTACCTGCGTTGTCCGGGATGCCCTGCAAGTCGGGCATCCCACCCGAACGGCTTACTTGCCGAGGGACAGAATCCAGTCGGTCAGATTCTTGATCTCGGCCTTGTCCTTGGTCTTGAGGATCTTGTGCTCCTCTTCCTTGCCGTCATCGAACTTGACCATCTCGCCGGAGGTGAGGTGATGCAGCAGCTTGGCTTCCGCATCCGGCTTGCCCTTGAAGGACTTGGAAATCTCGGTCAGGGACTTGGCCTCCTTCTTCTTGTCTACCGCGTGGCACTTGGTACAGCCTTCCTTCTTGGCCAGCGCCTGGGCGGCATCGGCATCGAAGGCGAAGGCTTGGGCGGACAGCATCAGGCCGGATGCGCAAAGGCCGGACACCAGCACTGCGGTCAATTTGGATTTCATGTGCGACTCTCCTCGAGGATGTTTATTGCTTGAGTTGGAACGGGAAATCAATGCTCGTACCAGCCGCTGATCATCATCTTGAACAGGCTGGAAACCTTGGGCCCCATGGTGCCCAGGTAGATGTGGCTGACCGCGAACAGCACGATCGCCGCGGCGCCGAGGTAATGGACCAGGGCGATCGGCAGCAGGCCGTCGAGGCCGAAAAGGCGGTCGGGGGCGAACTGCGGGTATAGGAAGATCAGCCCGGTGGCGATGACCACCGGCAGCACCAGGTACATGATCGACCAGTAGGTGACCGCCTGCAGCGCGTTGAAATTGACCTCGGGAGTCGGCGGGAAGGGTTCCTTCTCGCCCTTAAAGATGCCGGAGCCATAGAACTGCATCTGCTTGAGGCAGCGCCCGATGATGCCGGGCGGCTTCGGCACATACTGCCACCAGTTGCCGGTGACGATGTTGCCGACCACGAAGACCACGTACAGACCGGCCAGGCACACACCGGCCACGTTGTGGATGCGGGCGGCCAGCGAGAACTCCACCAGTGGCAGGTCGGGATTGGAAAAGTGCAGGCTGACGCCGGTCACCGCCAGCACGATGATCGCCAGCGCATTGCTCCAGTGCCACAGGCGGATCCACAGGGGCAGCATGAAAACGCGATTAGTCATGGTTCTTGCTCCGGCGCATGCGGGTGGTGATGATGCGGACCAGGCCGTGGCCGATCACGCCGACGACGGTGGCGACGAACAGGCCGATCACGATCCAGTCGATGGACGGGTTGCGGGTCGCCCCCACCACGTACGAATTGCTGAGGATCACGCTGTTGAGGAAGCCGTACTTGTTCTGCTCTTCCTTGGCCAGGTGACGGTAGAGGCGCGCATTCAGCGACGTGTTGGCGCTGTGGCAGGTGGCGCACTTCTTCTCGGCCTTGTCCTTGTTCAGGATCTCGTGGGACAGGGACAGCTTGTCCTCCGTCGGCGTGTGACACTCGATGCAGCGCACAGCCTGCCAGTGCAGGCGGGTGTTGGGCAGCCAGCTGTGGATATCGTCGATGGGCGGACGCTTCTTCTTCTCCGGCGCGATCTTGGCGAAGGCCAGGTCGGAGTCGTGGCAGTCCAGGCAGATCTTGTTGTCCTGGGCCACGATCTTGTGCGGGTCGCGCAGCTTGGAGGCCAGCGTCATCACGTGCGGATCGTGGCAGGTCGAGCAGGTGAAGCTGTCGCTGAGATGCTCGGCATGCACCGACTTGTCGAACTGGCGCTCGATGCGCATCGCCTTGCGGGCGTGGCAGTCCTGGCATTCGCTCAGGCCTTCCTTCGCCTTGGCTGCATGGGGATGCTTGTCGTAGCCGTCGCCATGGCATTTGGAGCATGCCATCTGCCCGTGATCGGACGCCGTATAGGTATCCACATCGACGAGGTAATTACGCAGTTTCTTGAGATCCAGCCCTTCCTTGGGCGGCTTCTTGAGCCCTGCCTCCGAGTGACAGGTCAGACACTCGGCATTGGCCGTCTTGATCTTGGCCAGCTCTTCCGGCGTTGGGGGGGGATCGTCGGCAAATGCCGTGGCAGTCAGCATGACCAGCAAGGCCAGGGCGCCGCACAGCTTGTTCTTGAAATTGGCAAACACGTGATTTCCTCTGAATTCCGACCGTCGAATTATCAGTGCGTCCCGTTTTGCCAGAACATTTCGATACACATGAAATGCACCCCTGTTGATCAAGATCAAGGTCTGGCGCGACTCTGTAAGCATTTATGCGACACCGACACGCTCTCCGGAATAGGTGTTTCCCCACCCCCTTGTCAAGTTTTCTCCATGACATCCGTCACTCGAGAATCTCGACCGGCATGCCGACATGCAAATCGGCGCGCCCCTCGGCGATCACGTTCTGCCCGAAGATCACCCCGGCAGGCGTCCGCCGATACTGGGCCAGCGTGCGCAGGGGTTCCTGGTCCAACCCCTTGCGCCCGGTGTGCGGATCGACGGTGGTGAACACACAGCGCTCACAGGGCTTGGCAATGCGGAACACGGCCCCGCCGATGCGCAGGCGCGTCCAGCCGTCCTCCGCAAAGGCATCGCACCCCGTTACCACCAGGTTGGGCCGGAAGCGCTCCATCTCCAGTGGACGCCCGACCCGTGCGGACAGATCGTCCAGCGAGGCCTGAGTGGCCAGCAGCAACGGAAAACCGTCAGCAAAAGAAAGCGGCACGGCAGCGTCATTTCTTAAATGCCGGGACGTCTCGGCACCGATCCACAGGAACTTCAGCCGCGCGCCCACGTAGGCCGAGATCCAGTCGTCGGCCTCGTCCGCACCGTGCCATGCCGAAAACGTGTCGCTCCACACAGTCGCCGGATGCGGCTTGGTGAAGGCCGTGTTGGGCACGAACAGTGGCTCACGCCCCGGCGCCGACAGACGGACGCCGTCCGCCGCGGGAGCGGCGTCGATCAACACCAGTTCGGGATATTCTCGGCCGGTCATCAGGCGCCCATTGGGGTCGCCGACCATCCAGTGGCGGTCGAAAGGCAGGCCGATCGGGCTCACCGGGCTGGCATCGAGGCGCTCGCCGCGCATGGACTTGACCGGGTAACGATAGAGGGCGGAAAGGATCAGCGGGTTGTCGGACATGGTGTTCTCTCTCTGTTGGGCTTGGATACCTGAATTGGAATGGCAGGCCGTCGAAGCAGCCTGCCGGCGAACACACTGATTATCCCGGCAGCCCTCCGGCAGCGGCAATCGGACACGGATCGCCCGGGCGCTTTAAAATAGCGGCCCGTAACCGATTGCCGCCCGGCGGCCCTGCCTCCCATGACCTACGAAGAACACCTGGACGAAGTCGCCACCCTCCTCTTCGAGCGCTACAAGCTCACCGAACAGGCCGCCATCCAGCTGGTCATGAAGGCCCAGGCCGACGGCTACTTCAGCGGCCACGACGACGATCCCTCGATCTGCACCCAACTGCGCGCCGAGCAGGATGCCAAGCGCGTCTTCAAGGAGTACAGCAAGCCGGCCGCCGCCAAGCCCTTCACGCCCCCCCGCGGTCGCACACGCCGCTGACAGATGCGGGAACCAAGTGCATGGGCATGGGCTCTGCATGAACACGACACCCGACACCTTGCCCTGATTCCATGACGCCCAGTGCCATCCAGCTCATCGGCGCGACCCTCTTCGCGGTCGCCATCCTGCATACCTTCTCCACCCGCTTCTTCGAGCACCTCGCCCATACGCGCCCCGCACACGCGGGCATCTGGCACCTGCTCGGCGAGGTGGAGGTGGTGTTCGGCTTCTGGGCGATGGTCCTGCTCGTGGCGATGTTCTCCATCGACGGCGCCCAGCCGGCCACCGCCTACATCGAATCGCGCAATTTCACCGAGCCGATGTTCGTCTTTGCGATCATGGTCATCGCCGGCACGCGCCCGATCCTCCACGCTGCCAGCGGACTCGTCCGTCTGACGGCACGCGCCGTGCCGCTGCCCGGCCCGGCGGCCGGCTACTTCACGGTGCTCGCGCTGGTACCGCTGCTCGGCTCCTTCATCACCGAACCGGCGGCCATGACGCTGGCGGCGCTGATGCTGCGCGACGAGTTCTTCAGCCGCGGCCTGTCCACGCGCCTGAAGTACGCGACCCTCGGCGTGCTGTTCGTCAACATCTCCATCGGTGGCACGCTGACCCCCTTCGCCGCGCCGCCGGTGCTGATGGTCGCCGGCAAATGGGGCTGGGACACCCACTTCATGCTGAGCCAGTTCGGCTGGAAGGCCGCGCTCGCCGTCGGCATCAACGCTCTCGGCGCCACGCTGGCCTTCCGCCGTGAACTCGCAGCCCTTCGCCCCGCGACCAGCAAAGCCGACACGCAGCGTGTTCCGCTGGCGCTGACACTGGTGCACCTGCTGTTCCTGTGCGGCGTCGTGGTGTCCGCCCACCATCCGGCAATCTTCCTGGGCCTGTTCCTGTTTTTCCTGGGCGTCGCCGACGCCTACGCCCGCCACCAGGACCGTCTGATCCTGCGCGAAGGCCTGCTGGTGGCCTTCTTCCTGGCCGGCCTGGTCGTGCTCGGCGGGCAGCAGCAATGGTGGCTGCAGCCGCTGCTGATGAGCATGAGCAGCGATGCGGTCTTCGTCGGCGCGACCCTCCTCACCGCCGTTACCGACAACGCTGCGCTGACCTACCTGGGCTCCCTCGTCGAAGGGCTCAGCGATGCCTTCAAGTACGCACTGGTCAGCGGCGCCGTGACCGGTGGCGGCCTCACCATCATCGCCAACGCCCCCAACCCCGCCGGCAGCGCCATCCTGCGCGGCAGTTTCGACGACGAGTCGATCAACGCCGGCGGGCTGTTCGTCGCCGCGCTGCTGCCGACGCTGGTGGCGGGCAGCGCCTTCCTGCTGCTGTAAGCACAATCCTGCGCGCCGAATAAGCTTCCACGTTTTTCTTGGTTCAGTCTGCCGCCGCCGCTGCCTAGACTGCCTCCATCCCATAAAACGTGACACAGGCAGCAGAATGCGGGCGAAGCGGCCACCACGCCGCTCCGCCCGCGCCGTTCTGCACCGGAAAGCGCCCCATGCACCACACCACCCTCATCGTTCCCGGCTTCCACGGCAGCGGCCCCGCCCACTGGCAGACCTGGCTGGAAACCCAGCTTCCCGACGCCCGCCGGGTCCGTGGCATCGACTGGGAAAACCCGGTTCTGGCCCGCTGGGCACAAACCGTCCGCGACGAGATCGACGCCTCGCCCGGCCCGGTCTGGCTCGTCGCCCACAGCTTCGGCTGCCTCGCCTCCGTCGTCGCCGCCAGCGACCGCCTCAACCGGGTGGCCGGCCTGCTGCTCGTCGCGCCGGCCGATCCTGAACGCTTCACGCCCTTCGGCCTGCGCGACGAGGACTCCCATCCCGAGGATGAGGGCCTGAGCCGCTGGATTCCCCGCGATGCCATCGGCGCGCCGAGTATCGTCGTCGCCAGCACCAACGATCCGTGGGTACGCCTGTCCTCCGCCGCCTACTGGGCCGACAGCTGGGGCAGCCACCTGGTGGAGATCGGCGCCGCCGGTCACATCAATGTGGACTCCGGTCACGGCCCGTGGCCGCGCGGCCTGGAACTACTGCACGCCCTGAAGGCCTCCGCCGAGGACCTGCCTCTCGGCAGCATCGACGACATCACCCTCGTGCGTCGGGGCCGCCATGGCGCCCTCGCCCGCCTGCGCCACGGCACGCGCGGACGCCCCTAGCCTGGAAACGCAACAGCCCCGCACGAAGCGGGGCTGTTTCCATACACCGGCAATCCGGCGGGCTTGCGAGGATCAGAACTCGCCGGCGTAGCCATCCTTCTCGGGGCGCAGCGCCGAACGCACCACGCTCTCGGTCAGCTCCTCCGAGCACAGCTCGATGAAGCGGTAGGCGAAACCGCGCAGGAAGTGACCGCGACGCACCGCGATGCGCGTCACGTTCTCTTCGAACAGATGGCTGCTAGGCAGCATTTTCAGGCCCTGGTCCCGGTGGCCGTCATAGGCCATCGAAGCGACAATGCCGACACCCAGCCCCAATTCCACATAGGCCTTGATAACGTCCGCATCAAGGGCCGACATCACCACGTCCGGCGTCAACCCGGCCTTGGCGAAGGTCTCGTCGATCTTGGTTCGACCGGTAAAGCCCTCGTGGTAGGTGATTACCGGGTATTCGGCGATCGCCTCCAGCGTCAGCGGCTCGACCGACTCCAGCGGATGGCCGGCCGGCACGATCACCGAGTGATGCCAGCCGTAGTACGGAAAGGACACGAAGTCCGCCACGCCGGCCAGCGACTCGGTGGCGATGCCGATGTCGGCACGGCCGTCCTGCAGCATCGTGACGATCTCCGTCGGGCTGGCCTGATGCAGCACCAGATGCACCTTCGGGAAGGCCTGCTTGAACTGGGTCACCACCCGCGGCAACGCATAACGCGCCTGGGTGTGGGTAGTGACGATGGTCAGCTGGCCGTGATCCTTGTTGCTGAACTGGTCGGCGATGCTCTTGATGTTGCGGGCGTCCATCAACATGCGGTCCACGATATGGACCAGCTCCTGTCCCGGCTCGGTCAGCCCGAGCAGACGCTTGCCCTTGCGGATGAACAGCTCGAGGCCCAGCTCGTCTTCCAGATCCTTGATGTGCTTGGACACCCCCGACTGGGAGGTGAACAGCGCATTGGCCACCTCCGTCAGGTTGAAATTGCGGCGCACCGTTTCATGAATGATGCGCAGTTGCTGAAAATTCATCAGATCACCCAGTTGGGCGCCTGCTCGGCGCCATTCTTGTCTGCATTGCGTTCAAAAACCCGCAGGCGCGAGGGTACCAGACGAACCGTCTGCCCTTCCTCCAGGCCGAGGCGCTGCACCTCGTCACGGGTCACTTCGACTTCGAACAGCTGGCCGGTCGAACCATTGAGCCCGTCGAGCTCCACGCGGGCCGTCACGCCGAAGGCCAGGATGCGGCTGATCTTCGCCGACACGCCACCGGCTTCCTGCGGATTGACGACGATGTTCAGCTCATGCGGACGGGCAAACGCGAATACCTCGGAGCCGGTCGCCAGATCCACCTTGCCCGGCGCCAGCACGTCGTCGCCCACATGCACCTTCTGGCCATCCACGCGACCGTGGAACAGGTTCACCGAACCGAGGAAGCCATACACGAAGGGCGACGCCGGATGGCGGTACACCTCTTCCGGCGTGCCCACCTGCTCCACTTTGCCGTGGTCCATCAGCACCACCCGGTCGGCCACTTCCAGCGCTTCTTCCTGGTCGTGGGTCACGAAGATGGAGGTGATGTGCAGCTCGTCGTGCAGGCGACGCAGCCAGCGGCGCAGCTCCTTGCGCACCTTGGCATCAAGCGCGCCGAAAGGCTCGTCGAGCAGCAACACGCGCGGTTCCACCGCCAGCGCACGGGCCAGCGCGATCCGCTGGCGCTGGCCGCCGGACAGCTGCGACGGGAAGCGGTCCGCCACCCAGTCAAGCTGCACCAGCTTCAGCAGTTCGGTCACCTTGGCCTTGATCGCGCTTTCCGACGGGCGCTGGCCACGCGGCTTCATGCGCATGCCGAAAGCCACGTTGTCGAACACCGTCATGTGGCGGAACAGCGCGTAATGCTGGAACACGAAGCCCACCTGGCGCTCGCGCACATGAGTGTCGGAGGCGTCGGCACCATCCAGCAGCACCTTGCCGCTGTCCGCCGACTCAAGCCCGGCGATGATGCGCAGCAGCGTTGTCTTGCCGCAGCCGGACGGGCCGAGCAGCGCCACCAGTTCGCCGGTGGGAAAATCCAGCGACACGTCGTTGAGGGCGGTGAAACTGCCGAATTCCTTGCGGATGTTCTGAACCTGGATGCTCATGATCTCATTCCTCGGATTGCTGGCTCGATTTGCCGGCCTGATGCTCCACCCAGGTCTTGATGACCAGGGTCACGAGCGCCAGCAGTGCCAACAGGGAGGCCACCGCAAAGGCGGCGGCAAACTGGTATTCGTTGTAAAGAATCTCCACGTGCAGCGGCATCGTGTTGGTCTGACCGCGGATGTGGCCGGACACCACGCTGACTGCGCCGAACTCACCCATCGCGCGGGCGTTACACAGGATCACGCCATACAGCAGGCCCCATTTCACGTTGGGCAGGGTCACGTACCAGAAGGTCTGCCAGCCCCGCGCGCCGAGCACCACGGCGGCCTCTTCCTCGTCGCGCCCCTGGGCTTCCATCAGCGGAATCAACTCGCGGGCCACGAAGGGGAAAGTCACGAAGACCGTAGCCAACACGATCCCCGGCACCGCAAAGACCACCTTCATGTCGTGCTCCGACAGCCACGGCCCGAACCAGCCTTGTGCACCGAAGACCAGCACGTAGATCAGGCCCGACACCACCGGCGACACCGAGAACGGCAGGTCGATCAGGGTGATCAGCAGATGCTTGCCGCGGAACTCGAACTTGGTGATCAACCAGGCCGCGGCCACGCCGAACACCAGGTTGAGCGGCACCGAGATCGCCGCCGCGGTCAGCGTCAGCTTGATCGCCGCCCACGCATCGGGCTCGATCAGCGCGGCGAAGTACACATCCCAGCCCTTGCGCAGCGCCTCCACGAACACCGTGATCAGCGGCAGCAGCAAAAAGATGCTGAAGAAGGTCAGCGACAGCGCCAGGATGCCCCACTTCACCAGCGCCGGTTCGCGCGTGGCGGCCTTCGATTCAAATCGGGCGGCGTGATCCGCCGACCCATGCAATACAGCAGCAGCGCCGGACATCAGCGTTCCCTCCCGGTACGTTTGGCAGTCCATGCCTGCAGACCGTTGATGATCAGCAGCAGCACGAACGAAATCAGCAGCATGACCACGGCGATGGCAGTCGCGCCGGCGTAGTCGTATTGCTCAAGCTTGGTGATGATCATCAGCGGGGTGATCTCGGACACCAGCGGAATGTTGCCGGCGATGAAGATCACCGAACCGTATTCCCCCACCGCGCGGGCAAAGGCCATCGCGAAGCCGGTCATCAGCGCCGGCAGCACGGTCGGGAAGACCACGTGGCGGAAAGCCTGCCAGCGGTTGGCACCAAGGCTCACCGCCGCTTCCTCGTACTCGGTGTCCAGATCCTCGAGGATCGGCTGCACCGTGCGCACCACAAACGGCAACCCGATGAAGATCAGCGCCACCAGCACGCCCAGCGGCGTGAAGGCGACCTGGATGCCCAGCGGCTCCAGCAGCTTGCCGACCCAGCCGTTCTTGGCATACAGCGCGGTCAGCGCGATGCCGGCCACCGCCGTCGGCAGCGCGAACGGCAGATCCACCAGCGCATCCACCAGGCGCTTGCCAGGGAAGGAATAACGCACCAGCGCCCACGCCAGCATCAGGCCGAAGACGGTGTTGATCAGCGCGGCGATCAGCGACGCACCGAAGGTCAGGCGATAGGACGCCAGCACCCGCGGCGACGACACCGCGGCGATGAAGTGATCTGCACCGAGGGAGCCGGCCTTCAGGAACACCGCCACCAGCGGGATCAGCACGATCAGCGACAGCCAGCTCAGCGTATAGCCGAGGCTGAGGCCGAAGCCCGGCAGCACCCGGGTCGAATTCGTCGCAGCCATCAGCGTTTCACCACGATCTGGTCATACACGCCGCCGTCGGCGAAATGGGTCTTCTGCACCGCATCCCAACCGCCCAGCTTGCCTTCCACCGTAAAGGTCTTCACGGCCGGGAAACGGCTGGCGTACTTCTTCAGGATTGCCGGATCGACCGGACGGAAATGGTGCTTGGCGATGATCTCCTGCCCTTCCGGCGAGAACAGGAAGTTCAGGTAAGCCGTCGCCTGCTTGCGCGTGCCGCGCTTGTCCACCACCTTGCTCACCAGCGCCACCGGCGCCGCCGCTTCGATGGACACGGACGGATAGACCACGTCGAACTTGTCGCCGCCCACTTCCTGGTCGATCAGCACCGCCTCGTTCTCGAAGGTGATCAGCACGTCGCCGATGTCACGCTGCGTGAAGGTCGTCGTCGCCCCGCGGCCGCCGCCGTCGAGCACCGGCACGTTGGCAAACAGCTTGGTTACGAAGTCCCGCGCACCGGCGTCGCTGCCGGTCTTCTGCAGCGCATAGCCCCATGCTGCCAGATAGGTATAGCGGCCGTTGCCGGATGTCTTGGGGTTCGGCACGATCACCTGCAGGCCCGGACGGACCAGGTCGGACCAATCCTTGATGCCCTTCGGATTGCCCTTGCGCACCAGGAAGATGGTGTTCGTCGTGTAAGGCGCCGCCGCGTGCGGGAAAGCCTTCTGCCAGTCCGAAGCAACCAGGCCCTGCTTGGCCAGCACATCGATGTCCGGCACCTGGTTCATCGTCACCACATCCGCCTCCAGGCCCGCCGCCACCGACTGGACCTGCTTGCTCGAACCACCATGGGACTGGTTGATCGTCAGCTTCTCCTTCGCCGTGCGCTGCCACTGGGCGATGAAGGCCGGATTGATGTCCTTATAAAGCTCCCGCGACACATCGTAGGAGACATTGAGAAGCGTGGCATCGGCCAAGGCCGGCGCCGCCGGCAAGACCGTCAGGCCCGCCAGCAAGGCCAGCACGGGACGCAGCGCAGCACGGGTCGGGGACATGGGATTCTCCTGTTTATCGAGTCAGACCCGAGTCTAGGGAGGAGTCGCGATGCACCAAACCAATAAAAATGGCTTTGTATATTCCTTGGAGTGCAATGATGAGGAGCTAGACAGATTTGCGCGTTATAAAGAAGCACGCACAAGGCCTTCCGTTGGATTCCTGACCTCACCATACAAAGGCACAGTGCACCTGCCCCGAAAACTATCGACGCTTGACGCATCCACGATGCGAACCTGATACTCACCGCCGTCACCTAAACAGTGGTGACCGGGTTGGGAAGCCCGGAAAAGCAAAGGCCGATGAGGCCGCGTTTGTCGCGGCTTTCTCATGTCGGCTACATGGTTGCGCCTGTTCAATGGCGGGCCGTGTGGTGCAGCCGCAAGGCTGGCCGGTTCCTTTGCCCGGTACTTCCCACTCCACACGGTTCCGCCGCCCCGTTGGGAAGCGGGGGGCGGAGATTCAATCTCGCAAAGGAGCACTGCACCATGGTCGTTCACACCCAGTCGTGCGCACATTCGCGCTCACCCATTCCATTCATACCTTCCGCACTCCACACGGTCCATTCGACACGACACTCGCAGGAGGCCACGGCATGAACACGCCGATGAACTTCACAGCGCCAGCAGACCCGCTCTATGTGTTGTCGGATAGCGTTGGTTCCCTCGCCCTCATCGATCAGCTCACCGCCCGACAGGCGCAGCTTCAAGCGCTACTCGCCATGACGCGTGGCAACGCTGGCGCTGTTTTCCGGCGCCTGGATGCGGAGTATCAGGAAAACTACCTGTGGGCCTGCGGAATGATTGCCGATGAGGCGCGGGAATTGATGGACGCCATTCTGGCGAGGCGACACGAAGAGAAGCTGATGTCAGCCCACCAAGGGGGTTGAAGCCGAAGGGCCGTATTTGCGGTGCGCACTACCAATAGGTGGTGCGCCAGTCGAACAAGCCCTCGGGCGTCGGCGTGGCCATTCATCGGTAACTGGCAATCAGTCGGAATCCCTAGCCGACATTGCCTTCTGTACGCCTGGAAAACCAGGCATGAATCAGCCCCGACTGATAGAACCCCACAGGCTGCTCAAAACCGGCCGCCTGGATGATGGAGGCCACCTGAGCAGGAGGGAGGATTGCGACATCCTTGGCGTAAGCCGCGCGCATTTGCTCCAATCCGGACGCGGGGATACCTGCAGCCAGCATCATGTTCAGCCACACCTTGAGAAGGGCTTCGTATTCAGCGGAGTCTATTTCCGATGCCAGATCCGAACTCGCCAGAATGCCCCCTGCGCGAAGCCTTGCTGCGATGGTCCGGAAGAAATCGGTGCGGGCATCCTGTTCCAGAATGAACTGGGATACCAGAAAGCACGTCGCGGCATCGAACGCATCCTGGACAGGCAGCGACTCCAGGTAGCCCTCATGGAATGAGCAGCGGGAAATAAACCCTTCCTTCTCCGCTTTGCTGCGACAGACATCGAGCATGGCGCCGGAGGGTTCCACGGCGACGAAAGTCCATTGCGGAAATCGCTGCGCGAGATAGCTCATTTCTTCGCCGGTACCGATTCCGACACAGAGGATCCGTGCCGTGGCCGGGAGCTCGGCAAATACCGCCGCCAGGAGGAGATGCATCGCTTCCCGAATAGGCGCCGTTTTTGCCCACCGTTCGTCATAGCTGGAAGCCTGCTGATCGAAGATGGCCTTGATTTCATCGCTACGCATGGTGATTTCCTGTTGTTCCTGTTGGATCGCTTACCGGGCTCTGCGCATCAACCTGCGGGCCCTCGTGGTCAGCGGTCCTTGAGCCGAAGCATTTGCAGGATCGCAAGTGCCATTACGCTGACGCCAACCGTAATTGCCGTGATCTTTGCAGAGCTCTCCCCGGAAAAGCCCAGCAAATATGGCGCACATATCAGCCAGAAGCCGATCAGGGCATTGAGAATTTCCTCGCCGGCGTCCACCAGACGAATAGCCACCATCAGATTGAAAACGACGATCACTGCCCCAACGCCATATGCGTTCTCCGTAGCGGGGTGATTAAGCCAGTAGCCTTGGACATGTGGCGATGTGGCAAGCCATGCCCCCAGAAGTACCGATAGCCAATCCTGCCAGCGAATCCTCATAGGTCCCCCCTAATCCCAAGAGAGCACGCAACTCTACCGTTCAGCCTCAAGCCACGAGAGTTCTGAAACAACGGAATTACAATTGCTCATGATTGTAAAGCGCATCCTGTAGAGGCACAGGCCTAGAATTTCAATCAAGTCAACGAACAACAGGAGACCGACATGCTTGCCTCAAGATTACTTCTCTCGACCCTTACCGTTGGCTGCATGTTGGTCTCTGCCGGGTTGCCGTCCGTCTCTTTTGCCGATGAAGATCCTGCATCTCAGGACCCGGCACGCTCCTTGCCCCATCAAGACCAGGCCCAGTGGGTCAAGAAACGTCTGGACCGGGAAGCGGCCATGTTGGAGATCAAGGCCTCACAGGAAGGTGCCTGGGAAGCCTATGCCGCCTCCGCCCAGGAACTGGCTGGCAGTTACGGGGCATACAAGCTTGTACCACTCGACGTGGATGCAGCCGCCCTCATGCGTTTGCATGCTGATCAGGCCGCAAGCTTTGCCCAGCACATAGCCAGGCTGGCGGATGCGACCGACAGGTTGCGGAAAGTGCTGAACGACGATCAGCGTAAGGTGCTGGACCGCATCGTCCGGATGCATTCCCAGCTCCAGGGCCGCCATCATGAACATTGGCAGGACTTCGAGGAGTCCAGGCATGACTCCAGTGCTACGCCAGGGCCTGCCGCACCGGCACCAAGAACTCGTGCTCCGGCCAAGACAAAAAACTGAATCCCTTTTTACGTTTGCCCCATGCCGGACACGTGTCTGATGGGGTGTTTAGCTGTTCAACGCTAGCGGGTAGCTTCAAATGAAAACTCTCAAACTGCTTGCCGCACTGGTCGTGCTTGGCGCCGCCAGCACAAATCCGGCCTGGGCAGACCGCGGCCACGCCCATGTGGGTGTAATGATCGGCGTCCCGCTGTACGCGCCGGCGTATTACCCCCCCTACTACTATCCCCCATACTCACCACCGGTCGTCATCGAGCGTACGGCTCCCCCGGTGTATATCCAGCAACAAGCGGCACCGGCGCAGGCTCCGGCGGCCAATGTCTGGTATTTCTGCGCCGCAGCCAACGCCTATTATCCCTACGTCAAAGATTGTCCCGGTGGTTGGCAGCAGGTCCAGCCTCAACCCCCCGAACAACCTTGACCGGAGAGGATGATCATCATGAAAACATCCAAAGCCACTCTTGCGATCGCACTCCCGCTGCTATTGCTTTCCGGATGCGTGACGATGCCCAATGGGCCGAGCATCATGGCGCTCCCGGGTTACGGGAAGACTTTCGATCAATTCCGGGCCGACGATGCCGAGTGTCGCCAATATGCGAGTTACCAGATCGGCGGCCGCGATGCCAATCAGGCAGCCACAGATGCGGGCGTGAAAAGCGCAGTTGTCGGGACAGCCGTCGGGGCGCTCGCCGGCGCAGCGATCGGCGGTCACAACGGAGCGGGTGCAGGCGCCGGCGCAGGATTGCTGCTTGGCAGCGCGGCCGGCTCAGGTGCGGCCCAGAGCTCCGCCTACGGCACCCAACGCAGCTATGACCACGCCTACATCCAGTGCATGTACGCAAAGGGCGAGCAGGTGCCAATGGCCGTGGCGCCGCAACAGCGCTATTCCGCCCCGCCGTCGGCGCCACAACCCGGCTATTACCCGCCGCCTCCGCCGCCGGGCTACCCGGGTCGTTAATCACGCTGCTGACTCGATGTTTCTGAGTGAACTTCAAATCTCGCAGCGTGAACATCGAATGTTCCGCCAAGCTCCGTTCGATACCGTGCGGCACACATCCTTTGTGGACGCTACGACATTTCATATTGCATCCGCACTATCAAATCTCGCCTCTCCCACATCGCAATAGCCCCTCGCAGCATCGTATGTTGCAGCCGCATCAATCGATGCGGCTGCAACAGCATCGAATGTTGATCACGCGCACTCACCTGTCGACACCGACATGGTCACCGAGCGGTCTGGCGCGTGCTATGTGTCGGCGGTCACCATCGATCAACTCGGGGGAACATGTCACCAGTGGCAGGCATCACAGACATTAACGGCCCTGTCCACCGACGATCGTACCCTCACCATGAAACCCCTGCCTGCCGCTCTGCTGGGCGCTTCCCTCGCCGCCCTGCTGTCCGCCTGCGCTGGCCCGCGCTTCCCGGCAAACGCCGCGACGGTCGATGAACTCGTCGCTCGCCTGGGGCCACCCGCCAGGCGCTGGCCGGTGGAAAACGGTGGCGAGCGCCTGGCCTTC
This sequence comes from Pseudomonadota bacterium, assembly GCA_018241685.1. Taxonomy (GTDB): domain Bacteria; phylum Pseudomonadota; class Gammaproteobacteria; order Burkholderiales; family Rhodocyclaceae; genus Zoogloea. The sequence continues at coordinate 51,117 of JAFEDJ010000071.1, forward strand.
ACCACGTCGCCGCTGGGCACCCAGACCTGGATGGCTGTCACCGATGCGGGCGGCCGGGTGCGCAGCGTCGGGAATGTGCTCGATATGCCGCACTTCGCTCGCGTACAGCCGGGCATGGACGAGGACATGGTAATGCGCGAGATCGGGCCGCCCTACCTGCCCTGGACGGTAAGCTACCCGGCACGCAACGAGCGCGTGTGGGAATGGCGCTACTGCGATGTATGGAACGAACCAGCACGCTTCGATGTGCTGTTCGACGCCAGCACCGGCAAGGTCCGTTCGACGATGAGCCTCACCGAACGCCAATCTCGCGATGGCAGCGGCGAACGCAGCGAGTGGTGCAGCCAGTAATACCCCCTCCACGGCTGTGAGCCGGACGTTCGACTCCTGCACGAACGTCCGATTCTCGGTCGCCGATTGATCCGCCTGCCCAGCCTCCGCTCCAGCGGCATTAATTAAAAAATCAATTCCATTTCAGTCTCTTAGCTCCTTTATCCGTGGCCTGGCACAGCGGTTGCGCTATGTCTTGCGGGGTCAGCGGCTCGCCCCGGGGTGCGGCGGAACGCGGCACCAATCCAAACCAAGGAGAAATGGAGACAACCATGGAAGTCCAACAATCACAGGTGCAGGTGATGGGCATCGATGCCGGCGGCACGATGACCGACACCTTCTTCGTACGAGCCGACGGACGCTTCGTCGTCGGCAAGGCGCAGAGCAATCCGGCCGACGAATCGCTGGCCATCTTCAACTCGTCGGAAGACGCCCTCGCCCACTGGAACCGCACGGTGGACGACGTCTATCCGGAACTGGCGACCTGCGTCTATTCCGGCACCGCGATGCTCAACCGTATCCTGATGCGCAAGGGCCTCGACGTGGGCCTGATCTGCAACAAGGGTTTCGAGCAGATCCATTCGATGGGCCGCGCCCTGCAGAGCTATCTGGGCTACGCGCTGGAAGACCGCATCCACCTCAACACCCACCGCTACGACGAGCCGCTGGTGCCCGTTTCCCGCACCCGCGGCGTGACCGAGCGCACCGACGTGCAGGGCAAGGTGGTCATCCCGCTGCGCGAGGAGGAAGTCCGCCAGGCCACCCGCGAGCTGATCGCCGCCGGCGCGCAGGCCATCGTGATCTGCCTGCTGCAGTCCCACAAGAACGAGTCCAGCGAAACCCGTGCCCGCGACATTGCGCGTGAGGAGCTGGCCAAGCTGAAGGTGGACATCCCGGTCTTCGCGTCGGTGGATTACTACCCGTCGCGCAAGGAAAGCCACCGGATGAACACCACCATCCTGGAAGCCTACGGTGCCGAACCGTCGCGCCAGACCCTCAAGAAGGTCAGCGACCGCTTCAAGAAGCACGGCGCCAAGTTCGACCTGCGCGTGATGGCCACCCACGGCGGCACGATCAGCTGGAAGGCCAAGGAGCTGGCCCGCACCATCGTCTCCGGCCCGATCGGCGGCGTCATCGGCTCCAAGCTGCTCGGCGAATACCTCGGCGACGAGAACATCGCCTGCTCCGACATCGGCGGCACCAGCTTCGACGTGGCGCTGATCACCAAGGGCAACTTCGCGATCAAGTCCGATCCGGACATGGCCCGCCTGGTACTGTCCCTGCCGCTGGTGGCGATGGACTCGGTGGGCGCTGGCGCCGGCAGCTTCGTGCGCCTCGACCCCTACAGCAAGTCGATCAAGCTCGGCCCGGACAGCGCCGGCTACCGGGTCGGCACCTGCTGGCCGGAGAGCGGCCTGGATACGGTGTCGGTGTCCGACTGCCACGTGGTGCTCGGCTACCTGAACCCGGACAACTTTCTGGGTGGGGCGATCAAGCTCGACGTGCAGCGCGCCCGCGACCACATCAAGGCGCAGATCGCCGACCCGCTCGGCCTGTCGGTGGAAGATGCCGCGGCCGGCGTCATCGAGCTGCTCGACCTGACCCTGTCCGAGTACCTGCGCGCCAACATCAGCGCCAAGGGCTACAACCCGGCCGAATTCACCTGCTTCTCCTACGGCGGCGCCGGCCCGGTGCACACCTACGGCTACACCGAAGGCGTCGGCTTCAAGGACGTGGTGGTGCCGGCCTGGGCGGCGGGCTTCTCGGCCTTCGGCTGCGCCTGCGCAGATTTCGAGTACCGCTACGACAAGTCGGTGGACCTGGGCGTCGCCCAGCTCGCCCCCGACGCGGACAAGGAAGCGGCCTGCCGCACGCTGCAGGACGCCTGGTCCGAACTGGCGCTGAAGGTCATCGACGAGTTCGTGCTCAATGGCTACAAGGCCGAGGACGTGCTACTGATCCCCGGCTACAAGATGCAGTACATGGGCCAGCTCAACGACCTGGAGATCGTCTCGCCGGTGACCAGCGCCGCCAGCGCCGCCGACTGGAACCAGATCGTCGATGCCTTCGAGAACACCTATGGCCGTGTGTATGCCAGCTCGGCGCGCTCGCCGGAACTGGGCTTCTCGATCACCGGCGCGATCCTGCGCGGCACGGTAGTGACCCAGAAGCCGGTGCTGCCGGAAGACGAGGACGCCGGCCCGACGCCGCCGCAGAGCGCCTACCTGGGCACCCGCCCGTTCTACCGCCACAAGCGCTGGGTCGACGCCGCGCTGTGGAAGATGGAAAGCCTGAAGGCCGGCAATCACATCGTGGGCCCCGCGATCATCGAATCCGACGCGACCACCTTTGTGGTGCCGGATGGCTTCGCGACCACGATCGACAAGCACCGCCTGTTCCATCTCAAGGAAGTCCGCTAGGCCACCCACCCCATTGAGGAGACATCGTCATGAACATGATGAACAAGAATGAGCTCGGCTTTGCCGACCTGCTGAAAAACGGCCAGACCCTGAAGCAGTTCCGCGACGGCATCATCGAGCGCACCAAGGCCAGCGGCCACTACAACGGTATCGAGAAGCTGGCCTTCCGCGACAGCGACCCGATCGGCTACGAAAAACTGTTCTCCAAGCTGCGCGGCGGCCTGGTGCATGCCCGCGAAACGGCCAAGAAGATCGCCGCCAGCCCCATCGTCGAGCAGGAAGGCGAGCTGTGCTTCACGCTCTACAATGCCGCCGGCGACTGCGTGCTGACCTCCACCGGCATCATCATCCACGTCGGCACGATGGGCGCAGCGATCAAGTACATGATCGAGAACAACTGGGAGGGCAACCCCGGCATCAACCCCGGCGACATGTTCACCACCAATGACTGCGCCATCGGCAACGTGCACCCCTGCGACATCGCCACCATCGTGCCGATCTTCTGGGAAGGCAAGCTGATCGGCTGGGTCGGTGGCGTGACCCACGTGATCGACACCGGCTCGGTGACGCCGGGCTCCATGTCCACCGGCCAGACCCAGCGCTTCGGCGACGGCTACATGATCACCTGCCGCAAGACCGGCATCAACGACGAGCCGCTGCGCGACTGGCTGCACGAGTCGCAGCGCTCGGTGCGCACGCCAAAATACTGGATCCTCGACGAGAAGACCCGTATCGCCGGCTGCCACATGATCCGCGAGCTGGTGGAGGACGTGATCCGCGCCGACGGCATCGAGGCCTACGAGAAGTTCGCCTTCGAGGTCATCGAGGAAGGCCGCCGCGGCCTGATGAGCCGCATCAAGGCCATGACCCTGCCCGGCAAGTACCGCAAGGTGTCCTTCGTCGATGTGCCCTACAAGCATGAAGACGTACAGGTCTCCAACGCCTTCGCCAAGCTCGACTCCATCATGCACTCACCGTGCGAGATGACCATCAAGCCGGACGGCAAGTGGCGCCTCGACTTCGAGGGCGCGAGCCGCTGGGGCTGGCATACCTTCAACGCCCACCAGGTGGCCTTCACCTCCGGCATCTGGGTGATGATGTGCCAGACCCTGGTGCCGACCCAGCGCATCAACGACGGCGCCTATTACGCCACCGAGTTCCGCCTGCCCAAGGGCACCTGGTGCAACCCGGACGACCGCCGCACCGGCCACGCCTACGCCTGGCACTTCCTGGTGTCCGGCTGGGCAGCCCTGTGGCGCGGCCTCGGCCAGTCCTACTTCAGCCGCGGCTATCTGGAGGAGGTCAACGCCGGCAACGCCAACACCTCCAACTGGCTGCAGGGCGGCGGCATCAACCAGGACGGCGAGATCCACGCGGTGAACAGCTTCGAGGCCAGCTCCTGCGGCACCGGCGCCTGCGCGGTCAAGGACGGCCTCAACCACGCCGCCGCGATCTGGAACCCGGAAGGCGACATGGGTGATATCGAGATCTGGGAGATGGCCGAGCCGCTCCTGTACCTCGGCCGCAACGTCAAGGCCAACTCCGGCGGCTACGGCAAGTACCGCGGCGGTTGCGGCTTCGAGACGCTGCGCATGGTATGGAACGCCCAGGACTGGACCATGTTCTTCATGGGCAACGGCTTCATGAACAGCGACTGGGGCCTGATGGGCGGCTATCCGTCCGCCACCGGCTACCGTTTCGAGGCCCACAAGACCGGGCTGGAAAACCGCATCGCTATCGGCGACAGCCTGCCGCTGGGCGGCGACCTCGATCCGTCCAACCCGGACTACGAGCGCCACCTGGACGCCACCGCCACGGTCAAGCGCGACAAGCAGTGCATCACCACCGAGGACTGCTACGCCAACCACGACCTCTACCTCAACTACCTGCGCGGCGGCCCCGGCTTCGGCGACCCCATCGATCGCGAGCCGAAGGCCATCGAGGCGGACCTCAACCAGAAGTTCCTGCTGCCCGAGTACGCCGAGAAGGTCTATGGCGCGGTGCTGACCCAGGACGCCAAGGGCGTGTTCACCGTCGATCCGGCCAAGACCCAGGCCCGCCGCGCCGAGATCCGCAAGGAACGCCTGGCCCGCGCGCTGCCGACCCGCGAATGGATGAAGGAAGAGCGCGAACGCATCCTCAACAAGCACGCCTCCATCCAGGTCCAGCACATGTTCGCCACCAGCTTCGCGCTGTCCGAGAAGTTCACCCAGCAGTTCAAGGACTTCTGGAACCTGCCGGCCGACTGGCTGGTGCGCGAGGAAGAGCTGGGCGTGCCGTCCTACGGCGCCAAGCACCGCATGGACCTGTCCTTGCTGCCCGACGTCACCACCGTCGTCCAGGTCGAAGAGTAATCACCGAATCAAGGAGTTCGAACATGTCTACTTACACCAACGAGCAGGTCGCCCACCTCGTCGAAGGCACTCTCGACTGGGAAACCACCTTCCGCATGCTGTCCATGCCCAAGGACCAAAGCCGCTTCGAGCAGTACGTGGCGGCCCTGCAGGCCAAGGTCACGTTCAAGGACAAGATCGTCCTGCCCCTCGGCCCGCACCTGTACATCGTGCAGTCCGCCAAGACCAAGGAATGGGTCACCCAGTGCGACTGCGGCCACGTCTTCGCCGACTACCGTGAAAACTGGAAGCTCCATGCCGCCATCTACGTACGCGACACCGAAGAAGCGATGACCGAGGTCTATCCCAAGCTGATGGCGCCGGACACCCAGTGGCAGGTGTATCGCGAGTACTACTGCCCGACCTGCGGCACCATGCACGACGTGGAAGCGCCGACCCCGTGGTATCCGGTGATCCATGACTTCGAACCGGACATCGAGGCCTTCTACAAGGACTGGATGGGCCTGCCGGTGCCGGAACGCGCTTAAGCAGGGTTGCAAGCGCTTTGCGGGGCTCGGCCGTAGCGGCCGACCCCGCTTTTTTGTTGCCGGTGGAACACCATCCCACGCTGCCGGCAAACGTCCGAAAACGAGTCGGACGCCGTCCCGAACGTCCGATTTTCGGACGCTCCATCCCGGCAGGTACCCCACGCAGCGTAGCGGAGCCCGCGCGACATGCGGACTGCGCACACCGCTGCCGGATGGCATCACCTTTGCTAATCTTGAGGATGGCAATCCGGCTCTTCGGCCGACCAGACCCAACAGGAGGCACAGCACCACCCGATCGATCCACCGTTCCGCCTGCGCGCAGAAACCATTCATATCGGCCGCCTCGATCGCGGCCCGCCGCGGCCGGGACGCAAGCCAAAGGAGGAAGACGTGAGAAAAGCACAGCACGGAGGGACCAGTGTTCTCCAATCCACGCAATAACGCCGCCGTGATGGCCGCCTGGGAATCCTTCCTGAGCGGTGATGCCGCCCGCAACGACACCCTGCGCACCCTGGTGGACCGCTCGTGGCGGCGCTGCCAGGACGCCCGCGTGGACCCGGATCGCCGCTACGCCCCCGATCCCCTGCCCGAGCACGCGCTCTATGCGCTGCGGGAGAGCAACAGCGAACTGCTGGAGGCCGGTGCGCCGGTGATGGCCTACGCACGGGATTTCCTCGCCGAGAGCGGCACGATGATGCTGCTGGCCGACACCCAATGCACCATCCTCACGATGGAAGGCGACACCCCGACGGTGGACACCGCCGAGTCGATCCGCCTGATTCCCGGCGTCACCTGGAGCGAGCACATCTGCGGCACCAACGCCATCGGTACGGCGCTGGCCGTCGGCCAGCCGGTGCAGATCCACTCGGCCGAGCACTTCTGTGCCGGCATCAAGCTGTGGACCTGTTCGGCGGCGGTGATCCGCCATCCCCAGGGCGGCGAGATCGTCGGCGTGATCGACGTCTCCGGCCTGTCCGAAACCTATAACCGCCAGAGCCTGGCCCTCGCCGTCACCACCGCCAGCCGCATCGAGAGCCGCCTGGCCGCGCGGGAAATGGAGCTGCGCTGCCGCCTGCTGGAAGGGGCGATGGGCCGCTGGGGCTCCAGCGCCACCGACGGCCTGATCCTCTTCGACCGGCGCGGCGTGCCGGTCAAGATCAACGAGCACGCCACGAGTGCCGTTGCAGCGCGGGGCGGCGACATGGATCTGTCCGTCCCCGCACGCCTGCCGGAGATGGCCCTCGGCGCGGACGGTCCGGTCGGCCCGCTGCCCGAGTGGATGAACAACGACTGGCTGGTGCCGGTGACGAGCCACGGCCTGCGCCTCGGCACGCTGCTGATCATGCCCCTCGCCCGCGGCGCCCGCCCGGCGTCCATCCAGCAGGCGGCGCCGAACTGTACGCCGCCCGACAGCCCGGCCAAGGTGCGCAATTTCGCGTCGCTGGTCAGCCGCAATCCCACGCTGTTGTCGGCCATCGACAAGGCGCGCCAGCTGGCCCGCTCGAAGGTGCCGGTGCTGCTGCTCGGCGAGACCGGCGTCGGCAAGGAGGAGTTCGCCCGCGGCATCCACGAGGCCAGCCAGCGCGCCAGTGGTGCCTACGTGGCCCTCAACTGCGGCGGGCTGTCGCGGGAACTGTTGGCCAGCGAGCTGTTCGGCTACGCGGAGGGCGCATTCACCGGCGCCCGCAAGGGCGGCATGATGGGCAAGATCGAGGCGGCCGACGGCGGCACGCTGTTCCTCGACGAGATCGGCGAGATGCCCATCGACCTGCAGCCCCATCTGCTGCGGGTGCTGGAGGAAGGCGAGATCCACCGCCTCGGCGAGAACGCCCCGCGCAAGGTGAATTTCCGCCTTGTCGCCGCCACCCACCGCAACCTGCGCGAGGAAGTCGCGGCCGGCCGGTTCCGCATGGACCTCTACTACCGCATCGCCGTCACGACGCTGCATCTGCCGCCGCTGCGCGAACGGCGGGAGGACATCCCGCTGCTGGTAGACCTGTTCCTGACCCGCTTCGCCGCCCAGCACGGCCTGCCCGAGCGCCCACTCGGCATGGGCATCCTGGAACGTCTGCAGGCCTACCCATGGCCGGGCAACGTGCGCGAACTGCGCAACGCGGTGGAGAGCATGGTGCTGATGAGCGACGGCGCGGAGATCGACGCCGGCGCCCTGCCCGCCGAGCTGTCGGACATCGAGGTGCCGCCACCGACTGCCACTGGCGGCTCCCGGATCTGCAGCATCGCCGACGGCGAGTTGGAGCTTATCCGCCGTGCCATCGCCGCCACCGGCGGCAACCTCACCTGGGCAGCGCGCCAGCTCAACATCGCCAAGAGCACGCTGTACCTCAAGCTCAAGCGCTACGGGCTGGAGGTGGACCGGGAGCGCGCCCGCACGAGTGCCTGACGCCAGCCTTGCAAACGGGGCGGTTTGTGTAAAAAGCAGCCCGCCCCGGCGCCGGCCAGACTAAAATCCGGCCAATGTTCGACTCGCCCCAATCCAGGTCTTCGCGCGCCCTCCAGCTGGCGATCGCGACGTCTCTGCTCGTCCATGGCCTCTTGTTGCTGGTCAAGCTGAACCCGCCGGAACAGGAACACGCCAGCCCCCACCTGGAAGCCCGCCTCGCCCCGCCGCCGGCACCCCGCGCGGATATACGGCCGCGTCCGAAGGAGCCTGTCAAGATCGCCGAGGCGCCTCCGCGCAAACCGCAGCAGGCACAGAAGCCTAAAGCCAAGGCGCCCGAAAGCCGTCCGCGCATCCTCACCGCCCGCAAGTCCAACGCGCCCGCCGTGCGCAGCGCCGAACCCGCCCCCACGTGGAGCGTGGCCCAGAAGGAGGAGATGGACAACTTCCTCAACGATCTGGCCCGCGACGCGAAGAAACCGCCCCCGCCACCGCCGACCCTCGCCGAGCGCTCCATGGCGATGGCCCGCGAGATCGGCCGCGAGCAGATGCGTGAGTCCCGCGGGCGCAGTTCGAGCAGCCTGGAAGACCTGGTCGAGCGCATCCCCAACAGCCCGCCGGTGGATCCCTTCAGCCTCGAGTTCTACATGGACGCGCTGGTCAAGAAGCTCAACCGCAGCGCTGCCTTCGTGAAGAACGACCCACGCACCCGCGGCATCCGCAACGCGTCCATTGAGGTGCGTCTGAACCCGGACGGCTCGCTGAAGAGCTTCAAGGTCGTCAATGCCGGCGACCAGCAGGACGAGATCGCCTTCGTGAAGTCGGTCGTCGAGCGGGCGATTCCCTTCTCGGCCTTCCCGCCCGACATCGTGAAATCCGCCAAGTCCCTGGCACTGATGATCTGCATCCAGCCGCCCAGCCTGGGCGGCGGCAGCTTTGGCTTCACGCGCCGGCCGGACGGCAGCGGCTGCTGAAGCCAGCGCAACGTTCGAGGAGCCACCGTGGGGTACGACGTCATCGGCGACATCCACGGCCAGGCCGACAAGCTCGAAGCCCTGCTGCAGCACATGGGCTACCGCCCGCATGACGACGCGTGGCGCCACCCGTCCCGTACGGCAGTGTTCGTCGGCGACTTCATCGACCGCGGCCCCCACCAGCTGCGCACCGTCCGCATCGCCCGCAACATGGTGGAAAGCGGCGCGGCACTGGCGGTGATGGGCAACCACGAGCTCAATGCGATTGCCTGGCACACGCCGGACCCCATGCATCCCGGCGAATACCTGCGCCGCCATTACAGCACCCGCTGGGGGCACAAGAACCGCATCCAGCACCAGCGCTTCCTCGACGAAGTGGCGGGCGATCCGACGCAGCACGCCGACCTCATCGCATGGTTCCGCTCCCTCCCCCTGTGGCTGGAACTGCCGGGCATCCGCGTCGTGCACGCCTGCTGGCAGCAGGGGTTGATGGACTGGCTGACCAGCACCGGCTACGTCGAGAAAGGCCGTCTGCTGCAGACAGCCCTTCCTGACGCCACCCGGGAGCCCGACGACGACTCCGTGACGGACACACCCGAACCCAGCCTGTTCCGTGCCGCCGAGACCCTCACCAAGGGACTGGAGATTCCGCTGCCAGACGGCGTCTCCTACCAGGACAAGGACGGCATCGCACGCCACCGCGTGCGCATCCGTTGGTGGGACCAGGAAGCCACCACCTGCCGGCGCGCCGCCCTCGTGCACGAGCAACTGCGCAGCCAGCTGCCGGACACGCCGCTCCCCGCCTATGCCCGCATCGATGACCAGGACCCGCGGCCGGTATTCTTCGGCCATTACTGGTTCACCGGGCAACCGCGCGTGCTCGCCCCGCATGCCGCCTGCGTCGATTACTCGGCCGGCAACGGCGGCCCATTGGTGGCCTATCGCTGGGACGGCGAAGCCCAGCTGAGCGACGCCCATTTCTGCCAGGTTTCCTGAGCTGGCCTGCACAACGGCATACGCGCCCGTTCAACTTCGGCACCGAGTGGGCTAGATTGGGAGCCTTCGCCTCCTGCAAAGGCCCGCGCCATGTCTTGCCTCCTCGCCCTCGACCAGGGCACCAGCAGCAGCCGTGCCATTGTCTTCGACGCTGGGGGCCAGGCCCTCGGCAGCGCCCAACTCGAATTCCGGCAGTCCTACCCGCAGCCGGGCTGGGTCGAGCATGACCCTCTGGAGATCTGGCAGACCCAGCTCGACTGCGCCCGCCAGGCCCTGAGCAAGGCCGGGCTGACCGGCGCCGACGTGGCAGCCATCGGCATCACCAACCAGCGGGAAACCACCGTGCTGTGGGAGCGAAGCAGCGGCCAACCGCTGGCGCCGGCCATCGTCTGGCAGGACCGCCGCACCGTGGCCGCCTGCGAAGCCCTGCGCACAAACGGACATGCGGCGCTGATCCGCGCCAGGACCGGCCTGGAGGTGGATGCCTATTTCTCGGCGACCAAGCTGGCCTGGCTACTGGATCATGTACCGGATGCACGCCGCCGCGCTGTTGCCGGCGAGCTGGCCTTTGGCACCATCGACAGCTGGCTGGTGTGGCAGCTCACCGGTGGCCGGCTGCACGTCACCGACCCGAGCAACGCGTCGCGCACGATGCTCTTCGACATCCACCGCCAATGCTGGGACGAGGAATTGCTGGCCCTGTTCGACCTTCCCGCCGCGCTGCTGCCGGAGGTCGTGGACAGCAGCGGCGTGCTCGGCGCGACGGATGCCGGGCTGTTCGGCACTGCGATCCCGATCGGCGGGCTGGCCGGCGACCAGCAGGCTGCCACCTTCGGCCAGTCCTGCCTGCAGCCCGGCTCGGCGAAGAATACCTATGGCACCGGCTGCTTCCTGATGCTCAATACAGGTGAGCAACCTGTCGAATCGAAGCATCGCCTGCTCAGCACCCTCGGCTGGCGCATCGGCGGGCAGACCACCTACATGCTGGAAGGCAGCGTCTTCATCGGCGGCGCGGTGGTGCAGTGGCTGCGCGACGGGCTGGGGCTGATCCAGCGCGCCGCCGACATCGAAGCCCTTGCCGCCTCGGTGCCGGATACCGGCGGCGTGGTGCTGGTGCCGGCCTTCGCCGGCCTCGGCGCCCCCTACTGGGACGGCTACGCCCGCGGCACGCTGCTCGGCCTGACCCGCGGCAGCGGCAAGGCCCACATCGCCCGCGCGGCGCTGGAAGCCATTGCGCTGCAGACGGTCGACCTGGTGGATGCCATGAACCGGGACGGCGCTGGCCCGCTGACCGAACTGCGGGTGGACGGTGGTGCCGCGCGCAACGACCTGCTGATGCAGATCCAGGCCGACCTGCTCGGCGTGCCGGTGATCCGCCCGCAGCAGACCGAAACAACGGCCCTCGGCGCGGCCTATCTCGCCGGCCTGGCCGTCGGCCTGTGGCGCAGCCCTGAAGAACTGTCCGCCCACTGGCAGGCAGAGCGGGTCTTCGCGCCGACCTGCTGCCAGGACGAGCGCGAGGCCCGCCTCGCCGAATGGCACCGCGCCGTGGAGCGTGCCCGCGGATGGGCCGCGCCATGAGGCGCGAAACCCTGCTCGAGCGCCTGCGCCACACGCTGCGCTGGGATGTGCTGGTCATCGGTGGCGGCGCCACCGGCCTCGGCTGTGCGGTGGATGCCGCATCGCGGGGCTATTCGACGCTGCTGCTGGAGGCCCACGATTTCGCCAAGGGCACCAGTTCCCGGTCCACCAAGCTGGTGCACGGCGGCGTCCGCTACCTCGCCCAGGGGCGCATCGGGCTGGTCCATGAAGCCTTGGCCGAGCGGGCGCTCCTGCTCGCCAACGCGCCGCATCTGGTGCATCCACAACGCTTCGTCGTACCGCTCTACCGCCAGTGGGACCGCCTGCAGCTCGGCGTCGGGCTGGCCGCCTACGACTGGCTGGCCGGCAACCACAGCCTCGGCGCCAGCCGCCCGCTGTCGGTGGAGGAAACCCGCCGCGCGCTGCCCGGCGTGCGCGAGGACGGGCTGGTCGGCGGTATCGCCTACATGGACGCCCGCTTCGACGACGCCCGGCTGGCCATCACGCTGATGCGCACGGTGCTGGACCTGGGCGGCCTGGCCCTCAACTGGCTGCCCGTTACGGGGCTGCGCCATGAGGGCGGGCACGTCGTCGGCGTCGACGCGCAGGACGCGGAAAGCGGCGAATCCTTCGCGCTGTCGGCGCGGGTCGTCGTCAATGCGGCCGGCGTGTGGGCCGACGCCATCCGGCGCCTCGACGACCCGACGAGTACGGCCCAGTTGAACCCCAGCCAGGGCGTACACATCGTGCTCGACCGGGATTTCCTGCCCGGCGACACGGCGCTGCTGGTGCCACGCACCGACGACGGCCGCGTGCTGTTCATCATCCCCTGGCAGCACAAGCTACTACTCGGCACCACCGACACGCCGCGGCCGGATATTCCGCTGGAGCCCCAGCCGCTGGACGGCGAGGTGGACTTCATCCTCGCCACGGCCGCCCGCTATCTGCGTCGCAGGCCGCAACGCAGCGACATCCGCAGCCAGTTCGCCGGCCTGCGCCCGCTGATCGGCGGCAGCGGCAACACCTCGAGCCTGTCGCGGGAGCACGTGATTCAGATTGCGCCTAGCGGACTGGTATCGGTGGCCGGCGGCAAATGGACCACCTACCGGCGCATGGGCGAGGAGATCATCGACCAGGCCGCGACCGTCGCCGGCCTGCCGGCCCGCCCCTGCCGGACGCGCAGCCTGATTCTGCACGGCAGCCCGCCGTCACCGTCCGACGACGTGTTCGGCACCGACCGCGCCGCGGTGGACGCGCTGCCCGGCGCGGGACGCCAGCTGCACCCTGCACTCTCACTCAGCGAGGCGGAAGTGCGCTTCGCCGCCCGCGAGGAACAGGCCCGCGACGTCGAGGACGTGCTGGCCCGCCGCCATCGGGCGCTGTTCGTCGATGCCACTGCCGCCAGCGAAGCCGCCCCGGCAGTCGCCGCGATCCTCGCCGACGAACTGGACTGGGATACGGAACGCACCCACGAAATGACGGAAGCCTTCCACCGGCTGGCAGAAGGCTTCCGCTGAAGGTCGGGCCTGAGCGGACTCAGGCCGCGTCGATCAAGCCGTGGTTTCGGCGATGCGCTTGGCGATGTGTTCCAGCGCCTCCTCGACCTGGTCGATGAGGATCAGGCACAGGTCACCGGTTTCCAGCTTTTGCAGCGCGCTGTCGATGGCCGCGAACTCGCCGCGGATCTCGCAGATGCTCTTGGTGCGCGGCGCACCTACCAGGCCCTCCTGCAGCAACGCCAGCACTTCGCCGTCGGCGCGGCCGCGCTGGCAGTCGTCCTGGTACAGCACCACGTCGTCGAAGACCTTGCCGAGGATGCGGGTCTGCTCGCGGATGTCCTCGTCACGGCGGTCGCCGGCACCGCTGATGACCACCGAGCGGCGCTTGGCCGGCATGCTTTCGACGGCCTGCACCAGCGCCAGGATCGCATCCGGATTGTGGCCGTAGTCGGCGATCAGCGTAGCGCCCTTGTAGTCGAACACATTGAAGCGGCCCGGCGCGGTGGCGGCATCGTTCACGAAGCTGGCGGCGCCGGCGATGATGGTTTCCGGCGGAATGCCCAGCGCCCAGGTGGCGGCGATGGCGGCCATCGCGTTCTCGACCTGGAAGGAGATCGCGCCGTTGCGGGTGATCGGAATGCCGGCCAGCGGCACGCGGAACTCCTCGCTGCCCTGGGCCGCGACGATCGCGTCGTCGTCCACGAAGACCACCCGGTGGCCCTGCACGCGGTGGGTGACCAGCACGTGGTTGTACTGGTCGGCAGCGAAGAACAGCACCGAGCCCGGGCAGGCGCCGGCCATCTTGACGACCATCGGGTCGGCAGCGTTGAGCACCGCCGTGCCGCTGGACTTCACGTTCTGCACGATGACCCGCTTTACCACGGCCAGGTCTTCGACGGTGCTGATGTAGGACAGGCCCAGGTGGTCGCCCATGCCGATGTTGGTGACCACCGCCACGTCGCAGCGGTCGAAGGCCAGGCCTTCGCGCAGCACGCCGCCGCGGGCGGTCTCGAACACCGCGGCGTCCACGTCCGGGTGCAGCAGGATGTTGCGGGCGCTGCGCGGGCCGCTGCAGTCGCCGGTGTCGATGCGGCGCTTGCCCACATAGACGCCGTCGGAGTTGGTCATGCCGACGCAGTTGCCGGCCACGCCGAGGATGTGAGCCGACAGGCGCACGGTGGTCGTCTTGCCGTTGGTGCCGGCCACCGCGATGACCGGGATGCGGCCGTCTTCACCGGGCTTGAACATGTTGGCGACGATGGCCTCGCCGACCGGGCGGCCCTTGCCGTAGGACGGCTGCAGGTGCATGCGCAGGCCGGGCGCCGCGTTGGCTTCGACGATGCCGCCGCTCTGGGCTTCCAACGGTTCCAGCACGCTCTCGCAGACCACATCCACGCCGCAGATGTCGAGGCCGATGTTCTTGGCCGCAGCAATCGCGCGCTCGGCGACTTCGGGGTGCACGTCGTCCGTCACATCGGTGGCGGTACCGCCGGTGGACAGGTTGGCGTTGTTGCGCAGGATCACGCGCTTGCCTTTCGGCGGCACGGAGCCGGCCTCGTAGCCCTGCTTGGCGAGGGTAGCGATGGCGATCTCGTCGAAGCGGATCTTGGTCAGCGAGGTGGCGTGGCCGACACCGCGGCGCGGGTCGCTGTTCACGTGGTCCACCAGCTCGCGGATGGTGCGCTGGCCATCGCCGATGACCAGCGGAGGCTCGCGGCGGGCAGCGGCGATCAGCTTGTCGCCGACCACCAGCAGGCGGTAATCGTGGCCCGGCAGGTAGCGCTCCACCAGCACGTCGTCGCTGATTTCCTCGGCGACGCGGAAAGCCTTCATCACCTCTTCCTTGGTGCGCAGCTTGACCGCCACGCCCTTGCCCTGATTCCCGTCACGGGGCTTCACGACGACGAGGCCGCCGAGTTCCTTGGCCGCCTGCCAGGCATCCTCGGCACTGGTCACGGAACGACCCAGCGGCACCGGCACGCCGGCGGCGCGCAACAGGTTCTTGGTGAGCTCCTTATCCTGGGCGATGGCCTCGGCCACGGCGCTGGTCAGGTCGGTCTCGGCGGCCTGGATGCGGCGCTGCTGGCTGCCCCAGCCGAACTGCACGAGGCTGCCTTCAGTGAGGCGGCGATAGGGAATGCCGCGGGCCACGGCAGCCTGCACGATGGAACCGGTGGAAGGCCCGAGGCGCACGTCCTCGTCCAGCTCACGCAGGCGGGCCAGCGCACCGGCCAGGTCGAAGGGGCCATCGGTCTCGGCGGCACGGCACAGTTCGGTGGCCAGCTCGAAGGCCAGGCGGCCAACCTTTTCTTCGGTGTATTCCACCACCACCTGGAAGACGCCCTTCTCGATGGTCTTGGCGGTGCGGCTGAAGGTCACCGGACAACCGGCACAAGCCTGCAGGCCGAGGGCGGCGAGTTCCAGCGCCTGAGCCACGGAACTGGCGCCCATGTGGCCATCGGCCTCGAGGAAGCCCATTTCAGGGAAGAGGTTGCGCAGTCGCGTCTCGTAACCCGGAATGGAGTCGATGTCGCACTCCGCTTCGGTGCAGGTCACGATGGCTTCGATCGCGGTGTGCCGGCTCCACAGATTGGGGCCGCGCAGAGCCCGGATGCGTGAGACTTCCATGGATAACAGTCCTTGTCGTTTTTCTCAGGGGCCACCAACGTCGGGCGGCCCTCTATCATTGTTCAGTGGCGGCTCAGTCGTTGCGCAGCGGCGCTTTCGGATCGTAGGGCTTGACGCCGGCACGGATCATCGCCGGCGACACGCCCAGCGCCCAGGCACCCGCCACGGCAGCCAGCAGGTTGGACAGTACGCCCGGCTCCTCCCCGGCGCCGTTTGCCAGCAGCTTGATCTTGGCCAGGCGGGCGACCGGATCTTCCTGCTCGCCGGTGGCCAGCACGATGGCACCATCCTTCACGAAGACCGTGCGGCGGCCTTCGCTGCGGGCCTGTACGACGGCCTCGGCGTTGGGATCGACGGCATAGAAGATCACTTCGCCGTCGGACAGGGACGCCATCTCGACGACCGCCGGATCTTCGGCGTTGAGCACCGCCGCACCGCTGGACAGCACCAGGTCCACCTGGGTGCGAAAGACGTTCCAGACCTTTTCCGGGGAGTCGATGTAGAACTCGCCGTAGTGGAGTTCCGGATCAACGTTGGTGACCACGCCCACCGAGCAGCGGTCGTACACGGTGCCGTCGCCGAGGATGCTGCGGCAGCCGTTCTCGAACACCGCGGTCTCGACCGAGCGGTTCATCAGCACGCGCTCGGCGGCATCCCAGTTGGTGCCTTCGGCAGTTTCCACCTGGCGGCCGTCGAGGAACACGCCCTCGGAGCAGGCCAGGCCGGTGTACTGGCCGGACAGGCGGGACAAGTGGGCGATCAGGCGGGCCACCGGCGTCTTGCCGCGGCTGCCGGTGACGCCGACGATGGGAATGCGCGCGTCTGCGTCCTTCTCGAACAGATGATCGACGATCGCTTCGCCCACCGGGCGCGGCTGGCCGACGCCCGGCTTGATGTGCATCAGCAGGCCCGGGCCGGCATTCACTTCGACGATGGCGCCCTGCTGCTCGCTCAAGGGCTTGGAGATGTCCTCGCAGACCAGATCCACGCCGGCGATATCGAGGCCGACGATGCGCGCCGCCAGGCAGGCCAGCTCGGCGGTGTCCGGATGCACTTCGTCGGTCACGTCGAAGGCCATGTTGCTGGTGCGGACGATCATCACCTCCTGGCCTTCCGGCGGCACCGAGGCGCCGGTAAAGCCCTGGCGCGCCACTTCCATCTGGGCGGCGGGATAGTTGTCCAGCTTGATCAGGTACAGCGGGAACTCATGCTCGACGCCGCGGCGCGGGTCGGAATTGATCTGGGTCTCGATCAGTTCGTCGATGGTGTGCGTGCCGTCGCCGATCACCGACACCATGTCGCCCTTGTTGGCGGCGACCATCTTGCCGCCGACCACCAGCAGGCGATGCTCGGCGCCCTTCACGAAGCGCTCGACCATCACCTCGGAACCTTCCGCGGCCGACAGCGGGAACACGTCCGCCACCTCCTGCGGGGTACGGATGTTGGTGAACACGCCACGGGCGTGGTTGCCATCGCTGGGCTTCACGACCACCGGGAAGCCGATGTCCTCGGCGGCCTCGATGGCGTCCTCCACGCTGGTGACGATGCGGCCTTCCGGCACCGGCACGCCGCAGGACTCCAGCAGCGTCTTGGTCAGGTCCTTCTCGCGGGAGATGCTCTCGGCGATGGCCGGCGTGCGGTCGGTCTCGGCGGTCCAGATGCGGCGCTGGCGGGCGCCGTAGCCGAGCTGCACGAGATTGCCCTCGTTCAGCAGGCGGATGTAAGGGATACGGCGCTGCTTGTCGGCTGCAGCCTCGACGATGCAGCGGGTGCTCGGGCCGAGCATGTGCTTGTCCACCAGGTCGCGCAGGCGGGCCACGGCGGCGTCCACGTCGTAGGGGCGCTCCTCGATGGCGGCCATCAGCAGGTCGTGGCCCATGTTGAGGGCGGCCATCGACACGTCCTTCTGCCACGCGCGGATCACCACCTTGTAAACGCCGCGCAGCGAGGTCTCGCGCGCCTTGCCGAAACCGCCCGACATGCCGGCGAGGTTCTGCAGTTCGAGCGTCACGTGCTCGAGGATGTGTCCCGGCCAGGTCCCGTCCCGCAGGCGCTTGAGGAAGCCGCCCCGCTCGCCAATGCTGCAACGGTGCTCGATGAGGGTCGGCAGCATCGCCGTCAGCCGCTCATAGAAACCCGGGATCACATTCGACGGACAGTCTTCCAGGTCATGGATGTCGACCCAGGCTTCGAGGACTGAGCGATAGGTCCAGATGTTCGGTCCCCGCAGGTGGAGCACATTGAGGAATTCGATCGTTTTATTGGTCATGGACGAGACACTTCGGAAGTAACGGGCCTGTTTACGGCACTCAGCAACGGAAACTCGATCTCCCCTTAACGCGGACGGGGCCGCCAGGATTACCTGAAGGAAAAATTAACGGGTCGGCGATGCGTCTGGCCACCCGCCGGGTATACGCGCATGTAACGAGTCAGTAAACTTCGGGCGCAATTTTGCCCTACGCTGGCCCTTTTCTGGGGCCTAATCGCGTCGCCGAGATGAATTCAGAGTCCTCCGTCCTTCCTTCCGCCTATTCCGACTACCTCGGACCGGCCGTGCCCGACAGCTGGCGCCCCCTCCTCGACAAGGCCCTGCAGGCCGGCGAAAAGGTCCTGGCCAGCCTCAATCTCGATCTCGATGCCGCGCTGCAGTTCCGCAGCGGCCTGGTGGCCCTGACGGATCGCCGCCTGCTGGCCTGGGACCTGCAGGCCAAGGACTGGCAGGTGTGGACCTTCCGTAGTGGCATGGCCCTGCGCCACCGCGACCACGCCGGCGTGGCCAGCCTCGACCTGGTGGACGGCGACGGCAAGCTGGCCGGCTGGCGCTTCACGCTGGCCCAGGACCCGGCCGCCCGCAACCTGGCCGACCGTTTCCACGCCCAGCTCGAATGCGTGCTGGCCGGCCGCCAGCCGACGCCACCCGAGCCGCTGACCTGCCCGACCTGCGACGCGCCGCTGCCGCCGGGCACCGACGAATGTCCCACCTGCGCCCGCGAAATCCACACGCCGCCGTCCACCTGGACCCTGTTCCGCCTGTGGCGCTTTGCGCAGCCCTACAAGAAACAGTTGCTGGCCGGCTTCCTCCTGACCCTGGTGGCCACCGCCGCAACGCTGGTGCCGCCCTACCTCACCATGCCGCTGATGGACGAGGTGCTGATCCCCTTCCAGAACGGCCAGCCCATCGACAGCATGAAGGTCATGATGCTGCTCGGCGGCCTGCTCGTCGCCGCGTCCTTCGCCTGGGGCCTCGGCTGGGCCAAGACCTACATCCTGGCGCTGGTCAGCGAACGCATCGGCGCCGACCTGCGCACCACCACCTACGAGCACCTGCAAGGCCTGTCGCTGGAATACTTCGGCGGCAAGCGCACCGGCGACCTGATGTCGCGGATCGGCTCGGAGACCGACCGGATCTGCTTGTTCCTGTCGATGAACCTGCTCGACTTCGCCACCGACTGCCTGATGATCGCGATGACCGCGGTGATCCTGGTGTCCATCAACCCGTGGCTGGCCCTGGTCACGCTGGTGCCGCTGCCCTTCATCGCCTGGCTGATCCACACCGTGCGCGACAAGCTGCGCTACGGCTTCGAGCAGGTGGACCGGGTGTGGTCCGAAGTCACCAGCGTGCTCGCCGACACCATCCCCGGCATCCGCGTGGTCAAGGCCTTCGCGCAGGAGAAGCGCGAGGTCGGCCGCTTCCGCGAAGCCAATGCCCGCAACTTGGCGGTGAACGACCGGGTGAACAAGATCTGGTCGGTGTTCTCCCCCACCGTCACGCTGATGACCGAGATCGGCCTGCTGATCGTGTGGGGCTTCGGCATCTGGCTGGTGTCCGAGAAGTCGGTGACGGTCGGTACGCTGGCCGCCTTCATCGCCTACATCTCGCGCTTCTACACCCGTCTCGACTCCATGAGCCGGATCGTCTCTGTGACGCAGAAGGCCGCCGCCGGCGCCAAGCGCATCTTCGACATCCTCGACCACGTCTCCAGCGTGCCCGATCCGGTCAATCCCCAGCACCTGCCTAAGGTGACCGGCGCCATCGAGGTCAAGCGCGTCGGCTTCCGCTACGGCAACCGCACCATCCTGCGCGGCGTGGATCTCAACATCGCGCCGGGCGAGATGATCGGCCTGGTTGGCCACTCGGGTTCCGGCAAGAGCACGCTGGTCAACCTGATCTGCCGTTTCTACGACGTGACCGACGGCTCGATCCGCATCGAAGGCATGGACATCCGCTCGGTGCCAGTCTCCGAGTACCGCCGCAACATCGGCCTGGTGCTGCAGGAGCCCTTCCTGTTCTTCGGCACCATCGCCGAGAACATCGCCTACGGCAAGCCCGACGCAAGCCGCGAGGAGATCATCGCGGCCGCCCGCGCGGCCCACGCCCACGACTTCATCCTGCGCCTGCCGCAGGGCTACGATTCACTGGTCGGCGAGCGCGGCCAGGCCCTGTCCGGCGGCGAGCGCCAGCGCATCTCCATCGCCCGCGCGCTGCTGATCGACCCGCGCATTCTGATCCTCGACGAAGCCACCTCGGCGGTAGATACCGAGACCGAAATGGAAATCCAGGCCGCGCTGGAAAACCTCATCCGCGGCCGGACCACCATCGCCATCGCCCACCGCCTGTCCACGCTGCGCAAGGCTGACCGCCTGGTGGTGCTGGACCGCGGCCAGATCGTCGAGATCGGCAACCACGACACGCTGATGGAAAAACAGGGCGCCTACTTCCGCCTCTACGAAGCCCAGACCCGCAAGCTGGACGACGACGCACTGGGCAACGGCGACAAGCCCCGCGTGCCCTTCCACCGCGCCCATACCCCTGCCTGAAGACCACGTCATGCCTACGCAAAACATCCAGCTGGAACGCAATGCCTTCGGCCAGCTCGTCTTCATCGACGCCACCGGCCAGGCCCAGCTGATCACCCCGGTCCGCGCCTTCCCGATCGCCGCCCCGGCCGAGAGCATCGGCCTCATCAACGGCGACGGTGAGGAAGTCGCCTGGATCGACCGCCTCACCGATCTGCCCGATGCGCCGCGCAAGTTGCTCGAGGACGAGATGGCCAGCCGCGAGTTCATGCCGGTAATCCAGCGCATCCACAGCGTGTCCAGCTTCGCCACCCCCAGCACCTGGGAGCTCGAGACCGACCGCGGCCCGACCAGCATGGTGCTGAAGGGGGAAGAAGACATCCGCCGCCTCACCCCGCCGGCCCTGCTGATCGCCGACAGCCGCGGCATCCACTTCCTGATCCGCGACCGCTACGGGCTGGACGCCCACAGCAAGCGGCTGCTGGACCGCTTCCTGTAATCCGCTCCATCCGGCGCAGTCTGGCTCATGCACCGGACTGCGCCAGCCAGTATCAAACGTAGGCCGACCAGCGTCCGACCCAGTCAGTCGCCGCCCCCTCCTCCGCAGCTGCTGCAAGCACTTCCCCCATCTCCACCCGAACCACCATCGGCTGCGCCGTCGCCATCTCCATGGCTACCGCCATGTCCAGAGCTGCAATCTCCGATTCCATCTGCCGCGCAGGAGCCACCACATCCGATGTCGCTGGCGCAATAGGCCGGGACGCCCTGCGCGTCCTCCACGCCGGAACAATCGAGTACGTAGCGGAAGCCGTCCGGAATCTCCAGCAGCGCATCCAGCGCGAAGAGCATCGGTAGCCGATCCGGCTTGTTCGGATCGATGCCTTCGAAACGGCAGGCATGCAGCCAGGTACGCCGCAGTCCTTGCCGAGCGGAAACCGGCGTCGCCATGTGCTCGGCGGGTGTGTGGTCGAGGAAACGCCCCAGCCCGCGGGCGCAGAACTGCCGGTACCCCCGTGTAAAAAGAATGAACTCGTGCCAGGCCACATCCACCGCCTGGCTCGGCATGGACACCATGCGCCCCTGGGCCGCATTGGCTGCACGGAAGAAGCTGCGCAGCTCGCCGGTGACCAGGTCTACCTGCTCGGCGCTGAGATGGGGATAGGTCTGCCTGAGCTTGCGACCCAGGCTGGCCGGAAACTGGAAGGCGCCCAGGAAACGCTCCCGCGCCTTGAGGCGCCACTTACGCCAGATGAACGCCAGCGCTCCGAACAAGGCCCCGGCCAGCAGCAGCTTGGGCAGCCAATGGCGCCACGCCTCGCCGCCCGTCATCAGGGCGATCCCCACCAGCAGCGCCACCACGAGCATCCCGCCGAGCCTGTTCTCTTTCACCGCATCCATCGCCGCGCGCCTCCCAATGCACCGCGGCAGATTTTATCGGTTGCCAGCCCGTTTTAGATGCCATATCCATAGCCTTCATCACCGTTCCTTAACAAAACCGCAGCCGCCCCGTAACCCACGCTTCTTAGTCTTGCCTTGAAGACCCCATTCCGAGCTATTCCAATCAATTCCGGGTCGTTCGCCCTCCAGGAGAGTCCATGAAGAACTTTTTGCGCGCCCTTGAAATCCAGCGGTGGGACGATCATCGCTTCTACCACCACAGCCGGATGAACCAGACCCTGCACTTCATCAGCGCAGTGAGCTTTCTGGTGGCCTATTCGCTGCTCTTCGTCGATCCGGTGAAGGCGGCGCTGATCGGCTGGCTGATCTCGATGGTCACCCGTCAGTCCGGCCATTTCTTCTTCGAGCCTCTCGGCTACGACGAGGAGAACCAGGTCACCAACGATTACAAGGAAGCCGTGAAGGTCGGCTACAACCTCAAGCGCAAGGTCGTGCTGCTGTCGATCTGGGCCTTCATCCCGGTCGCCCTGTGGCTCAACCCGACGATGTTCGGCCTGTTCGAGGCTCACACCGGCGTCGGCGGCTTCATCGACCATCTGGGCCTGATGTGGCTGGGCCTCGGCGTCGCCGGCCTGCTGTTCCGCACGGTCCACCTGTTCTTCCTGAAGGACGTGCAGACCGGCCTGGTGTGGATCACCAAGATCCTCACCGACCCGTACCACGACATCAAGCTGTACCACAAGGCTCCGCTGCACCTGCTGCGCGACCTGCGCGCCCGCCAGGCGGCGTAAGCCCTTCCGGCGCCGCTCCAGCCCCATGGGCGGAGCGGCGTTTTCACGTCTACTTCCCGAGGAAGCGATGGCTCAGCATCTCCTTCAGGATGCGCCGGCGGATGCCCTTGTTGGTCAGGCTGCCGTCGTTCCACCACCAGCCGTCCGCCTCCATCCAGCGCGCGGCGGCGACGAAGCGTTCGGCAACGGCCTCGAAGTCCGCGTCGGTGTAGTTGAGGCTGAAGATGAAGCGGCCCGTGCCGACCCAGCTGAGGGCCAGCCCTTCGGCTCGCAGGTAGTACTGCAGCATCCAGTTGTAGCGGCTCGGGCGGGTGTAGAAGACCGTCCAGATCGACGACACGTTGGCCACCTGCAGCGGCAGACCCTCGGCCTTCAGGCGCAGGTTGAGGCGCTCGGCGCGGCTGTTCCAGGTGTCGTCGAGGCCGGCGTAGAGGGCCTGCACCTTGGGCGTCTCGATGCGCTCCAGGAACTCGGCCATCGCGCCCATCACGTAGGGATGGGAGTTGAAGGTACCGCGGGCAAAGCAGATGTCCGCCGGGCGGTCGTCACGGAAGCGCTTCATCAGCTCGCGCTGGCCACACACCACGCCGATCGGCATACCGCCGCCGAGGGTCTTGCCGTAGGTCACCATGTCGGCCTGCACGCCGAAGTATTCCTGCGCGCCGCCCGGCGCCAGCCGAAAGCCAACGAAGACCTCGTCGAAGATCAACACGATGCCGCGCTCGGTACACACCTGGCGCAGCGCCTTCAGCCACGCAGTGTAGGCCGCCCGGTCGAAGCCCGCCTTGCGGGAGCTGTCCACCAGCGACGAATCCCCCGGCGCGGCGCCATTGGGATGCAGGGCCTGCAGCGGGTTGATCAGCACGCAGGCGATGTCCTTGCGACGGCGCAGCACGCGCAGCGCATCCTCGTGCATGTCCTTCAGCGTGTAGGTCTGGTTGGCCGCCACCGGGTTGCCGACCCCCGGCTGCACGTCGCCCCACCAGCCGTGGTAGGCGCCGCAGAAGCGCACCAGGTGGGTCCGGCCGGTGTGGTAGCGGGCCAGGCGCACGGCCTGCATCACTGCCTCGGTGCCGGACATGTGGAAGGACACCTCGTCCAGCCCGGAGATCGCCTTCAGGCGCTGCACGTTGTAGGCCAGCAGCGGATGGTAGGCGCCGAGCACCGGGCCGAGGGCCTCCACGCGCGCCGCGCCACGGGCCATGCAGTCCTTGTAGAAGTCGTAGCCGAACACATTGACGCCGTAGGAGCCGGTCAGGTCGTAGAAGACGTTGCCGTCCAGGTCGGTGACCGTCACGCCGCTCGACGCCTTCACGAAGGAACCGCCCTTGAGGTGCTGGCGCACCAGCCGGCTGTACTGGAAAGGCACCCGGTAGGCGCCGGTGAACTGCATGTCCGACACGCCTTCCTGGGTCTCGGCGCTCATGGCCGCGCTGGCCGCAAAGCGCGTGCGGTACAGCTCGGCCAGGCGGAAGAAGGCCTCCTTGCGCTGCGCCGCCACCTCGGCCGGCGCATCGTCGCTGCGGAAGAAACTCGCCTCGTCGTATTCGTAGAACGGCAGCAGCTTTGCCACCCGGCGCGACATCTTGGCGTGCCCCGCCAGCGACGGGTGCTTGCCCTTCGACAGCTCCAGCCGGCGCTTCGCCTTCATCACCAGGCCCGGCAGCGCCAGCGCCCCGAGTCCGGCCAATACCAATGCATCTTCCACGTAGTGCACTCCGCAACTGAAAGATGAATGATTTAACCGACCCCAGTTACAGAACCATGAAAAGTCCCCGTCTGCTCGCCCGCCTCACCGATCAGGAAGACCTCAACTTTCTGCTCACCAACCGCCTGCCGCGTGCGCTGCTGACCCGTTTCGTCGGCTGGTTCAGCAAGATCGAACATCCCCTCGTTGCGCGCCTCTCCATCGCGATATGGAAAGCCTTCGCCGACCTGGACCTGTCGGAAGCGAAGAAGCAGGAATTCCGCAGCATGCACGACTGCTTCACGCGGGAGCTGAAGGACGGCGCGCGGACCATCGACGCCGACCCGGCAGTCCTCAGCAGCCCCTGCGACGCCATCGTCGGCGCCTGCGGCACGCTCGACGGCGTCACCGCCCTGCAGGCCAAGGGCGCCCCCTACCCGCTCATTGACCTGCTCGGCGACCCGGTGCTGGTGGACACCTACCGGGACGGCAGCTACGTGACGCTGCGCCTCAAGTCGAGCATGTACCACCGCTTCCATTCCCCGGCGGAGCTGCAGGTGGAGCACGTCACCTACATCTCCGGCGATGTTTGGAACGTCAATCCGCCGGCTCTCAAGCGGGTCGAGCGCCTGTACTGCAAGAACGAGCGGGCAGTGATTCGCACCCGCCTCGCCGACGGCGCCCCGCTGACCCTGGTGCCGGTGGCGGCGATCCTCGTCGCCAGCATCCGCCTGCACTGGCTGGACGTGCTGCTGCACATCCGCTACCGGGGCCCCAACGAGATCCCGGGCACCGCCCGCTTCGCCAAGGGCCAGGAGATGGGCTGGTTCCAGCACGGCTCGACGATCATCGTCTTCGCGCCGAAGGGCTTCAGCCTGTGTGCCGGCATCGACGAAGGCAGCCCGATCCGCATGGGCGAGCCGCTGCTGCGCCGACCGGACGTCGCTTGCTTGAGCGCGTAAAGCACAAATCCGGCCCCAATAACTATTCGATTAAGGAAATCAGCCTATTCGATAGATTGCGTTTTCAAAATAGTTGGTGTCTTCCACACTTGATCTACATCAAATCAAACCAGGAGACGCCATGAACACCACCCCCAACGCGCTGCCGGTCATCATCGCCGGTGGCGGCATCGGCGGCCTCGCCGCCGCCCTCGCCCTGACCCGCCGGGGCTTCTCCGTCAAGGTGCTCGAACAGGCCGCGCAGATCGGCGAGATCGGCGCCGGCATCCAGCTCGGCCCCAACGCCTTCCACGCCTTCGACGCCCTCGGCGTCGGCGACAAGGCCCGCAGCCGCGCCGTATACACCGACTACATGGTCATGCACGACGCCCTCGACGAGAGCGTCGTCGGCCGCATCCCCACCGGCGAGGCGTTCCGCAAGCGCTTCGGCAATCCCTACGCGGTGATCCACCGGGTGGATGTGCACCTGTCCCTCCTCGAAGGCGCCCAGGAAACCGGCCGCGTCGAGTTCCTGACCTCCACCCACGTCAGCCGTGTCGAGCAGGACGCCGACAGCGTGACGGTGTATGACCAGCACGGCAACGCCCACCGGGGCATCGCACTGATCGGCGCCGACGGCGTGCGCTCGGTGGTGCGCGAGCAGTTCGTCGGCGATCCGGCCCGCGTCACCGGCCACGTGGTGTACCGCGCCGTGGTCGACAAGAAGGATTTCCCGGAAGACCTGCAGTGGAACGCCGCCAGCATCTGGGTCGGCCCCAACTGCCACCTGGTCCACTACCCGCTGCGCGGCGGCGAGCAATACAACGTGGTGGTCACCTTCCACAGCCGCCAGCAGGAGGAATGGGGCGTCACCGAAGGCAGCGCCGAGGAAGTGCAGAGTTACTTCCAGGGCATCTGCCCGAAGGCCCGCCAGCTGATCGAACTGCCCAAGAGCTGGAAGCGCTGGGCCACCGCCGACCGCGAGCCGATCGGCCAATGGACCTTCGGCCGCGTGACCCTGCTCGGCGACGCCGCTCACCCGACCACCCAGTACATGGCCCAGGGCGCCTGCATGGCGATGGAAGACGCCGTCACCCTCGGCGAAGCCCTGCGCGTCCACGACAACGACTTCGTCAAGGCCTTCGACCTCTACCAGCGCTCCCGCGTGGCCCGCACCGCCCGCATCGTGCTGTCGTCCCGCGAGATGGGGCGCATCTACCACGCCAAGGGCGTCGAGCGCCTTGTGCGCAACGACCTGTGGAAGGGCCGCAGCGCGGAGCGCTTCTACGACGCGATGGAATGGCTGTACGGCTGGAACGCCGACAACTGCCTGGCCAAAGACTGAGCCCCATCCATCCGAACCCGAACAGGACACTGACCATGCAAGACCAAAGCCGTTTCGACACCCTGGGGCGCCTGGAAGACCTGCCCCTCGACTACCGCGAGGCGCTCACCCGCCAGAACCTCGTACCCCTGTGGCCGAGCCTGCGCGCGGTGCTGCCCGCCGGCAAGCCGCAGCCCAACACCCGGCCGATCCACTGGCCCTACGAAACCCTCCGCCCGCTGCTGATGCAGGCCGGCGAACTGACCCCCATCGAGAAGGCCGAGCGCCGCGTGCTGGTGCTCGCCAACCCCGGCCACGGCCTCGAGAAGATGCAAGCCAGCGCGGCGATGTATCTGGGCATGCAGCTGCTGCTGCCCGGCGAATGGGCCCCGGCCCACCGCCACACCCCGAACGCGGTGCGGATGATCGTCGAAGGCGAAGGCGCCTACACCACCGTCGATGGCGAGAAGTGCCCGATGAGCCGCGGCGACCTGATCCTCACCCCCACCGGCCTGTGGCACGAGCACGGCCACGACGGCGACGGTCCGGTGGTGTGGCTGGACGTGCTGGATCTGCCGCTGGTGTATTACATGGAGGCCTCCTACCACATCGACGGCGAACCCCAGACCGTCAAGCCCGGCCGTGGCGACCGTACCTACGCCCGCGCCGGCGTGGTGCCGACCCAGGTGTTCCAGCGTTCGAACAAGGCCTACCCGATGCTGCGTTACCCGTGGGTCGAAGCCCGCGCCGCGCTGGAAGCCCTGGCCGCCGACCAGCCGGAACTGGACGCCGTGCAGGTCACTTACACCAATCCGGAAACCGGCAGCGACGCGCAGAACATCCTCGGCTTCTACGCGCTAATGCTGCGCCCCGGCCAGACGCTCGACCTGCCCGTACGCTCGCCGGCGATGGTCTTCCACCTGATCGAAGGCG
Source organism: Pseudomonadota bacterium (assembly GCA_018241685.1). Lineage (GTDB taxonomy): Bacteria > Pseudomonadota > Gammaproteobacteria > Burkholderiales > Rhodocyclaceae > Zoogloea. Next base: position 78,695 of record JAFEDJ010000071.1, read on the forward strand.
GCATCGACGTGGGCATCGGCGATAACAGCTTCGCCCTCGCCGAAGCCGACACCTGCTGCGCGCCCGGCTACACCCCGGTGCGCCTGCGCAACCGCTCCAGCAACAGTCCGGCCTTCGTCTTCATCGCCGACGAAACGCCGCTGCACCGCAAGCTCGGCGTCTTCGAGAACCGCGGCTGAACCACCTCACACACCCCATACCAAGGAAAACAGACATGACCCAACAGACCTACCTGTGGAACCCGCAACCCGTCTTCTCCCTGCCTGTACAGGGCAGCGAGGCGCGCCTCCCCGTCAAGCGCATCTTCTGCGTCGGCCGCAACTACCACGCCCACGCCATCGAGATGGAGCGCCCGGTGGACAAGGCCACGATGCGGCCCTTCTACTTCATCAAGGACCCGTCCACCCTCGTCGAGTCCGGCACCACCGTGCCCTACCCGGCCGGCACCCAGAACTACCACTACGAGATGGAGTTGGTGGTGGCCATCGGCCGCAGCGGCTTCCGCGTCACCGAGGCCGAAGCCGGCGAGCTGATCTACGGCTACGCCGCCGGCCTCGACATGACCCGCCGCGACCTGCAACTGGTGGCCCGCGAACAGGGCCGTCCGTGGGACCTGGGCAAGAACTTCGAGAAGTCCGCGGTGTGCAGCGAGATCGTGCCGGCCGGCAAGCGCGGCGTGCTTGAGACGGGCGCCATCAACCTGACCGTCAATGGCCAGACCAAGCAGTCCTCCGACCTCTCCAAGCTGATCTGGAACATCCGCGAGCTGATCGTCGACCTGTCCCAGTTCTACCACCTGGAGCCGGGCGACCTGATCTACACCGGCACGCCGGAAGGTGTTGGCGCGGTGAAATCGGGTGACGTGATCACCGGCCATGTGGACGGTGTCGGCGACGTCCACCTGACCGTCGGCGCCCCCGAGTAAGCCATGAAGCTGCACAACTTCTTCCGCAGCGGCACGTCCCACCGGCTGCGCATCGCGCTGAACCTGAAGGGACTGGACTACGAGTACCTGCCGGTAGACCTGCGCACCGAACAGCACCTGGGGCCGGCCTTCAAGGCCCTCAACCCGCAAGGGCTGGTGCCGGCGCTGGAAACCGATGGGCAGGTACTGATCCAGTCGCCGGCGATCATCGAATGGCTCGAGGAGCGCCACCCCGAGCCACCGCTGCTGCCGAAGGATGCCGACGCCCGCGCCCGCGTGCGGGCCCTGGCGGCCATCGTCGGCTGCGACATCCACCCGATCAACAACCGGCGCATCCTGGAATACCTGCGCCACACGCTGCACTGCGACGAGGCGGCCATCAACGCCTGGTGCGCCACCTGGATCAGCGCCGGCTTCGACGCCCTCGAAGCCCTGCTGGCCGCCGACTCGCAACGCGGCCCCTTCTGCTACGGCAACACGCCGACGCTGGCCGACGTGTACCTGGTGCCCCAGGTGGAAAGCGCCCGCCGCTTCAAGGTGGATATGGCCCGCTGGCCGCTGATCCAGGCCGTCGACACCGCCTGCCAGCAGCTCGACGCTTTCCGCCGCGCCGCACCGGCCGTTCAGCCCGACGCCGGCTAAGCCCCGCCCACCATACACAACATCTAGAGCGCGCACCGCGATACCGCCCGGTATCGCGGATGCCCCGGTACGTCCCCCCGAAACGAGACGGAGACAAACAATGCCCACGCAGCGCACCGTGAACGTCACGGACTTCATCGCCCACCACGCCCTCAGTCCTTATCAGGTGCTGATCATCGTGCTGTGCTTCCTGATCGTCGCCATCGACGGTTTCGACACCGCCGCCATCGGCTTTCTGGCACCCGCCATCCGCGCCGAATGGCAGCTGACGCCGGGCGACATCGCGCCGCTGTTCGGTGCTGGCCTGGCCGGCCTGATGGCGGGCGCCTTCCTGTTCGGCCCCCTCGCCGACCGCTTCGGGCGCAAGAGCGTCCTGATTACCTGTGTGCTGTTCTTCGGCCTCACCAGCCTGCTGTCAGCCTATTCGGGCTCGGCGAGCGAACTGGTGATCTGGCGTTTCCTGACCGGCCTCGGCCTGGGCGGCGCGATGCCCAACTCGGTGACGCTGACCTCCGAGTTCTGCCCGGACAAACGCCGCGCCTTCCTCGTCACGGCGATGTTCTGCGGCTTCACGGTCGGCTCCGCGCTGGGCGGGCTGGCCTCGGCCCATCTCGTCGAAGCCTACGGCTGGCGCTCGGTGCTGATGCTTGGCGGCGTGCTGCCGCTGGTGCTGCTGCCGGTGCTGGTCTGGCGCCTGCCGGAATCGGTGCGCTATCTGGTGATGGAGAACAAGGGCTTCCACCGAGTCGCCGCCACGCTGCGCCGCATCGATCCCACCCAGAACTTCGACGGGGCGCGCTTCATCGCCAGCCACCACAAACCCGTCGGCATGCCGGTTGGCCACCTGTTCCGCCCCGACCTGCTGCGCGGCACCCTGCTGCTGTGGTTGACCTTCTTCATGAGCCTGCTGGTCATCTACCTGCTGTCGAGCTGGCTACCGACCTTCATCAAGAGCACCGGCGTATCCCTGAAGACCGCCTCGCTGGTCACGACGATGTTCCAGGTCGGCGGCACGGTCGGCGCCATCGTGCTCGGCTGGCTGATGGATCGCGTCACGCCGCACCGGGTCCTGGCCACCAGCTACATGCTCGCTGGCCTGTTCATTGCTGCAATCGGCAGCCTCTCTGGCAACCCCGTTCTGGCCGGCCTGGTGGTGTTCTGCGCCGGCTTCTGCGTGTCCGGCTCCCAGGTCGGCGCCAACGCCCTGTCCGCCAGCTTCTACCCGACGGACTGCCGTGCTACCGGCGTCAGCTGGGCCAACGGCGTCGGCCGGATGGGCTCGGTGCTCGGTTCGGTGGGTGGTGGCGCAATGCTGACGATGAACCTGCCGCTGTCGTCGGTGTTCATGATCGTCGGCCTGCCGGCGGTGGTCGCCGGCCTCACGATGCTGATGTTCGGGCTGCAGCGCAGCCGGCAACAAGCCGTCCAGCCGACGACCGCCTGACTGCACACGGCGGCCGGCAGCTCGACGCGGCGCGGCCGCCGCAGGCATGGATTTTTCACATTCCAGGCGACGAAGGAGTGGCGATCAGGCATTCTTATGGGTGTTCACCTGCCACAACCCCATTGAGCTTCAAGAAATGAAATCGTCCCCTGATAATCACGCGCTGACCACCGACAACGTCCATTCCGACCGCCGCTTCGGCGTCGAGCATGGCGGCATCCACAAACCGATCCACACTTCGGTGCAATACGGTTTCGACCGGGTCGAGGATCTGATCGGCGCGTTCCAGGGCACCTACAAGGGCGGCTACCAGTACGCCCGCCAGGGCACACCGACCACGGCCGCCCTCGAAGCCAAGATCACCGCGCTGGAGAACGGCGTGGGCACCGTGTGCTTCGCGACGGGTATGGGCGCCATCTCGGCGGTCTTCCTGACGCTGCTGCGCGCCGGCGATCATCTCGTTGCCAGCCGTTACATCTTCGGCAACACCAACAGTCTCCTCGGCACGATGGAAGGCCTGGGCGTCGCGGTGGACAAGGTCGACGCCTGTTCCGTCGAAGCCGTTGCCGCGGCCATCCGGCCGGAAACGCGCATGGTTTTCGTCGAGACGATCGCCAATCCGCGCACCCAGATCGCCGATCTGGCAGGCATCGGTGAGTTGTGCCGCCAGCGCGGGCTTATCTTCGTTGTCGACAACACGATCACCTCGCCGGCGCTGTTCCGGCCCCGCGCCGTCGGCGCCAGCCTGGTGATCAACTCGCTGACCAAGACCATCGCCGGCCACGGCGAAGCCCTCGGCGGCGCCGTCACCGATACCGGCCTGTTCGACTGGGCGCCCTATCCGAACATCTTCGCCCCCTACCGCAAGGGCGATCCCAAAGCCTGGGGCCTCGTGCAGATCCGCAAGAAAGGCCTGCGCGACACCGGCGCCACCCTGTCGTCCGAGCAGGCGCACCGCATCAGCGTCGGCAGCGAAACCCTCGCCCTACGCGTGCAGCGGGCCAGCAGCACGGCGCTGGCGCTGGCGCAGTGGCTCGAACACCATCCGAAGATCGACGCGGTCCACTATCCGTTCCTGCCGTCGCACGCCCAGCACGAACGCGCCAAGTCCCTCTTCGCAGCTGGCTCGTGGCTACTCAGCTTCGAACTGAGCGACCCGACGACGCTGGTCGAGGTGCTCAACCGCCTCAGCCTGCCGATCAAGGCCACCGGCCTGGGCGACACGCGCACGCTGATCATCCCGGTCGCCCCCACGATTTTCTGGGAGGCAGGTCAGGAAGCGCGCGCCGCGATGGGCATCGCCGAAGGCCTGATCCGTCTGTCGATCGGCCTCGAAGACGAAGCCGACTTGATCGCCGACTTCGAGCGCGCCCTGGCTTGATTGAGAAAAAACTGTCGATTACCGGGAGGGATCCCTCCCGGCACGCCGGCTCTCCTCATGCTCGGCCCACAGGGCATTGAGGATGGCCAGCAACACCGCGAAGCCGATTCCCAGAATCCAGGCGAAATACCACATCTGTCGTTCTCCTCAATAAGCCGAATGGCTGTTTTCCCGCACGTAGGCGGCGGTCACCTTGCCGCCCATGACGCGGTAGGCCCAGGCGGTGTAGGTGATGATGATCGGCATGAACAGCAGCGTCGCCACCAGCATGATGGTCAAGGTGAGCTGGCTGGACACGCTATCCCATACCGTGAGGCTGGCGTTGGGGTCGATGGACGACGGCAGGATGAACGGAAACAATGCCGCCCCCGCCGTGCCGATGACACCGACGATGGCCAGCGCCGAGGCCCAGAAGGCCGCCATCGTGCGCCCGGAGCGCGCCAGTGCCTGGGCTGCCGGCACGGCTACAAAGGCCACGGCAGGCAACGCCGAGGTCAGCGGGTAATGCCGGTAATTGGCGAACCAAGCGCCGGCTTCGCGCACGACGGTCTTGGCGAGGGGATTCGGCTGGGCCGCCGTATCCAGCGCAGAGCGGATCACATAGCCCGGAATCCCCATCCATAACCACACGCCGGCCGCTGCAAAGGCCAGCAGCATCAATCCGCCGAAGAAACCGGCAGCCCTCAGCGCGCGCCACTGGAGCTCGCCCTGCGTGCGATGGGCCAGGTAGATCGCGCCATGGAAGCTGATCATCGCCGACGACACCACGCCGCACAGCAGCGCGAACGGGCTGAGCAATTCCCAGAACGAGCCCGAATAGGTGGACACCAGCTGCGTATCGAAGCTGAACGGCACGCCGAGAAAAAGATTACCGAAGGCCACGCCGAAGATCAGCGGCGGCACCGCCCCACCGACGAACAGGCCCCAGTCCCAGGTGCGCCGCCAGATCGGGTTGTCGATCTTGCTGCGGTAATCGAAGCCCACCGGCCGGAAGAACAGCGCCCACAGCACCGCCAGCATGGCCCAGTAGAATCCGGAAAAGGCCGTCGCATAGACCAGCGGCCAGGCCGCGAAGATCGCTCCGCCGCCGGTGATGAACCACACCTGGTTGCCGTCCCAGTGGGGCCCGACGGTATTGATGATGACCCGCCGTTCCACATCGTCGCGGCCGATGAAAGGCAGCAGCGTGCCGACGCCCATGTCGTGGCCGTCCATGATCGCGAAGCCCACCAGCAGCACGCCGACGAGCAGCCACCAAATCAGTTTGAGAGTCGTGTAATCGAGCAACATGTGGGTCTCCTTCAGGCGTGGGCCTCGTTGGCGTAACGGCCGGTCCCCAGGCTGCCGGGGCCCTGTTTCGCGAAGCGGGTCATCAGGTACATCTCGACGACCAGCAGCACCGTGTAGAAGCCAACGAAGCCGGCCAGCGAGCCGTACAGACTTTCCACGCTGAGGGTCGAAACGGAAAGATGGGTCGGCAGCACGCCGTAGATCGTCCACGGTTGGCGCCCGTATTCGGCGACGAACCAGCCCACTTCGCAGGCCAGCCATGGCACCGGCAAGAAATACACGGCCCAGCGCAGCAGCCAGGGCTTGTCGGCAAAGGTCCCTTTCACCGAGTACCACAGGGCCAGGCTGAACAGGGCCAGCATGCCGAAGCCGAAAGCCACCATCAGGCGGAAGCTCCAGAACATCGGCGTCACGCGCGGCACCGTGTCGTTCATCGCGCGATCGATCATCGCTGGCGTCGCCTGGCTCACGTTGGCGGTGTATTTCTTCAGCAGCAGGCCGAAGCCCAGATCGGCCTTGTGCCGCTCGAAGGCCTCGCGGGCACGGGCGTCGTCCGGATTGCGACGCAGGGCTTCGAGGGCCGTCACCGCGCCGATGCCGGCCACGATGCGTTCCCGGTTCCTGGCCTTGATCTCCTTGATTCCGGGAATCTCCTTGCTCAGGGAACGCGTACCGATGATGCCCATCACCCACGGGATTTCGATGGCGAAGTCGTTCTTCATCTCCGCCTCATTGGGGATGGCGACGAGATTGAACGCGGCTGGCGCCGGCTCGGTCTCCCACATCGCCTCAATGGCCGCCAGCTTGGTCTGCTGGGCCTCACCGACGGTGTAGCCCGACTCGTCGCCAAGCACGATCACCGAGCACACCGACGCAAAGCCGAAGGCCGCCGCGATGCCGAAGCTGCGCTTGGCAAACTCCACGTCGCGCCCCTTGAGCAGATACCAGGACGAGATCGACAGCACGAACATCGCACCGGTCACGTAGCCGGCCGACACGGTATGCACGAACTTGGCCTGGGCATCCGGGTTGAACAGCAGCGCCCAGAAGTCGGTCATCTCCATGCGCATCGTCACGTAACTGAATTCCGCCCCCACCGGGTTCTGCATCCAGCCGTTAGCGATGAGGATCCACAGCGCCGACAGGTTGGTGCCCACCGCCATCAGGATCGTTACCAGCAAATGCTGCTTGCGGGACAGCCTGTCCCATGCGAAGAAGAACAGGCCGATCATCGTCGACTCGAGGAAGAAGGCCATCAGCCCTTCGATGGCCAGCGGCGCACCGAAGATGTCGCCGACGTAATGGGAGTAATAGGCCCAGTTGGTACCGAACTGGAACTCCATCGTGATGCCGGTGGTGACGCCCAGCGCGAAGTTGATGCCGAACAGCTTGCCCCAGAAGCGGGTCATGTCCTTGTAGAGCTGCTTTCCGGTCATGACATAGACCGACTCCATGATTACCAGCAGCCACACCATGCCGATGGTCAGCGGCACGAACAGGAAGTGATAGAGCGCGGTGGCGGCAAACTGAAGGCGGGAAAGATCGACCACTTGCTCAGTGACCATGGCTGCCTCCCTGACCAGCCATGGGGCCGGCAAGATGCGCAGACATGGCCGCCGGATCGACCGGCACCTTTGCGTCGTGAACGAAGAACCACCACAGGGCGCCCAGCGCAATGGCCTTGGCGAGGAGGATCCAGCCCAGGTGGCGTAACAGGAATGAGTCAGTTGGGGTCATGGTTCGACTGCCTTGTTGGAAAATCAGACTTTGCTTATCAAGCGTCGTGCCATTCTGCCGAATTTCGACAAAGTCTTTTTACAACAAAGGCTTGAATTCGACTTTTCGCGACCATTAGTCGCAGGCCGGAGCCCACCTGGAGGCTGTCACGACAGTCACTGGCAGTCATAAATTGCGCAATGGCAGTATCTGGCAGCGTTTTGACGGCAGGTCAAACCACCATGACACGGACGTAGTCGTTGCGCCCCGGAACACCCCGGGCGCACTTCCTTCGAGACTCAAGCTGCTGCTGCGGTTCCACGAACGTCACCCCAGCAGCCAGACCACGGCAGCCCCGCCGACCACCAACTGCAGGAACAGGATCGCGCCGAGCAGCAGCGCCCCACTGCCCGCCTGGCGGATGCGCGCCAGGCGGGTTTCCAGGCCGAGCGCAGCCATCGCGACGGTCAACAGCAACGTATCGACAGCACGCAGCGTCTCGATCTGCGCTGGAGAGCACAGATGCAAGGAATTAAGGCCCACGACGGCCACGAAGCCCAGCGCAAACCACGGCACACGCACGCCTCCGGAGCCCACCTCCCCGCGTAACCGCAGAAACAGGCTCACGCCAAACAGGAACGGGGCCAGCATCATCACCCGCAGCATCTTCACGATCACCGCAGTGTCTTCCGCGCCGCCCCCCACCGCGTTGCCGATGGCCACCACCTGGGCTACCTCATGCACAGTCGCACCTGCGTAAACACCAAACATCTGCGCCGGCCAGTCGATGAGGCGCTGAAGACAGGGGTAGAGCACCATCGCCAGGGTGCCGAACAGGACGACCGTGCCGACCGCGGCGCTGGTCCGGTGGGGCTGCGCGCCGACAACCGGCTCGGTAGCCAGAATCGCCGCCGCACCGCAGATTGCGCTTCCGGCTGAGGTAAGGATCACGGTATGCGGATCGAGCTTGAGCCAGCGGGTTCCCACCAACCAGCCAACGAGCAGCGTGCTCGCCATCATCAGCAGATCGGTCAGCAGCGCGTGCGAACCGACACCGACGATCTGCTGGACGCTCAAGTTGAACCCATAAAGGGCAACACCCGTCCGCAGCACCCTCCCTTGCGCCAGCAGTACGCCAGGGGTGAAGCGCTGCCGAAGACGCTCCGGCAAGCCGTTGCCGAGCAGTGCGCCGAACAGGATCGCCAGCGTCAGTGGCCCGATGCCAAGACGGCCGATGAAACCCAGCCGACTGACCGTGTAAGCCATCGCAGCCAGGAGCGTGCACAGGCCAAGACCAATCAGCCATGACATGCGCGCGTGGAAATATGCAGAGAGATTCATTGACGCCGTCCTCGATGTGAAGCCGAAACATTAGCGTCAACTAATACATTAGATAAAATGGATTATTTAGAACACATACATCCGCAAAATAGATATGCAAAATCGTATGTGCAATGCAAAAAGGGACTGCATTTCTGCAGTCCCTTTTCATTTTTGGCGCGCCCGGCAGGATTCGAACCCACGACCCCTTGGTTCGTAGCCAAGTACTCTATCCAACTGAGCTACGGGCGCAACACTCACATGCTCAACCGACCGGAAACCCGGTGAGACCATTGCCTCTGCGGTTGAAAAGAGCCGCACTTAAGCGACTCTGGCAAAACTGGCGCGCCCGGCAGGATTCGAACCCACGACCCCTTGGTTCGTAGCCAAGTACTCTATCCAACTGAGCTACGGGCGCACACTTCACATTCAGCCAACCGGAAACCCGGCGAAAGCAATTTGCTTCCCGACTGAACAGAACCGCTATGAAGCGATTCTGGTAAAACTGGCGCGCCCGGCAGGATTCGAACCCACGACCCCTTGGTTCGTAGCCAAGTACTCTATCCAACTGAGCTACGGGCGCGCTGCGAAAGACCGGCATTATACATAGCTTCGGAGAAATTGGAAGCCTTTCGTTGCAGTTTGATGTCTTTCTCTTCAGCGCCCCGAAATTCGCCCTTTGGCGCCCTTCTTGCGTACCTGTCTGCAACCGGGCTTTTGAGCGATAAAACGGAGGGTTTGCGACACCACGCCCCGTTTATGCGCCGGCCCTTGTCGATGATCCCACGCCCCAAGGAGCGCAAGATGTTCGTCCCCGTCTGCAAGCAGAGCTATCTCTACGAAGGTGAAATGGTGCCGTGCATGGCTGGCACCAAGGAAATCCTGATCGTCTGGGCCGATGGCGGCCAGCCGCGCGCCTTCGACGGCATCTGCCCGCACGGCACCTTTCCGCTGTCGAAGGGCATGTTCAATGGCCGGACGCTGGTGTGCCCGTCCCACAACTGGGTCTTCGATGCCCGCAACGGGCACGGCCTGTCGCCGACCGGCTGCCAGATTCCGGAATACGCGATGAAAGTCGAGGACGGCATGGTGTGGGTGGACACCGACGCCAGCGCGCTCAGCGTCCAGTGTGGGACTGGCGGTAGCGGGACGGACTGAGCCCCGTGCGGCGTTTGACGAAGCGGCAGAAATAAGCCGGGTCGTCGAAGCCCAGGCTGGCCGCGATGCCGGTGACCGGTTCGGTTGTATATAGCAGCAACCGGCAGGCCTCGCGGGTCAGGCGTTCGTGGATCACGTCCAGCGCACTGCCACCGCACTCCGCGCGGGTCAGGCGGTTGAGCCGCGGCGTGCTCACCCCCAGCTGGCTGGCGTAGCGGGCCACCGGCCAGTGCTCCAGGTAATGGGCTTCGACCTGCAGCACGAAACGGGTGAACAGCGCCTGATGCAACGCTACCGGGCTCCCCTCCCCCAACGCCTGCAAGCGGGCGCCGGCCTGGGCCAGGTGCCAGACGATGGTCTGGGACAACCAGCGCAAGGGCGGCGAGCCGGCCATGCCCGGGCTCATGAATTCCGCGCTGAGTTCGCGCAGCAGCGCGTCCAGCCGCCCTGCCGTCGGATCTTCCGCATCGAAGCGCAATACGCGCGGCCCGGCGAACAGCTCGCGCAAGGCTTTCCCGACCGTTTCCAGCTCGCCCTCTACAAGGAAGTGGCCGCCCAGCGTGAGCACGCGCCCCTGGGTCTCCGGCGCAAAGCGGAAGCCATGCACCGTGCCCGGCGGAATGATCACCGCCGCCGGCCCCGTCACCTCCTGGCGGCCAGCATCCAGCGCGACGCTCGCCGTTCCCTCCGTAATCCACACCACCTGGTACAGGCCGTGGTGCAGGTGAGGCTGGATCTCCCAGTCATGGATGCGGCTGCGGGACTGGATCTCCTCGATATGCAGGAGTTCGCGCACCGGCTCGGCCGCTTCACCATATAAGGTGAAGCTCGGGATGAGCGGCTTGGGGGCGACGAAGCGGGACCTGACGCGCATGTCCATGCGTGGCGCCTCAGGAAAGAAGGTCCGCCGGCATCCGGCCGGCCTCGCCACGCAGGGCGAAACCCGAATGCCACACTGGGAAATGCGGGAAGAGATGCATCACGGGACTCCGGAAGCGGCACGACGCCAGCACTGGCGCAGATTATGACGCCGCCTCCATCCCGCAGACAGTACGCGAGCCCACTAGCAGCTAGACAATTCCGCTATGGCCCGCTTGTCGTAGATCGGTTAGCGATCAGCCCTGCCAGCCTTCGAACGGCAGGCCGACGTAATTCTCCGCCAGCGATGCCGCCGCGGCGCGGGAGCTGACCGTGTATTCCAGCTGCGACCGGCGGAAGCGCCGGGTGATGGTGTCCTCGCCGTCGAAGTCGTGCAGCATGTTGGTCATCCACCAGCTGAAGTGCTCGCCGCGCCACACCCGCTTGACCGCCCGGGCGCTGTAGCTGTCCAGGCCGGCACGGTCGTCACGGCGGTAGAAATCGACGATCGCCTTGCTGAGCAGGACCACATCGCCGGCTGCGAGGTTGAGGCCCTTGGCGCCGGTCGGCGGCACGATGTGGGCGGAGTCGCCGGCCAGGAACAGACGGCCGTGCTGCATCGTTTCGCAGACGAAGCTGCGCATCGCGATGATGCCCTTCTGGAAGATGCGCCCTTCCTTGAGCTGCCAGCCGTCGTCATTGGCCAGGCGGGCACGGAATTCGGCCCAGATGCGGTCGTCAGACCAGTTGTCCACGCTATCGTTGGGATCGCACTGGAAATACATGCGCTGCACATCCGGCGTGCGCGTGCTGACCAGCACGAAGCCGCGGTCGCTCTGGGCGTAGATCAGCTCGTCGCTGGACGGCGGCGCTTCGCACAGGATGCCGAACCAGCCCGCCGGATAGACCTTCAGGTGCTCCTGGCGGATGGATGCCGGGATCGCCTGGCGAGACGGGCCGTGGAAGCCATCGCAACCGCCGATGAAGTCGCACTGGATCTCCTGCGGCGCACCGTCCTTGCTGTAGCGGATGGACGGCTGCGTGCCGTCGATGCCGTGCAGGCTCACGTCCGCCACACCAAACTCGATGGTCGTGCCGTTGGCGAGCACCGCCGCCACCAGATCCTTGATTACCTCGTGCTGCGGATAGACGGTGATCGACTTGCCGCCGGTCAGCTCGGGCAGGTCGATGCGGTGGCGCTTGCCGCCGAAGGACAGTTCGATGCCGTTGTGTACATAGCCTTCGCGCACCATGCGCTCACCAACGCCCAGCTCCTTGAGCAGTTCGACGGTGGGATGTTCCAGCACGCCAGCCTTGATGGTCGCCTCGATATCCTCCCGCGAGCGCTGCTCGACGATCACCGATTCGATGCCCTGCAGATGCAGCATGTGGGAAAGCAGCAGCCCCGCCGGGCCCGCGCCGATGATGCCAACCTGGGTCTTCGTCATGTCCTTGTCTCCTGTCAGAGTTGTTGTGTTCGACAGGACGCAGGTTACGGACAGACATAGACCGCTTGAATGGACGAATCAGCGGTACGAATTGCACTTTTGGAACGACTGCGGCCGGCAACCATCGCCCCTGCGAAAGCCAGCTCAAACCGGCCCGGCTTCGCACATCAGATCGGCGACCAGGCCACGCAGCCAGCGGTTGGCCGGATCGTTGTGGAAACGCTCGTGCCAGTGCTGGCGTACCGAGTATTCCGGCAAGGGATACGGCACCGGGAAGCAGCGGAAGCGCCCGCGCCCGGCCAGTACCTCGCCGAGGCGCTTGGGAATGGTCAGCAACAGCTCAGTCTGCTCGATGAAAAAGGCCACGCCGACGAAATTGGGGATCCGCAAGGCTACCCGCCGGCGGATGCCCTGGCGGGCCAGCTCCTGGTCCACGATCAGGTGCCCGGTGCCCTGGGTGCTGACCAGCGCGTGCTCTTCCGCCTCGAACTGCTCGCGGGTCAGGCCATCGCGAATACGCGGATGGTCGGCGCTCACCATGCACACATAGTGCTGGCGGAACAGCGCCTGCTGGTAGAAGCCTGCCTCCAGCTGCGGGATGAAGCCAATGGCCAGATCGGCCCGCCCGCTCTCGAGCAGTTCCGACGTATCCGGCGACAGCGGCAGCACTTCGATCTGGATCCGCGGCGCCACCTCGCGCAGGCGCCGCCACAGGCCCGGCATGATCACCAGCTGGCTGATGTCGGTCATGCAGATGCGGAAGCAGCGGCTCGATTCCGAAGGATCGAACTCGGTGCGCTGTCCCAGCACCCGGTCCAGCGCCTGCAGCGCCTCACGCACCGACTCGATCAGGGATTCGGCCAGCGGCGTCGGCTCCATACCCCCGGCTGTACGCACGAACAGCGGATCACCGAACAGCTCCCTCAGCTTGCCCAGCGCAATGCTCACCGCCGGCTGCCCCATGTTCAGCGTCTCCGCCGTACGGCTCACGCTGCGGGACTTGAAGACTTCATCGAAGACGCTGAGCAGGCGGGCGTCGAGGGGGTTCATGAGTGGTGACCTAGTTCTCGGCGGGGAACGTCCATCTTACTGCAGTGCCGTCACGCCCGACCATCACACCATCCGCGGGAGACCAGAAAAACACAAATGTCATGTTGACATGAAAATGACATTAACTTAGAAAGACAGGCTTTACGGCACTAATGGCATCGAGCGCTCATGACCTCTCCTCTCGCATCGGCCCTGTCCAGCCTCCTCAACGCTCTCAGCCAGGCAAACTCCATCCTGAGGCTGCGGTTTCCTGACGACGCAGCAGCAGCTGTTACGCGCCTGGTGCCTTACCAGCTCGCCGGCGAGGAGGCCATCTGCGACGGCGTCCGCTATCGCCTGCAATGCCTGGCCGATGACAACCGGATCCATCTGACCGAGCTGCTGGGCCTTCCCGTGGCGGTAACCATCGGTGACGACCGCGGCGGACGCCGGCTGATCAGCGGCATCGTCACCTCCGCCGAACAACGCCTGTCCGACGGCGCAGCAACCGCCCTCGAAATCGTCTTCGAGGATGCCCTCTCCATACTCTGCCAGCGCAGCACCTGGCGGGTGTTCTGCGAAACCTCGGTCATCGAGATCACCGAGCAGATCCTTGCCGAACACATCCGCGGCAACACAGTCTTCGCCCAGGCCTTCAAGTTCGTCATCACCGGCCTCCAGAAGAGTTACCCGAAGCGCGCCTTCACGCTGCAGGCCGGCGAGAGCGACCAGGCCTTCCTCACCCGTCTGTGGCGCCAGGAAGGCATCACCTGGAGCTTCCAGTTCGCGCTGGACAAGGATGTCCCGCAACACACGCTGCTGCTCACCGACCGACCCGGCGCCTTTCCCGACAACCCCGCCGGCACCGTGCACTTCCACCGCGCCGACGCGACCGAAGAGCACGACACCGTCGTCGCCTGGCGTGCCTGGCAGACGCAGGCGCCCTCCTCCGTCGCCCGCGCCTGCTTCGACTACAAGGCAGTCCGCGCCACGGAGAACATCCAACCCACCGTGCTCAAGCAAGGCAAGGCCGGCAATGCGCTGGCCAGCACACTGACCAACTACCACTACGATGCACCACAGCACGCCGCCGGTAACGCCCACTACGATGAAATGGGCCGCGCCCGCATCCTGGCCCATGAGTTCGCAGCTTCAGGCTGGCGCGGCGAATCGGTGGTCCGCCAGTTCGCCCACGCGACGGTCTTCGGCCTCCGGGAGCACCCGGAGATCGACGCCTGGCCCGACGACAAACGGAAATTCACGCTGACCCGGCTTCAGCTCTACGCCCGCAACAACATTCCGCTTGACCCGCTACTGGAGCGCCGCCTCATCGAAGGCTGGGACATTCCCGGCAATGACGGCAACGCGGAAGCACGGGCGGGTGCGCCGATCTACTACAACCGTTTCGAATGCATCCAGCAGGACATTCCGGTCGTTCCCTTTTTCTCAGCCTCCGATGGACCTCGTATCGATATCCTCAGCGCCATCGTGGTCGGCGCAGAAGGCAGCGAAATCGATGTGGACGACCACGGACGGGTCGCCGTGCGCTTCCCTTTCGCACGGCCTGATGACCATCCCAACGGCTATGGCACCTCAGACACACCGCGCGATTCGGCACGCATCCGCGTGATGCACCCGTGGGCCGACAATGCCTACGGCGCCGCCTTCTGGCCCCGCGTCGGCTCGGAAGTACTGGTCGGCTTTCTGCAAGGCGATCCATCCAGGCCAATCGTCCTCGGTGCCGCCTACAACGGCACCCACGAACCGCCGCGCTTCTCCGGCTATGGCAGCCTGCCCGCCAACAGCGCGCTGTACGGGCTGCGCAGCAAGGAGATCAAGGGCAGCGGCTACAACCAGCTGCGCTTCGACGACACCTCGGCGCAGATCAGCACCCAGCTTGCATCCGATTACACGGCCAGCCAGCTCAACCTCGGCTGGCTCGGCAAGCCCCGCCAGGACGGCCGGTCCGAAGCACGCGGAGAAGGCTTCGAATTGGCCTCCGACGCAGCCGGCGCCCTCCGTGCCGCCAAGGGCCTGCTGCTGACCGCCTGGTCCCGCTTCAAGGCCTCCGGCGCCCAGTTGGACCGACAGGAACTGCTGGGCCTGATGGAAGAGCAGCTCGATTTCTTCAAGCAGATCGGTGACTACGCCGCCCAGCACGGCGGCAAGGCCAACGACAACGCACCCCATAGCCAGCTCCACAATGATCTGAAGAGCTGGGAAAACGGTTCCAACACCACCAAGGGCGGGGCCGGAGGCGGCGAGCCGCTGGTCGCCGTCAGCGCCCCGGCCGGCGTCTACCTCAACAGCCCCAAGGCCGTGGTAACCCATGCCGGCAAGAACGTAGACATCGTCGCCGGCCAGCACCTGCAATCGGCCTGCGCCGGCCGCCATACCCTCAACACCGGCAAGGGCATCGCGCTGTTCGCCCAGTCGGAAGGCATCAAGATCCTCGCCCACCACGGCAAGCTGGAACTCCAGTCCCAACACGGCGATACCCAGGTCAATGCCAGCCAGAACCTGAAACTCTCCGCCAGCGAAGGCAAGGTCCAGGTCATGGCCGCGGAGGAGATCCTCCTCGCCGAATCCGGCGGTGCCTACATCAAGCTGGCCGGCGGCCGTATCGAACTGGGCTGCCCCGGCGCTTTCACCGTCAAGGCCGCCAGCCACCAATGGTCCGGCAGCGCCTCAGGCCAGACCGACCTGCCCAAGTTCTCCGCCGGCGACCTCGGCCGCACGCCCGTGCTGGTCCGCGCCACCGACGGCCAACCCGTCAGCGGCATCCCCTACTCGATCACCCGCCCCGACGGCAGCACCCTGTCCGGCCACACGGATGCCGCCGGCAAGACCTCCGCCCTCGAAGGCAGCACCTTCGAGCAAATCAGCGTGCAGTTCTTCGCCCCAGACCAATAACCGACCCTGTCCTTCGCCATGATTGCCCCCGGACTCAACACACCCCAGCCCCTGGCCACCGGCCAGTTCTTCACCAACCCCAGCCACAGCAACAAGAAGATCCCTAACCCCCTCCCGCTACCCGGCGTGGTGATCTTCGTGCATGGCGTGAATTCGGACGGCGAATGGTTCGACGCCAGCGAAGAAGGCTTGTGCAAGGGGCTCAACAAACGGCTGGCCCGGCAATCGGAGCAGCTGGCGTGTCAAGGGCCGGTGGCTGGGCAGTTGAGGGAAGTGAAATACTCGAATGAACTCACTTCTGCTGGCTTCATCAACCCCGACCGTAGCGCAAAGAACTTCATCGATACAGAGGCTCCTCACTGGTCACCCGTGATCCGCTTCCGCTGGGGCTATAAGGCCAGCAAGGATGATCTTAAGCTCTACGGCTCCAACATCTGGCTCAACGAGCAGGACTACTGGGGCGGCGGCCCTTTCGCCAACGGCTGCACCAGCCTGCCCGACCTCTGGAGCGAGGGTACGAACGACCGCCTGTTCCTATGGCTCACCGCCCAACACGTGAACCCCGTTCCGGGCCGCGACGTCTTTGCCTGCCCTCCGCGCAGCTACTACGTCTTCGCTGCACTCAGGCTCGCCAAACTGGTCGCATCGATCCGCGCCAAGCAGGCGGACTGCCCGGTCACCATCGTCTGCCACAGCCAGGGAAACATGGTCGGCATCGCCGCAGCATTTCTCGGCGAACGCCTGGGCGACGCCGTTGCCGACAATTACATCCTGTGCAATCCGCCACTGAGCCTGCGGCGCGATAACCTCGCCGAGCAGTGGACTCAGCGCTACACCATCAGCACCGCCAACCAGACGAGCGGACGCCAGACTTCTGCAGCCCGGAACGCAACGCTGGCCCACTACTTCGGGATTCTGCATGCACGCGCCAGCAAGGAGCAGGATGCGGCCAGCATCGACAAGGCCATGGCCAACGAGAACTGCCCGGTCGGAACCCCATACAAGGCAGGAACGGACCGCAAGACCCACGGCTTCAAGGAGCGAACCTATGGCCGCGTCACCCTGTATTGCTGCCCCCACGATCAGGTCATCTCGGCAACACCGGTACAGGGTATCGGCTGGCTCGGCATGCACGCAGACGAAATTGAGGCATGCAACGGGAAAGACGTATTCAGCCAACGAGTCTTCGCCCAAGGCTATCCAGTCGGCGCACCGCCCGGCAAATCCTCCGCCTACCACTATCTGAACGACCGCTGGAACAAAGACCGGAAAGACGGCAAGGATGGTTTCTGGCATCCCCCCTCCCCCACCGCCCGCTTCTCCCTGCGCCACGGCCTCGACGCCAACACCAGCCTGCTCGGCAAGACGATGACCGTCGCGACCTGCTGGCTCCTCAGCGCCGTCGATCTCTTCAAGCTCCCAGTCAATGCCACCCCTGAGGAGAACTGGGTCATTCCGATCAATGCGCCCCCACTGCCCGAGCCCTTCACCCCCAAGGCCCGCCGCTTCGGCCAGGTCAGCGAGCAGTTCGACGAGGGCTATGACCCGGGGGGCAATTCACGGAATGCGCAAAAGCCCAAGGCAGAGAAGGCCGCTGACGATCCCTATGACTCCCACACAACCCTGAAGACAAAGGATGGCTCGATGGAGGACCGTCCGATGGGCGACGCCAATTCCGAAGCTCAGATGCGCTACGAAGACCGGGCCCGCCTGCGCATGCGGGCCCGGCGCGAAGGACTGGCCGATGAAAACAACCGGGTCGTTGGCGAAGACGACCCCACGCAGGCCAGCGAAGCCCACAAGCAATGGCGCAATGCCAAGATCAAGACGTTTCTGTCCGAATCGGTTGATCAGAATGCAACGGACCACTCGACGATTGTTACGAACCCAATGCATGCGGAGAAGGCAATGGCTTACGACGTTGCCATCGGTGTCTGTCGGCTGAACGAAGCTGACTGGCGTGAATTGAGAGTAGAGGCTGATTGGCGATATCTGCAAGAACTGCGCAATAAAAAACGCCCTAATGGACGCTTTGCTGAGTACTTCAACACAGGAAAGATGACCAATAAAGACATCCACTCTTGGGCAAATAGCACCCCAGAGGCACGCATGCCGCCCACGATCACCGACGAGCGGACCGTCACCACCTATGGATACCCGAGACAGGTATGAGAAATTACTTCACAACGCCGCAACGACGGTTCGCTCTCTCGGTCTCCGTATTTCTCGTGACCTCGTTGGTCGCCTTACTTATTGCGTGGCGGCAAGACGCATCCGCACCTCCCCATGCTTGGACTATCGAGGACATCATGATCCGTTTGTTTGCATTACCTG
Source organism: Pseudomonadota bacterium (assembly GCA_018241685.1). Lineage (GTDB taxonomy): Bacteria > Pseudomonadota > Gammaproteobacteria > Burkholderiales > Rhodocyclaceae > Zoogloea. Next base: position 97,153 of record JAFEDJ010000071.1, read on the forward strand.
CGCTACTTTCTGCTGCGGCTTTGGCCTGGTCAGCTGGCAGCACCCTCTCTCCTGCGATGGCCATGACAACGTCACCACCTGCGCCAGTCACATCGCCAATCTCCTTCAAAGCTCAAGTGGTTGGCGTTCAATGGATGAACCCACTGGTGAGACGGGACTACCCTACCGAGTGGCAATTGCTATGGACGCTTGGATTGGCAAGGCCAAACAAGAACGATGAAGTCGTAAAGGAAAAACCAAGAAAATTTTCATCAGTACAACCTGTTGCCGCCATCGTTTGGAATATGGACGACGAGGTCACTTTTCCGTCTTTCTTTCAAGGCTACTTGGTCCCTTTCTTGCAGCCATTAGGTCGACGCTATGCAATGAACGCCGACTATTTCTACACAGTTCAACCTAAATCTCCGAAAAACTGGCGTGAACTGGCCGGCATTCACATCGAATTTGCCCTCCCGGATACGCCCCTCCTGACTCGGGAAGAAGCGACCCACATCGTGCAGGACGCAATGAATGAGGAGTTCGAGTTCTACAACCCCAACCTCGCCACCCGCAACGTCCCTGCCGATGTGCGCGTCTCCGTCGGCGGCGCCAGCGTCGGTTTCACCTCCCTCACCGCCGCTCTCGATTACTTGAAGACCCACCCCAAGGAGTCCGTCTGGGCGATGACCTGGGACTCCCCGGACCACCCGAAGGACGAGCAGATGACCGAGAACTGCGTCCTCCTCGTCCTCGCCGGCCCCGACTTCGATACGAAACGCGAACCCCTCGCCTGGATCGGCTATCCGGCCGTCCGCAAGAGCGAAGACTTCGAAACCCAACCCGACGCCTCCCGTCAGTTGCAGGCCTGGCAAGCCGCCATCCGCGATGCGGCCACCCAGGCCGACACGACGGTCCCCGCCCTCGGCCACGTCATCCACGACGCCGGCTTCGGTTCGGATGCGGCCGGACGCCGGCTGGCGCAAGTCGGCCATGCCCTCGGCACGCTCAACCCCGAATTCGACTTCACCACCCAGACCTTCAACACCCCCAAGCTGCTCGGCGACATGCGCGCCGGCACAGCATTGACCAACGTCGCGCTGGCCATTGCCTGGACACACCAGAAAGGCAAGCCCGTGCTGGTGCTCGGCACCACCGAGCCCGACCGCCTCAGCGCTGTCGTCGTCACCCCGCCGGCCCGGCCGCGTATCTTCGATCCCAACCG
>JAFEDJ010000007.1 GCA_018241685.1 Pseudomonadota bacterium
GTCGCGCCGCACCAGTTGAGCAGCAACAAGTTCCTGAAGCTCTTCGGTGAGTTCGCCGAGAACATCCCCTACGCCGGCGGCGACACGCTGCGCAAGACCCGCAAGGAAAAGTTCAGTGGTGCGTTGGCCAAGGTCATTGACCCCACCACTGATGCCACGGTGCTCGACGACACGAACTTCGCCAAGTTGCAGGACAGCGCCGGTGAGCGCATCGGTGAAATCGCGGGCCGAACCGATGTTCCGATTGAGTCCTTCGGTGACCTGAGCACGATCACGTCTAAAGCTAAGCCCGATGCGCAGAACGTGATCGCAGCCTACGCCAAGGATCTGAGCACTGCGGCCGAACAGAACGGTGGCGTGGTGCCAGGCAGCACGCTGCGCGAACTGCGCACCCAAGTGACGTCGCAGGCTCGCCGCGTGCGCAGCAGCGACGCCGATCTGGCCTACTACCTGGACAATCTCGCCAAGCGCATGGACGACGCGTTGGGCGAGCACGCGCCCGAAGCGGACATGGAAGCGCTGGCCGAAGCCCGTCGTCAGTACGCCGTCAGCAAGGCCATCGAGCCGCTGGTAGCGGCCTACCCCAACGGCGATTTCCCGCCTTCGCGGCTCAAGTCGGTGGTGACCAACACGGCTGCCGGCAAGACGCGGATGGCAAAGGGTCAGGCCGGTGAGCTCGGCGACTATGCCCGGCTCGGCCAAGAGATCCTGAAAGACCAAGTGTCGTCGGGCACGGCCGAACGCAATCTCGTGTACCACACCGCTGGCGCGATTGGACTCGGCGGCGCGGCCACCGTGAGCCTGCCAGGAGCGTTGGCGGCCTACGGGAGTGCGGGGCTCTACAACCTGCTCGGCCCGCGCGTGGTGAAGGCACTGGTCGAGCGCCAGCAGCGCCGCAATGCACCGAAGCCCGAAGCCCCGCCGCCCGAACCCACGTTGGGAGCCGGGTTTGAAGACGTGCCGCAGGGCCAGCCGCCGGCCAAGGCCAGCCCGCTGGGTGACCTGACGCCCGACTGGGAGACCGCCCCCGGCGCGGCCGACCACGCCCCTGGCGAGGTGGTGCCGACCGAGGGGTTGGTGCCCGCAGTGGGCGAGACGCAGCCGATGCGAGTGCAGCCCGCGGGCACGGCCCCGGAGGCCGAAGGCGCGGCGCTGCGTGGCGCCGGAGAGCAGATCCCCGCGGTGCCGGGCCGCCCCGACCTGCCCGACACGATGGTGGCCGGCGCCCCGGCCGAGGTAGGCGCCACGGAAGCCACCGGCGCCGCCATGCAGGCGCCCGAGGCTGCGCTCGCGCGACAGCAACAGGCCGAGGCGCTGCAGCAGCGCGCGCAGGCCGTGCAGTCGCCCGAGGTGCGCCGCGTGCTGGAGACTCAGGCCGCAAAGTTGGCGCTGGAAGCCAAGCGGATGAAGGACGCGCACGACCTGCGCATGGAAGCCGCGGTGACCAGCGACCCGGCGATCCGCCAGGCGCTGCTGGACCACGCCAAGCGCTTGGAACGCGCCGAGAAAGTGGCGGTGGGCGAGGCCAAGGAAGGCATGCCCAAGGAGAAGCCGGACAAGGCCGAGAAGATCCCCACCGGTGAGGCGACGGAACTGGAAGCCGACGAGGTGGCGCCCCCGAATCCCGACTTGGTGTTCGAGGAAGGCAAGGGCTGGGTCAAGCGCAGCATCCCCACCGGCGAGGCGACCGAACTGCCCACCGAGACGGTGGTCTACGACGCCAAGGGGCGTACGCTGGAAGTCGGGCGCACGTACACCGACAGCAAGGGCCGGCGAGCCGTGTGGCAAGCCGATGGCACGTGGAAGATTCTGAGGTAGCACCATGCCGCTCGCACGATCCACCAGCAAGAAGGCGTTCTCAAAGAACGTGGCCACCGAGATGAAGGCCGGCAAGCCACAGAAGCAGGCCGTCGCAATCGCGTACGGCGTGCAGCGCAAGGCCAAGAAGGGCAAGAAGTGACCAACGACTTCGACCCGCGCACCGCGGCACCCGCCGAGGACGACAGCGCCGACGAGGACGCCAAGGCGCTGGACCAGTGGGCCTCGACGGCTTCGCCTGGCGTCAAGCCAGCTGCGCGCCGTGCCGCGGTGAAGGGGATGACGCTGGCCTTCAGGGGCAACGACATCCACGGCCTGCTGCGCCACAGCATCAAGATCATGCCAGGCGCCGTGCGCAAGGGTGTCGAGCGCGAGTGGAACCGCGCAGTGGCGAAGACCGGCAAGAAGCAATCGATGGAGGACTACTGGGCCGAGAACGGCACCAAGGTTCTCAATGAGCGCTTCGTCGGCCGTGGTTCCTGGCGTGCGCAGGCCAAGTCCTGGCTGAGCACCGCACTTGACAACGCCCACAAGGCCATTGGCGTGCGCGCGGACTCACCCGTGGCCCAAGCGCTCGACAAGGCGCTCAACCCGTAGGAGGTCAGCATGACCTACGTTCTCATGACTTTCGCCGGCGTTGTCGTCGGTGGCGGGTACACCGCGTGGCGGCTCAAGCGGGGTACCAACGCAACGTGGTTGGGCATCGTGAAGGCGCTTGGCGGCGGGCCGGGCCCGTTCGTTCCGCCACAAAACAAGTGACGCCGGCGTGGCTCATTGCCGAACTGTTGGCCGTGTACTGCGGCTGGCAGTTCTTCGGCAATGGGCCGCTGGCGTTCTACGTGCTCGTGGGTCTTTGGGTAGCATGGAGGATGGCGCTGTTGGGCTCCGAGCGGGGTAGGGAATGGTGGCCGGCGTGTCTCTTCGGAGTCATGCTCGGTCTCATGCAAGCCGCTTGCGGGGCTGCGTACGCGGCAGATGGACGAAGTTTCCTGTGCGACAAGGGAACCGGTCTGCCGATCTCATCACTGGTGCTGGCCATCGCGGCCGGCTTGATCGCGTTCTATGCTCGGAGGCTCCATCGTGGCCGCACCAGTCGACACTGATCTGAACCCTTTTGCCGTGGCGGTGGCCGTCGCCGGCGCGCTGCTGGGACCGAAGTTCGCCTACTACATCGGCGCTTACGGTTTGATTCTCACGGGATGGTTCGGTGGCCTGCTCTACGGCTTGTACCGGCGTTCGGTCGATGCGAAGATGCCGATCTGGGCCTACGCCATGTGCACGCTCATTGGCAGCTTGGGCGCCACCGTTCCGGCGGCCGAGTTCGCGTCGCAGTACATCCCGATCCCTTTGACCACGCTGCTGTTCCCGGTGGCCTTCACGATCCCCGCGGTACCCGACAAATGGTCCGCGATCGCGTTATGGGCGCTGGAGCGTTGGCAGAGCATGCGAGGAGCACCCCGATGAATTGGATGGTCGCGCTGTCGTTGGGGCTCACGCTGTCCGCGTGCTACGTGGTGCTCTGCCGCGTCGAGAAGATGGTGCGGGGCGTCACCAAGCCCATCATCTTTTACCAGCATTCCGCGCTGGCGTTGGGCTTCTTCGTGTCGTTCGTGCTCGGGTTCACGCAGTGGGCCGACCTGGCAGAAGCCGCCTCCGCCGCCGGCGTGCTGGTCTTCTTCGGCCTGAGTGCGAATCGGTGGCGCGTGCGGGCGCCGGAAGATACCAGCAGCAAGCCCGGCGAACTCGACGGGCTTACTTCATCTTCTTGAGGGTCTTGGCGAGCCGCGCTTCCTTGCCGACCTTGCCCGGCTTCTTCGCCGCGGCCGCCAGCTTCTTGGCAGGGATCTTCTGACCTTCGGGCACACCGAGATTGCGGTGGAGCGCGCCCTTGTTCTTCGTGGCGCCGGCGATCCAGTTCTTGGCCATGATGATCTCCTAGTCGGGCTTCAACTCGCCGCGCTCATAGAACTCGCGGCGGTCCGCTGAATTGTGGACCAGCACGCCGTATTCATCCAGCGTGGGCTTGCACCAACAGCGTTCCGACAGATCGTGTTCTCGCAGATCGTCTATGGGGACGACTTGCAAGTCTTCAGTCACTCGCCACTGGCTCAAGCGTCCCTCGCTGCCAGCCACAGGTCGTCGTAGTCGGCGCCCGGCCAGTTCTTGAACCACGGGCCACCCAACGTGAAGTGTGCGATGCCCGGGTACTTCGGGCGCTCCTGCACGTTGACCAACCAGTTCCACCGCGGCGCGAGCGCGCCGATCTCGAAGTCGTTGAGCCAGTAGAACGTGTGCAGTTCTTCGGCCGTGCGCTCGTTGATGTCGCGCACCGAGAGCCGACGGTTGGCCGGATGGTCGCAGTTGAAGAGCATCACGCTGGACCAGTTCTTCCGCTTGCGAGTGGTCTGCTTGAGGCCCATCATCTTGGTCTGCTCGACCGGCGTGTACTCGGGGTGCTTGACCACGCTGACGGCGTTGCTGGCCTGCACCTCGACCAACATCTCGCGCGGGTCGGCAGTGAACAC
>JAFEDJ010000008.1 GCA_018241685.1 Pseudomonadota bacterium
CAGCACTGAAACAAACCCCACCGCTTCAGCACTGCCTCCTCACCCCGTAGCGCTTACTTCGTAACGCGCTGCAGCGAAAGAGCTGCGCATTATAAAGAATTATCAAAATCCGTCAACACTATTTGGGAAAATAATTCTCGGGCCTAGCATCACCCGGATGCTCTCGGTCAAGGCGGATTGGCCCGAGGCTTACGTCAGTGTTGGGAAGGGTTAGTAATAAGCCGCCCGGGATAGCGGGCGCTAAAATGGAGCGCAGCCCGTGCTCCTGCCGCAGGTCCGCCATTCCATGCCCACATTCCTCCGCTCCCTTAAGTCCCGCAATTACCGCATCTACTTCGCGGGCCAGCTGATTTCTCTGGCGGGCACGTGGATGCAGCAGATCGCCATGGTATGGCTGGCCTATCGCCTTTCCGGCTCGGCCTTCGTGCTCGGCATGGTCGGCTTCGCGAGCCAGATCCCTATCCTCGTCTTCGGCGCCATGGGCGGGGTGATCACCGACCGCTTCGACAAGCGCCGCCTGCTCCTTGCCACCCAGGCCCTGTCGATGGCCCAGGCGCTGCTACTAGCCGCACTGGCTTGGCGTGGCGAAGCAACCACCAGTCACCTCATCGCGCTAGCTTTCGGCCTCGGCTGCATCAACGCACTGGACGTGCCGACCCGCCAGGCCATCGCGGTACACCTGGTAGACGACAAGAACGACCTGCCCAACGCCATCGCGCTGAACTCCTTCTTGATGAACGTGGCCCGTTTTGTCGGCCCGACGCTGGCCGGCTTCGTCGTCGCGCTGGTCGGTGAGGCAGTGTGCTTTCTGCTCAACGCCGCCTCCTACCTGGCGGTGCTGCTGGCCCTGCTAGCGATCCGCCTGCCCGCCGAGGGCAAACGCCGCACCTCGGCGCCGCCACTTCAAGCGTTGCGCGAGGGCCTCAGCTACGCGGCCGGACATCCTGGTATTCGCTCATCACTGCTGATCGTCGCCACCACCAGCTTCCTGGCCGCGCCCTACGTGGTGCTGATGCCGCTGTTCGCGAAAGAGATCTTCGGCGGCGATGCACGCTTGTTCGGGCTGCTGGTCGGCTGCGCCGGCAGCGGCTCGCTCCTCGGCAGCCTGTACCTGGCCGGGCGCCAGGGCACCGATGGGCTGGCCCGCCTGGTCGGCCTGGCGGCACCAGCGACCGGCGCGGCAGTAGCCCTGTTCGCGCTGTCGCCGGGAATCTGGATGGCAATACCGGTGCTGATCATCCTCGGCCTAGTAATCATCATCACGGTCGCAGGCAGCAACACGCTGATCCAGACCCAGGTGGACAACGATTTCCGCGGCCGCGTGATGGCCTTGTTTACAATGGCCTTCCTCGGCATCGCACCGCTTGGTAGTTTCAGCGTCGGCAGCCTGGCCCACGTCTTCGGCGTGCGCCCGACGCTGGTCGCATGCGGCCTGCTGACGATTGGCGCCGGCCTCGTCTACCGGCGCCGCACAGTCCGATCAGCAGAGGCCTGATTCATCCCTAACGGGTAAAACTCCCTTGCGTCATTGGGCTCCGGCGCTTATCGTCGAGTCCCAAAAACAATAAAGAACAGGGAGCGCACGCATGCCTCACACTCCTCGTCTGGCTGCCGAGACTTGGCAGCGCCTGGCCGAGACCTCATCGGACGCCATCCGTGCGGCTGTCACCGGCATCATCAAGCGGGACAAGGCTGAACTGGCCGACCGCTTTTACAAGCAGATGCTCGCCGACCCAGCCGCCGCCCAGTTTCTGTCGACACAAGCAGTCGAAGCCCACCTCAAACCGGGCCTACAGCGCTGGATGGAAATGCTGTTCTGCCACCACAGCGTGGAGGAACTGGTTTCCGCCCTCGCCCTGCAGCGCCACGTGGGCGAAGTCCATGCCCGCGCACAGATCCCGGTGCAACTGGTGGCACGGGGCTTCCGCTTCCTCAAGCAGGCCATCAATGCCCGCCTGATCGCCACCGACCTCGACCGGGAAGCCTTGGTCCATGCGGTGCTTCATGTGGACCACTTGACCGACATCGCCTTCGAGGAGATGAGTTCGGCCTTCATCCTGTCCGCCGAACGCAGCGCCCGCACCGACGAGGCCTACAAGATGCACGAGGCCGGCCGCAACCTGGCCCTTGAGCGTGAAAAGCAATCCGTCGCAGTACTCGAGTGGGAAGCCCGCGTGTACCGCCTACTAGCCTCCGGCGCCCCCTTTCACGACATGCCGACGCTGCAGGACTCCGAGTTCGGACTGTGGCTGCACCACAAGGCACCGCTGCTTTTCGAGGACACCCGCGAATTGCCGCTGATCGAGGCCTGTGTCAAGCGCATCGACCAGTCCCTGTTTCCGCGCCTAAGCGACGAGCGGGACACGGTTCCGGACAGCTGCGACAACCGCGAGCTGACCCGCGCGGTGCTGGTGGAAATTGAGGAACTGAAGTACCTGCTGCGCAACATGTTCGACCACATCATGGAACTGGAGGTCGGCCGTGACGTGCTGACACACCTCTTCAACCGACGCTTCCTGCCGTCCATCCTGCGTCGTGAGATCAGCCTGGCCCGCAAACACGAGTGCTCGTTCTGCGTGCTGATGATGGACATCGACCACTTCAAGCGCATCAACGACGAACACGGCCATGACGCCGGCGACCGGGTACTGCAGCAGATCGCCGGGCTGATCGTCGGACAACTGCGCGCCGGTGACTTCGTATTCCGCTACGGCGGCGAGGAATTCCTCGCCGTGCTGGCCGAGATCGACATCCCGCGGGCAGTCTCCGTTGCCGAAAAGATCCGCCAGCGCATTAGCGACAGCGACGTCTTCCTGGCCGGTGGCGAGACCATCCGTGTCACGATGAGCATTGGCCTGGCCGGCAGCGACGGCCATCCGGATTACCAGCGCCTCATCGACCGGGCCGACAAGGCCCTCTACGTGGCCAAGGAAGCGGGGCGGAACCGGGTGGCGACGGACTGATATCATTCCGGGCCTCGATCGCACCACCTTCCGGGCCTCCAGCCCGGCCGCCGCCATGACCGCAAGCCCCGGCCTCCGCGTGCTGTCGCTCATCCCGCCGATGACGCAGCTCAACACGCCCTACCCGTCCACCGCCTACCTGACCGGCTTCCTGCGCAGCCGCGGCGTAGACGCGGTACAGGACGACCTGGCCCTGAAGCTGGTGCTGGAACTGTTCTCCGCCGCCGGTCTGGATGCGCTACGCGACAAGGTCCGCGCGCTGCCGGACAAGAAGCGCTCGACGACGCTGCACACCTTCGACGGCGCCTTCGAACGCTACCGCGCCACCGTCGGACCGGCGCTCGGCTTCCTGCAGGGCCGCGACCCGACCCTTGCCCACCGCATCGCCAGCCGCAGCTTCCTGCCCGAAGGGCCGCGCTTTGCGTCCCTCGACGTATATTACGACCCGGACGGGGGCGATCCGCTGGCCTGGGCCTTCGGCGCGCTGGGCGTGCAGGACAAGGCCCGCCACCTGGCGACGCTGTACCTCAACGACCTGGCCGACGTGCTGCGCGAGGCCGGCGATCCACGCTTCGAGTTCGTGCGCTACGCCGAGTCCCTGGCCATGGCCCAGCCGAGCTTCGAACCGCTGGCCAGGGCCCTCGCCGCGCCGCCGACGCTGGTGGACGAGACCCTCCAGCGCCTCACGCTGGAAACCGTAGCCCGCCACCAGCCGCGCGTCGTGCTGCTGTCGGTGCCCTTCCCCGGCTCGGTGTATGCGGCCTTCCGCATCGCCCAGACCATCAAAGCCACCCACCCGCACATCGTCACCGTGCTCGGCGGCGGCTTCGTGAATACCGAGCTGCGCGAGCTGACCGAGCCGCGCGTCTTCGACTACTTCGACTACCTCACGCTGGACGACGGCGAGCGCCCGCTGCTGGCCCTGCTCGAACACCTGGACGGCAAGCGCGGTGCATCGCGCCTGGTGCGCACCTACCTGCGCGAAGACGGCCAGGTGCGCTACATCAACCTGGCCGAAGCGGACATCCCCTTCGCCGAAGTCGGCACGCCGACCTGGGACGGCCTGCCGCTGGACGGCTACCTGTCCATCCTCGACATGCTCAACCCGATGCATCGCCTGTGGTCGGACGGACGCTGGAACAAGCTCACCGTGGCCCACGGCTGCTACTGGAAGAAGTGCAGCTTCTGCGACGTGAGCCTCGACTACATTGGCCGCTATGACGCCGCCAGTGCGGAGATCCTGGTGGACCGCATCGAAGCGGTGGTCGCCGAGACCGGCCAGACCGGCTTCCACTTCGTGGACGAGGCCGCCCCGCCGAAGATGCTGAAAGCCCTCGCCGCCGAACTGGCGCGCCGCCAGCGCTCGATCTCCTGGTGGGGCAACATCCGCTTCGAGAAGTCCTTCACCCCCGAGCTGTGCCAGCAGCTCGCCGACAGCGGCTGCATCGCCATCTCCGGCGGCCTGGAAGTGGCCTCCGACCGCCTCCTCAAGCTGATGAAGAAGGGCGTCTCGGTGGACCAGGTGGCCCGCGTCACCAAGGGCTTCTCCGACGCCGGCATCCTGGTGCACGCCTACCTGATGTACGGCTTCCCGACGCAGACCGTGCAGGACACCGTGGATGCGCTGGAATACGTGCGCCAGCTGTTCGACGCCGGCTGCATCCAGTCCGGCTTCTTCCACCGCTTCGTGTGCACCGTGCACTCGCCGGTCGGCCAGAACCCCGCCGAATACGGCGTCAAGCTCAAGCCCCTGCCGCCGATCAGCTTCGCCAAGAACGACGTCGGCTTCATCGACCCCACCGGCGTGGACCACGACGCCCTCGGCATCGCGCTGAACAAGGCCCTCTACAACTACATGCACGGCATCGGGCTGGACCAGGACGTACGCAGCTGGTTCGACAGCAAGGTGCCCCGGCCGCGGGTGCCCAAGCACTTCATCGACCGGGCGCTGGGTTATTGAGCCAAACAGGCCAGCGGTTTAATCCCGGAACCAAACCCGGCTCACACTCGCAACATTCTAAAATCACCGCTTTTCATTGACTGACAGCCCATGAAACTGTCCCAGCTTCCCCTTGGCGCCCGCTTCGAATTCGAAGGGAAGATCTACACCAAGACCGGCCCGATGACCGCCAGCGCCGAGAGCGGCGGCCAGCGCATGATCCCGCGCTATGCGGTGCTGAAGCCCGTGGACGGCATTCCGCCTCCCGCCGCGCCCACCATCAGCCGCAGCGTGGACGCCGACGCCGTGCGCCAGGCCTTTGACGCCTTCTACGGCACCTGCCTGCGCCTGACGGACGACTTCGGCCGCGCCGAACTGGAAGCCGCGCGGCAGCGCTTTCTGGAAAGCCTGGAGAAATAGCGGGAACACCACGCCGGCGAGCCGGCGCGTGTGGACGCAAAAAAGGCCGGAACCCTTGATTTCTCTGGGCTTGCCGGCCTAATTCGGAACACTGCGGAACAGCTATTGGTGCCTTGGGCGAGACTCGAACTCGCACGTCTTTCGACACTACCCCCTCAAGATAGCGTGTCTACCAATTTCACCACCAAGGCATCCTTGCTCAACCCGACCCATGGATACAACAGTTGGAACGGGTGCGCAGAAGGAGGCGGATTATAGCCGAGCTGACATGAAGGTCAACAAGTATCAGCAAACTGCACCACGCCGCTGTGGGCCGAAGGGTATGAATTCTGCTTGGAAGCCGTGATCCCTCAAATACGAGTCGCGTTCACGACAATTCATTATGAAGACCATCGGCATCTTTTTCGGCACCGAAACTGGCACCACCCGGCTCATCGCCAAGAAAATCCACAAGAAGCTCGGCGACGAGATCGCCAGCAAGCCCGTCAATGTGAACCGCATCGAGATGGCGGAAATGCTCCAGTACGACGCCTTGATCCTCGGTACGCCGAGCTACGGCGTCGGCGAGATTCCCGGCAAGAGCGCCGGCTGCCTGGAGCCGAACTGGGAAGAGTTCCTGGCGAAAAGCGGCACGCCGGATTTCAGCGGCAAGCGCATCGCCTTCTTCGGCCTGGGCGCCCAGGAACGCTATTCCGACCGCTTCGCCAGCTCCCTGCTGCGCCTCCACGATGTCTTCAAGGGCTTCGGCGCGGAGATCGTCGGCGACTGGAGCACCGAGGGCTACACCTTCGCGCATTCCGCGGCAGTGCAGGACGGGCGCTTCGTCGGCCTGGTCATCGACGAGCGCACCCAGGGCATGTTCACCAACGAGCGCCTCGATACCTGGCTGGCCCAGGTCAAGCCGCAGCTCCTCGAGAAACTCGCCACGCTGGCCTGAACACCCACGCTTCACCCCGACATCGGCAGACCGTAGCCGGCGGCGCGCTGCCGATGCATCAAGTGATGCATCGATACTGATATTTTATCTATCGATTAGATCATTTGATTAAAATCCAATCCCAGGCCAAGCAGCTCTGCCACGGCCTGTAAACGTTCCCATGCCGCGCATCCCCCGTCCGGACTGGGTCGGGCGCTTTTCCCGGCATCTCCCGCCAGTGCTGGCACCCTTTCTGCTCATCAAGCAGCGGATAGCGTGAATGTGACCAGATGCTCGACCGGCGGGCATCCTCACCTCACGTTGCCTGATGTTCGCCTCTGTCCCCGGTTCAGCGCCTCTCCCTCCCGTTTCTGACATCCGCGTGCGCGTCGATCGTCCAGAAAAGCTGAATCGGGATTTCGACCCGCGGAAGCGGGTCTTTTTTTGCCCTGACATCGACATCCACCCTGCCCGACGAGACACCCGCCATGCCGAACGCCCAGACCTTCGACAAGAACACCCCGATCTGCCTGTCCGCCGTCCTCCTCGCCGGGGCGGCAGCCGTGTTGCCGAACAGCGTTGCGCAGACCGCCTGCGCCGCGGCCGCCGCGCTGTGCGCGCTGCTGGCCGGCCTGGGCCACCGCTCCGAAAGGCGGGGCATCCATCGCCAGTTGCTGCCGCGCCTGCACGACGAACTGGCCGCCGCGCAAACCGCCAACCAGGCCTTGCGCCAGGATCTGGAGACGGCACGCCAAGCCCTACAGGCGGACACCGCCACGGCAGACGATCCCCGCAGCGCGGCCGTCTCGGCCTCCATCGCCGATGCCGCCCGCCTGGCCGCCGAGTTGGGCGTGTCGGTGGACCAGGCGCTGGCCGACATGGCCAATGCCAACCGCCTCGCCGAAGCCAGCGGGGCCCGAGTGGCGGCCGGGCGGAATCACATGAGTAGTGCCAAGACGGACATCGAACGGGCCGGCGAATGCCTCGCCAGGGTGCAGGCCGACCTGGACACCCTCGCCGTCCAGTCCGGCCAGATTCCGGCCATCGTCGCGCTGATCACGCAGATCTCGGACCAGACCAACCTGCTGGCCCTCAACGCGGCCATCGAAGCAGCACGCGCCGGCGATGCGGGCCGCGGCTTTGCCGTGGTGGCCGACGAAGTGCGCAAGCTGGCCGAGCAGGCCAAGGCCGCCAGCGACCGCATCGGCGCCATCGCGACTGAGCTTCAGCACACCTCATCGCAGGCGTCCACGTCGGTACTCAGCGCCAGCACCGCGGTCAGTGCCGGGCGCAGCGCCACCGCCGAAGCCGAGGCGGCGATGCAGGCGATCCAGGACAGCGCCCGTGAGCGCGTCGCGGTGGTCACCCAGATCACCGAGGAAATCCGCAACCACCGGGACATCGGCCAGTCGCTGATGGTGGCGCTCGCCCAAGCCGAGGCCTGAGCGAGCGCCAGTGTCACGCCGCGCCGTTCGGGTTGCGGTGGGCCCAGCTCGTCATGCGCTTCTCGACGAAGGCGAACAGCTCGTACATCACCACGCCCATCACACCGATGACGATCAGCCCGGCAAACACCAGCGGCATGTTCATCGACGAACTGGCCGACATCATCAGGTAGCCGATGCCCAGGTTCGACGCCACCGTCTCGGCGATCACCGAGCCGACGAAGGCCAGCGTGATCGCCACCTTCAGGGACGCGAAGAAATACGGCATGGCCCGCGGCAGACCGACCTTGGCGAGGATGTCGAGGCGCGAGGCACCCAGCGAACGCAGCACATCCTCCAGCTCCGGCTCCAGCGTGGCGAGGCCGGTCGCCACGTTGACCACCACCGGGAAGAAGGAGATCAGGAAGGCAGTGAGGATGGCCGGCACCGTGCCGATACCGAACCACACCACCAGCACCGGCACGAAGGCCACCTTGGGGATCGAGTTGAAGCCGACCAGCAGCGGATACATGGCCCGGTAGAGCAGCGGCGACGAGCCCACCGCCATGCCGATCAGGAGGCCCACCAGCACCGCGATGGCGAAGCCGGCCAGCGTGGTGAGGAAGGTCTGGGTGGCGTGCATCATGATCGGCGCGAACTGCTCGACGCCCACGTGCCACACCGCGCTGGGCGCCGGCAGCAGGAATTCGGGCACGTCGAAGCCGACGCAGATCAGCTCCCACAGCAGGAACATGCCGGCCACCACCAGCCACGGGGCGGCCTTGACGAGATTGGGTTTCATGGCAGGCCTTTCAAGATGCGCGCACGCGGCCGATGTGCTCGCGCAATTCATGGACGTAGCCGGCGAAGGCGTCGGTGTAGGTCACATCCAGGTCGCGCGGGCGTGGCAGGTCGATCTCCCGGCGCACCAGCACGCGGCCCGGCCGCTTGCTCATCACGTAAACGGTGTCGGCGAGGAAGACCGCCTCGCGCAGGTCATGGGTGACGAGGATTACCGTGAAGGGCTGCAACTGCCACAGGTCGCGCAACATGCACCACAGCTCCTCGCGGGTGAAGGCGTCCAGCGCGCCGAAGGGCTCGTCGAGCATCAGCAGGCGCGGCTGGTGGATCAGCGCGCGGCAGATCGACGCCCGCTGCTGCATGCCACCGGACAGTTCCCACGGGAACTTGTCCTCGAAGCCAGCCAGGCCGACCTTGGCGAGCAACTGGCGCGCCTCGGCCTCGTAGCGCGGACGCTCCTTCTTCAGCGTGGAGCGGTAAGGCTCGACGATCTCCAGTGGCAGCATCACGTTGTCGAGGGTCGTGCGCCAGGGCAGCAGGTTGGCATTCTGGAAGGCCATGCCGACGATCTTCAGCGGCCCGCCGACCTGGCGGCCATCCACGTAGACATAGCCGCCGGATGGCATGCGCAGGCCGGAAATGAGCTTCATGAGGGTGGATTTGCCGCAGCCGGACGGGCCGACGACGGCGACGAACTCGCCCTCGCGGACCTCCAGACTGACGTCCTCGATGGCCAGCGCACCACCCGGCGCATAGGCGAGATCGACGTTCTCGAATTTGACGAAGGACATGGGTGTCTTTCAAAAGCAAAAGGGGAACCTGCGGGCCCCCTTGGGCGCCCGCAGGAACACGTAGCGACAGCGCCCGGATTACAGGCTGCGGTCGGCCCTGGACGGCAGGAAGGCGGCGTTGAACAGCTCGGTGGCCGACGGCACCTTGGGCAGCGCGTAGGCTTCGGCGGTCTCCGCCATCGAGCGCTTGAGGCGGTCCGGCGTCACCGCGCCGAGGCCGATCTGCTTCACTTCCGGCGTGACGATGCTCGACTCGATGGCGAGCTTCAGGCGGCGCGTCTCGAGGCCCGCATCGATCAGCGGATCGCGCTCCTTCACCGCCGGCACCGCCGCCTCCGGCCGGGCGATGGTTTCCTTCAGCGCCTTGTTGAAGGCGCGCAGGAAGCCCTCGATGGCCTTGGGCTTCTCGGCAATCAACTTGGGGCTGGCGATGATCGCATTGCCATACAGCTCGACGCCGTGGTCCGGGTAGCGCAGCGCGACGATATCGGCCGGCTTCACACCGCGGGCTTCCAGGTTGAGCAAGCTGGTGAAGTAGAAACCGGTGATGCCGTCCACATCGCCACGGGCCAGCAGGGTCTCGCGGATCGCCGGATCCACCGACTGCCACTTCACGGCCTCGACGCCCAGCTTGTTGGACTTGGCGAAGGCCGGCCAGGCCTTGCGGCCGGCATCGAAGATCGGCGCGGCGAGGGTCTTGCCGGCCAGGTCGGCAGGCTTGGTGATGCCGCTCTTCTTCAGTGCGAACACCGCCGCCGGCGTGGCGTTGTACACCATGTACACCGCCTGGATCTTCGAACCCGGCGTCTTGGCGTCGTATTCGACCAGCGCGTTGAAGTCGGCAAAACCCATTTCATAGGCGCCGGTCGCCACGCGAGTCACCGCGCCGGCCGAGCCGTTGCCGGCGTCGATGGTCACGTCCAAGCCTTCGGCAGCGAAGTAGCCCTTGCTCTTGGCGAGCAGGAAAGGCGCGGCCGGCCCCTCGAAGCGCCAGTCGAGGGTGAACTTGATCTTCACCGGCTCCTCGGCGAAAGCGGGGGCGGACAGCAGGGGCGCGGCGAGGGCGGCAAACCCGGCGGACAGAAGCAGACGACGGGATGCGCAGAAACGGTGCGGCATGGGCAGAAACTCCGGAAATGATTGGACGAGGACGTCGAATGGTGCGTCTCGCCTTCTTTCCGCAATCTCCATGCCAATTTCCAAGCCATTGATTTGTATGTCTTTAAATCCTCACGACGGAACCGCCCCGGATTCAGGCCGCAATCTCACCGGAAAAGCCGCCAGAATACGCCCCCGCATGGTGCAAAACGCTATTCCGCGCACCCGCAGAGTGCATTCCAATAACATATTAAAAACAACAAAGATTCTTTATTTTCAAATGGATATACACCATCAACTATATTCTTTCGGTGATGATGGATATCGCCATGCCCATAGCGGGCTCCTGCTAGATTCGGCTTCAAGGCGTCGCCGTGCCTAGTCACGCGGACCACCTACAGATCCCTCGAATCGACCAATCAGGAGCCACCATGAAGTTCTCGCAGAAGACGATCCTCGCCGCGTCCCTCCTTGCTACCTGTGCCGGCACGGCCACCGCCGCCGACTGGAGCGACACCTCCATTGGCTACCGCTACGGCACCAAGTTCGCCGAACCGTACGAGAGCAACAGCATCAACAAGAGCATCGTCAACCTGACCCACGCCAGCGGCTACAAGTACGGCACCAACTTCCTGAACGTGGACCTCCTCCTGTCCGACAGCAAGGATCCGGTCGGCCCCGGCTCGAAATCCGGCGCCCAGGAGATCTACATCGTCTATCGGCACACCCTGGATCTGGGCAAGATCACCGGCCAGGACTTCAAGTTCGGCCCGGTGCGCGGCCTCGGCCTGACCGGCGGCTTCGATGTGAATGACAAGAACGACGCCGGCTATAACTCCCGCAAGCGCATGCTCGTCGCAGGCCCGACGCTGATGATGGACGTCCCCGGCTTCCTCAACGTGAGCCTGCTCTACCTGTGGGAAAGCAATGCGCCCTACAACAAATTCACCAGCACCCAGACCGACCGCTACAGCTACGACGTGCACCCGATGCTGACGGCCGCCTGGGGCATCCCATTCAACCTCGGCCCGGTTCCGCTGTCCTTCGAAGGCTTCGCCAACTTCATCGCCAGCAAGGGGCAGGACGAATTCGGCGGTGGTACCAAGCCGGAAACCAACATCGACATGCAGGTCATGTACGACGTCAGCCCGCACATCGGCGCCGCCAAGAACACCTTCAAGGCCGGCCTGGAATACCAGTACTGGCGCAACAAGTTCGGCAACGACCACACCAAGGCCGCCGGCGACGGCGCCTTCGCCAAGACCCCGATGGTGCGCGTCGAGTACCACTTCTGAGCACGCCCGGGCGGTGGGGCGCGTCCATTCGCCCCACCGACGGACGCAAAAAAGCCAACCCCGCGGGGTTGGCTTTTTTGCTGGAGAAGACGACTGAATCAGGCGGCTGCGGCCAGCGGCTTGTCGCCGTTCGAATCCTCGTCGAGCACGCCGTTCAGGGCCTTGTTCATCCGATCCATGTCCAGCTCGTTCTCGGAACGGGACACCACCACGGTGGCAACCGCGTTGCCGATGATGTTGGTCAGCGCACGGGCCTCGCTCATGAAGCGGTCGATACCGAGGATCAGCGCCATGCCAGCCACCGGGATGGTCGGCACCACGGCCAGCGTGGAAGCCAGGGTGATGAAGCCGGCACCGGTGATGCCGCTGGCGCCCTTGGAGGTCAGCATCGCCACCACCAGGATGGAGAGTTCCTGGGACAGGGTCAGCTCGGTATTGGTGGCCTGGGCGATGAACAGGGCCGCCATCGTCATGTAGATGTTGGTGCCGTCCAGGTTGAAGGAGTAGCCGGTGGGCACCACCAGGCCAACCACGGAGCGGGCGCAGCCCATCTTCTCGAGCTTCTGCATCAGCTTGGGCAGGGCGGACTCGGAGGACGAGGTGCCCAGCACGATCAGCAGTTCTTCGCGGATGTACTTGACGAACTTGAAAATGTTGAAGCCGGTGTAGCGGGCGATGGTGCCCAGCACGATGAAGATGAACAGGATGCAGGTCAGGTAGAACGAACCCATCAGCTTGGCCATCGGAATCAGGGAGCCCACGCCGTACTTGCCGATCGTGAAGGCCATCGCACCGAAGGCGCCCAGCGGAGCGAGCTTCATGACGGTATTGACGATGCCGAACATCACGTGGGAGATCTGCTCGACGAACTGGAACACCGGCTTGCCCTTTTCGCCCATCGCGGCCAGCGAGAAGCCGAACAGGATGGCCAGCAGCAGAACCTGCAGGATGTCGCCCTTCGCAAAGGCATCGACGAAGGTGTTCGGGATGATATTGAGGATGAACTCCACCGTGCTCTGGGCATGGGCCTTGGCGGTGAAGTCGGCGATGGCCTTGGTGTCGAGGGTGGTCACGTCGGCATTGAAGCCGGCGCCCGGCTTGGCAACGTTAGCCACTACCAGACCGATCATTAGCGCAAAGGTGGAAACGATCTCGAAGTACAGCAGCGCCTTGCCGCCGACCCGACCGACCTTCTTCATGTCCTGCATGCCGGCGATGCCGTGCACCACGGTGCAGAAGATCACCGGCGCGATGATCATCTTGACGAGCTTGATGAAGCCGTCGCCAAGGGGTTTGAGATCGACTCCCAGCTTGGGCTCGAAGTACCCCAGCAGCACGCCGCAGGCGATGGCGAACAGGACCTGCACGTACAGAACCTTGTAGAACGGCTTCTTCATGACGGTTAATCTCCGGTGTTATATAGGACTATGAGACGAACAATAGATCCCCCACCGAAGCGCCGAAATTGTGTCCTCCCCCATTGTGGACGGCCCTATTGTGGTTATCCGTAATAGGCCGACGCCCTTTGATCGGGGTCAGTCCGGCACGACGACCTCAAGCCGACGGTTCAGCACGACGCCTTCCGGCGTGACCTCGGCGCCCAGCGCGAACACCTCGACACCCTGCGCCAGCGCCTCACGAAGCGTCCGCCCGTAAGCCGGGTCGATGTGGTCGGCCGGCCGCACCTCATCCACGTCGCCCCGCTGCACACAGAAGACCAACGCCGCCCGGTGGCCGGCCCCGACCATCGCACTCATCTCCCGCAGATGCTTGGCGCCGCGGGTCGTCACCGCATCCGGGAAGAAGCCCACCCGCCCCTCCACCGCGGCAGTGACGTTCTTCACTTCCACGTAGCAGTCGGGACGGCCGCTCTCCTGCAAAAGAAGATCGATGCGGCTGCCCTCGCCGTACTTCACCTCTGGGCGGATCGTCCGGTAGCCGGCCAGCTCGGGCAGCGTGCCGGCCTCGATCGCCTCCCGCACCAGGCCGTTGCTGCGCCCGGTATGCACGCCGACCACACAGCCGGGCGCCACCTCCACCAGTTCCCAGGTCCATTTGAGCTTGCGTGCCGGATTGTCCGCCGGCGACAGCCAGACCCGGCTACCCGGAGCCTTGCAGCCGAGCATTGAGCCGGTGTTGGGACAGTGGGCAGTCACCAGCCCGGCTCCGGTTTCCACATCGGCGAGGAAACGCTGATAACGCCGGACGAGACGGCCTTCGAGAAGCGGATGGGGGAAGCGCATGGTGAATAAATGGCCATAAAGGATGCGGTCATCAAGCTTTCCGCATGGAAAAAATCACATCGCAAGGGGCACGAACCCGTGCCGCCGCCGTATCATGCCCTCAGAAAGCAAGCGTGGTGCGGCTTTGCGCCGGATCACCCATTACAACCCGCCGAACAACGACGACAGCCAACGACACCAAGCCATGCGTGATCCTTCCCCAGCGGCGGCCAGCGAGCTGCCCGACTATCTCCGCGAAACCTACACCTGGGCCTATCTCGATCACCGCACGGTCCCCTGGCTGGACCGGCCAGTCGTGGTATCGGCGATCCTGTGGGGCAATGCCAGCCGCCTGATGGACAGCGCGGTGCGGGAATTCAGCCCCGGCCAGCGGGTGCTGCAGGCGGCGGCGGTGTATGGCGACTTCTCGCCGCGCCTGGCCCGCCAGCTCGGCGACGAAGGGCAGCTGACGGTGCTCGACGTGGCGCCGATCCAGATCGCCAACACCCGGCTCAAGCTCGCGCCCTGGCCCCACGCGCATGCGCAGGTGGCCGACCTGACCGAACCGGTGGGCGCCACCTTCGACGCGGCCTGTTGCTTCTTCCTGCTCCACGAAGTCCCGCCCGATGCGCGGCAGCGCATCGTCGCCAACCTGCTGGCCGCAGTCGAGCCAGGCGGCAAGATCGTCTTTGTGGACTACCACCGGCCCCGCTGGTGGCACCCGATGGGGCCGATCATGGCGCTGGTGTTCCGCTACCTGGAACCCTTCGCCAACTCCCTGCTGGCCGACTCCATCGACACCCTGGTGCCGGAATGCGCCGACTTCGAGTGGCGCAAGGAAACCTGCTTTGGCGGGTTGTACCAGAAGGTGGTCGGCATCCGCCGCTGACACCGTACGGGAGGGCCTTCAGCCCTCCACCACCCGGTCCAGGCACGCTGCAATTGCCGGCAGCCCCTCGCGGATCGCGGCCGGCCCCGGCGCCAGCAGGATCGCCGACTTGATCTCGAAGACCCGCCCGTCGCGCACCGCCGGCAGCGCATCCCAGCCTTCGCGCGAGGTGACGTGGCTCGGCTGGAAATGCTTGCCACACCAGGAGCCGATGATCACCTCCGGCGCCCGCGGGATGACCAGCGCCGCATCGGCGAGGATGCGCTGCTTGGCGTTGGGATGCACCGACAGCTCGCCGAAGCAGTCTTCGCCGCCAGCAATGCCGATCATCTCGGAGACCCAGCGGATGCCGGTGATCAACGGCTCGTTCCACTCTTCGAAATAGACCTTCGGCCTGCGCCCCAGGCGTGCTGCGCGAGCCTCGCCGCGGACCCGCACGTCGGCGATGGTCGCTTCCAGCTCAGCCACCAGAGCCAGCGCCTTCTGCTCGGCGCCCACCAGCCGGCCGACGGTCTCCACCATCGCCAGGATGCCGTCCACGCTGCGATGGTTGAACACATGCACCGCCACGCCGGCCTTCACCAGATCCCGCGCGATGTCGCCCTGCAGGTCGGAAAAAGCCAGTACCAGGTCCGGCTCGACAGCCAGGATGCGTTCGATCTTGGCGCTGCTGAAGCCGCTGACCTTGGGCTTCTCCTTGCGCGCCCGCGGCGGATGGGTGGTGAAGCCGGAGATGCCGGCGATGCGCGCCTCCTCGCCGAGCAGATAGAGCACTTCGACGGTCTCGGTGGACAGGCAGACGATGCGTTGGGGCAGACGGGACATGGCTTCGCGTTATCGGGGATAGGGTGCCGGGCACCGCTGGCGGTCGCCGGCCGGGTTGCACAGATGGACCTGGGCCAGGAAGGCTTCCGCCGCCGCCCGGGGGTTTTCGCTGTCGGCCTTGAGCCGCTCGGCGTCCCCCGCCGGCAGACGCCAAGCACGCTGGACCACGTATACGTAATCCGGCCCCTCGATGGCTTTCACGACCGCCATCTCGGCGTAATTGGTATCCGGCACCTGGGGGCACACCAGATAGGTCTGCACGGTCTCGCCGCTGGCCCCGTCGCCCTCGCGGGGCAGGCTGTCCACCGGACCGGCTGGCACGCCGCAACGCGCCTGGCGGGCCTGCTGCATGCCTTCGAGCAGCGCCCGCGCCTGGCCCGGGCTGCTCACGCGCGGCAGGCCCTGCACGCCGATCAGCTGGGTCCATTCCCGCGGGCTGTCGCCGAGGGGCACGAAATCCGCCAGCCAGCCCCGCGCACCTGCACTGTTGGCCGCCGGCACGCTGTCCGACGGCAGCGGCAGGTTGAGCCAGCGCAGCTTGCCGGCTGACTCATCCGCGCTGCGCCCGGCGGCCAGTTCCTGCAACCGACGCAACGGCGGGTCGAGCTCAGCCTGAAAATCGGTAGCGCTGCTCTCGCTGACCTTCAACTGGGAGCTGCTGGCCTCGAAGCTGTACCACACGTCATAGTGGCGCAGCACACCGCAGGCCTGCACGGACCAGCGCTCCAAGGCGTGGTGCACGCGGCGCGGGCGCGTCTCGATGAGATCCGGCGCGGCCTGCACCGTGTCGATGACGATCAGGTTACTGCAGGCCTTGCTGCGCCGGCTTTCCAGTTCCTCGATGCGTTCGATGACCTTGGCCTGTGAGGCGGCCTGACGCCATGCGCCAGCATAGCCCGGCACCTTGCGCTCATCCGCGGGGACGGCAGCCACCTGGCCGATCTGCGTAACGACCTCGCCGGGCAGCGGAGCGGCCACGGCCACCCGCAGCACCGCCACCAGCGCCAGGCCGGGCAGGAAACGGCCCTTCATCGCCTGGCCCTCACTTCTTCGAGCTGGCCGCACAGACGCTCGGCCCCGTCGAGGATACGCGGCGTGTGGCGCTGGATCAGGTCGGGCGGGATGAAGAACAGGTTGCCCTTGGCCACCGCCGGCAGCTTGGTCCACTTGCGCCAGTCGTCCAGCCATTCCGGCCGGCTCTCGCCCATGCCGCTGGCAACGATGGCATCCGGCGCGGCAGCCAGCACCGCTTCCACATCGATGGTCGGCGCCAGCATCGGCAGCTTGGCAAACACATTGTCGCCGCCGCACAGGCGAATCACGTCGGAGATGAGGTGTTCGCCGTTGATGGTCATCAGCGGGCGGTTCCAGATCTCATAGAAGGTCCGCACCTTGGGACGCCGCGCATAGCGGGCCTCCAGCGCCGCATGGCGCTTGCGGAAGGCCTGCGCGGCAGCATCGGCCACGGCACTGGTACCGGCCAGCCGCCCGAACTGGGACAAGCTGCGGGCCACGTCCTCGATGCGCCGCGGCTCATTGATGAAGACCGGGACGCCAAGGGCCTTGAACTTGTCCAGTTGGGCCTCCCGGTTGCCGCTCTTCCAGGCGATCACCAGGTCGGGCTTGAGGGACGCGACCATCTCCATGTCCGGCGCAGTGTAACTACCGACCCGCGCGACCTTGCCTGCAGCCTCCGGATAGTCGCTGTACTGCACCGCACCGACCACCCGGTCGCCAGCACCGGCAGCAAACAGCAGTTCGGTCACATGGGGCGCGAGGCTGACGATGCGCCTGGCCGGCTGGGCCAGATGCAGGGTCTGGCCCTGGTCGTCGGTGACGTCGATGGACGCCCGGGCGAAACCGGACACGAGCAGCAGGGCAAAAAGAAACCGACGCATGAAGAAGTCTTTCAGTGGAAGTCGTTACAGTCGGGCGAGCGCCGCGGCCAGGCGCGACCACTCGCTCTCGTGGCCCGGCAGGCCGAAGCGCAGCCCGGACGGCGTTTCGAACAGGCGGGTCAGGATGCCCTGTTCCGCAAGGCGGGCGTGGATGCCGCTTGCGGCGGCGCTCGGCCGCCACTGGAACAGCGCCGTGCCGGCCCCGCCGGTGAGGCCATGGCGATCCAGCAAGGCCGCGAGCCGCCGGCTGTCGGCTGTCAGACGATCCCGCGCCGTGTGCTGCCAGGCCCGGTCAGCCAGCGCCGCGGCGGTCACCGCCCGGGCCGGACCGGATACCGCCCACGGCCCGAGCCGCTCGGCCAGTTGCGCGCGCAATGCAGCTTCGGCAAACACGAAACCAACCCGCGCGCCGGCCAGGCCGAAGAACTTCCCCACCGAGCGCAGCACCACCAGGCCGGGGCGCCCGGCCAGCGGTACCAGGCTGTCGTCCGGTTCGGCATCGATGAAGGCCTCATCCACGATCAGGCGCCCACCACGGCTCGCCAGGCCCTCCTGCCAGGCCAGCAACTGTCGGCGCGAGAAACGCTGCCCGTCCGGATTGTTGGGCTGCACCAACAACAGGGTGTCGGCATCGCGCACCGCGGCATCGATGCGCTCGGCCGGCAGCGCCTGCAGCGCATGGCCGCGCCAGGCGTAGGGATGTTCGGCGTAGGTCGGCGCCAGCGTGACCACACGGCCGGGCGGAAAGCACGCCGGCAGTGTCTGGATGGCGGCCTGGGAACCCGCCACCGGCAGCAGCTCCGCGCTGCCGTAATAGGCTGCCGCAGCGGCCTCCAGGCCATCGTCGTCTTCCGGCAGGCGCAGCCAGACTTCGGGCGCCAGCGCGGGCACCGGGTAAGCCTGGGGATTGATGCCGGTGGACAGATCCATCCAGTCGCCCAGCGGAATGCCATAGTGCTGCGCCGCGCTACGCAACCTACCGCCGTGTTCAAGCATGGAGGAACACGCTGACGATGGCGACGCCCAGCAACCACAACCACACGCTGTTCTGCACCAGGGCCAACGCCTTGTCGATGTCCGCCGCCGCCGCCGGGCGCCCGGCCCCCAGGGACGGACGGCTTTCCAGGTGACCGTGGTAGATCGCCGGGCCGCCGAGGGACAGGTCCAGCGCGCCGGCGCCCGAGGCCATCACCGGACCGGCGTTGGGGCTGTCCCAGGCCGGCGCCTGGGTACGCCAGCAGCGCAGCGCGGTCGCCGTGTGGCCGAGCAATGCGTAGCTCAGCGCGGTCAGGCGGGCCGGGATGAAATTGAGCACATCGTCGATGCGCGCCGCCGCCCAGCCGAAGCGCAGATAGCGCTCATTGCGGTAGCCCCACATGGCGTCCAGCGTGTTGGCGAGACGGAACATCAGCGCCCCCGGCCCACCCAGCAACGCGAACCAGAACAGCGCGCCGAAGATCGCGTCGTTACCGTTTTCCAGCACCGATTCGACGGTGGCCTTGGCCACGCCGGACTCGTCCAGCTCGGAGGTGTCGCGGGATACGATCCACGACAGGCGACCACGCGCGCCGGCCAGATCGCCTGCAGCCAGAGGCGTGGCGACTGCCCGTGCATGCTCCGCCAGGCTGCGACCGCCGATCGCCGCGTACAGCAGCACCACATCGAGCAGCATGCCGAACCAGAAATGTCCCTCCCGCAGCGAACCGGCCAGCGCGACCCACGGCAGCACCGCCACGCTCCAGGCAAGCAGGCCGACGGCCCGGTTGATGATGCCGATGCGGCGGAACAGGCGCTCGACAGCCGCGGCGTAGCGGCCGAAGCCGACCAGCGGGTGGTAGCGGCGCGGCTCGCCGAGCAGGTGATCGAGGAGCAGACCAAAGGCCATCGGGATGACGATCGGCAGCAGGACGAGGAGGTATACAGCGGACATGGGATAATCGAAGGCTTTCTGCACCCGAGATTGTAAGTCATGCGCCACGCCAGCACCCTGATGGTTCAGGGCACCACGTCCGACGCGGGCAAAAGCACCCTGGTCGCCGGCCTCGCCCGCCTGCTGTGGCGGCGCGGTGTGCGGGTGGCACCCTTCAAGCCGCAGAACATGGCCCTCAACTCGGCGGTAACGGTGGATGGCGGCGAGATCGGCCGCGCCCAGGCCCTGCAGGCGGTGGCTGCCGGCCTCGAGCCCCACACCGACATGAACCCGGTGCTGCTCAAGCCGTCCACCGACATCGGTGCCCAGGTCATCATCCACGGCCGCGCGGTGGCCAACCTGTCGGCCCGCGACTACCACGAGTACAAGCCGCGGGCGATGGCTGCCGTGCTGGAAAGCTACGGCCGCCTGACGGACAAGTACGAAGCGGTGCTCGTCGAAGGCGCCGGCAGCCCGGCGGAGATCAACCTGCGCGACCGGGACATCGCCAACATGGGCTTCGCCGAAGAGGTGGACTGCCCGGTGATCCTCGTCGCCGACATCGACCGTGGCGGCGTCTTCGCCCACCTGGTCGGCACCCTCGACCTGCTGTCGCCCAGCGAACAGGCCCGCGTGAAGGGCTTCGTGATCAACCGCTTCCGCGGCGACATCGGCCTGCTGCAATCCGGCCTCGACTGGCTGGAAGAACGCACCGGCCGGCCGGTGCTGGGCGTGCTGCCCTACCTGCACGGCCTCTTCCTCGACGCCGAGGATGCGCTGGCCGACGCCCGCGCCGAGAAAGGCGAAGCCCGCCTGCGCGTCGTCGCACCGGTCTATCCGCGAATCTCCAACCATACCGACCTGGACGCCCTGCGCCTGCACCCGCAGGTGGATTTCAGCTGGGTCGGCCCCGGCCAGCCCATTCCGCCGGCCGACCTGATCGTGCTGCCGGGCTCCAAGTCCGTACAGGCCGACCTGGCCTGGCTGCGCGCCCAGGGCTGGGAGACGGCGCTCCGCCGCCACCTGCGCTACGGCGGCAAGCTGGTGGCGATCTGCGGCGGCTACCAGATGCTCGGCCGCCAGCTGCACGACCCGCAGGGCCTCGAGGGCGCCCCTGCCAGCCTGCCCGGCCTCGGCCTGCTCGACGTGGAAACCACGCTGGAAGCCGAAAAGCAGCTGGTCAATGTCACCGGCACGCTGGCGCTGCCCGACGCACCAACCGTCAAAGGCTACGAGATCCACATGGGCGTCACCCGCGGCGCAGCCCTCGAACGCCCCGCCGCCCATCTGGCCGACGGCCGCCCCGACGGCGTGCAGTCGGACGACGGGCAGATTCTCGGCACCTATCTGCACGGCCTGTTCGACCACCCGGACGCCCTCGCCGCACTGCTGGCCTGGGCCGGCGTCAGCGACGCGGAGCGCATCGACCTGGCCGCCCGTCGCGAAGCCGATCTCAACCGCCTCGCCGACAGCATGGAAAAACACCTCCATCTGGACCGCCTGGCAGCCTGCTTCGGTGACGGCGCCGCGGCCCGCGCCTTGCGTCCGTCATCACCCGCGGCGCTTGCTTGACCCCGTCCCCGCCCCTCTCTAACATTCGCCGCATGGATGCCGAACTCGCCTCTCTCGAACAGAAACTCGAACAACTGATCAGCCATTGCACGGCTGCTCGGACCGAAAACCAACGCCTGCGGGAACGGGTTGCCAGCCTCGAAAATGCCAACCAGGAGCTCAACGCCAAGCTGAGCCAGGTCGGCAGCCGTCTCGAGGACCTTCTCGCCCGCATCCCTGAGGCCTGACATGGAACAGCTGGACATCAAGCTGCTGGGGCGCGAATACCGCGTCGCCTGCAAGTCGGAAGAAAAGGACGGCCTGCTGGCCGCCGTGGCCTATCTGGATGGCAAGATGCGCGATCTGGCCACCAAGACCAATTCGTCCGGCGAACGCCTGGCCGTCATGACGGCCTTGAATATCAGCCACGAATTTCTGCAACTGCAACGTGCCGGCGGGTTTGACATCCCGACGCTCAAGCGTAGAATCGAGCACATAAACGGTCGCCTCGATACAGCCCTCGCTGAGCAGGTAAATCTGTTCTGAGAACGGTAAATCCAGGCAATCAAAAGGTTTGATAAATCCCCTGCGGTGTTGGTCAAGGCTTAAAACTCCTTGAACCAATGTCTTCGTGACATGGGTCGCTGCCCATAGAAACCGTTGGTGTGCGCGTTCCTCGTCGAACGTGCCTGATACGGAAGGAATGCGGCCCCCCTGAACTCCGGTTCAGGATGAAGGCCTGACGGCACGCGCGGGGGACCCATGAAGAAAAGGCGCAGACCGATGGTCTGCGCCTTTTCCATTTCCGCTCCAGCTTTTGCCCGTGGAACAAAAGCTGGCAGGGAAAACTTATTCCGGAGCCTTGAAGCCGGCGCCCGCCTTGTTGGCCAGGAAGGCCACGGCACGCTTCAGCTCGTCATCGGTCAGATCGGCCGCGCCACCACGCGGGGGCATCGCGTTCTTGCCAGCTGCGGCGGACTTCACCAGGGTATCGTAGCCTTGGGCAATACGCGGGCCCCAGGCAGCCTTGTCGCCAGCCTTCGGAGCACCGGCAGCGCCGCTCTCGTGACACGCAGCGCAGACAGCCTTGAAGATGTCCTCACCCTTGCGGCTGCCCGGTGCAGCAGCCGGCGCGGCAGCCAACTCGACTTTAGCGACCGGCTGGACCAGCTTGGCAGCCAGTTCTTCATCAACGGCAGCCTTCTTGCCACAGCCCACGAGCTGGGTGGCAAGCGCAGCAACACCGATGGAAAGCGCGATTCGCGCGAAGGAACGAACAGGGGCAGAACGACCAAGATCCGACATGCTGAATTCCTCGAGTACTGGCAAATTTAATAAAGCATTGATTATAGCGGGGCTATTCACCTTCTGTCAGGCAAAGCATGGACTTCGCCGCCGTTTCACGCTATCCTGCGCGCCGCACATGAAAATGCGCAGCATTATTTTTCCGACGGGCGCCCGTAGCTCAGCTGGATAGAGTACTGCCCTCCGAAGGCAGGGGTCGGACGTTCGAATCGTCTCGGGCGCGCCAAACACAGCGGAAACAAGCATTAAGCTCAATGGGTTAGGTCTAAGAAACCTGGCCCATTTTGTTTTTGGCGCATCCTTGGACCAAATTCGGCCTTCCTCTGGCCTACAGCCTCCTCCCCTCCCTGCGAAAGGGCTTTTCGCCCTCCCACTCTCCGTGGCCAAGAGTTCTGTGGGGACAGCCTCAGCCTGCGATATTGCAGGCCAGTACATCGATTACGAAGGCAAAGAGCCAGAACCGATCGAGCCCTCGCGCCTACAAACTGCCGACGCTCCACCGACAGGGCCAGCATGCGCCATCCCAACAGTGCGTTCTCACTGAAAGTCGCACATCTTTGATAATTAAATTTATCAATGAATAAACACAATCAAATCAGCCTCCAGCAAGCTGACGTTACTCTATCCCCTGTCTCCTCCACCCTCCTCCTTTGGTGTGGAATTAAGCCCAGGCCCCAACGTGCCTGGGTTTTTTTTGCTTTTTACTCACTGAGTACGGGTTATCCCGTACGGAAAACAAGATTTGTGTTAGAGTCCCGCGCGATACGGAGGAGCGCAGGACGAGCATCAGGACAACAACAGACAAGGTGCCTTCCTGCGGCTGGAGTGAGAGATGGGACTGCTCAGAGTGCTGAGCAGTCCCTTTTTGTTGCCCTGTGGCGGATCTGGCTCAAGGCCGAATGAGCAATGCTGCAGTCTTGCAGACTTTACTCAAGCTCAACTCGGCGCTAGAAACGACAATGCCAAGCCATTGAACTTGCTTGCGTGTTCCCACTGCGCCCAATGACCACAACCGTTGAAGATGTGCATTTCGGCTTTCTGAATCCCCGCCATCAAGCGCAGACCAAGGTCCAGGGGGACGAACCGATCCTCCCTGCCCCAGACTATCAATGTTGGCGCGATGATTTCATTAAGCCGGCTCCCCTGATCCGGAAACTGTTTCGGATTGGCCTGCAGACTGGCCACGAAGTTGCTGAGATGGGCCCGGTTCCCGAGCATGTTGGCCAGGCGTGAGCGAAGGAGTTCTTCAGTCAGACTGCCTGGGTCATAGACGAAAATGTCCATCATCCGCTTCAGGTTGTCGATTGTCGGCTCCCGATAAAGCGCGTTCAGGCAACGGATACCTTCCGTAGGCATGGGGACGAGCAGACTGGCGCCTCCGGTTCCGCCCCCCATCAAGATCAGCTTATTGATCCGTTGCGGATATGCGAGGGCGAAGGCCACCGCACTGTGTGCCCCCATCGAGTTTCCGATCAAATGCGCGGACGCAATCTGCAGACCGTCCAACAGCGCGCACAGGGTATCCGCATTGAGTTGAGAGCGAGAGCCGGTCGAAATAATCGGATCGCTTTTCCCCCAGCCTAGACAATCCATCAGGACGACCCGATAACCCGCGCGGGAGACCGCTTCTATATTCCGGTGGAAATTGGCCCAACCAGTTGCACCCGGGCCGGAGCCGTGAAGCATCACCACCACCGGCCCGTCGCCCCCGGTGTCATTGAAGTGCACCCGGTATGGATCCCCATTGAGACTGATCTGCATGAAGCGGCTCGTTTGTTCATCAGTCAGGGCCGGGATGGATTGAATCATTTAAGTGCCTCCGCAATGTGATCACAAGGAGGAGTCTAAGTCCTTGAGACTACAGGGATCATATCCGGAAAGCGAAGCACCTATCCCGGTAGCGCAGAGTTCTACGCGTTAGAACAAGAGGAACCACTGCAGACATTCTCTATGGAGTTCCGGCACCACACGGATCAGTAGCAGGCAACTCATTTTCATTCATGCGTTGAGAGGATAAGTCGGGGATTGCGCGGAGTGCGCAATAAGGAACACACCAATAACTTCATGTCCGCACTCACCGAGATCCCACTCAATCCCGGCCCCCGAGAAATAAAAGGAGACAATCGATGCAAATGATGAAAGCCGCCCGCCTGCACGAAATCGGCGGGAGATTCCGGATCGACGAAGTCCCTGTGCCTACGCCAGGACAGCACGATGTTCTAATTAAAGTCGAATCATGCGGAATCATCCCCAACCTTCGGAATGTGGTAACCCATTTTCCGACCTGGTACCCCTTCCTGCCACTGCCAGCACTGCCGGCGATTTTTGGTCTGGATGCGGCGGGAACAGTCGCTGCCGTTGGCGAAGGGGTCAGTTCATTCAAGGCGGGCGACCGGGTGTATGTCAATCCCGGGGTTGGCTGCGGTGAATGCCGCCACTGCAAGCAGGGCGAGCCCACGCGCTGCGAGAGCTACACGTTCATGGGCTATTTCGGGTTTGGGAAAGAGTCCCAGTCCATTTTCAGGAAGTACCCCTACGCGGGGTATGGCGAATACACCGTGGCGCCCGTGGCCAATCTGGTGCGCCTTCCGGAAGCCATGCGGATCGAGCACGGGGCACGCCTTGGCTACCTGGGGACAGCCTACTCGGCAACTCGCAAATCGGGTCTGCGTCCGGGACAGGACATTCTCATTCTCGGTGCAACGGGAACGCTGGGCGTCGGCGCAACGCTATTGTCGTTGGCCTTCGGTGCCGGCCGCGTCATTGTCGTGGGCCGGGATCCCGCCGCACTAAAACGCCTGGTGCAACTGGATCCACTGCGGGTGATCCCGATTTGCTGGAGCGATGGACCTATTCACGAGCAGGTGCGCACAAGGATCAGGGCCGGCGTCGACGTCATGCTCGACACACTCGGCGCAAAAGCCTCGGTAGATCTCTCGACCGATGCAATGCAGGCCGTCGCCCGTGGAGGACGCATTGTGCAGATTGGCGGCGTGGCCGGGCCGATTCCAATCGACCCCCATCCTTTCATGTGCGCGCAACTCCAGTACATCGGCTCCCTCTGGTTCACACCTGCCGAGGGCGATGAAATGGCTGCCATGATTGCCGCGGGGACGGTGGATCTGGGCATCCTCGAGCCTCGGCCTTACAGCCTCGAAAAGATCAACGAGGCCCTGGAGGACATCGAGCGGAACGGCAACGGCTTCACGAATTTCCACATTGCCTATTAGGCCAATGCCATGACCTTTATTCGTATCGTCACCGGACACGATCCGTCCGGACAGGCTGATCTCAAGATCATTGGCACGCCTCACAATTCAGGCCCTTTCGAGCATGCGCCGGGTTTCTGGGCTGCATGTATATGGCGTACGTCTCCGAACCCGCTAATCGAACCGACGCCACGGGATGAAACGTCAGTATCGCGTTCAGTCCTCCCGGAATGCGGTGGCACAAGCGCCTTGATGGTCACTTTCCCACCGAACGATCAGGTCACGAGCCCAGACTTCGATCCCCAAAAAGCCGCGATGGAGTTTGGCGAACGGTTGCCAGGTCTTGCCGAGAGTTTTGAACCCGACGGTTCGGGATACCACGCGACCACTACGATCGATTACGGCGTCGTCATCGAAGGCGAAATCGTGCTCGACCTGGGTAATGGGCGAGAGAGGTCGCTCCGGCAAGGAGATGTAGTGGTTCAGGTGGGCACCCGCCACGCATGGAGAAATCGCAGCGGCCGCCCCGCGCGCATGTTCTTTGTGCTGATCGGGGCAAAACGCCCCGGCAAGGAGCTGCCATGAAGACACTGCTCCAGTGCATGTCGCACACACCCCTGAAGGGCTATCTGGATCCTGCGACGGAGGTCGTGACAGAGGTCGCCAACTGCATCAGCGCGGTGCGCAAGGAAATTGAAGCATTCGATCCGGAGATCATTTATCTATTTGCGCCGGACCACTTCAATGGCTTCTTTCTTGATCTGATGCCACAGTTTTGTATCGGCATGGCGGCAAGCTCGGTTGGCGACTATGCGACGCCGGTGGGCATGCTGCAGGTTCCCCAAGCCCTGGCGGAGGCTTGCGCCGAAAGCGTGATCGGATCCGGTATCGATCTGGCTTTCTCATATCGGATGCAGGTCGACCACGGATTCACGCAAAGCCTGATCGAATTGACCGGGGGGCTCGATCATTATCCTGTGATTCCCATCATGCTGAATGCCGTTGCTCCGCCACTGGCAACATTCCGCCGGGTACGCCAATTGGGCATCGCGATCGGAAATTTCGCACGCAGCCAGAACCGCCGCACGCTTTTTCTGGCATCGGGAGGCTTGTCCCACAATCCACCGATACCCAGGATCGCGACGGCAACGGACCCTGAGGTCATTGAGCGCCTCATTTCAGGACGGAACCCAACCCCTGCCGCACGGGCTGCCCGACAGCAACGCACTATCGACGCGGCACGCCGCTTCTCTGCCGGCGGCAGCGACTTGCACCCGCTGAACCCCGAGTGGGATCAGACATTCATGGAGCGACTCTGCCAACAGGACTGGCCAGCCATCGATGCATACGGCAATGCCCAGGTCACAGCGGAAGCGGGTGCCTCGACGCATGAAGTACGTGCCTGGGTTGCCGCAGCGGCGGCAATTGATTCTGCTTCAAATGGCAATTGGTCTGGACGACAGAACTATTACCGCGCCATTCCAGAATGGGTTGCAGGTTTTGGGTCCCTTTCCGGCCAAGGGCTTGCCAATAAGCGGATACCGTAAGGTTTTGCGTATCCCCAAAAAACGCCGGCCATCCGTTTGCGAATGATGGCCGGCATATCTCTTGATTCATCCAAAGCCCCTGAAACCGGCAATAAATTTAATTGACATTATTCCAAAAGCAAAAACACGGTTTAAATCGGACATATCTTTCCAAGCCTGAAAAAATCCCCTGCGTCCAGTGGACAGTTCCTGCACTAGCCGGATAGTCGCCTCCCTCTCCCGATCCTTAGATTGACGCCATGTTCTGGTGGCCCGAATTCACGGGTTTCCTTCACCTAACTGGATATCACGACCTATGGATCGCATTTCCTCTGCCGTCGAGCCAGAGCTCGCAAGCGCTGAAATTCCACGCAATCGCCTACGACGCAAGATTGTGAAAGTCACGGTTTCAGGCGTGCCGTGGCTGATCATCAGCGGCCTGCTGTGGGCAGGACTGTTCATCAAGCCCCAACCCGTAGGCGGCACCGTACAACCGCCCGTTCTGGAGCGCCGTGACCATTTCTACGGAATATCCCCCGCCCCTGGTAAAGGCATCTGGGTAGCCGGCTCGGGCGGCAAGATCGTGGAGATCAATGATCAGGGGCATGCCAAGCCTCTGATCCCGGCCACTGACCAGACACTACAGGACATCGCAGTCTGGGATGAGGCCCATGGCGTCGCCGTAGGTAATGAAGGGGTTGTTCTCATTACTTCCGATGGCGGCGCGCACTGGAAGAAAGTGAATGAGGTCCCCCATTCAGCGGTGGCCAACAAACTCACCAGAGTACGCGTGGCTGCCGGTGGCAAAGCCGTGGCCACCGGCGAAATGGGCGCTCTTCTCTATACCGCGGATTTCGGCGCCACCTGGACCCGCCTGCGCAGCGAAGAAGACGTGGCCTGGAACGACGCCACCTTGCTACCGAACGGCAGCCTCGTGGTGGTCGGCGAGTTCGGCCGGATTCTCGTCAGTCCGGATGGTGGCAGTACCTGGCACACCCCGGAAGTTCCGGTGCAAAGCTCCCTGATGGCCGTCGCCTTCCGCAGCCCCACAGACGGCGTCGCTGTCGGCCTCGAGGGCGTGGTGCTCACCACCCGCGACGGCGGCCGGACATGGCGCCAGGAAAAGCTGGACAGCCGCGCCCACCTGTTCGACGTAGCCTGGGACGACGCCAATCAACGCTGGCTGGGCGTCGGCGCCCTGGGCACCTGGCTGGAAGCCAGCCCCGACGCCAGCGACTGGCAGAGCGGCCAGTTGGACGAGCGGGATCTGGCTTGGCACACCCGCATCCTGCCCATGGGCAAGGAAGCCTGGCTGGCCGGCGCCAACATCGGCCGCTGGGACGGCAGGCACTGGCATGCGCTGGGCCGTTGAAACGGGCCGCCCCTGCCACTTCGTCCTCTTCTTCCCACGATTCATCACTGTTCGGGATCCAAAACCATGATTGAAAAAATCGCGGCATTCTGCATGCGCCGGCGAGCCTTGATTGCGGGCGTCATTGCCTGCCTGACCCTTGTGCTCAGCTGGTTTGCCCTGCGCATCGAAGTGCGCACCGTGTTCGAGGACATGCTTCCGTCCCGCCACGAGTACGTAAAGACCCACCAGAAGTTCAAGGACACCTTTGGCGGCTCGAACATGGTCACGATCATGCTCGAGGTGGACAAAGGCGACATCTTCGACATGGAGGTACTGGAGAAGGTCCGCGCGCTGACCCTGGGCCTGCGCGAGGTCTCGGCGGTCAATCCCTTCCAGATCACCTCCCTTGCGTCGAAGAAGCTCAAGGAAGTGCGGGCCTCGACGGACGGCATCGAAACCCGCCCGCTGATGTGGCCCAAGCTGCCGGCCAACGCGGAAGAAATGACCAGCCTGCGGCAAGCGGTCCTGCGTAACCCGCTGGTGTATGGCCCCTATGTGTCCAAGGACCTGCAGGCCACGCTGATCACGGTGGACTTCATCGACCGGGAAGTGAACTACTCCAAGGTCTTCGAGGAAATTGGCGCCTTGGTGAAGAAGGTCGAAAACGACCGGGTTCACGTGCGCGTGGTAGGGGCGCCCATCCTGTACGGCTGGGTCGAACACTACCTGCCGGAGACCCTCGAGCTGGTCGCCATTGCGCTGGCGCTGACCCTGACCATGCTGTTCCTGTTGCTGCGCACCTGGCGCGGCGTGTTCCTGCCCTTGCTGGCCGGCGCTGTCAGCGCCATCTGGGCGCTGGGAATCTGCAACCTGCTGGGCATCCACTTCGAACCCCTGGTCATCGTGGTGGCGATGCTGATCACCTCCCGGGCGGTGTCCCACTCGGTGCAGATCGTCAATCGCTTCGATGACGAACTGGAGCACATCGCCGACGGCAGCGAAACCTCCCGTCAGGCGGCCTACGTTGCACTGGTCGACCTCTTCCGGCCGGGCATGGTCGGCGTGATCGCCGACGCGGCCTGCATGGCCGTGGTCGCGCTGAGCCCGATCCCGATGCTGCAGAAGCTGACCCTGCTGTCCGTGGTGTGGGTGATGACCCTGACCATCAGCGCGGTGATCCTGACTCCGGTGCTGCTGTCCTGGATCCGCAAGCCGCAAGGCACGGCCCATGGCCTGGATCTGGCGCCGCTGCTGCGCAAGGTGCTGGATTTCGGCCTGTGGATGGCGCTTTCCCGCTTCCGCTACGTAGTCATCGGCTGCAGCCTGCTGGTGCTGCTCGGGTCCGGCTTCTACGCCTTCAAGCTCAAGGTCGGCGACGCCAACCCGGGCTCGCCCATCCTGTGGCCGGACGCCGTATACAACCAGGACTCCACCGCCATCAACAACCGCTTCGACGGGGTGGACCGCATGTTCGTGGTCGTGGGCCAGGACGGCAAGGATGGCCTCGTCAAGAGCAATGAAGTCCTGCAGGCCATGAACCGCTTCCAGCGCTTCATGGAGGTGCAACCCGAAATCGGTGGCTCGATCTCCATCGCCGACGTGGTGCCCGTGCTCAACCGGACCCTGCGGGAGGGCAATCCCCGCTACGAGGAACTGGGCGCGACCGCGACCATCAATGGCAGCCTGATGGCGATTCTGGAGTCGGTTTCCGAGCCGGGCGACATGGACCGCTTCGTGGACGGCCCCGCCGCCAACGGCTCCGTCACCCTGATGTTCCGCGACCGTCAGGGCGAGACGATCCGCACGGCGATGGCCCGCATCAAGGAGTTCGTGGCCAATAACCCGCTTCAAACCGGCGAATGGCAACTTGCCGGCGGCCTCATCGGCATTACGGCAGCCATGAACGAAGTGATCCTCGCCAGCCAGATCGAAGGCGTCGCCCTGGCCCTGCTGGTCCTGATGATCATCTGTACCGTCGTCTATCGCTCGACCGTGGCCGGGATGCTCTTCATGCTGCCGGTGATCATCTCCAACACCCTGACCTTCGCCTTCATGGCCTGGAAGGGTATCGGGATGAGCATCAACACCGTGCCGGTGGCCGCTCTCGGCATCGGTCTGGGGGTGGATTACGCCTTCTACATCGCCGATCGCATCAAGGAAGAAATCGCCATCGGCAGCACCCCCGAGAACGCCATCCGCACCGCCCTCCACTCGGCCGGCATGGGCGTGCTGGTGACCGCCAGCGTGCTGATCCTCAGCACCCTGTTGTGGTGGGCTTCTTCCTTGCGATTCCAGGCCGAAATGGGCCTTCTGATGGCGATCTGGCTGGGCGTCTCGGCCATGTCCGCACTGTTCGTGATGCCTTCCGTCATCTACGTGTTCCGCCCCGACTTCATCTTCGGGCGCAAGGACCGGGCGGTTCTGGCCGGCATCCAGCCCCAGGCGCACTGAGCCTTATCCGCTGGCGGGCGCTCTGCCCGCCAGCCGGCTCCGATTGTCTTCAATCCGCCGGAGAACCGGCACAACCCCCCAGCAATCCAGGAGAAGTAAATGGCAAATGGAAACATGCGCAGCCAGCGGTTTGCGTGCAGGCCCAAGAGCGTGGCCCTTGCGGTGATGCTTACCGCCACCCAGGCTGCAAGCGCCGGAGAACCGGGTGACGTGAAGCTCGACGGCTTCTTGAGACAGGAATTTTCCTGGAACACGGCAGACTGGAAGGACACACCGAACTACAACGACCGCGGCAAGCTATCGATGGCCCGCACCACGGCCCGCCTGAACATCGACTGGACGCCCGTCCGGGACGTGTCGGTGGTGACCAAGCTGCGCGCCGTCGGAGAGGCCAAGACCTCCTTCCTGGACCATCTGGAAAAGATGGGCGCCTACAACTACGGCGACGCCAGCGGCCGCGGCGACATCATGGCCCTCTACAACAAGAACGACATCGGCGACGTGATCCGCGAGATGTACGTGGATTTTCCGGTTGGCGAACGGGCACGTCTGCGCCTGGGCAAACAACAGATCGTATGGGGCGAGACGGACTTCTTCGCGGCTAACGACCTCGTGCATGGCTTCGACTACACGTGGCGCTCCTTCCTGGAGCCCTCCAACGAAGAACTGCGCAAGGCCAACCTCATCGCCAAGCTGAACGTCGACGTGCCCGAGCTGGACGGCGGCATCGAAATGTTCGTGCGCCCGGGCTGGGATCGCAAATCGGACATCGGCACCGAGTTGGATGTATACGGCGGTCGCTGGTCCAGCCAATCGGTAGTCGGCGTGGATTTCCGCAACATCGACCCCTATGACTTCCGCAATTCCAAGGGCAATGCCCGGGAAGTCACCGGCGGTATCCGCTGGACGGGCCTGGCCCATGACATCAACTACTCGGTGTCCTACCTCAAGACCTTCTGGCCCAGCCCCATGCTCAACGCCGCCAGCACACTCAAGCTGTTTGGCCTGCCGGACACGCCGTCAGGGGCGACGACACTGGGCCGCGCCAACAGCCTGGGCGTTGCCGGCGACCTGATCTATCCCACCGTGGATGTGTACGGCGCCACAGCCAGCGGGTATGCCAACTGGGCCGACGCGGTATTCAGCACCGAAGTGGCGTTCATCAAGGACGCGCCCTACCAGTTCCAGAACGGCCCGCTGGCAGGCCCGCTGTCGCAGGCGGTGGCGCCGGGCTTCGATGGCATCAAGCGCAAGGACCTGATGGCGTGGATGCTGCGCATGGACAAGAACATCGCTGCCACCCAGCCGTTGCTGGGCACGGAAAAGCCAATGTTCTTCTCGGTCCAGCTCTTCGACAAATGGCTGATGAACTATGACAAGGGCGAGCGCCTGCTCAACGCCGTGGGGGCCGGCCAGCTCACCAAGGAGCACTCCTTCCTGCTCACCGCGATCTTCGACCTCTCCTACGACAGCGGCCGGGTCAAGCCCAACCTGGTGGTGGGAACCGACCTGACCTACGGCGGCGGCTTCATCGTTCCCTCCATGACGATGGAACTCAACAAGCAATGGCGCTGGAAGGTGGAGTACGACAAGTTCTGGGACGACGAACACCGCGACCTCAGCAAGTGCCCTGCCGGCAATGTGGCCGTCTGCGACAGCGCCAGCCTCTTCGGCTACTTCCACCGGCGCGACCAGCTTTACACCAGCCTGACCTACCTCTTCTGACCCCCATCGGAGCCAACACCATGACCCTACGCAAACCCATCGCCATCAGCGCCTGCGCCGCGCTGCTTGCCCTCGCTTTCAGCAGCAGCCATGCGGCCGAACTACCGCCGGGCACTGTGATCTCCGCCGAGAACCTCGACAAGATCAAGAACGACACCTTCGAAGGCCACACCATCGCCAATCTGCTGACCGAAAAGATGGAATGGCGTATCCGCAACAACGGCTGGAAACTGCCCCTCGCCAAGTCCCAGAAGGTCAAGCTCGATCCGAAATGGCTGAAGGCCTCCGAAGCCAACGCCGGCAAGACCAAGATCAATACCGAAAGCTGCCAGGTCGATGGCTGGAACGCGGGGCAACCCTTCCCCAACATCGACATGAAGGACCCCCAGGCCGCCGAGAAGATCATCTGGAACTGGCATCTGGGACAGTTGATGGGTGACGTGGCCATCGTGCCCCTTTACACCCAGGTCCTCATCGACGGGCAGAAAGGTGTGCACGCAGAACCGGTCGCCGAGTTCACCCGCTACGCCATGAAGGGACGACTGTCCGGCGAGGCCACCCAGGGCGACGGCACCCAGCGTGGCCGGCAACTGCTGTACTTCAAATCGCCGTCGGACATGAAGGGCATCGGCACCTTCACAATCCAGTACGACTCCGTGAAGGTCAATGACGTCTGGGCCTACGTGCCGGCCGTCCGCCGCGTCCGCCGCCTCTCGGGCGGTGCATGGATGGACCCGGTGGGCTCCTCCGACCAGCTCCAGGACGACCTGGAGATCTTCAACGCCCGCCCCTGCTGGTATAAGGGCTACAAGCTTCTCGGCAAGCGCTACGTCCTGGCGGTGATGCACAGCAAGCACCCCCTGTGGAATGCCAAGGGCGACAGCTTCGAGAAGAAGTACCCGGTGCTCGAGAACAAGCCACCGTACTGGAACATGAACAACAACAACTTTGAGCCGCGGGAAGTCTATGTGGTCGAAGCCACCACGCCGTCTGAGCACCCCTACAGCAAGAAGGTGCTCTACATCGACACCCAGTTCCCGCGCATCCACTACGGCGAGGCCTACAACCGCAAGGGCGAGTTCTGGAAGTTCATGGAATGGCACTCCTACCCGGGCAAGGCCGAGGATGGCTTCCTGGACATCCGCACCAGCGCGGGCGCAATCATCGACTTCCAGCGTAACCACGCCACCGTATCCCTGATCGATAGCGCCTCCTGGAAGACCAATCCGCCGGGCGTGAAGGAGTCCGACATCTCCCTGCAGACCCTGCAGGCTGCGGGTCGCTGAACAAGCGCACTGCGGTGTGACACAGGGGCGTCGCTCGTCAGCGGGCACGCCCCTTTTTCTTTTTAGTGCAGCCCGGCAGGAAGCCGTGCCAGGAGTATCGAATGGAACACACGAACGCGAATGACACATCCCTTCAGCTGGCCGTGACCCAGCTGAACATCAGCCGCCATGCAGCACAGCACATGGCCAGCGCCGCCCTCGACGAAGCAGAGCGACTCGGCATCCACGTGAATGCCGCGGTGGTGGACCGCCACGGCACGCTGATGGCCTTCCTGCGCATGCCCGACTCATCCCTGTTCTCGCTCCAGACCGCCATGGACAAGGCCTACTCGGCCGCCAGCGCGCGGATGCCGACAGCCCAGTGGAGCGACGCCCTGTCGGGCTACTCGCCCCTCATCCAGCACAACATTCTCCAGCGCCCCCGGCTGGTGGTGTTTGGCGGTGGTATTCCAGTCGAGGTGGACGGCGAAGTGATCGGTGCCATCGGCGTGTCAGGAGGCAGCGTCGAGGACGACGAGCGCTGCGCGGAGGCCGGTTTGAATGCGGTCTTCCCCGCCGCGCCACAATGAAAAAAGCCTGGTTGCGGGCTCCCCCGCAACCAGGCCAACCGCCGAGGAGACAGACTTAAATGCCGAAGGCCGCGTCCTTCAAGGCTTCCGGCGACGGGAACGCCTTCTTGCTGTGGGCGAGGCCCAGATCGAGGAACAGCTCGCACATCTTGTAGGCCACGACACCGGGGTTCAGCACCGGCACCGGCAGACGGGAGGCCAGGTAGGCGTGGGACTGGTGCATCGTGGTGGAGCCGAGCACGATGACATCGGCGCCGTCCTCGTGGATGGCCTTGAGCGCAGCCTCCTCGAGTCGGGCAAACACGATGTCCTCCTTGCCTGTCAGCAGTTCCACCGTATCCGGGCGGACTTCGATGGCGCGTATGGACGCGAGGCGGGACTCCAGGCCGTATTCCTTCAGGGTCTTGCGGTAGAGCGGGAACCAGCGCTCCCACATGGTCAGGATGCTGAACTTGTGGCCGAGCATGGCGGCCACGTGGAAGGCGCTCTGACCTGGAGAAAGGACGGGAATGGTGAGCCGGGCCCGCAGCGCGGCGAGACCGGAATCGCTGACGGTATTGATGCACACCGCGTCGAACCCCTCCTCTTCCGCCTGGATGCCGGCCTGGATCACGGCCAGCTCCATGATGGCCATGTCGTAGTAACTGTCAGCGAGGGTCATCGTGCTGCCGGCACCGACAAAGCTCACGTCGATATCGCTACGCCGGAACTCCGGCGGCAGCTGGGATTCGACCATCGGCCGGGTGGCCTCGCTCATCGGAACGGGGAAAATCATCTTGACTCGCTTGCCCATGGATTGCACTCCTTTTCTGTCTGTTAAATCGGGGGCCGGCATCAATTGGCCGACATGCCGCCGTCCACCGGGATGAAGCCACCGGTCACGTAGGACGACTGGTTCGACAGCAACCACAACACGGCATGACTGACCTCCCTCGGCTGGCCGATGCGGTGCATCGGAACGCCATCGTCGTACATGTGGTCGTCGCCGCCGGTCACGCGGTCATAGCTGGCCGTCTTGATCGGGCCGGGGCAGACCGCATTCACGCGGATGCCCTGCTGGGCGTAATCGAGCGCGGCCGCGCGGGTGGCGCCGATGATGCCGTGCTTGGCGGCGACGTAATACGCCAGGCGCGGCATGGCCTTGAGGCCGAAGATGGAGCTGTTGTTCACGATGCTGCCGCCCCCGCTGCGGAGCATCGCGGCGGCCTCGTACTTCATCATGTACAGCATGCCCTTCAGGTTGATGTCGATGACGTCCGAAATGTCGGCGTCGGGGGTCTCGTGGATGTCGCAGAAGTCACGCTGCAGGCCCGCGTTGTTGAAGGCACCATCCAGCCGGCCAAAATGCCCGACTGCGCGCTCCACCAGCGCCGCACAGTCCTCAGCACGGGAGACGTCGGTAGGTTGGAAAACAGCCTGGCCACCGGCTGCACGGATCTCTTCGACGATGCGCTCGCCTTCCTTCCGGTTGCGGTTGCCGAGGACGACGCGCGCGCCCTCCGCAGCCAACGCCAGGCAGGCGTCACGGCCCATTCCGCTGCCGCCACCGGTGACGATGAAAACCTTGTCCTGCAGGTCGGGATAAATGCTCACCGCTTGTCTCCTTTTTCTCCGGGGAATCACAAGAGAGCTGGAGCAATCCGCCCCAGCACGTTTTCGAGGGCGATGCCGATGGCCAGCAGGCGACGATCCTCGCCACCATGGCCGTCCAGCTCCATGCCGACGGGCAAGCCCGTCGTGGCGCCGAGTCCCACAGGGAGTTGGATACCCGGCAGGCCGGCACTGGCCGAGGGTTCGGTGTTCTGGATCAGCAGGGAGAAGTTCTGCGGCTCGCTGACGTCCGGCTTGGCCAGCGGTGCCACGATCGGCGTGGTGGGAAAGACGAAGGCATCCAGCCGATGACGCTCGAAGAGCGCCTGATAGTGAGCGCGCAACGCCGGGCGGCCGCTGCGCTGGGCCTGCTCGTAAAGAGGAGCGGAATCGACGATGTTGCCCTCGACGTCCAGCGCCTTGCGGGGCAGCACGAAGGTGTCGTAGATACCGGCCACGTCCGGGCTGGCAATCCCGGCGCGGAGCGCTTCGATGGAGATGCCGGGCCCCTGGGTAGCCAGGTAGTCCACCATGTCCTGATACGCCTCGTGGAACACCACCGGGAAGCCCACGGCGTTGTTGAGGGCCATGATCTCCTTGTCGTCCACTTCGACAAAGGTCACCCCCGCGTTCTCGAGCTTGAGTCGCACGCTGGCCATGATGGGCGCCACTTCGTCGTCCATGTTGGCCCAGAAATCAGGCACAACCCCCAGACGCAGGGTCTTGAGCTGCACAGGCGGCAAAGCCTGCTCGCCGGTGATCAAGCCGTCCAGCAGGGCCACATCGGCCATGCACAAGGCCATGGGCCCGGCGGTGTCGCGGCTGCTGGCAATCGGCGCGATACCTTGGGACGGGTAACGGCTGGCGCTGGGACGCAGGGAGCTGCAGCCGTTGAGCGCAGGGGGAATGCGCATCGAGCCACCGGTATCCGTTCCCAGGGCGGCGGGCGCCATGCGGGCACCGAGGGCTGCCGCGCTGCCCGACGAGGAGCCGCCGGCAATCCGGGTCGAGTCGTAGGGGTTGCGTACGCCAACCACGCCAGGCGAGTGATACGCGGCGTTATAGCCCGTCGCACCAAAGGCCAGTTCATGCATGTTGGTCTTGCCCAGCATGATGGCGCCCGCCTCCCGCAAGCGGCGCACCACCGGCGCATCTTGGGCAGGAACGAAACCGGCAAGCGCCGGCGTGCCGGCGGTCGAAGGCAGGCCGGCGACGTGGATGTTGTCCTTGACCACCACCGGAATGCCGGCCAGGGGACCAAGTGGCTGGCCCGCGCGGCGGGCGGTATCCACGGCCCGCGCGGCCTTCAGCGCCCCCTCTTCGTCCAGTGTGATGAAGATGTTGAGGTCACCATGGGCGCGGGCGCGCTCGATATAGGCCTTGACCAGCGCCTCGCTGCTCAGGCGGCCGCTGTCGAGGAGGCGCAGCGTCTCGGCAATGGTCAGTTTGTCGATCTCGGCGGGAGTCGGGGGAGTCTGGGACATGGGATGCATCCTTCTTGGGTTCTCTGTGAAGTTGGGTTGGATCAGCAAGCCGGATGGGCCCGGTGCCAGTCGGTGGCCCGTTGCAGGGCCACCCCGGCCCCCAGCAGGGTCTGCTCGCCACCCTTACGGGCGACGAACTGGAAACCGATCGGCAACCCGTCAGCGGTCAGCCCGCAGGGCAGGCTCAGGGAGGGATGGCCGGAAATATTGAAAGGCGCGGTGAATTGGATGAGCCGCTGGTTGGCTTCGGGGTCGGCAGCCAACGCGCCCAGTTGCTCGTGGGTGGGCGCCGCGACAGGCTGCACCGGCACCAGCAACAGATCGACGCTCTCCAGCAGTACATTCACACGGCCGGTGAAGGCCGCGGCGGACAACAACAGGCGCTGATAGGTGGAGCCACCGAGGCTACGTCCCACGTCGATCAGCCGGCTCAGCGCCGGGCCATACTCCGCCGCACGGGCGGGATAGGTGTCCGCATGGGCGACGGCAGTCTGGACGCCACACTGGGCTTCCCATTGGCCAGCGATGTGCCAGGCATCGGGAAAGCGCACCTCCTGCACCTTGGCCCCCAGACTGCGCAAAGTCGCGAGGACGTTCTCCAGCGCGCGCTGAGTCGCATCGTCGGTGCCATCGGAGTTCCAGTAGGGGTCGAGCCCGATGGTCAATCCCTTGAGGGCGACAGCGCGGGAACGCCCCCGCAGGGTGCTCACATCCGACGTGGGATCGAGGGGATCGTGGCCTTCGATGGCGTTGAACAGGATGCGCGCATCGGCGGCGCTACGCGCCATGGGGCCCACGTGATCGAGCAGCGCGGCCAGTTCGAAGGTGCCATGCCGGCTGACCCGCCCCCAGGTCGGTTTGAGCCCGGTAAGCCCATTGGCGGCGCAGGGAAAGCGGATCGAGCCGCCCGTATCGGTGCCCAGCGCGGCACAGCACAGGCCTGCCGCCGTGGCCACGCCAGAGCCGCTGGACGACGCACCGGTCCAGTGGTCCGCCCCCCAGGGATTGACTGGGGCGGGAATCGACGGGTGGTGGGTCGCAAAGGCCCCCTCGGTCATCTGCAGCTTGCCGAGGATGATCGCGCCGGCATCGCGCAGACGACGCACGACCGTCGAATCCTCAGCGGGGACAAAATCCCGATGGACAGTCGTCCCGGCCGCCGTGACGACACCCTTGGTCCAGAACAGATCCTTGACGGCCAGCGGAATGCCATCCAGCGGACCGCGATAGTCGCCGCGCAGGATGCGCGCCTCGGCGGCCTGGGCCGCGGCGCAGGCGTCATCAGCCATGACCCGGGCGTAGGCATGCAGCCCGGGATCGAGCGCCTCGATGCGATCGAGGAAAACCTGGGTCAGCTCCACCGGCGACAGCTTTCGGGCGCGGATCAGCGGGGCCAGCCGGGAGATCTCCTGGTAGTGCAAGCGGCGCATCACCGCCCCTCCAGAAAGGCCAGCAGGTGGGCGTTGAACGCCTCTGCACACTCGCTTTGCAGATGATGGGCTGCATTGCCCATGACGTGCAGGCGCGCATCGGCAAACTGATTGAGCATCAACATGGGCACGTCAATGCCGCCGAACCAGTCGTGCAGGCCCCAGAAGATCAGCGTGGGGGCCTTCACCGCAGAAAAGACGGGCGCCAGGTTCTCCCACTCGCCAAAGGCGCCGGGGGTCTGGAGCAGCGCACGAAAACCGGGGTGGATGCT
This sequence comes from Pseudomonadota bacterium, assembly GCA_018241685.1. GTDB lineage: Bacteria > Pseudomonadota > Gammaproteobacteria > Burkholderiales > Rhodocyclaceae > Zoogloea. The sequence continues at coordinate 39,143 of JAFEDJ010000008.1, forward strand.
GGCCTCGTAGCGCAGCCGGACGTTGTCCTCGGTCACCTGCTCGTCGTCGTGGTATTCGAGGCGGGCGATCAAGGCGCGCATCTTGTCCAGGCTCGGCCCACCGTCCGCCACGAAATAGTCATGCATGATGTTGCGGGCATGCTTGCTGAACAGCGGCAGCGGCGCCATCACGCCACGCGCCACCGGCTGGGAACCGATCAGCGTGAGGCTGGCGACGCGCTGCGGATGATCGGCCGCCAGGCGGATGGCCACACAACCGCCGAAGGACTGGTTGATCAGGTGCGCCCTGGCGATCCCCAGCGCATCCATGAAGCCCCGCAGCTTGTCGGCCTGCCACGAGAAGACCGGGCCGGCGATCGGCACCATGTCCGATTCGCCGAACTGGGGGAAGTCGATGAAGTAACAGCGCCGACCGGCCGACACGGCCGCGGCGCTCAGGCGGAAATTGCTCCAGCCGGTGCTGCCGGGCCCGCCGCCATGGGTGAAGATGGCGGGAATCGCCTCATCGAGCCCTTCAACTTCGCGGTAATGGATACGGATTCCGTCCACTGTGACGAAACGGCTGCTGCTGGCAGGTACGGAAGGGCTGCCTTGGGTCGTCGGGGGCATGGAAAATCTCCTGGAAACAGCTGAAGGGGCCAGTGCAAGACGCTCTCGGGCCGGCACGACGCCGGCCCCAGGGGCTTACAGCCCCAGGTCCTGACGCTTGCGTGTCAGGGTGTCGATGAGCACGTACATGATCTTGTGCGCGCAGGGGATGAGGTCCGGCACGTAGGTGGCGCCCATGCCGCCCAGGCCCTCGGCAACCGGCAGCGGGGGATTCGGCGCCGGCCAGGGCCAGCCGATACGCACCGTGGGAACCCCATAGCGGCGCAGAGCCGTACCGTCGGTCTGTCCGCCAAGCAGGTCCGGCATGCCGTGGGAGCGCTGCTCGATGTGCTCCCAGCCCCGCTTGGCCGAGCGCACGATCCAGCTTTCGGGATCGGTGGTGCCGCCAGGGACGGAGCCGTACATTTCCCAGTCGAGGACGATGTCCGGGTGGCGCTGGCGAAGATCCGCCACGAATTCCGCGAACTGGGCCTTCACGTTGGCCGGCGACGTGCGCGGGTTGATCCGGATGTCGAAGAAGATCTCGGTGACCGCCGACGGAAAGGCCGGACGTTCCGGATCACCGGACCGTACCCCAGCAATCCACCCATGGGGCTTGATCACGCCGGAGGTATTGCGGTCGGCGTATTCCAGCAACCACGCTTCGAGCTCCTGAATCACCGTGGCGGCGGGCACCACCGAGCTGCGGAACGCGGGCAGGTCATGGGGCACACCGGCATAGCCCAGGGTGCCGTGCACCCGGAGCTTGAACCAGCCCATGCCCGGCTCTTCGTGATAGACCCAGTTCCAGGGCTTCATGATCACCGCGAAGTCAGCCGCGGCCCCCCGGTTGAGGAGATGCAGCACCCCATTGGACATGCCGCCATGATTGCGGGCGGAAATATCCACCGGCATGCCCCCATCGGCCATGCCCACCAGCAGGTCGCCCACGATAGGCACTTCCGCCTCGATCAGCGCGGTGGCGATCTCCGTGAGGGTGGCCACCATCGCCTTCGGGTTGGATGCGCCCAGGCCGAAGACCCAGTCGTCCAGCATCTGCGCGCGGGGCTGCATATCCGCCTCACCTTTGGCGCCGGTCCATTCGCTTTCCGCTTCGGTCAGATCCAGGTGGGTATCGATCGGCGCGTAGAGCATCAGCGTTGCACCGCCGCCGCTACCGCGCAATTCAGCCAGCACGTTGCCGCTGGTCTCGGTCATCGGCTGGTAGCGGGCCTTCAGCCCCACTTCCGACAGGTGCCTGGCCATGAACTCGCTGGCGGCGCGAGCGGCACCGGTCGGACTATGGATATCCACGATCGAGAAGAGGAGTTTCTGCAGACGCTGCGGGTCGATCTTGGCGCATGCCTTTTCGTACCAAGCCTGTTGCTCGGCGCTAAAGGCCGGCACACTGGGGGTGCTCATGGTGTTTCTCTCCGATTAGTGGCTAGCGACGAACTGCTCGCTGTAGATATGTTCGGGCGACATGCCCAATTCGATCAGGCGCTGGGTGGCGGCGTCGATCATCGGCTGGGGGCCGCAGAGATAGGCCACCGTGTCGGGGCCGGTGACATCGCCTTCCCGCAGGGCTGACACGGGACTGCCGGACAGCAGCTCGCCGTCCGCTCCGCGGTCAACGGTGATCCGGGTTTCGAGCGTTGGCAGCCACTGGCGGCGCAGTTCCAGCTCATCGAGGCAGAACAGGGCGTCCGGCGTGGCACAGCCAAAATTGAGAAGCATCTGGGGCTTGCGCCCGCCCCATTGGCGGATGCCGTCGATCATCGACAGCACCGGCGCGAGGCCCGTCCCGCCGGCCACGAAGATATGCTTGGCGCGGCGATGCTCCTCGCGCAGGAAGAAAGCGCCGTAGGGGCCGTGGAGCTTGACCACGTCATCCGGCCGGGCACACTCCTGCAGCCACGTGGACATGGCGCCGCCCGGCAGGAGACGGACAAGCAACTCCAGCTGTGGCAGGTCTGCAGCAATGCTCGACGGGGAATAGCTGCGCACGACACCGGTACCCGGAACTTCAAGCTGCAGATATTGGCCAGGGCGGAAATCGAGCCAATCGCCTTCCGCCAGTTCGAGAGTGAGCCTGACCACGTTGGAAGCGACACGCACGACTTCATTCACGAAGGCATTTGCGATAACCGGCGCAATCTGGCCCGCCGTGCTGGTGTAGGGCAGTTCGAACACGCAGTCGGTGTTCGCCTGAGTCACGCACAACAAGCGCTGTCCGGCAGCGTATTCGCTGCTCAGCAGGCTGGGCGTGGCGCCGGGCTGGGTCGCAGCATCGCCCGCGCACAAGGTGGCAATGCAGCTCGAGCAGCTGCCCGAATGACACTGATGTATGAGCGGCGCGCCCGCCTGGAGGGCGACATCGAGGACGGAGCGACCACTTTCCGAATGGACCGTATGAGTGGCGCCGTCCGCGAAGCGCAGCGTGATTTGGTGCGTTTGATCGTTCATGAGGCTGGATTCCATGGCTTGCATTCACACTCGTGGAGTGCGCGAAGGACCGCGCGTGGAACGCATCCTATGAATCAGCCCCGCCGACGTCGCTCCAAATCAGGCAAGGCTTTATCCCGGCAGTGCAGTTTTCCGATTAAGAAGGGTGCCCGGTGCTTGTCCCGGAATAGACGGCTTCAAAATGCCTCACGAAGGAATAAGCAAATGGATTTGTTTTTTTGAACACCCGAGAAACGCTATACAAAAAGTGCACCGACTATCCGAAAAGTGCACTTTTATTTATCTCCGGCAATCACCGGAGATGCCACATTCGGCACGGCGCTTGCCTCTTTCAAACACGTACAAAGACGTCAAGGCCTGATTTTTAAGGCTTTCTCCAGAAAATGCCTGACAGAGGAATGCGACGATGCACCAAATTGAGAAAATGCTGCACCGCAAGAGTGCTTTTTGGTTCGGACAATGTTCAAATCTCGACGCGCTGGAAATAAAGACAAGAACGCGGCGCAACATTGCACTTAATTCGGACATACGCTTCCAGAGAGAACGATGTCCAATTCCGCTCATAAGAACAGGCAGACATGAGCAATGTTCCAACGGAGGAGACTGAAATGGAACTTATTGGTCATAAACCGGAGCCGAGCGCACTTCCGCTCATGGCCGGGACAAACCTTTTCCAGACCCAGAGTGTGGAAGAAGCGCGCCAGTGGGGCGTGCGCACCTTCTGCGAGAGCCGCCTCAGGAAGCTGGACGGCCTGCGCCCCATCAACGCACGGCTGCACTACCGCAAGGTGCGCGACGTGGGCTTCGGACGCATTACCTACGGCGGAGCGGTGGATATCGATCCCGGCTGTTTCGACTCCTTCTATCTGGCCCAGGTGCCGCTGAGCGGACGCGAAGTGATCGATGTCGGCGGTCAGACGGTCTGCTCCAGCGGCAAGGCGGGCTCGGTCATCAACGCCACCTCACCCTCCGTCATCCATCACGAGGTCAATACCGAAAAGCTGGTGGTGCGCATCGAACGCGAGGTACTGGAGCGCAGCTGTATCCAGCACTTGGGCCGCGCCCTTCGCCAGCCCATCGAATTCCTGCCGTCCATGATGCTGGATGGCGTTGCCGGCAGCCGGTGGACCGGGCTTCTGCGCTGGATCTACGAATCCCTGGCCCTGGACGAGCAGTGTTTCGACTCCCCGATCATGGCGGCCCAGGTGGAACAGGCAGTCATTGCCACACTGCTCACCTGCCAACCGCACAATTACACGGAAGAATTGACGGGTGAAGAGCGCTCGATTGCGCCAGCTTTCGTCAAACGTATAGAACGCTATATCGAGGACAATGCCGATCAGCCGATCACCATCGTCGATCTGGCAGAACACGCGGGAGTCAGCAGCCGCTCCATCTTCAATGGCTTCCGCCGCTTCCGGAATACCTCGCCGATGCTGTATCTGAAAGAGGTACGCATGCGCAGGGTCAATGAAGAACTCAAGCGTTTGTCCCCTTCCGACACCACAGTAACGGCCGTGGCCTATCACTGGGGCTTCACCCATCTCGGCCATTTCACCACCGATTACAAACGCCGCTTCGGCGAAAGCCCTTCGCAGACCCTTGCCCGCTAAGGACGGGCAGTGGGCTTTCCCGGCAGCGGGGAAGCCCATTCGACGCTCCCGAAGATGCCATATTTCATTCGTGCACTAAGGGGATAAGCAGAGCAGTAAGTGGAGCGTCGACTCAATTCCCGCCCAATACCATATCTCCCAGATTCACCGCGACCTCATTCAATCAGCAATCGGGAGATCAAGATGTCGGAGCAACCCATCATTCGTCGGCGCACCCAGAAACTGAATACCATCAGCGAAGAGCGTGTCAATAATCAGAAGACCCAGAGCCAATACCAGCCTTACAAGGACGCTGCCTGGGGCTTCATCAACCACTGGTATCCCGCCCTTTTCAGCGATGAGCTCGCGGAAGACCAGGTCCAGGGTGTGCAAATCTGCGGTGTCCCCATCGTATTGCGCCGGGTGGATGGCAAGGTATATGCACTGAAAGACCAGTGCGTTCACCGTGGCGTGCGCTTCTCCGAAAAGAAAATGTGCTTCGACAAGAAGACCATTTCCTGCTGGTACCACGGTTTCACCTTCGACTTGAAGGATGGCAGCCTGACCACCATCGTCGGCAACCCCGACGACAAGCTGATCGGCACCACTGGCGTGACGACCTATCCGGTGCATGAAGTGGCCGGCATGATCTTCGTCTTCGTGCGCGAGGACGATTATCCGGACTCGGACGTGCCGCCGCTGGAGCACGATCTGCCCTTCCGCTTCCCGAAGAGCAACGAGCGCTTCCCGCACCCCCTGTGGCCGGACACCCCCAGCCTGCTGGACGAAGGTGCCGTGGCGATGGGCATGCACCGTACCGGCTACGGCAACTGGCGCATTGCCATCGAAAACGGCTTCGACAACGCCCACATCCTGGTGCACAAAGACTGCAGCATCGTGCAGGCCATGAAGTGGGTGCTGCCCCTGGGTATCGTGCCGACTGGCGACGACGCGATCACCGTGGTCGAGGACGAGAACGGCCCGAAGGGCATGATGCAATGGCTCTTCACCGACAAGTGGCAGCCCATTCTCGAGAACAAGGAGCTCGGCGTCGAGGTGAAGGGCGTCAATGCGCGTCCCTACCGCACGTCCATCGTGATGCCCGGCGTACTGATGGTGGAAAACTGGCCGGAAGAGCACGTCGTGCAGTACGAATGGAACGTGCCCATCACCGACGACACCCACGAATACTGGGAAGTGCTGGTCCGTGTGTGCAAGACACCCGCGGAACTGGAAGAGCACAAGTACCGCTTCGAGCGGGTGTACAAGCCCCTCGCGCTGCACGGCTTCAATGATTGCGATATCTACGCCCGGGAAGCGATGCAGAACTTCTACGCCGACGGCACCGGCTGGGAAGACGAGCAACTCGTGGCCACCGACTTGTCCCCGATCACCTGGCGCAAGCTGTGTTCCCGCTGGAACCGCGGTATCGCCAAACCCGGCCGCGGCGTAAACGGCGCGACCAAGACCTCGTCCATTCGCTTCCGCGAGACCGCCGACGGCAAGCCGCCGCGCTACAAGGTGGACAAGGTGGAGTTCTGAGCCCCTCCGTTGCATGTCGGCGCGACGATATCGATCGGCACGCAACGGGCACTCAATCCCATGGCGCCGGCCGGCGCAGCATCGAGACAGGATTTCGTTCTGTCATGCAGGCGCCGGCCAGTCCCCCGATACGGGCTCAGGGACCCGCATCCCTAAAGGATTTCAGCAACTATGCAGCAGAACCCGGAAATCGGTCTTTCCATCGATATCGATGGCGTCAGGACGAACTATCACGATCTGGGCGAAGGCCATCCCGTTCTCATGATCCACGGCTCCGGCCCGGGTGTGAGCGGTTTTGTGAACTGGCGCCTGGCAATGCCGGAACTGGCCAAGAGCAGCCGGGTAATCGTGCCCGACATGCTGGGCTTCGGCTACAGCGCCCGCGCTCCGGAAGGGCAGTATTCGCCGGAGCGCTGGGTTTCCCAGGCGGTGGGGCTGATGGACGCCCTCGGCCTGGAACGTACGGACATCGTCGGCAACTCCTTTGGCGGCGCCCTGGCCCTGATGCTGGCCATCCAGCATCCCGAACGCGTCCGACGGCTGGTGCTGATGGGCGCTGCAGGCGTGGAATTCGAACTGACACCCGGCCTGGACGCGGTCTGGGGCTATGAGCCGTCGATGGACAACATGCGCCGGATCATGGACATCTTTGCCTTTGACCGCTCGCGCATCACCGAGGACATCGTGCGCTCCCGCTACGAGGCCAGCATCCAGCCCGGCGCCCAGGAAGCCTTTTCTGCCATGTTCCCGGCACCACGCCAGCGCTGGGTCAAGGCGCTCGCCAGTGCCGAGGACGCGATCAAGGCGATTCCCCACGAGACGCTGATCATCCACGGCCGCGAGGACAAGGTGATTCCCCTCACCAACTCACTGCGCCTGTGCGAGTTGATCCCCCGCGCTCAGTTGCACGTTTATGGCCACTGCGGCCACTGGACGCAGATTGAACATGCCGGACGTTTCGCACGACTGGTGCGCGACTTCCTGACCGAATAAGCCCATTCACGCCCAAGCGCTTAGTGATGGGTGACGAGGAGTTGAACGATGACCGATGACATCAAGGGACGCTGGTACATCCAGTCCTGGACGCAAGAGTACGACGATGGACGCGTCGTCCATCCCTTTGGCGAGAAGCTGGAAGGCTTCATCGAATACGGCGACGGAACCATGTTCTGTCTCGTGACCCGCTCGCCGCGCACGCTCTTCGCCAGCGGCGGCCAGTGGGATGCCAGCGATGCCGACAAGGCTGCCGCCTACAACGAATATCTCTCCTACGCGGGCGCCTACTCGCTGGAAGACGATTACGTGACCCACCACGTGGAGCTGGCCATCTTCCCGAACTGGCAGGGAGGCAAGCAACGTCGCAAGATCGTCCGCGGTGGCAACGGCGAACTCATGCTGGTCGCCCGCCTGGAAGAAGGCACGCCCGAAGCCCGCACGGCCCGGCTGACGTGGCGCCGGACCCGCTGAGGAGACATGGCGATGAGTCTGGTAAAACGCCTGGCCTACGTGGAAATCGAGGCCTCCGACCTGGAACGCTGGCGCGTCTTCGGCAGCGACGTATTCGGCTGCGAAGTGGCGGAAGACAGCGGCCCCGACTGCCTGAAACTGCGGATCGACGCCCGCCCATGGCGCATCATGGTGTCCCGCAGCGATAGGAATGACCTCAAGGTCATTGGACTGGAAGTAGCCGACCGGGCCGGCCTGCAAGAAGTCTGCGCCCGCCTGGAGCAGGCCGGACATCCTTTCCGCATGGCCAGCCGCGACGAATGCGCCGCCCGCGGCGTCTATGAGATGTGCCTGCTGACCGACCCCTCCGGCATCGACGTGGAAGTCTCCTACGGCAGCCTCCTCCAGCCGCAGCGCCCCTTCTGCGCCGCGGTGGGCCACGGCGGCTTCGTGACCGGCGAACAGGGTCTGGGTCACCTCATGCTGGTGGTGGACGATCCGCTGCGCGTACAGCAGTTCTATGGCGAAATCATGGGTTTCGTCACCAGCGACTACGTATCCACCAAGAACTACGGTGGTCTGGCTGGCGACTTCATCTTCATGCGCTGCAATCCACGCCATCACACCCTGGCCTTCGGCCACCTCCCCATTCCCCGCCGCCTCGGACACCTGATGCTGCAGGTCAATCGCATCGACGATGTCGGGCTGACCCTCGACCGGGTCCATGCCCACGGCTTCCGCCAGACCCGCTCCATAGGACGCCACGTGAACGACAACATGTTCTCGTTCTACGCAGAGTCACCGTCGAAGCTGCAACTCGAATGCGGCTGGGGTGGGCTGGAAATGGCCCCCGACGACACCGATGTGAAGCTCTTCGACGTGACCAGCGTCTGGGGACACAAACATCTGTAGGCAGGCCCGAAGGCCGCTTCCACAAACACGCGCGGGGTCCGGAGAGGCCCCGAAGGAACAAGGCATGCACTCCATCACTGACCAGAAACTCACGGACCACCTGGCCGAAACCCTCTACGACGCCTTGCGCCAGGGGGTGATGGTCAGTCCTCTTACCGACCGCTACCCTGCCCTGACTATTGAAGACGCCTACGCGATCCAGCAGAAGCTGATCGCCCTTCGCCTTCAGGACGGTGAAAAGATCATCGGCAAGAAGATCGGCGTCACGTCCCGCGCCGTGATGGACATGCTGGGCGTCGGTCAGCCCGACTTCGGTCAGCTGACCGACGCCATGGTCTACAACACCGGCGACCCGATTCCCATCGACACGCTGATCCAGCCCAAGGCCGAAGGAGAAATCGCCTTCGTGCTCAAGCACGATCTCATGGGGCCCGGCGTCACGGCTGCAGATGTGCTGCGGGCTACCGAAGGCGTGATGGCCTGCTTCGAGATCGTCGACTCACGCATTCGGGACTGGAAGATCCGCATTCAGGACACGGTGGCGGACAACGCCTCCTGTGGCGTGCTGGTACTCGGCTCCCGCCTGGTGGATCCCCGCGAACTGGACCTGGTGAGCTGCGGCATGGTGCTGGAAAAGAACGGCGAAGTAGCCGTAACCGGCGCTGGCGCAGCCACGATGGCCTCGCCAGTGAACGCCGTAGTGTGGCTCGCCAACACCCTCGGCCGCCTCGGCATTCCGCTGAAAGCGGGCGAAATCATCCTCTCCGGTGCGCTCGGCGCGATGGTGCCCGTCGCTGCCGGGGACAACCTGCGCCTCACCATCGCCGGCATCGGCGGCTGCTCGGTGCGCTTCGTCTGACGTGAAGAGTTTGCAGCTGCGCGGTTTCCGTCTTCCTCCCTGAACTCCCTGGGCGGAAGCCGCGCGGTCTGCATCCCCAGACAAGAACAGAACACCAGAACGGGAATGCCCGTCACCCAACCGAGAGAAAACCCATGACCAAGAAAATCAAATGCGCCCTGATCGGCCCGGGCAACATCGGCACGGACCTGCTGGCCAAGCTGCAGAGGAGCCCCGTGCTGGAGCCGGTGTGGATGGTCGGCATCGACCCGGAATCGGACGGCCTGAAGCGCGCCCGTGAGATGGGCCTCAAGACCACTGCCAAGGGCGTGGACGGCCTCCTGCCCCACGTGCTCGCCGATGGCGTGCAGATCGCCTTCGACGCCACGTCTGCCTACGTGCACGCTGAAAACAGCCGCAAGCTCAACGAACTGGGCGTGCTGATGGTCGACCTGACCCCCGCCGCTATCGGCCCCTACTGCGTGCCGCCGGTGAACCTCAAGCAGCACGTCGGCCAGCGCGAGATGAACGTCAACATGGTCACCTGTGGCGGCCAGGCGACGATCCCGATGGTCGCCGCGATCAGCCGCGTGCAGCCGGTGGAGTACGGCGAA
>JAFEDJ010000009.1 GCA_018241685.1 Pseudomonadota bacterium
CAAACCCCACCGCTTCAGCACTGCCTCCTCACCCCGTAGCGCTTACTTCGTAACGCGCTGCAGCGAAAGAGCTGCGCATTATAAAGAATTATCAAAATCCGTCAACACTATTTGAGAAAATAATTCGCAAGCGCCGAGTATCGGGTGTTTGGCCTCTATATGTTCCCCTCCAACAAAGACGTTCTTACGGGGAACACACTGCCCAGTTGGTAACTTCCAACTCTCAAAAGACCCTGTCCGTATCGTTCAGCCGGGCCTGGAGAATTGCTGCCGCCCGCTCCGATACAACCAGCGTCAATTTCATCGTAGCACGCGTGGCACCAACGAAGAGCCTCCGCGCAGCCTTGCCGTCGAGGCTTTCAAAATCCACCTCGGTGAGGATCACACAGGGCGCGGCCCGGCCTTTGAAGCGCAACACGGAGTCCGTGAGAATGTCGCCCTCGGTCAGGATCGGATTACCCAGCAGGTCGTAGCGCCCCGTGGGGGCTTTAAGGGAATAGGGGCCGAGTCGCGTGAATGGCGTCAGTGCCGAATGCTCACGCCCGCGATAGCTGATCAACGCAATGTGCGAACGCTTGAAGCCCAGACCGATTGCACGGGTGACTGCGCTGACCGAGCGGACCACCAGTTCGTCGGGCGTCGTGTAGGTCAGGATGTCGATGTCCGATCCGCTCAGCGGACTGCCGGCCTCGACCGGATGTTCCAGCGGCAACAACAGATTGAGGGACGCGAGGATGTCCTTCGGGCTGCGGTAATTGATGTCGGAACGCAGCGTTACCCAGCCCGGCAGCTGAACTTGCGGCAGGCCGTAGAGGTTCTGCATCGGATCTTCCAGCCACCAGGCCCGCCCGCCTGGGCGCAGGAAGCGCAGCAGGTTGTCGGCCCAGCGTGCATGGAAGTCCTGCCCTTCGTCGATGATGATCTCGTCGAAGCGATCCGCCTCATCCGGAACATGCTTGTCCAGAAAGCCTTCCAGCCGGGCGAAGGCGCCTTCACGACTGAAATCCGGCACTTCACCGGCCGCCTGGCAGACACGGTCGGCCAGTTGGTGATAGGTAAGGACCTGACCACCCGGCGGGGCGATCAACGCGATGTGATCGGCCAGCGGCCGGTTGTAGCAAACGTAGAGTGGCTTGCGCCCGGCGGCGAGCGCATCCCGATAGACCGCCATCGCCAGCTGAGTCTTGCCCGAGCCGGCAGTACCGATCACACGCAGGCGGAAGGGCTCGCACTCGATGCGCCGCGCCCACTCCGCCAGGCCACCGGCCAGCCGGGTATACAGTGCATGTGCTTCGCCGACGACCGCATGCACTTCCGGCACCAGTTGCAGTTCGTCGCCAAGGAAGCGATGCAGCTTGTCCTTATAAAGAACCGACTCCCCCCGCGCCGGCAGGATGGAGCGCACGGTGTGCGCCAGGTAATCCCGCTTGCCCGCATCGATGATGCGCGCCGGATCGATGCCCGCCGTGCCGGGCTGTTTCACGGTGTAGTCGGGGCAGAACAGCAGCGCATCGACCTGCGGCGATTCGATCCCGCAGATGGCCCTCAGACGCTGGGTCAGTGCATCGACAGTACGCGCGAGCTGTAGCGGCACGCTCTTGTCCTTCTGGGCATAGCGCTTCACCAGGCCTTCAGGCGTCTCGGCCAGAAAGCCGGATTTCTGCTCGATCAGCAGCAGCTTGCCGGTCGGCCCGACGATCGCGAAATCGATCTCGCCGACGATGGCGTAATTACCCTGCTGAACCCGCGTCCAGTGCACGCCGTGATAAACCGTGTAAGTGTCGTCCAACTCCGCGGCAAGAATAGCCAGGGTTTCGATTTCGCGCTGGGCGGCACCACTGGCCTTCAACTCGCGCCAGCCTTCGGGATGAATGACAGCCATGTCGGGGATTCTCGTGATCGGATCCGGTCTGGATCGCAACCCGGCCATTCTGTCAGCCCAGCCCACCGATTGTCATGCCGCCCGGTGCCGCGCACGCTGCTATATATATGTGAGGTCGCTGTCGTCACAGATCCGCCGCCGCTGCAGATGCCCGGTTGATACCCATCAAGGCCGGGCGCCCCTCCCCACGGAGACAATGCCCAAAACCCTTCGGAAGGTGAGGCCATGTTCCGCATTTCGAGCTATATCCGAGAAATCACCACCCCCACGCCCCTGGGCCCACGCCGTGCGCCGCCGGGGCCGGTGGTCATCTGGAACCTGATTCGCCGCTGCAACCTGACCTGCAAGCACTGCTACTCGATCTCCGCCGACAAGGACTTCGCCGGCGAGCTCGACACGCCAGAGGTCTTCCGCGTGATGGACGAGCTGAAGGCCTTCCGCGTACCGGTGCTGATCCTCTCGGGCGGCGAACCCCTGCTGCGGCCGGACATCTTCGAGATCGCCGGCCGCGCCAAGGCGATGGGCTTCTACGTGGGCCTGTCATCCAACGGCACGCTGATCGACAAAGACAATATCGATGCGATCGCCGCCGCGGATTTCGACTACGTGGGTGTCAGCCTCGACGGCATCCGCGCGACCCACGACAAGTTCCGCCGCCTCGACGGCGCCTTCGAGCGTTCGCTGGCCGGCCTGCGCCTGTGCCGCGAACTCGGCGTGAAAGTCGGCGTGCGCTTCACGATGACCCAGGACAACGCCGCCGACCTGCCCGCCGTACTGCAGCTGGTGGAGGACGAAGGCATCGACCGCTTCTACTTCTCGCACCTCAACTACGCCGGGCGCGGCAACAAGAACCGCGCCGACGACGCCCACCACATCCTCACCCGCAAGGCCATGGATCTGCTGTTCGACACGGCCTGGGATTGCGAGCGGCGCGGCCTCGACAAGGACTTCACCACCGGCAACAACGACGCCGACGGCCCCTTCTTCCTGCACTGGGTGCAACAGCGCTTCCCGCAGCATGCAGCCCACGTGGAAGCCAAGCTGCGGCAATGGGGTGGCAACTCCAGCGGCGTCAACGTGGCCAACATCGACAACCTGGGCAACGTCCATCCCGACACCATGTGGTGGCACCACACCCTCGGCAACGTCCGCGAGCGCAGCTTCGGCGACATCTGGACCGACCTGTCCGACCCGCTGATGGCCGGCCTCAAACAGTCGCCGCGGCCGGTCAAGGGGCGCTGCGCCGACTGCCGCTACCTGTCCATCTGCAACGGCAACACCCGCGTGCGGGCCCAGCAGCTGACCGGCGACCTATGGCAGGAAGACCCCGGCTGCTACCTCGACAACACCGAGATCGGCGTCGCCGACGGCGAGCGCCTGGAAGTGAAGCCATGGGTCCGGCTGCGCTCCGTCGCCTGAAACCGTAAGCCGTGGGGCGAGTTCATCCGCCCACAATCGGCTCAACAAAGTCCGCGGGCGGCTGGACTCACCCCGCTGGAAGCCCACCCGCAGGGAGCCGTTCCCAAGGACGGCCGCCCCAGGCCTGCACCGCACACCCTCTCCCCAAGCCAAGGGACCCGCACGATGAACCGCCTCTTTTCCGCCATCGCCCTTGCCACTCTGGCCTTCACCGCCCTGCCGGCCCAGGCCGGCGCACCGGAACTCTTCGCCCAGCACTGCGCCAGCTGCCATGGCACCAGCCGACTGGGCGCGATGGGGCCGGCGCTGTTGCCGGACAGCCTCGAACGCCTCAAGCGCAAGGATGCCGTCGCGACGATCCGTGACGGCCGCACCGCGACGCAGATGCCGCCCTTCTCGGCGGTGCTGTCCGCCGCCGAGATCGACGCCCTCGCCGACTGGATCTACTCGCCGGTCAGCCCCGCGCCCACGTGGAGCGCCGCCGACATCCGCGCCTCGCGCATCGAACCCTATCCGCCCGGCAGCCTGCCGGACGCACGCCAGGGCGACGTGGCCAAGGCCGACCCGATGAACCTGTTCATCGTCGTCGAAGCCGGCGACCACCACGTCAGCGTGCTCGACGGCGACCGCATGGAGCGCATCTTCCGCTTTCCGTCCCGCTACGCGCTGCACGGCGGCCCCAAGTTCACGCCGGACGGGCGTTACGTATTCTTCGCATCCCGCGACGGCTGGGTCAGCAAGTTCGACATCTGGAACCTGAAGGTCGTCGCCGAGGTGCGTGCCGGCCTCAACACCCGCAACGCCGCCGTCTCCAGCGACGGGCGCTACGTGGCGGTGGCCAACTACCTGCCCGGCAACCTGGCCATCTTCGACGCCGACCTCAAGCTGCTCAAGCTCATCGACGGCCGCAACCTGAAGGGCGACGCCGCCTCGCGCATCTCGGCGGTATACGACGCCGCGCCGCGCAAGAGCTTCGTGGTCGGCCTGAAAGATCTGCCCGAGATCTGGGAAATTTCCTACGATCCGGCCGCCAAGCCCTTCCACGATGGCTACGTGCACGACTACAAGATGGGCGAGGCGATTTCCACGCCCGGCTACCTCAACCCGCGCCGCACACAACTGGAAGAACCCCTCGACGACTTCTTCTTCACTCAGGACTACACCAACGTGGTCGGCGCCAACCGGGACGGACACGGCAAAGTGGTCAATCTCGATGTCCGCCGGCCGATCAGCAACCTGGACCTGCCCGGCATGCCGCACCTGGGTTCCGGCATTTCCTGGCTACGGGATGGCCACCGTGTGGTGGCCAGCACCAACCTGAAGGACGCGCGAGTCAGCGTCATCGACATGCAGAACTGGCAGACCGTCGCCACCATCCCCACGCTGGGCCCCGGCTTCTTCCTGCGCAGTCACGAGAACAGCCCCTACGCGTGGGTCGACTCGATGATGAGCCCGACCGCTAGGGACACCCTGCAGGTCATCGACAAACAGAGCCTGCAGGTCGTCGCCCAGGTCCGCCCCGAACCGGGCAAAACCTTCGCCCACGTGGAATTCGACCGCAACGGCCGCTACGTGATCGCCAGCCTGATGGAGAAGGACGGCGCACTGATCTTCCTCGACGCGAAGACCTTCAAGGAGCTCAAGCGCCTGCCGGCCTCGAAGCCGATCGGCAAGTACAACCTGTTCAACAAGATCCAGCGCTCCGAGGGCACCAGCCACTAGGCGGGCCGGATCTCAGCCACACAGCCCCCCGCGAGCAATCCGTCGCTTGAGCGCGGTCAAGGCCCGCGCTTCCGGCAGGGGCCAATCTGTCATTGCCCCTGAGCAGCCCCAATCGGAGAAAACACCATGACCGATGCCCTGACCCCCGTCATCGTCGACGCCCGCGGCCTGATGCCGCCGGAGCCACTGAACCTGACCCTCGAAGCCCTCGACACCCTGCCGCCGGGCGGCGAGGTGATCCTGCTGATCTACCGGGAACCGACGCCGCTATACGACATCCTGCGGCGCAACGGCTACACCCATCGCACCGAGATGAACAGCGATGGCGAATTCGCGATCCACATCCGCCACGCCGCCCCCTGAGCGGCGGGCCGCAGCGTCAGTCGTGTTCGGCCAGGCGGGCGGCGTCGTGGATCACGATGTGCTTGCCCTGCACCGAGATCAGGCCGGCGTCGGACAGCTCGTGGAAGATCCGCGACAAGGTTTCCGGCGTGAGGCTCAGGCGCGACGCGATCACCTGCTTGCTGGTCGGCAGCTCGACGCTGTGCGTGCCGTCCTTCGGCGCGCAGGGCGCGCTTTCGGCCAGTTGCAGCAGGTAGCCGATGACCCGCTGGGTGGACGAGCGCAGCGCGTAGGACTCCACGTCCCGCACCATGGTGTGCAGGCGGATCGACATGCCGGCCAGCAGCTTGCGCGCAAAGCGCGGGTCCTGCTCGATCTGGTCGAACACCGCCGACGCGCCGATGTGCAGCACCAGCGTGTCGGCCAGCGCCTCACCGAGCACCGGATAAGGCTGGTCGAGGAACATCACCGCCTCGCCGAAGCTCTGCAGCGGCCCGAGGATCTCGACGACCTTCTCGTTGCCTTGGGCGGACGTGAAGGCCAGCTTGATCTGCCCCCACACGACCAGGAAGAAGCCCTTCGGCAGATCGCCACGCTGGAACAGGCGATCGCCCTTCTGCAGGCGCTTCTCCCGCGTTACGGCAGCCAGGTGGGCCAGATCCTCCGGTGCCAGGGCGCTGAACAGGGGCATGCGGCTGAGCAAGCCGGGAATATCGATCTTGTCGGTGGACATGGCGCGGATTCTCGTGTTGGGCGAAATAGCAGCTACAGATTCTAACCTTCTCCGCCCCCCGGAAACCTCTGTACGGAGTCCTTACCCCTTTATGGATAAGCCCATCTCACTGCAAGCGCGCCCCACGGGTGCCGCGCCTCAACCCGCCGCCGAGCCGCCCGCTTCGGGTGCTGCGGTGCTCTTCGCTGCCCCCCACCGCGCCATGTTCCTGGCCGGCGCGGTGCAAACCCTGCTGGCCTTCGCACCGTGGGCCTGGGAGCTGCTGGCCCGCAACGGCCTGCTGCCAGCCCCCGCCTGGCCATGGCCGCCAGCCTGGGTGCATGGACTGTGGGCTGCCTACGGCATCTTCCCGTTCTTCGTGTTCGGCTTCCTGCTGACCGCCATGCCGCGCTGGCAGGGCATGCCCGACACGCCCGGCGCGGTGGCGCGCCTGCCGTGGCGGCTGCTGGTTGCCGGCTGGCTGCTGTTCGACGCCGGCCTGTTCGTCGCCACTCCAGCGCTGCGGGTTGCCGGGCTGGCGCTGGTGCTGGCCGGCTGGCTGTTGGTCCTGCGTGCCCTTTGGCCGGTGGCCTTCAAGCCGGAAGCCCAGCGCAAGCACGCTGGTACGGCCTGGTTCGCCCTCGCCGCCGGCGCGCTCGGCCTCGTCGCCTGGCTGGCTTTCGCGGCCGGCGGTGCGCCGCTGGCGGCCCGCATCGGCGTGTCCATCGGCGTGTGGTGGCTGCTCGCCCCGCTGTTCATGGTGGTCAGCCACCGCATGATTCCCTTCTTCTCGTCGTCGGCGCTGCCCAAATACGAACTCGTCCGCCCGGACTGGTCACTGCTGGTGCTGGTCGGCGCCAGCCTGATCCACGGCCTGCTGGCGATGGCCGAGCACGACGCCTGGGCCTGGCCCACCGACTTGGCCGCTGCCGGCACGGCCCTGTGGCTGAGCTGGAAATGGCAGTTCCGGCGCAGCTTCGCAGTGCGCCTGCTGGCCATGCTGCACATCGGCTTCCTGTGGCTGGGCATCGCCTGGCTGCTGGCCGGCGTGCAGGGCCTGCTGCACGCCTTCGGCATCACCACCCTGGGCCTGGCGCCGCTGCATGCAATGGCGGTCGGCTTCTTCGCGACGATGACGCTGGCAATGGTGTCCCGCGTCACCCTCGGCCACTCGGGACGCCCGCTGGTGGCCGACGAACTGACCTGGCGGCTGGCCCTCGGCCTCCACGCGGTTGCCGCGGTACGGGTGCTGGCCGATGTGCTGCCGGGCGCCCAGACGGTGCTGCCGGCGGTCGCTGCCATCGGCTGGCTGGCGGTGTTCACCCCGTGGGTCGTCCGCCTGGTGCCTATCTACCTGAGCCGACGCGCCGACGGCAAGCCGGGCTGAGCCCGGTCTTCACGGCTTTGCTGCGAGGCGGCAAAGCACACCGTTTTCATGCGACCATGCGCGAGCGCGGGCGGCTGACATGCCGCCCGCGTTTCCCGAAACAACCGCGCTATCGACATGGAATTTCTGACCGACCCGCAACTGCTGATCGCCTTCTTCACCCTCACCGCGCTGGAACTGGTGCTGGGCATCGACAACGTGATCTTCATCTCCATCCTGGTGGACAAGCTGCCGCCGGCCCAGCGCGGCAACGCCCGTCGCCTGGGGCTGTTCCTGGCGATGTTCATGCGGATCGGCCTGTTGATGTTGCTGTCATGGCTGGCCGGACTCACCGAGCCCCTCGTCACGGTGCTGGAACACGGCTTCTCCGGGCGCGACCTGATCCTGTTGGCTGGCGGCCTGTTCCTGGTCTGGAAAAGCACCCAGGAGGTGCACCAGCTGATGGAAGGTGAGGAAGGCGAAGCCTCCAGCGCCGTGCAGGCCACCTTCGGCGCCGTGCTGGTGCAGATCATCCTGATCGACATCGTGTTCTCGTTGGACTCCATCATCACCGCCATCGGCATGGTCAATCACCTGCAGGTGATGATCGCCGCAGTGGTCGCCTCGGTAGGCCTGATGATGCTCGCCTCCGGCCCGATCGGTGACTTCGTGTCGCGCCACCCCACCGTCAAGATGCTGGCCCTGTCCTTCCTGCTGGTGATCGGCGTGGTGCTGATCGCCGACGCCTTCGGCCACCACGTGCCGAAGGGCTATATCTACTCGGCGATGGCCTTCTCGGTGATGGTCGAGACCCTCAACCTGCGCATGCGCAGCCGCCAGGCCGCCAAGGCCGAGCCGGTCAAGCTGCACGCCGCCTATGCGCGGGAGGAGAAGCAATGACGGCCCCCTTCGGGCCGCTGACTCCCGACTTCGTGCTGTCGGCAGTGGAAGCCACCGGTCTCTTCTGCGACGGCCGGCTGCTGACCCTCAACAGCTACGAGAACCGCGTCTACCAGGTCGGCATCGAGGACGCCGCGCCGGTGGTCGCCAAGTTCTACCGCCCGGCGCGTTGGAGCGACGAGGCGATCCTCGAGGAACATGCTTTCCTGGCCGAACTGGCCGAGGCGGAGATCCCCGCCGTGCCGGCGCTGGAGATCGGCGGGCGCACGCTGCACCACACGGACGGCTTCCGGCTGGCCCTGTTCCCGCGGCGCGGCGGCCGCGCGCCGGAGCTGGACGACCCGGAAGTGCTGACCTGGCTGGGGCGCTTCCTCGGGCGCATCCACGCCATCGGCGCCCGCCAGCCCTTCGCCCATCGGCCGATGCTGGACATCCGCAGCTTCGGCGAGGAACCGCGCGACGCGTTGCTGGCCTCGCCCTTCCTGCCGCCGGAGCTACGCGACACTTGGCTGTCGGTGGTGGACCAGGCCCTGGCCAGCGTGCGCCACTGCTTCGAACGAGCCGGCGAACTGCCGCAGATCCGCCTGCACGGCGACGTGCACAGCGGCAACGTGCTGTGGACCGACGCCGGTCCCCATTTCGTGGATTTCGACGACGCCCGCAACGGCCCGGCGATCCAGGACCTGTGGATGCTGCTGTCCGGCGACGCACCGGCAATGGCGCGCCAGCTCGACGCGGTGCTCGAAGGCTACGAGCAGTTCGCCACTTTCGAGCCGCGCAGCCTCAACCTGGTGGAAGCCCTGCGCACCCTGCGCCTGATCCACTACGCCGGCTGGATCGCCAAGCGTTGGGACGACCCGGCCTTCCCGGCCGCCTTCAGCTGGTTCGACACGCCGCGCTACTGGCAGGACCAGATCCTGGCGCTACGGGAGCAGGTCGCATTGATGGACGAATCGCCGCTGCTGCGGCAATTCTGAACGGGAAAGAAGTCAGGCCGGCGCCGCCGCTTCCGGTGCCTTGAACTCGCCGGAACGGAAGGCGTCGAGCATGCGGCGCATGCGGCCGGCGTCCTCATCGGTGAAGCCGCGCTTGAAATCGGTCAGTACCAGCCGCGCGCGGGTCGGCCAGTTACCGGGGGCATCGTCGATGGCCAGCCATTGTGCCTCGCCGCCCTTGCGGGCCAGCCACTGGTGCGCCTCCCGCTCGCGCAGGCCGTACAGTTCATCGGGCTTGCGCGGAAAGATCGTCGGCGTGGTGTCGATGACCCGCGGACGGATGTCCTCCGAAAAGCGCGCCACCAGCTTGGGCAGCGAGAACAGCGTGCGCCAGTCGGACGCGATGACAACCCGCGTCTCCGGGTAGTCGCGCAGCACCGCCTCCAGCTCCGGCAGACAGCGGAAATCCTCCACCTCACCCCAGGGATGGGTGACGCCATCGAAGTCGAGGAAGACGTAAACCGGGTTCATCGCCACGGCCGCCGAACCGGCAAGTTTTCGATCAGGAGTTGATGCATCGCAACAATGGCATTCGAGAAAGCCGGAAACTAAACGTTAATGTAAAAAACCCGTGTAACAGACACGCTAGACTATTCTAAAGTCAGCGATTGCTGCAGTGCGGTAAATTTTCTTATTCCTACGGAGCCCCTCTATGAAGCCCATCATCAACCTCGAAGGCAAGGTTGGCCTGATCACCGGCATCGCCAACGAAAAATCCATCTCCACCGGGGTCGCCGAAGCCTGCATCGACGCGGGCGCCAAGGTCATCATCACCTACCAGAACGAGAAGACCCTGGCCTTCATCGAGCCCATCGTCAGCCGCCTGGGCGTCGAGGACGTAATGCTGCTCGACGTGACCAAGCCGGAGATCGTCGACGACGTGTTCGCACAGATCGACGCCAAGTACGGCAAGCTCGACTTCGCGATCCACTCCATGGCCTTCGCCAAGCGCGACGACCTGCACGGCCGCGTGGTGGACACTTCCGCCGACGGCTTTGCGCTGGCCATGGACGTATCCACCCACTCCTTCGTGCGTCTGGCCCGCAAGGCCGAGCCGCTGCTCGAGAAGGCCGGCGGCGGCTCGCTGATCACCATGACCTATCTGGGCAGCGAGAAGGTCATCGCCAACTACGGCATGATGGGCCTGTGCAAGGCCGCGCTGGAAGCCGCCACCCGCTACATGGCCTTCGAGCTGGGCTCCAAGAACATCCGCGTCAACGCGATCTCCCCGGGCCCGCTGATGACCCGCGCGGCTTCCGGCATCGCCGGCTTCGACGGCCTGATGGCCGCCGCGGTGGATCGCTCCCCGCTGCACCGCCTGGTCACGCCGGAAGACATCGGCGCCCTCACGGCCTTCCTGGTATCCGACGCGGGCCGCAACCTGTCTGGTGGCGTACACTTCGTGGATGCCGGCTACAACATCATCGGGTGACCCCACCCGCTCCGTGATGACGGAACCGGACGCCGGGAATGCTACGGGCGACATCATCGTCGCCCGTATCGCCGACCCAGTGCCGGTCCATCCGCTCCTCGATGGCCGCCCCGAACTCGGGCGCGGCGAGTCGTCCATCGTCCTTGATGCCGGCGACGGGGAGCGGGTCTACAAGGTCGTCAGCTCCCCTGCCGACTACTACTACCTGGCTGCCGACGACCGCCCCACCGGCATCCACTTCCCGCACCTGTACCGCGACCACGGCGTGGTCGGCAAGGCCAGCAACGGCTACTCCTTCCGCCTGCTGGAAATCGAACGCCTGGAACCGATCAGCGGCCCAGCCGAAGCCGTGGCGCGCATCCTGTCCGACGCCTACTGGCAGGGCTGCGAGAAATGGGCCAACCTGGGCGTCAACCGCGGCCGCCTAGCGCTCTACCACATCGCCCAGGCGCCTCCGCCGGGCCTGCCGGCGAGCATCGTGCAGGCCATCGCCGCGCTGTCCGACTTCATCGAGGAATACCCGGTCCAGCCGGACATTCTCAACCCTCACAACCTGATGATGCGTACCGACGGCACCCTGGTCTTCTCCGACCCGGTCTTTCTGCCCTGACACGACACGGGCATTTCAGCTCATATCCCGGGTGAAAATACGAAAAGCATTTTTACAGAAATCAGGCTGCACGCGCCTTTGTTACTGTCACAAAACATTCATTTGATTCAGCAAGACGCCTGTCGATAAATGTGCGGGTTTTCTGGTGCAACGCACAAAAAAACGCTCAAACCCGCATCGCCCTGCCGGGCCGACATGAAGTCATTTCCATGAGCATTCGACGCTACCTGATCATCCTCATCACCATCACCACCACGCTGCTGCTGGCCGCCGGCACCGCCGGCCTCATGATGTTCCAGCACAACACGCGGCTGGTGCGCAACCTCACCGACGACGCGATTCCCGGCGCATTGGCCGCCTCCGACCTGGGCGCCCAGCTCAAGCAGGTGCAGATCGTCCTCACCGAGATCGTCTACGCGCCCAGCGCCGACGTGGCCGCCGGTGCCAAGGAAAAACTACTGGCCCAGCGCAAAGGGCTGCACGAAGTCCTCACTGCGCAGGGACCGCTGGCCCACTCCGATACCGAGAAAGCCATGCTCCACGAAGCGGAAGAAAGCCTGGCCCAGTACGAAGCAGCGATGGACGAGACCATCGAACAGGCCGTAGCCGGCCAACGCGCCATCGCAGAAGCCAGCCTGTACGCCAACGTGGCGCAATACCAGCAGGAACTGCAGCAGATCCTCGAAACCCTGCGCGTCGAGAAACGCCGCACCAAGGACCGCTCGGTCGCCGCCGTGGAAGAAGGCTTCGTGCAGACCCAGTGGATCCTGTCGATCGCCACCGGGCTGACGCTGGTCGTGCTGGTCGGCCTGGTTTTCCGCCTGCACGGCAACATCATCAAGCCCCTGCGCGCGATGGAAGCCACGATGGCCTCCATCGCCACCTCGCTGGACTTCACGCAGCGCGTGCCGGTGGTCCGCAACGATGAGATCGGCCAATCCGTGCGCGCGTTCAACAGCCTGATCGACACGCTGCAGACCAGCCTCGGCGAGATGGTCGAGGTGATCCGCCGCAACGAGGTGGCCTCCATCGAGATGCACCAGTCGGCCGCTGCCATCGCCCGCCTGGCTTCCAACGGCACCCAGTCGTCCCAGGCCATCCATTCGGCAGTGCAGCAGATCCAGGCCCACATCGTCGACATCGACCGGGAAACCCGCCAGGCCGGCGAGATCAGCAGCGACTCCAGCGCCCGCGCCACCGAGAACAGCGCGGTGATCCGCAACGCCGCCGGCCGCATCGAGCAACTCGCCACCAGCATCGACAACGCGTCGCGGCGCGTCTTCGACCTCGCCTCTTCAGTCGTCAAGGTTGAGGCCGTCGTTTCCGAGATCCGCCAGATCGCCGACCAGACCAACCTGCTGGCCCTCAACGCCGCCATCGAGGCGGCCCGCGCCGGCGAATCGGGCCGCGGTTTCGCGGTGGTCGCCGACGAGGTGCGCAAGCTGGCCGAACGCGCCGCCGGCTCCACCGAGCTGATCAACCAGCACATCTCGGAGATCCGCACGACATCCCATGACTCGACCGAATTGATGCAGAAGGTCATCGGCGAGATGCAGGAAAGCACCACGCTGGCCCAGAGCGCCGGCAACGCGGTGGAACGCATCGAAGACTCGACCGGCAAGGTCATCCACGTGGTGAACGAAATCACCCGCCTGGTCGCCATCGGCCAATCGTCCAGCGACGAGATCGTCGGCCAGGTAGGCATGATCGACAACCTGCTCGGCGACGCCAACCACGCCGCGCTGCACACCAAGCAGGCCGCCGACTCGATCCGCGACATCTCCCAGCACATGGCACGTATCGTGGAACGTTTCCGCATCGGTGGCCCGGCGCTTGCATCAGCGCGCTAAACGCGGCGGCTTGGCCTAAAATCCGCAGCGCTTTGCGGGGCCCTGCCCCGCCCCCTCAACACGGAGAAACTGCATGTCCGGCGATCATTTCCATGTCCACGGCCCCCACGACCACGCGGTCGAACACGCCAGTCACGGCGGCGATAGCTTCGCGTCGCGCATCGCGGCGATGACCGCAGTCCTTGCCACCCTCGGCGCGCTATTCAGCTACGCCGGCGGCGCCACCCAGAACGATGCGCTGATGCACAAGAACGAGGCCGCCATCCGCAAGACGGAAGCCTCCAACCAGTGGGGCTACTACCAGGCCAAGAGCTCCAAGCAGAACATCGCCGAGCTGGCCTTTGCGCTGACCAGTGGCGAAGCCCAGACCCGCTACCAGTCGGAAATCGAGCGCTACAAGCACGAGAAGGAAGACATCAAGAGCAAGGCCGAGAAGCTGGAAGCCTCCGCCACCGAGGCCGAGGAAGCCAGCGAACACTCCATGCACGAGCACCACCGCTGGGCCCAGGCAATGACGGCCATGCAGGTCGCCATCTCGCTGGCCGCGATCACCCTGCTGACCCGCAAGAAGTGGATGGAATGGGCGTCCCTCGGGGTGGCCGGCGCTGGCTGCGCGATCGCCGCGGTGGCTCTGCTCCACATTTGAAACCCAAAATGGTCAGAACGCCTTGACAGCCTGATTGCCGCTACGGAGCATGATGCGAGTCCGATACCAACCAGGGAGGGCCACGCCATGCAAGACCAGTACCGTACGCGTCCAGTCGAACAAGGTCATGCAGGGCGGCCCTGGCGCCGCCTTGCCGAGGCCTGCGCCGTCATTGTCGGCCTCGCCGTGCTGGGCCCGGCGCACGCCGACAAACCTTACCAGTACTACGTGGTCGGCAACCCGGCCGACGCCAGCCCCAGCCAGCCACCCCGCGAGCCGTCCGCGCTGCTGATGGGCGGCGGCCCGGACGTGGACGCGGCCTTCCAGTGGATGATTTCCCGCGCCGGCGGCGGCGACTTCGTGGTGATCCGCGCCACCGGCACCGACGCCTACAACCCCTACATCTATGCGATGGGCGGCGTGGATTCGGTGGAGACGCTGATCATCCCGTCGCGGGACGCCGCCAACGATCCCTTCGTGATCGACCGCATCAACAAGGCCGAAGCCCTGTTCATCGCCGGCGGCGACCAGAGCGACTACATCAACTTCTGGAAGGGCACCGGCGTCGAACAGGCCATCAGCGGCCTGATCGCCCGCAAGGTGCCGATCGGCGGCACCAGCGCCGGCCTCTCCGTGCTCGGCCAGTTCGACTTCGCGGCCCTCAACGGCACCGTCTATTCCGACGACGCGCTGAACAATCCCTACACCAAGCGGGTGACCCTCGACCGGGGCTTCATCACCGCACCGGGGCTGGACTTCGTGATCACCGACGCCCATCTGGACACCCGCGACCGCATGGGCCGGCTGGTCACCTTCCTGGCGCGCATCGTGCAGGACGGCTGGTCGGGCATGGCCCGCGGCATCGGCGTGGACGTGGAAACCGCCCTCGCGGTGGCCGGCACCTCGGCCACGCGGCTTGGCAGCGGCTCGGTGTATTTCCTGCAGACCAACGGCCTACCCCAGGTCTGCCAGCCCGGCACACCACTCACCTACCGCAACGTCGGCGTGCAGCGCCTGTCCGGCAGCGGCCGCTTCGACCTGCTGAACTGGCGCGGCTACGGCGGCGCCACCACCAACTACAACCTGTCTGCCGACCGCGGCACGCTGTCTTCGACGCAGACAGGCGGCGCGATCTACTGAGGGCGCCCGCTCGCCGGCTCAGTTGCCGATGCTGAAGGGGCGCTCCAGATAGATGTTGCGCCCCTCCGGCAGAACTACCCGGTTGTCCTGCACATAGCCGTCCCACAGGGCCACCAGCTGCGCCAGCCGGGCCGGCTGGCGGGCGGCCAGGTCGGTGGTTTCGCCGGGATCGGCGGCCAGGTCGAACAACTCCCACTTGCCGCTGCCCACCGGTTTCTCGGACCACACGATCTTCCAGTCACCCTGGCGGATCGAGCGGTTGCCGAACAATTCCTCACCAAGCACATAATCCTGCGGATGGGGGCTGGCGACCTGGCCCTGCAGGTAGGGCAGCAGCGAGCGCCCGGTGATCGGATGCACACTGCGCCCCTTGTAGCGGCTACCGGGATCTGCCACGCCGGCCAGTTGCAGGAAGGTCGGCGCCAGATCCCGCACCGTCGCCAGCGCCTGCCGGTTGGCCCCTTCCGCCGCACTCACGCCGGGCACGCGGGCGATGGCCGGGGAGATCACGCCGCCTTCGGTGGTGAAACCCTTCGAGTAACGGAACGGCGTTGCCCCCACCTCGGCCCAACGGGCCCCGTAATACACATAGGAATCCGCCTTGCCGATGTTGTCCAGCCGGTTGTTAGCGCCGGGCGGCGCAAACTCGGGCACCACGTGGCCCTCCGCGCCGTTGTCGGACAGGAAGAAGATCGCCGTGTTGTCGTACTGGCCGGAGTCCTTCAGGTACTGGATCAGGCGCCCGATGTTGGCATCCAGGTTGTCCACCAGCGCTGCATAAGTCTCCATGCGGCGCGCCTCCAGGGCCCGCTGCTCGGGGTTCAGGCTGTTCCAGTCGGGTAACGTGGCACTGGCGGGCAGCGGCTGGTGCACCGACTTGCCGGCCTCGACGAGACCCAGGCGGCGCTGGCGCTCCAGGCGCTCGGCGCGGATCGCCGCGTAGCCGCCGTCGTAGCGCCCCTTGTACTTGGCGATCGCCTCCGGCAGCGCCTGCAGCGGCCAGTGGGGCGCGGTGTAGGCCGCGTAGGCAAAGAATGGCTGGCCGTCGGCGCGGTGCTTGTCGATGAAGGCGATCAGCTTGTCGGTGAAGGTGTTGGACGAGAAGTAGTCCGCCGGCAGCTTCACCTCACGACCGTTATCCACGTAGGTGCCGGCGTTCCAGCCAGCCGGGGTCGCGAAGTGGTTGCCACCGCCCTGCAGCAGCGCGAAGGACTCCTCGAAGCCGCGCGCTTGCGGGCGATGCGGCTCGTCCAGGCCCAGGTGCCACTTGCCGGCCAGGTAGGTGTGGTAGCCGGCATCACGCAGCAGCGCCGGGAAGGACAGCGCGGCGTCGTTCAGGTGGCCTTCGTAGCCCGGCTGGCCTTTCTGGTTGGGCTGGATCAGCTCGGCCATCGTGCCGAGGCCCGCGAGGTGGTGATCGGTGCCGGACAGCAGCGCCGCGCGGGTCGGCGAGCAGGTCGGGGCGACGTGGAAATTGGTGAGGCGCACGCCGTCCCGCGCCAGCTCGTCCAGGTTGGGGGTGTCGATCTCGCCGCCGTAGGGGCGGATGTCCGAATAGCCCAGGTCGTCGGCCAGGATCAGCAGGATGTTCGGCCGCCGCGCCGCCGCGCCCGCCTCCGTCCCGGCCGCCAGCGCGGAACCGATGCCGCAGCACAGCAGGGCCAGCGCGGTCAGGCGGGGGAAATCGATCTTCACAGCCATCGCGTTTCGTCTCCACAGAGGCGGCGCTGCCATCAGCGGCCGACGCGGCGCACCTTAGCGGCGAAACTGAGAGCGGGGAACGAACGATTCATGGATAGCTTTGCGCACTTTCCCGGGCCTGCGCAGCGCGAAGCAACGCTGCACGACCGGCAGCAGGCGGCTGTGGACAAGGCAGCAGACGCAAGCCTGGTCATGCCGTGTGCGGGGACATCCGGCGCCGCGGGCCGACCGCGGCCCCGCCCGGAAAACAGTGGGCCACGGGCCGGAACGCGCCGCGACGACATCAGCGGGGAATGCTTCTTGCGGACTTTCCGCAACGCAACACGCGTTCCCTCAACGAAAGCACACCGCTCCGATGAAACTGAAGACCCTGCTCCCCGTCGCCGCCTTCTGCCTCGCCACGCCGCTGCTCGCCCAGGCCCAGGCCGTCGTCAATGTGCGCAACCTGTCCTATGCGGCAGCCCATGAAGCCGCCTCGGTGGCCCTCGAAACCTGCCGCAAGAACGGCTATGCGGTCACCGTCACCGTGCTCGACCGCCTCGGCCGCAGCAAGGTCGTCCTGCATGACGACGGCGCCGGCCCACACACCATCGAGAACAGCCTGCGCAAGGCCTACACCAGCCTGACCTTCAAGACCCCGTCGGGGGAATTCGGCAAGCGCATCGCCGGCACGCCGAACGCCGCCGGCATCCTGCAGCTGGAAAACGTCACCACGCTGGAAGGCGCGCTGCCGATCCTGGCCGGCCAAGACCTGGTCGGCGCCATCGGCATCTCCGGCGCGCCGGGCGGCGACAAGGATGCCGCCTGCGCCCAGGCCGGCATCGACCGCATCGCCAACGGGCTGACCGCCCGCTGACGCCTGCCAAGCCAGCCTGGAGGGGAAGCCGAGACCGGCCTCCCCTGCGGCGTTCAGATCACCGCATCCTTCACTTCACCGCCGAGGGCCTCCAGCACGGCCGGGATCAGGCGCGACAGCTCGCCGCTCATCAGCGCGAAGTCGGCCTCGATCTGCATGTCGGTGGCGTCGGCCTGGCGCTCGGCCTCTTCCTTGATGATGTCGAGGAAGGCCAGGCGCTTGATCTCCATCTTCTCGGTGAGCATGAAAGAGATGCGGTCGTCGAAGGTCAGCGCCAGGCGCGTCGGCAGCTTGCCAGCGGCCAGGTGGTCCTGCACGTCCTTGCCGTCCAGCGCGTGGCGCACGTAGCGCACGGCGGCCTTCTCGTCGGTGACGGCACGCAGCTCGCAATCCAGGTCGATGCTGAAGGCGCCCGACGCCTCGTTGGCAGCCAGCCAGTCGGTCATCACCGACACCGGCGACAGCTGGGTCTTGACCATCTTCACCGGCAGCTCGTCCAGCGTGTCGCGCAGGGCTTCGAGGACTTCCTCGGCGCGGGCCGGGCTGGAGGCGTCGATGACCAACCAGCCGCCCACCGGGTCAATCCAGCTGAACACCTTGCGACGGCGCGTGAAGGCGCGCGGCAGCAGTTCCTGCAGCACCGCCTCCTTGATTTCCTTCATCTGCTTGCGGCCGGGCTTGTAGCCCTGCTGGGCCTCGATCATCTCGGCCTTGTCGGCCGCCACCTCATTGACCACCGACGACGGCAGCAGCTTCTGCTCGACGGCCAGCGCAACCAGGAAATGGCCGCCGACCGCCAGCACGAAGCGGTCGTCCTTGGTCGGCGAACTCCAGCCGCGGGTCGCCATGTCCTGGCTGCCACAGGGCTGGAAGGGCCGCGCGGCGAGCTTCTCGGCGAGGGCTTCGGCCGTCAGGCCCCAGTTTTCAGGAAGACGGTAGATCTGGAGATTGCGGAACCACATGGGCGATACATCCGTGCTGATGGAGAAGAGGCGGCATTGTAGCGGGACGCTGTCCCCCCGTCGCGGCGCGGCGGCCACAACGCGGGCCCGATGCGTGCAGAATGTGGGCACTCCACGAACACGCCGCCTTTGCGCTGGCCATCCGATCCGTCCATGCCAGCTCCATCCCCACTCCAGCAGGCCGCAGCGCTGCCACTCGCGCTACTGGCCGGCTTCATCGGCTACGGCCAGGTCCTCGAGCTGGCCCGCTGGCTGATGCCCGTCACGCCTGCCAGCCCGCTGACGCCCGCAATCCTGATGAGCCAGGGCTTCCTGGCCGCAACCCTGCTGGCTGCGCTGGCCTGTTACCCGCTGGCGCGACTGTACGGCAAGCGGGCCGTGGCGGTCGCCGGCCTGATGACGCTGCCGGTATTGGCCATGCGCGTGCCAGGCAGCCTGGCCCCCGGGCAGCACGCACTGGCGATCTTCCTGTCCGCCTGGGAGATGCTGAGCTTCGTCGTGCTGCTGGTGGGCGGCACCTGGCTCGCCCAGCGGGCGCGCAAGGGCCCGTCAGTCGCCTGACGCCACCGGCTCGCCGGCCCGCCAGCCGTTCTCGAAGACCACCGTTTCCAGCGGCATGCGCTCGGCCCAATGGTGGATTTCCAGCATTGGCCTGGGATAGAACTCGTCCACGTGGCCGATGCACAGGATCGCGACCGGGCGCGCGCCGGTCGGCATGTCGAGCAGCGTGGCCAGGTCCACAGGATCGAAGATCGACACCCAGCCGAGGCCGATGCCTTCGGCGCGGGCCGCCAGCCACATGTTCTGGATCGCACAGGCGACTGAGGCGAGGTCCATCTCGGGCAGCGTGCGGCGGCCGAAGACGTGCTTCTCGCGGCCGTCAGCCAGCGCCACGACGATCACCTCGCCGGCTTCGAGCAGGCCTTCCACCTTGAGGCGCATGAAGTCCTCTTCCCGTTCGCCGAGGGCGCGGGCGGTGTTGCGGCGCTCCTTCTCGACCAGCACGTGCATGCGCTCGCGCAGGCCCCGGTCGGTGATGCGGATGAAGCGCCACGGCTGCATGTAGCCGACGCTGGGAGCATGGTGGGCCGCCCACAGCAGGCGCGCCAGGATCTCGGGATCGACCGGGTCGGGGCGGAAGTGGCGCATGTCGCGCCGCTCGGCGATGACCCGGTAGATCGCGTCGACATCGGCATCCGGGAAACGGTGGGAATCAGCCATGATGGAATCCTGTATGAGCCACGGCAGCGGCCCGTGACGATTTCAAAGCCCGGGAACCCAGCAGTTCCCGGCTGGCGGCGGTTCAGTCGTCGAGCAGGCGGACGCGGACCTTCTTGCCCTTGATCTTGCCGTCGGCGAGGCGCTTCAGGGCCTGGCGGACGATGTCGCGCCGCACGGCCACATAGGTGGATTGCTCGGTCACGTTGATCTTGCCGATCTGCTCGGCGGCAAAGCCGGCCTCACCGGTCAGCGCACCGAGCACGTCACCGGGGCGGATCTTGTCCTTGCGCCCGCCGAGGATCTGCAGCGTGGCCATCGGCGGCAGCAGCGGCGCAGCGTTCTCGGCCTGCAGCTCGGCGATGGACTCCCAGACGGGTTCGAAACCCTGGCTGCGGGCGATGTTGCCGACGCGGTTCTTCTCGGTGGGGCCGACCAGGCTCAGCGCCCAGCCGTCGCGCTCGGCGCGACCGGTGCGGCCGACGCGGTGCACATGCACCTCCGGGTCGGGCGTCACGTCCACGTTGATCACCGCTTCCAGGCCGGCGATGTCGAGGCCGCGGGCGGCCACGTCGGTCCCCACCAGCACCGAGCAGCTGCGGTTGGCGAAGCGCACCAGTACCTGGTCGCGCTCGCGCTGGTCGAGGTCGCCGTGCAGGGCCAGCGCATGGATGCCCTCGGCGTGCAGCGTGTCCACCAGATCGCGGCACTGCTGCTTGGTGTTGCAGAAGGCCAGCGTGCTCTCCGGACGGTAATGGCGCAGCAGCAGGCCGACGGCGGCCAGGCGTTGTTCCCGCGTCACCTCGTAGAAGCGCTGACGGATCTTGTCGGCCTCGTGCTGCTCGGCCAGCGCGATCTCCCGCGGCTGGCGCATGAACTGGCGGGCCAGGCGCACCACGCCCTCCGGGTAGGTGGCCGAGAACAGCAGGGTCTGGCGGTCCTTCGGGCAGGCCCGGGCGACATAGGCGATGTCGTCGAAGAAGCCCATGTCGAGCATGCGGTCGGCCTCGTCGAGGACCAGTGCCCGCAGCGCATCGAGCTTGAGGCTGCCGCGGGACAGGTGATCCATCAGGCGGCCCGGCGTGCCGACGACGATATGCGCGCCGTGGGCCAGGCTGTCGGCCTGCGGCCGGATCGGCGTGCCACCGCACAGGCTGAGGACCTTGATGTTCTCTTCGGCACGGGCCAGGCGGCGGACTTCCTGGGCGACCTGCTCGGCCAGTTCGCGGGTCGGGCACAACACCAGGGCCTGCACGGCGAAGCGGCGCGCGTCGAGGCGGTCCAGCAGCGGCAGCGCAAAGGCCGCCGTCTTGCCGCTGCCGGTCTTGGCCTGGGCGATCAGGTCGTCACCAGCCAGGGCCACCGGCAGCGCGGCGGCCTGGATCGGCGTCATCGTGTGGTAGCCGAGGCGCGCCAGGTTGGCGATCACCGCGGCCGGCAAGGGCAGCTGGTCGAAGGGCGCCGGCACGGCGGCGACGGGGGGCGGGACGAAAGTCGCTTCGAGGGAAGCGGCGGAATCGGCGTCCGGCAGCGGGGGAAGAATCGAGCTCATGCCGGATTATCCCGGAAAGCCCCGCCTGCTGCTCGCCAAGCAGGCCAATGCCCCCGCCCTCAGTTGTTCAGCTGCAGACGCGCCCGCTCCCGCGCCAGCCGCTCCTGCACGCGGCGCTGCTCTTCCGCCTCGGCGTTGTGTTCCTTTTCTTCCTTCTGGCGCTGCTCGTATTCGGCCTTGCGGCGGGCCGACTCCTCGGCCTGCTGCAGCTCGGACGACACCCGGTCGGCGTAATAGCCGCGCTCCTGCAAGGCACGCTCGCGCTGGCGCTCCTCCTCCTTGCGGGCATACTCGGCGCGCTGTTCCTCGTAGCGGCGCGCCGACTCCGCCCGCTGGCGACGCTCGGTGGCTTCCTGCTCGGCAATCTCCTGCTCCGACAGGTCGCCGTACATTTGCCGCCGCTCCGCCGCGATGACCTTCTGCTGGGCCTCGGTGGCCGCATCGCCGCTGGTCACCCGCCGGAACGCGAAGACCGAAAAGAAGATCTGGATCAGCATGCCGATGATCATCAGCGTACCGATCACACCCAGCATGATGCGCAGCGGCGAACGCTTGGCGGCCTTGATCTCCACCTGCAGCGGCAGGGGATCCTTGGCCAGCAGCGGCTCGACGACGGCTTCAGCGACGGCCGGCTGGCTGCGCGCCAGGCCCGCATCGTAGGCAGCCCGCCGACCCGGGTCGGCAAGAATCCACACCGCCTCACGGATCGCCTTCAACTTGTTGTCCACATCGACTGGCTGCAGGCCGTGATTGCCGGACTGGTAATGGCGGGTCAGGCGCAGGTGGGCTGCCTGGATATCGGCTTCGCTGGCGGTGGGCGCCAGCCCGAGCAGGTCATAGAGCGTGGTCCTGGCTTTCATGGCATTCCGTCGGATAAAAGCCCGGCTAAGGGCCGAAAGACAGCGGAATTATACGGATCTCCGCCGACATATCGGCGTGACGCCGATCATCACCGGCACGGCAAAAAATTCTGCCCCGGCCGATAATCGGTTATTCGCCCACCAGTCAGCGCCCCGATGGAACTCGCCCAGCTCAGCCACACCCTCCGCCAGGACGCCGTCGGCGTGGTATTCGTCAATGTGCTGCTGCAGCAGATGGGCGTGCCGGTGCCTGCGCTGCCAACCCTGCTGCTGGCCGGCAGCCTCGCCGCCGGGCCCGATGGATTGGGCAAGCTGCTGGCGGTGGCGGTGCTGGCCTCGGTGCTGGCCGACTGGGCCTGGTACGGCGCCGGTAAAGTGTTCGGCTACCGGGTGCTAGCCGGGCTATGCCGACTGTCGATCAACCCGGCCTCCTGCGTCAGCCAGACCGAAGCGCGCTTCATCCGCTGGGGCCTGTCGTCGCTGGTGGTCGCCAAGTTCATCCCCGGCTTCTCGACGGTCGCGCCGCCAATCGCCGGCGCGCTGCGCATGAACCTCGGCGGCTTCCTGCTGGCCGCGGCAGCCGGCGCTGCATTGTGGGCCGGTGCGGCATTGGGGGCAGGCTGGGTGCTGAAGGAGGCAGTGCAGGCCGCCATCCTTGCGCTGGACGAACACATGGGCCGCGCGCTGGTGGTGCTCGGCCTGCTGGCCGGGGCCTGGCTCGGCTGGAAGCTGTGGCAGAAATACCGTTTCCGCCAGCAGTGCGCGATCGCCCACATCACACCGGCCGAACTGCTGGAAGCACTGGAGTCATCCGACCGGCCGCTGGTGCTGGACCTGCGCGGCGCGACGATGATCGCCGCCACCGGCCCGCTCCCCGGCACGCGGGTCGCGGAACACGACCGCCTGCACGAGGCGGTCGGCGATTGGCCGAAGAGCCGCCCCATCGTCACGCTGTGCGCCTGTCCGGAGGATGCCGGCGCAATCCAGGCAGCACGCCATCTGCTGGAAGCCGGCTACCTGTCGGTACGGCCGCTGCAGGGCGGCTACGAAGCCTGGCTGGCGGCTACCGGCCAAGCTGCGCCGGCGGACGCTCAGTAACCCGGCCAGGGCAGCGGCGGCGCAACCAGGCGCCGCTCGCCGGGCCCTGCCACCGGGCCGAAGCGAGCATCGCCGGCCTCCCACTCATGCTGGGCAGCGGCGATCTCGTCCTTGCTGAAACCGACGAAGTTCCACCACATCAGCACCGGTTCGCCGAAGGGTTCGCCGCCGAGCAGCAGGACGCGCCCGCCCGCCGACAGCTGCGCATCGAAACGCGCCTGCCCGTCACCCAGATAAGCTAGTTCGCCGATGCCGAAGCGCTCGCCATCGATGTCGATATGGCCTTCCAGCGGCAGCACCGCGTATTCGAAACCCGGCTCCAGCGCCAGGCCGATGCGACCGCCCGCCGCGCTGCTCACATCCAGCCCGACCAGCGGCGAATACAGGCGTGCCGGCGCCACGTGGTCGCCATGGCGCCCGGCCAGCAGCGTAAACACGCAGCCACCTTCCTCCCAGCGCGGCAGGTCGGGATAGTGCTCGAAAGCCGGCTCGCGCTCCCGTTCTTCAAACGGCAGTGCAATCCACAACTGCGCGGCGTGCAGGCGGGTCTCGCCGGACAGGGAATCCTCGGTATGCACGATGCCGCGCCCGGCGGTCATCAGATTGACCTGGCCGGGGCGGATCACCTGCTCGTGGCCGAGGCTGTCCCGGTGCAGCACCTCGCCCTCGATCATCCACGTGAAGGTCTGCAGGCCGATATGCGGGTGGGCACCGACGTGCATGCCATGGCCGACCTCGAAATCCCGCGGCCCGATGTGGTCGAGGAAACACCAGGCGCCCACCATGCGCCGCTCACGGGTCGGCACAGCGCGCCGGATCGTCAGCCCTTCGCCCAGGTCGGCCGTGCGGGCCTCGATACGCTGGATCGTCATGATTCCGTCCTCCCGCCCTCAGGCACTCAGTTCGGTATGGATGCGCACCTCGCCGGTGAGCAGCTTGTGCATCGGGCAGGCATTGGCGATCTTCAGCAGCTGGGCACGCTGCTCGTCGCTGAGTTCGCCGTCCAGATGGATTAGGCGCTCGATGTCGTTGCCGGCCTCGGGCTTGCCCGCCGGGTTGAGCCGCAACTCCACGCGCACGCCGGTCAGCGGCCACTGACGGCGTGTCGCCACCATCTTGAGGGTGATCGCGGTGCAGGTGCCGAGGCCGCCGAGAATCAGGCGCTCCGGCGACGGGCCGGCGTTGCCGCCGCCCAGTTCGATGGGCTCGTCGGCGGACCACACGTGGCCCAGATCATCGGACAACTGCACAAGGTAAGGCGTGTCCTGCAGGACGGCTTCGACGCGGGGTGTTCCGGACATGGTTCCTCCGAGGAATGACGGCAAGCTGCCGGGTCCTGCTGCGACTCCGCCGGCCGGCGAACGTTCCTCAGCGCGGATACTGGCCCTTGCGCACCGCGTCGATCATCTGGAAGGCGATGGTGGATGGATGAGGCAACATCGGCAACGCATCGAGGGGATACCAGCCGATGTCCTCGATCTCGCTTTCCTGGGCCACGACGTCGCCACCGGCGTAGTCGGCAAAGAAGCCGAGCATCAGCGAATGGGGGAAAGGCCAGGGCTGGCTGCCGAACCAACGGATGTTGGCGATCTCGATGCCAGCCTCCTCGCGGATCTCCCGGCGCAGGCAGTCCTCGACGGTTTCGCCGGCCTCGACAAAGCCGGCCAGCGCGCTGTAGATGCCCGGCGGGAAATGCGGCGAACGAGCCAGCAGCAGCTCGTCGCCCTTCAGGATCAGGCCGATGCACACCGGCGAGATGCGCGGATAGGCCTTCGCACCGCAGGCCCGGCATTCCCGCGCCGGCTCGCTGGCGCTGGTGTGCAGCGGACCGCCGCATTCGCCGCAGAAACGATGCTGCATCAGCCACGACACCAGCTGGCGGGCGCGTGCCAGCGCCTCGTGCAAGCCATCGGGCCAGCGGCCCCACAGCTGGCGGTAATCGCGGGTGGTGAATTCCGGCGGCACGCCTAGATGGGCCGGCCACAGGCGCAGTTCGCAGGAAATGCCGTCGAGGCTGCCTATCGTAATCGCCTCCAGGCACGGGCCAAGGGCCGCCAGCCGCGTCGGGTCCGGCAATTGGAGATCGGGGTCTAGCAACAAGGACGTTCCGACGAACGGAAACACCCGCGACGCAATGGCACCTTCGGCCACCCCAAAGCTCGGCACAAAACCCGACATAAGCAAACTCACCCTAGGCACGGGCCGCCGGCAAGCGGCGGCGGAAGACAGGATCTACCCGATGGGGGTAGTGGCAACGGCCTCACAATACGTAATTTTCGGAGGCACGACCAGCCAGTCCTCGAAACGCCGCAGGGCCTGCTGCAGGACTTCCGAGCCGACATGCGCGTCCCAAGCAGCACGATCACGATACAACTCGTACAACACGAACTTATTGTCCCGCCCGGCCATCCGGTGCGCGGCGTAGAAGAGCGTGCCTTCTTCCGGCCCCGCCGCTGCCACGAGGTCGCGCAAAAGCACCTCCAGATCACCATCGAAAGCCGGTTTGGCCGCCAGTTCCACGATCAGTCCATACATCTGAATGCTCCATGTCCGTAGTAAAGGAGCACTCAGCATGCCGATGCATCAGATCTGCGTATTGTAGAAATGCGTCCCGGCGCGTGCCCGCTGCAGGTATTCACCGGGCGCACAGCCGACCCGCGCACGAAAGTCCCGGTTGAAATGCGCCTGATCGTAATAGCCCCGTGCCACAGCAGCCCCGGCTGGACGCGCCGCCGCATCCAGCACCAGATCGCGGACAACGTGCTGGAAGCGGCACAGACCTTTCACCTCCCCCGGCGTCTGGCCCGTCACAGCCAGAAAGCGGCGCTCCAGCTGACGACGACCCAAATACAACCGGGCGGCGAGCGCATCGACCGACAGTGCGCCCGCGTGGCGGTACAAGAGCGCCATTCCTGCTTCCACCACGGCGTCGCACGCATCCCTACGCAGGTTCTCGATCAGGAAACGCTGGATCAAGGCTACCCGTTCGTCGCGCCCCGTCGCGTAGGACAGGCGCCCAAGCAGAGCCCGCCCCTCGGCCCCCCACAGATCGGCAACGGAATGGCTGCCGTCGTGCAGATCCCGGCCCGGCACGCCGGTGAAACGATGGATCATGCCAATCCGGAAACGCACTGCGATGAAGCCCAGCCCGGACGACGATCTAAGCTGCAGCGACCGGCGACGCTGGCAGAACAAGTGACCGGCATCTGCCGGCCGGAAGCCACCTGCACCGTCTTCCCAGGCAAAGGGCTCGCCGTAGTGGAAATACAGCTCTGCCCCCGTGCCCGGCAGCACGGTCGGTAGAGCCACCACTTCGCGGGCCTCCCCTTCCCAACCCCACAGACGGTCGACGAATGGACGCAGGACAGACGGCGGACTCAACTGAAAAGTCCGCACCGAATCGACCTCAGGCGTTACGCACGAAGCGCGTCAGACTGACGTCCACCGTCAGGTCGAGGGATTCCAGCGCAGCCGCGCGGGCCCGTCCTTCGGCTGTAGCGCGGTACAGGTGGGGCGTCATCGTCAACAAATCGGCGATCTGCGCCGCGCTGTCGAGGTGGATGGCTGCGCGGACGGTGTCCACGCCATGCCGCCGGAAGCCGTCCGGCACCCGCTCGTCCGGCGGGCGTGGCGCCTTCAGCGTCGGGTAGATGATCTCGCGCAGCTCGCGCAGGTGATCCGGCCCCGCATCCACCTGCAGCAGCTCGCCACCAGTCCGCAGCACGCGGGCGAACTCGCCGTACACCGGGAAACCGAACAGGCACAGCAGCC
The DNA here is from genome assembly GCA_018241685.1 of Pseudomonadota bacterium. Classification (GTDB taxonomy): domain Bacteria; phylum Pseudomonadota; class Gammaproteobacteria; order Burkholderiales; family Rhodocyclaceae; genus Zoogloea. The sequence goes on from JAFEDJ010000009.1 coordinate 27,035, forward strand.
GGTCCACGGTGCCCGACAGCACCGGCAGGTTGGCATTGCTGCCGACCACCCAGGCGACCCGCTTGTCGCGCTTGGCGGCAGCCTGTACCGCCCACTTCGAGATATCGAGGCCCAGCACGGCCAGGTCCGCGCCGCCGGCATCGGCCGCCGCCGCCAGCTCGCGCAGGTAGTAGCCTTCACCACAGCCCGCGTCGAGGCAGGCTGCCGGCCCGCCGGCAGGCAACTCCGCCAGCACCGCCCGGCTCACCGCGTCGGCAATCGGACGATACACGCCGCTTTCGAGGTAACGCCGACGCGCCGTGACCATCTCCTTGCTGTCACCGGGATCGCGGGAACGCTTCTGCTGCACTGGCAACAGGTTGATATAACCCTGGCTGGCCAGGTCGAAACTGTGGCCGGCCGCACATCGCCAGGCGGTGCTGCCGGGGATCAAGGGCCCTCCGTCAAGGGGGCAAGCCAGGGCCTGGAATGGGGAGATCATGAATGGCTTTAGAGGGTCGGATACGCTGTCGACGCGGGCCTGCACGATACCCGAGATCTCAGTCCGCAAAAAACCGGTAGGTGTTGCGCCCCGCGGCCTTCGCGGCGTACATGGCCCTGTCCGCCTTCTTGAGTAGTTCCTGGGCGTCGTCGCTGCCGTTGATGGGGTACACGGCGATGCCGATGCTGGTGGAGACGTGCAGGGGCGTACCGGAGATCCGGATCGGCTCGCCGATGGCCTGGATGATCTTGTCGGCCACCCGTGCGGCGTCTTCCGCATGGGTGACTTCGGTGAGCACCACGATGAACTCGTCGCCCCCCTGGCGGGCGATGGTGTCACCGCTGCGCACGCAAGCCTGCAACCGGTTGGCGACGTGCTTCAGCAGTTCGTCGCCGGCGTCGTGGCCGAGGGTATCGTTGATCTGCTTGAAGTGGTCGAGATCGAGGAACATCACCGCCAACGAGCGTCCGAAGCGCCGCGCCTGGGCCAGGCCGTGATCGAGACGGTCGGACAGCATGCGCCGGTTGGGCAGGCCGGTGAGCACGTCGAAGAAAGCCAATTGCTGGATCCGCGCCTCGTCGTTCTTGTGGTCGGTGATGTCCCGGTTGGAAGCCCGGCGGCCAAGGAACTCACCGGATTCGGAAAACACCGGCAGACAGATGTGCTCGATCCAGCGCACTTGTCCATCGGGCAGCAGGATACGGAAGCAGAATTCGCAGGTCTCGTGCCTGTCGATGTGGTGCAGCAGGTGCTCATCGACAATCGCCCGATCGTCGGGATGGGCGATATTGCGCAGAAAGTCGGGGTCGGCCATGAAATCCGCCGCCGGACGACCGGTCACCCGTTCGCAGGACGGCGAACTGAACAGCGGCTGACGGTTCGGCGAAATCCAGGTTTCCCAGTCGTAGGCGAATTTCGAGATGGTCTGGTACTTGGTTTCCGATTCCGCCAGCAAGGTCCAGGCACGCGCCAGTTTCCAGCTGCCCAGCCCGGCCAGCACCAACATCAGTCCGGCGGCGCCGGCGACCCTCAGTCGGATGCGCTGTGCGATGGCATCCCGTTGCTCGCCGGGCCAGTGGGAGACGACTTTCCAGAAATAATCGCCGGCCGGCGGCATTCCCGCGCGGCGCGACTCGGCGGAACCCAGCGGGCGCATGGTCTCCCAGGTCCACACCCCGTCCTGAAGCTCTGTCTGCCCGCGCTCCGCTGCAACGATGGCTTTCCATGCCGCAGGCGCCCGGACACCCATGCTCGCCTCGGCACGCTTGAACATGAAGCCCCATTCGTCGGCCGCTCGAGGGCTTTTCAGCCAGTAGCCCTGCATGTCGACGAGCATGCCACGCCCGCCGGTGGCCTTTGCGAAAGCCTGCAGGATGCCATTCCCGTAGTAGTTGAGGACCAGCACGCCGCGCCTGCGGCCATCCCCATCGACCACCCGGGTGGCCACGCGGAGCATCGGCTTATAGGGGATCTCGATACGCTCATGCTCGATGTTGAGGTCGAGGGGCGAGATAAACACCTCGCCGACACCGAGACGCAGCGCCTCGCGAAAATAATAGCGTTGCGCCTTGTTCTGAAGCTCGGCTGCCGGCACCGTCACCGGCAGCCCTTGGCGCAGGTCCACACGCACACGCTCCATGCCGCTTTCGTCGAGCCAGCGGATCTGATCATAAACCTGCTTGGCCCCCGAGAAGGCTGAGAAATCGGCCGCCAGCGAGGCCAGCCGGGCTGCGCTCGGTTCGTGCGCCACCTCACGCAGGCTGCGCAACCGGGACAGGAACAACAGGTCCCCGGCCACCGGTTCGATATTCCAGGTCGCCGCGCCGACGCCAAGCCTGACCTGGGCCAGCTCCAGTTCGCGCCGGTACGCCAGTTCGCGCTCCACCTCCAGATGGCCATAGACCATCGCGCCCCCGGCCAGCAGCGCCGCGAGGGGGAAGAAGAGACATATGAAGAGCTTCCGAAAACTGATCATGGCGTCGAAGCCCGTTGCGGGTGGCGGATGCGCCCACCCATACGCCGATCCTTTCAAAGGCTGGCGCTATCGGTTTTCCGGCGGCGGTGCGCCTGCTTGGCGGAATACATGCGGCGGTCGGCGACATCGAGCAGTTGTTCGATATCGTCGCTATCGTCCGGCAGGCAGGCGGCGCCGATGCTCACGCTCAGATCGTAAGCCTGGTCCTCGTACCGGAAGGGGCCAACAACATTGGCATACAAGCGCTGAACGACCGTATCGACGCCGGCCGACGGCTCGACCGGGGCCAGCAGCACAGCGAACTCGTCGCCCCCCAAGCGTGCCACCGTATCCGATTCACGGGACGCGGTCTTGAGCCGCTTGGCCACCTCGCGGAGCGCCGCATCGCCGACCCGATGACCGAAGGTGTCGTTGAGCTGCTTGAGGCCATCCATATCGATCATCAACACGCAGGCGGGCCGCCGCTCGCGCCCCTTACGGGCCGCCACTTTGCGCAGGCGGTCCATGAACAGGGAGCGATTGGCCAGATCGGTGAGGCCATCGTGGGTGGCCTTCTGGAAGAGCTTGTCGCTGTCGAGCTGGGTGGCGAAATGCATCGCTGCCGCTACCAGGTCGGACAGCAGGCCGAGCAGGGCTTCGTCCTGCACCCGGAAAGCCCGCGACTGCTCGGACATGGCCTTCAGAACACCAACCACCTTGTTGTCGAACTTGAGCGGCATGACGATCATCGAGCGCAGGCCGATCCGGCGGCAGGCCACCTGGTCCACCCGCGCGTCTTGCTCGGTATCGTCGCTGCGCAGGATGGAGCCGCTTTCCACGCACATCCCAGACAGGCTGTTGGCCTGGCGCAGACGCAGGCCCAAGTGGGGGCCGGCGATGCCGGAAGCCGCCGCGTAGACCATGTCACCCTCCTGGGCCAACTCGATCACCGCGCCGTCGGCATCGATCAGGTCCAGCGTGCGCTCGACCACCAGCGCCATTACTTCGCCCAGGTCCAGCCCAGCCTTGACGATCTCGGTCTGGATCTCGATGACTTTCAGCAACTGCTCCTGGGACGGCATGCCAGAGGGTCCTTGTGACTATTTCAAAATTATCAAATTCGTTACAAAACCATACTGAAGGCCTGGGCAATTGGCAACTCGGCAAATCACGCTGCAGCGCAATATCTCACGGCTTGTTGAAACACCAAGCAATGCGGCGGATGGATGCTCAGCAATCGGCGGCGAGGCGCCCGTCCACCAGCCTCACGGTGCGGTCGCAGCGGGCCGCCAGGCGCGGGTCGTGGGTCACGATGAGGCAGGCGCAGTCGGTCTGGCGGTTGAACTCCCGCAGCAGCGCGAAGATGTCGTCGGCAGTGTGGGTGTCCAGGTTACCGGTCGGCTCGTCGGCAAGGATCAGGCGTGGCCGCAGCGCCAGCGCACGGGCGATGGCGACGCGCTGCTGCTGGCCGCCGGACAGCTCGGCCGGCTTCTTGTGGGCGTGGGCCTTCAGGCCGACCGCGTCGAGGAGTTGCAGGGCCGTCGCCTCGGCCTCGTCGTCGGGCGCACCGCGGGCGATGATGGCCGGCATCATCACGTTTTCCAGCGCGCTGAAGGCCGGCAACAGATGGTGGAACTGGAACACGAAGCCGATGCTGCGCCCCCGCAGCGCGGTGATCTCGGCTTCCGACAGGGCTGCCGTGTCGCGGCCGCCGATGGACAGACGGCCACCAGTGGGCCGCTCGAGCAGGCCGATGATGTTCAGTAGCGTGCTCTTGCCGGAGCCGGACGGGCCGATCAGCGCGGCGAACTCACCCTGCGCCAGGCTCAGGTCGATGCCGTGCAGCACCTCGGTCTCCACCGGCGTACCGACGTTGTAGGCCTTGGTCAGGCCCGCGAGCTCGATGACTGCGTCGCTCATGAACGGATCGCCTGCACCGGGTCCATCTTCGCTGCGCGGCGCGCCGGGATCAGCGCCGACGCGAGGCCGACGCCGGTGGCCACCAGCGCCGCCAGCACGATGAAGCGCGGCTCCAGTTCAGCGGCAAACAGTGGGCTGCCGTCGGCGTTGCGGTAGATCGCCGAGAACATGTTGAGCAGCCCGAAGGCCAGCAGGCTGCCGAAGATCGAACCGACCGCCCCGACCAGCGCACCCTGGATCAGGAAAACCTGCAGGATCATCGCGCGGCTGGCGCCCATCGCGCGCAGGATGCCGATCTCCTTCTGCTTCTGGACCACGCTCACCACCAGCACGCTGGCGATGCCAAGGGCCACGATGAGGATCACGAAGCTGCGGATCAGGTTATTCGAGACCGTCTGGTTGCGCAGCGCGGCGAGAAGCTGGGCGTTGGTCTGCATCCAGCTGTCCACGGTGAGGCCGGTGGCACCCTGCAGGCGTTCGGCGATGGCCTGGGCGTCGAAGATGTCGGCCACCGTCAGGTCCAGATTGGACACCCCACCGGGCAAGTCGAGGAGGCTCTGGGCCAGCGGTAGCGTCACGAAGACCCAGCGGCGGTTGAGATCCTTGTTGCCGATATCGAAGATGCCGCCCACCTGCAGCAGCTCGTCGCGCCCGTTGGGCAACGCCACGCGCAGCTTGTCCTCCAGGCGGATGCCCAGATCCTTGGCCAGCTCGGAGCCGATCACCGCGCGGGTGCCGTCCACCGCGAAGCGGCCGGCGACCATGTATTCCTCCATGCGCACGATGCGCCGGTAGCGCTCGGCATCGATACCCATCAGCGCGACGGACTTGTTGGCCTGGCCACGCACGGCGAAGGCCGGCCCGGTCACCGTCGGTGACACCGCGGTGACGCCGGGCATGGCGGCGGCCAGGCGGGCCACGTTCTCCCACTGATCCACCGAGCGCAGGCGCTGGGCACGGGGTTCGATGACCGCCGTCGAGGCCGGGTCGTCGAAGGCACGGCGGTTGGCCTCTTCCAGCGGACGGATCACCACGTGGGGCTGGGTGCCGAGCACCCGGTCCACGATTTGCGCCTGCAGTTGGGTGATCAGCTGGGTCAGGAAGACGATCACCGCCACCCCGCCGGTGGTGCCGGCGAGGATCAGCAGGGTCTGCATGCGCCCCTCGCGCAGGAAGCGCAGCGCAACCAGTGGCGCGAAAGGCAGGCGCAGCTTCAACGCATCATGCCCTGCGGAACCTGCACGCCGCCGACCTTGGGCTTCTTTGCCTCGCGGATGCGCAGTTTGTCGCCTTCCAGCGCGCCGGAGGCCGGCAGCACCACCTGGTCGCCTTCGGCGAGGCCCTTGAGGATTTCCACCTGACCAATGCCGGCGAGGCCGAGCTGCAACTCAGCGCGCACTGCCACACCGTCCCGGGCTATCAGCACCCACGGCTTGCCACCGTCGAGGTCGCGCACCGCCTCGGACGGCAGCACCAGCGTGGCGTCACGGCGGCCGGTAATGGTCTCCACCGAGACGGTCATGTCGGGGCGCAGGAAATCCGGCGGCGTCGACACGCGGAAACGGATCTCGACCGTGCCGCGCTGGGGGTCCACCGCCGGCGCCAGGTAGTACAAGGTCGCATCGAAGGGTTTGGCCGGATAGGCGTCGGCGACGCCACGGGCCTGCTGGCCGGGTTGCAACAGGCGCAGATTCTTCTCGTCCACCGTCGCGTAGACACGGGTTTCGCCGCTGTCGGCCAGTTCCAGCAGCACCTTGCCGGCCGCGGCCACGTCACCGGGCTCGGCCTTGCGACTGAGCACCACGCCGGCCGACGGCGCGGTGAGGGTCAGCAGCGCGGCCCGCGCGCGGGCGTTGGCGAGCTGGGCACGGGCCTGGGCGACACGCGCCTCGGCGGCGATCTTTTCGGTGCCGCCGGGCTGTTGGGCCGCCAGTTGGGCGCGGGCTGCGGCCACCGCGGATTCCGCATTGGCGGCGTTGCGCAGCGCATCGTCGGCCTTGGACTGGGCATAGAAACCGCGGCCGACCAGTTGGCTGGCGCGCTCCGCCTCGGCGCGGGCCACCGACCGATTGGCTTCGGCCTGGGCCAGTTGCTGGGCCGCCACCGGGCGGCCGAGGGCTTCGATCTGGGTCAGGCGTGCTTCGGCTTCGGCCAGCGCAGCCACCGCTTGGCCGATCAGCGCCTCGGCGTCGTCGGCGCGCAGGCGGGCCAGCACCTGGCCGGCCTTCACCTTGTCGCCCTCGCGCACGGCCACTTCGAGCACCGTGGCGGCCAGCGGGCTACCGATGGAAATGCGCGCTGGCGTGACGATGCGGCCGGTCGCCACTACCGACTGGGTCAGCGGCCCCTTGCGCACCGCCGCCACGTCCACTTCGCGCCCCTTCGGCCACAGCAGCACAGCCGCGACCGCGCCGGCCGCGGCCAGCGCCAGGATCAACCCGCGGCGCGTCACGCGGGTTCGGCCAGGAGTTTGTCGAGGAGGGCGTGAAGCTTGGCGAAGTCCGGCTCGCCGAGGTATTTCTGGACGATCCGGCCCTGCTTGTCGAGCAGGAAGGTGGTCGGCGTCAGGCGCACGTCCTCGAAGCCCTTGGCGGCCTTGCCGCCGCTGTCGAGGGCCACGGTGAAGGGCAGGCCGTTCTTCTGGGCGTAGTTGCGCACATACTCGGGCGGGTCGTAGTCCATCGCGATGGCCACGGTCTCGAAGCCCTTCGGCGCGAACTTGTTGTAAGTCTCGATCAGCTTGGGCATTTCGGCCACGCAGGTGGTGCAGGTGGTAGCCCAGAAGTTAACCAGCACCACCTTGCCCTTCAGGGACGACAGCTGGCGGGTCTGGCCGTCGAGGGTCGTGAAGCTCACGTCGGGCGCCGCCGCCTGCTGACTGCAGCCATGCAGGAAGGCCAGGATCAGGACAGGCGCGACAAGACGCGTGATAGCCTTTAATAACATCGTGTTCAACCGGAAAAGAAGGAGGTATGCCGTGCGTGCGATTTTGAGAGCTTTGCTGTTGCTTGTCATCTGTAGCCAAGCCTGGGCCCTGGGTCTGTCCGACCTGACCGACAAGGATGCGTCGGGTGGCCTGAAGGACGCCCTCGTCCAGGGGGCCGGCAAAGCGGTTGGACAACTGGGGGCCGACGGCGGTTTCCTCAACAATCCGAAAGTGAAGATCGGCCTCCCCGACAGCATCGCTCCGCTGGAAGGGGTGCTGCGCACGATGGGCCGCGGCAAGGACGTGGACGCCCTGATCGCCACGATGAACAAGGCCGCCGAGCAGGCCGTACCGAAGGCCAAGGTCCTGCTGGTGGACGCGGTGAAGAAGATGAGCGTCGAGGACGCCAAGAAGATCCTCACCGGCGGCGACGACTCGGCCACCCAATACTTCAAGGAGAAGACCTCCGCCCAGCTGGCGGAATCCTTCCTGCCGACGGTGAAGGAAACCACCGACAAGCTGGCCCTGTCCGCCCAATACAACAAGCTGGCCAGCAAGGCCAGCCAGTTCGGGCTGGTCAAGGGCGACGAGCTGAAGATCGAGAACTACGTGACCCGCAAAGCCCTCGACGGCCTCTACCTGATGATCGCCGAGGAAGAGAAGGCGATCCGCAAGGACCCGGTAGGCGCCGCCACCGGCCTCGCGAAGAAGGTCTTCGGGGCGCTCGGCCAGTAAAGCCGGCGCCGGCCTCAGAAACGGAAGCCCACCGTCAGGCGGGTGGCGTTCACGTCGCTGAAGTTCTGCCACGGCTCGTAGGCCAGGCGCAGGAACCAGGCCGGGAAGTCGTAGCCGAGGCTGAGACCCCAGCCTTCCACCGGGCCGCTGTCGGCGATGCCGGTCTTGCGCAGCACGTCGACGGTGATCCGCTGGCCATTGCCCACCGGCCAGCGCGCCACCGCGTGGACGTGCTGCTGGTGGGTGCCCAAGCGGTCGTCGCGGATCGCCATCAGGTAGTAGGTGCGGCCGCTGTCGTCCCGGTAGCCGGCGGCCAGCGACAGCGCGTCGTTGGGATCGAAGTTGAGATTGAAGTAGGGCTTGGTGTTGGTGCGCCCGATGCCGGCCTGCACGAACCACGGCTCACCCAGCTCGACGCTGAAGCTGCCACCCCAGAATCCGCCGGATGCCCATTGCAGCGATGGCTGCAGGGCCAGCGTCGAGCCCTCGAAGGGTTGCCAGCTGGTGTCCATGCCCGCCCGCCCCTGGGTGCCGAAATCCCGGTCGCGGTAAGCCCCCAGCCACACCGAGGAGTCGCCGCGACGGTAGCGCAGGTTCACGTCCTGACCGCTGAAGTTGCCGCCGTAGCGGTACTCGCCGAAGCTCAGCTTGAACGGCCGGTCGGCCGCCGCGGCCTGCACCGCGGCGGCATCGCCGGGCAGGCGGGCCTCGTCGGAAGCCATGGCAGCAAGGCTCGCCGTACCCGCCACGGCAAGAACAAGCAGCTTCTGAATACGCATCAAAGACCACCCTCGCGAAAAACACACGGCGCGATCATAGCCGACGCAGTTCACGATCGCGTTCAACTGGGCGGAACCGAAAGCCCGCTGCACACTCTGCGTCATTAAGGAGGCCGGCAGAGCGTCCTGCCCCGGCCCTTCGGAGGAGGAAGACAAAGTGAACAACGTTTCGCACATCCCGTCCTACCTGTCGGCCGAGCACCTCGGCCCGTGGGAGACCTTCCTGGTGCAGGTGGACCGGGTCGAACCGCACCTGAACCCCGAGCTGCGCGCGCTGACGCCCATCCTCACCCGCCCGATGCGGGCGCTGATCGTCAATGTGCCGATCCGCCTCGACAACGGCGAGATGGGTCATTTCGAGGGTTACCGGGTCCAGCACAACCTGGCCCGCGGGCCCGGCAAGGGCGGCATCCGCTTCCACCCGGACGTGACCCTCGCCGAGGTGATGGCCCTGTCGGCGTGGATGACCGTCAAGAACGCGGTGGTGAACGTGCCCTTCGGCGGCGCCAAGGGCGGCGTGCGGGTCGATCCGCGGCAGCTGTCCACCGCCGAGCTGGAGCGCCTGACCCGCCGCTACACCAGCGAGATCCACATCCTGCTCGGCCAGGACAAGGACGTGCCGGCCCCGGACATCAACACCAACGAGCAGACCATGGCGTGGATCATGGACACCTACTCGATGAACGAAGGCCGCACCGCGATGAGCGTGGTCACCGGCAAGCCGATCAGCCTGGGCGGCAGCCTGGGCCGCAAGGACGCCACCGGCCGCGGCGTGTTCGTCGCCACCGTCGAGGCGGCGCGGCACATCGGCCTGGACATCGCCGATGCGCGAGTCGCCGTGCAAGGCTTCGGCAACGTCGGCGAAGCGGCGGCACGCCTGTTCTCCAACGCCGGCGCGAAGATCGTTGCGCTGCAGGACAGCACCGGCGCCATCGTCAATCCCGCCGGCCTCGACGTGCGGGCGGTAAAGGCCTGGCGCCACGAACACGGCACGCTGCAGGGCGCACCGGGCGCTGAAGCGATCTCCACCGACGACTTCTGGCAGCTGGAAACCGACGTGCTGGTCGCCGCGGCGATGGAAAACCAGATCACTGCCGCCAACGCCAGCCACATCCGCACCCGCATCATCACCGAAGGCGCCAACGGCCCGACTACGCCGGAAGCCGACCTGATCCTGCAGGAGCGCGGCATCACGGTGATTCCCGACGTGCTCGCCAACGCCGGCGGCGTGACGGTGAGCTACTTCGAGTGGGTGCAGGACATCAGCGCCTTCTTCTGGACCGAGGACGAGATCAACGCCCGCCTCGACCGCATCATGCGCGAAGCCTTCGCGGCGGTGTGGGATTCGGCCCAGGCGAAGGGCATCCCGCTGCGCACGGCCGCCTTCGTGCTCGGCTGCGAACGGGTGCTGCTGGCCCACAAGGTGCGCGGGCTGTACCCATAAACCGGCTCAGTAGGGCGAGCCGTCCTTGTGCACGAAGACCCAGCGGCCGTCCTCGCGGAGGGCCTGGAGGTCGTCGTCCGGGTAGCTGACGGCGTCGCCCTCGCTGCGGTCGCCAACCTCCAGGTACACGACCTCCTCCTCGCTGAGGTTCACCAGGCAGTGCGCATCACCGGAGCCGGCCCGGAAGCCTGCGCACATGCCAGGCTCGAGGCGGGTTTCGCCCTGGTCGGTACGCAGGGTCGGCGTGCCGCTCAACACGTAGATGAACTCGTCCTGCCGGCTATGGGCGTGGCACAGCGCGGACACCGCACCGGGGGCCATGCACACCAGATTGACGCCGAAATTGCCGAGGCCGAACAGATCGCCGAGAGGCCGTTTCTCACGGCCGTTCATCCGCGACGCGAATGGCTCCGGATAGGCAGACGGGCGACGACGGGGTTCGGCGTCGGCGGCACGGATGGCAACCGGGGGCTTGGTTTCGCTCACGGGCAGGCTCTCCTGAACACACGGGTGATAAGAAAACAGAGATCGGCAACGAATCAAGCCGTGGCGGGAAGCAGCCGACGGGCCATATTCCAGGCCCGCTCCGCGGCCCCTGCGTCGCCGCTCACCAGCGCCACGCCGATTGCCCCATCGAGCAGCAGGTTGAAATCTGCCGCCAGCGCCGGGGCCGCATCAACGCCGACCAGCGGCTCCAGCAACCCAGCCAGGTAGCTCTCGACGGCCTGCTTGTGCTCACGGGCCAGCTGCTGCAACTCGGCCACTTCCCCGTGGAACTCCGCCGCCACGTTGAGGAACATGCAGCCGGCGAAGCCCGGTTCTGCAAACCACTGGCGGTGCCAGACGAACACCGCCGCCAGACGATCGATCGGCACCGACTGGCGGTCGACGAAGGCCGCCAGGCTGGCGCGGAAGCGCCGGTCACGCTCGCGCAGCACCTCGGCGATCAGCGCGTTCTTCGACGGGAAATGAGCGTACAGGGTTTTCTTGGCGACCCCGGCCTCGGCCAGCACCCGGTCAATCCCGACCGCATGATAGCCACCGGCCGCGAACAGGCTCAGGGCGGTGTCAACCAGATGGGCGCGCTTGTCGGCACGGGACACAGGCTGCGGTGGCATTGGACTGGACATGGCTTCACGTTACCTGCTGCCGCAGGGCTTGCAAAGCCGACGGCGAAGGCTGATAGTAGACAGATCTGTCTACTTTACAGGAGAACACCGATGCCTGCCTTCCTTCACCGTCTGCGCGGCGCCGGTAGCGCCCTGCCTCCCGTGCCGCCAGCCCGCTCCGTCGCCCTGGCCGGGCTGGGCGGCTTCCTCGCCATCGCGGCGGTCGCCGGCCTTGCCGAACAGGCTTCACTGGCCCTGCTGCTGGGGTCATTTGGCGCGTCCTGCGTGCTGGTCTTCGGCTTTCCCGAAGTGCCTTTCTCCCAGCCGCGTAACGTCGTCCTCGGCCATACGCTGAGCAGCTTCGTCGGCCTGGCCTGCCTGGCAGCCTTCGGCCCGCACTGGTGGGCCGCCGCGCTGGCGGTGGCACTGGCGATCATGGGCATGATGGCGCTACGCTGCGTGCATCCGCCGGCCGGCTCCAACCCGGTGATCGTCTTCCTCACCGCGCCAGGCTGGTCCTTCCTGCTCACCCCGACCCTCGCCGGCGCCCTGCTGCTGGTGGCCGTTGCGCTCGTGTACAACAACCTGCGCGGGGCAAAGCACTACCCCCAGTACTGGTGACACCAAGCACTTGTGACGGCTGTATCTGTGGGGGATGAACCTGTCGGGACGAGTTTATTCGCCCCGGCAGGAGATGGGTTCAGCAACGGCGGCCACATCAGGAAAGACGGATTCGCCTGGGCTGTTACACTTTCGCGCCATTTTCCGCTGGTGCCCATGCCGGGCAACAGCGTCGACGAGAAGGACAGCAGCGGCATGCAGACGCCCCCTCCCAGCCAGCACTCACCGGAAGAAGACGCCCGGGTCACCGCCGTCATCGATTGCAGCACGATGCGCCTCGGCGACCGCATGGCCTGCGCCTGGATGGCCCAGCAGCGCCATCGCACGACCGGCGAGCGCTTCGCGCTGATCGACCGCCACCCGGTGCTGTCCCGGGATTTCCCGCTACCGCGCTATTTCGGCGAGACCTTCGTAGACTGGAGCGAGGCCCGGATCGCCGCCGCCGCGCTGCCTCGATGGGACATGGGCAACCTGTGGCTGACGGTGACCAATGCCTTCGCCGCCAATCCGCGAGCCGGCCGCTTCGAGATGCTGCCGGCGGACATCGCGGCCCAGGCGCGGGAGCTTGCGGCGGCGACGCCCGGCGGCAAGCCGCGGATCCTGGTCCACGTGCTCGACGACGCGCCCTACAACATGGCCCGGCGCTGGCGCCGCAAGGACGCCGACGCGCTGTGCGACGAACTGCGCCGGCTCGGCGGTGAGGTGGTCCTCCTCAACCCCGCTTCGGCCCAGTTCATCGGCGGCTTCGAGCGCATGCTGGCCGAGATGCTGGCGGCCGACCTCTTCGTCGGCGGCGATACCGGGCCCAGCCATGTGTTCGCGCTGCTGTGCGCCGACAAGCCGCAGGTCGCCGTCTACCCGTCGATGCTGAAGGACCAGCGCAAGTTCGCCGCCGACCAGGCCCGCCTGGGGCTGGCGCTGCCGTGGGACAGCCTGCCCAAGCGCCCGGCCCTGCGGGTCATCACCATGAAGCGCCGGCTGGCACTGATCTGGCACGAGCGCCAGCTGCTGCTGCGGCGGGCCGGCCTGTTCGACGGCCGCGACGTCGCCCGCCAGGTGATGGCCGAACTGGCAGCGCACACGAAAGGCTGACGACAGCCGCCTGTCACAGCGGCGTGACATTCGTCGGCTAGGCTCGCCGGCTGGTCTTTCTGCCTACCCGCCGTGCTGCCCAACGACGCCTCCTATGGCTCCGACCGCTCGGGGCTGATCTCCGGTTTCCTGTTCCGTCCCGGCTTCGCCGGGGAAGCCCTCGACACGACGCGGGCCTCCCGCTGGCTGAGTGGGGCCGAACCCGCCCATGACGGGGCCTTTGCGTGGCTGCATTTCAATCTCGCCAACGCTGCCACCGAACGCTGGCTGCGCGAGCACCTGGGCGAGGTCGATGCCTTTTTCGACGCACTCCATGAGGGATCCCGCTCGACACGCATCGAGTACGCCCACGACGCGCTGATCGCGGTGGTGAACGACGTACTCTACGAGTTCGACTTCGAGCCGTCGCAGCTCGCCACCCTGTGGCTGTACCTGGACGAGCGCACGGTGATCAGCGCCCGCCTGCAGCCGCTGCGCACCATCGACCGCCTGCGCGAAGCAGTGCGCCAGGGCGAGACCTTCGACTCCACGGTGGCGATGCTGACCCACCTGCTGCGCGATCAGGCCGACGTGCTGGTGCAGATCGTGCGTACCGCCACCGACCAGGTGGACGACGTGGAAGACACCATGCTCGCCGAGCGCGGGCAACGCAGTCGCGCCCGGCTGGGCTCCCTGCGTCGCGTACTGGTGCGCCTGCGCCGCCTGCTGGCGCCGGAGCCGGGCGCCTTGTTCCGCCTGCTCAACCAACCACCACTCTGGATCGCCGATGACGATCTGCAGGACCTGCGCCATTCGACCGAAGAATTCTCGGCGGTGCTGGCCGACATGAGTGCGCTGCAGGAACGCATCAAGCTGTTGCAGGAAGAAGTCGCCGCGCAGGTCACAGAGGAAACCAACCGCAGCGTCTATGTGTTGACCATGGTCACCGTGCTGGCGCTGCCGATCAACATGATCGCCGGCCTGCTCGGCATGAACGTCGGCGGCATTCCGCTGGCCGACCATCCGGAAGGCTTCTGGATCGTCGTCGCGATCATCGCCAGCTTCACCGTCGGCGCCGCCTGGTGGGCCTTCCGGCGGACCGACGAATAGCCTAACGGTTCGAGCGGCGGATCGGCGGGTGCTTGGGGATGTTCTTGGCGAGCAGCTTCCAGGCCACGCCGAAGACGTCGTCGCCGCGCGACACGGCCTTGCGCGGCAGGCTCAGCAGATCGTCCTCCGGCGTCGCGGCAGCCCGTTCGCAGGTGGTGCCGCTGAGGTAGCCGGCAGCGGCGGCGGCCTCGACGCAGCGCAGGTCGTGGCTGCCATAGGGGTAGCAGAAGTGGGCCACGCGCCGGCCGAGGAGGTCTTCCAGGGCGGCCTTGCTGGAGTTCATTTCATCGGCAATCCGTTCCGTGCCCTGTTCGGCAAGGCGCAGGTGGCTGCGGGAATGGGAGCCGATGGTGAAGCCGAGATCCTGCACCTCGCGCAGCTGGGCGGCATTCATCAACGGCGCCGGCTCCGGCCCCTTGCCGGCATCCCAGCTCGAAGTCTGGCCGATCAGTCCGCTCACCGCATACACCGTCGCCGGGTAGCCATGCTCCTTGAGCACCGGCGCGGCGTGGGTCAGGAAGTCCACGTAGGCGTCGTCGAAGGTCAGCACCAGCGGCCGCGGCGGCAGGGGCTGCTCACCGCGCAGGCCGGCCACCGCGTCGTCGAGGCTGATCACCGAATGGCCGAGCAGCTTGAACAGCGTCATCTGCGCCCGGAAGCGCGGCAGGTGGCAGTACAGCGCGCCGTGGGCCTTGACCCGCCCGGGGAAGTCGCCGACCCGGTGGTACATCAGGATCTGCACCCGCGTCATCGTTTGCAGGCCTCACGATAGACGGCAATCGTGCGCTCGAACATCGCGTCCTCCGTAAAGCCGCCCTCGAAGATCTGCCGCGCGCGGGCGCCGAAGGCCGCGCGACGGTTCGGATCGCCGAGCAGGTCGTCGATGGCGGCAGCCAGCGCGACGGGATCGTCGGGCGGCACCAGATGGCCGCTGCCACCCTCCTCCACCACCTCGCCGATGCCGCCCACCTGGCTGGCCACGATGGGCAGGCTGCAGGCGGAAGCCTCCAGCAGCGTCAGCGACAGGGCTTCCCGGCGCGACGGCGCCAGCAGCAGATCGGACGCTGCCAGCAGGGCCGGCACATCTTCGCGATGGCCAAGAAAACGGACCCGCCCCTCCAGGCCGAGTTCCCGCGCCTGGGCCTGCACCTGCGGGCCGAGGTCGCCATGGTGGTCGCCGGCCAGCAGCAGCGTCCAGCGCCGTTCGCGGAGGCGCGCCAGCGCGGCCAGCGCAGTGTCGTGGCCCTTGGCGGAGACGATGCGGGCCGCCATCAGCAGGCAGGGTTCGTCGTCGGCCACGCCGAGCTCGCGCCGCGTCACCGCGCGCACATCGGCCGGCAGGCTGGCGGCGAGGTCGGCGATGCCGTGGTGGACCATGCGGATGCGCGCCGGATCGTAGCCGGTACGCGCCAGGAAATCCGCCACTGCCTGGGACACCGCGATGATGCGGTCGGCGCGGCCGAAGTGCTTGCCGGCATTGTCCGAATGGGCGGTGGCCACGTTGGGCAGGCGCGCCAGCCTGGCCGCCAGACCGGCGTACCAGGCGCCGCGGGTCAGGTGGCCGTGGATCAGGTCGGCGCCGATGCGGCGGGCGTACAGCGCCAGACGCACGGTGGAGGGTAGGTCGTAGATGCCGACCAGCGGCAGGTCGATGCCGTCGAAGCCGTCAGCGCGCAATTGCTGGCCGAGCCAGCCGGCCATCGGCCCGGCGTAAAAAGCTTCGTGGCCGCGCTCGCGCAGGCCGCGCATGAGTTGCAGCGCGTGGCGCTCGGCGCCGCCGCTCTTGAGGCTGCGCAGGACGGTGACGATCTTCACTGACCGAGCACCTTGCGATAAATGGCCAGGTTGCCCTCGACCATGCCGTCGATGGAAAACTCGGCCAGGATGCGTGCCCGTCCGGCTTCGCCGTAGTGGGTGCGCAAGACCGGATCGGTGACCAGGCGTTCGATGGCGGCGGCCAGCGCCGGCACGTCGCCCGGCGGACACAGGATGCCGGTCACCCCGTCCTGCACCGCTTCCGGCAGACCGCCGGCGCGACTGGTGATGACCGGCACGCCGGCCGCCGCGGCCTGCAGCAGGGACACGCCGAGGCCTTCCATCTCGGCCGGATGAACGAGCAGGTCGAGGCCGCCGACCCAGTGGGCCAGGTCGTGGCGGAAGCCGGCGAAATGCACCGTGCCGCCGAGGCCGCGGGCCGCCACGTCGGCGCGCAGCTCGGCCTCCAGCGGCCCCTGGCCGAAGACCAGCACCTGCAGCTCGGGGTAGTGCTCGACCAGCTCCGGCAGTGCCGCGAACAGGTAACGGTGGCCCTTGCGCGGGATCATCTGGGCCACCACACCGATCACCAGCGCGTCCTGCGGCAGACGGAACTCCGCACGGAAGGCCTCCGGATCCACCGGCACCAGGAAGGGCGCCGGATCCACCGCGCTGCGCACGCAGCTGACTCTCTCCGGCGCGAGGCCTTCGGACAGCAGCACGTCACGGATACCTTCCGAGATGGTGATCACATGATCATAAAGACGGTACTTGCAAGCGACAGCCAGCCGGGACTCAGGGTTATCCACGCGGCGTGACAGCACGCAGGGCACGCCGGCCATCCGGGCCGCCAGGGCTCCCCAGGTATCGGCACCACGGCGGCTATGCAGATGGACAAGATCGGGCTTCTCGGCGCGAATGACCCGCGCCAAACGGAAGGTCAGGCCGGCATCGCCGTCGCCCCCCATCCGCATCTCCAGCAGACGTGTGCCGGCCGGATGACGATGGGCGATGTCGCTGCCGGCCGGGCAGGCCAGTAGCGTCTCGATGCCGCGGGCGGCGAGGCCCTCGGTAATGTACTGGACCTGGCGGGCCCCCCCGTAAAGGTGCTTGCCCGCTTCCACATGCAGAATCTTCATGGTCTTGTTTCTTGGGTCTGGGCGGCCAGCATGGCTTGGGCCTGTTCGAGGACCATGGCCGGCGTGATGTCGCGCAGACAGGTGAATTTGCTGCCGCAGGTCGGCCGGCGCCGGCACGGCGAACATTCGAGGCCGAGCCAGATGACGCTGCCGGTGGGGCGGCCAGTGTTCAGGTAGGGACGCGTGGAACCGAAGATCGCCACCGTCGGACGGGCCAGTGCGGTGCCCATGTGGGTCAGGCCGGTATCCACGCCGACCAGTAGCGCCGCGTTGGCGATGGCGGCCACCGCCTCCGGCAGGCGCGTGCGGCCGACCAGGTTGACGATGCGCGGGTCGGCCGCCGCGATGCGTGCCGCCGCTGCGACGTCGGCCGGACCGCCGAGGATCACCGGGATCAGCCCGGTGGCGGCGATCAGCTGCGGCGCCAGCGCCTGCCAGGCGTCCTCGAACCAGTGCTTCTGCGGCCGTGTCGTGAACGGCGCGAACACCGCGTAGCGGCCAGGCGCCAGGCCGTGCTCGGCGAGCTTGCCGAGCACGCCGGCTTCGGCAGCCGGATCGACGGTAAGCGTCGGCAGAAAGGCGCCGGCGTCGAGGCCCAGCTGCTGGGCCAGGTACTGGTATTCGGAACCGATGAGCGCCTGTTCGCCGCCGCGCGGGATCACCTCGCTCATCAGCAGCTGGCTGCCTTCCTTGGAGCCGAGGCCGACGCGCCGCGGCGCCCCCGACAGCCAGGTGACGAAGCCGCTCTTCAGCAGGCCCTGCAGATCCAGCGCGGTATCGAAGCGGCGCGCGTGCAACTCGCGCCGCAGCTGGCGCACGCGCCGCCACAGCTCGAGGCGGCGGCCTTCCTTCCACAGCTTGACCCATTCGCCCTTCGACCAGGTGATGACCTCGTCGATGTTCGGATCGCTGAGCAGCAGTTCGTGGATGCCCGGCTCCACCAGCCAGGCGATGTGGGCGTCCGGGTGGGTGCGGCGGATCGCTGCCGGCAACGCGGAGGCAAACACCACGTCGCCAATGGCGGAACTGCGGATGATGAGGATGCGTTTCACGGGCGACCTTATTCCTTTCCCGCCACCAACGGAGCAAGGCTGTGGTTAAGACCCCGTGCGGAACAAATCAGATGCGACAAGTGCGTGACGATGCGATGGACAGGATGGGAAACGGCTGCGAAAAGGCACCCAACAGCCTGATATCGGGCCAAGTCGACGTCGCGCATTCTGCCGCAAAACACCCCACGCCGGTAAGCGGCGCCTGCGTTCCATGGAGGGCATTGTGCGCCGCAGTATAAAATACCCGGCTGATACATCGACATGGCCGCATCGCACCGGCTACCGAACCATGCTGGATCTCTCCTCGATCAGCCTGCTGTGCCTCGACACCCGCAATCCGGAACTGGCCGTCAAGGTGATGCAGCGCTGCATGACGGGCGCCCGTTTCCATGAGGCCGTGCTGCTGACGCATGCGGATTTCCGCTGCGACGATCCGCGCATCACCGTCCACGCCGTCCGGCCGCTGCGCAGCGTCGCGGATTACTCGGCTTTCATGCTCAAGGAGTTGTCGCCGCACTTCACCGGCAGCCATGTACTGGTGATGCAATGGGACGGCTTCATCCTCAACACCAGTGCGTGGGATCCCGCCTTCCTCGACTACGACTATATCGGCGCACCGTGGCCCGGCACCTGGCCGCATATCAAACATCAGGTGGGCAACGGCGGTTTCTCCCTGCGCTCGCGCAAGCTCGTCGATGCGCTGCACGACCCCGAGATCGTCCGGCTGCACCCGGAAGACGACTCCATCGGCAATCTCTACCATGACCTGCTGGTCAGCCGCTACGGCATCGCCTTCGCCCCGCTGGAGCTGGCCTCGCGCTTTGCGTTCGAGAAGATCCCGCCGAGCGGACCGACCTTCGGTTTCCACGGCCTCGGCCACATCGGACAGGCCTTGACGGACCAAGAGGCCCTCGCCTTCCTGCAGCTGGTCGGGGACGAGATCCTGCTGTCCAGCATGGGTCGGCAGGCGGCCAAGGGATTGATCCGCGCCGGCCATTACCGGTCGGCCAAGAAAATTCTCACCGTGCGGGCCCGCTTGGGGAGCCCCAAGCAAAAGCTGGATGCCCTCAAGCTGTATTGCCGGATCGGCCTGCGGCGGGCATTCGGCGGCCGCTAGCCGCAGCCCTAGACGGGACGCCGTATCGCCTGCCCGCGCGTGCGGTTCTTCGCAAACATCATCCAGAACAAGCCCAGGGCGGTCCGCCCTTGGGACACGGCCTTGCGGGGCAGGCTCAACAGATCGTCAGCCTCGGTGGCCAGGCCGCGCTGGCAGGTCGTACCGGTCACGTAACCGGCTTCGGCGGCGGCTTCTACGGCACGCAGGTCATGGCTGCCGTAGGGATAGCAGAAATGCTTCACCGGCACGCCAAGCACATCCTCCAGCATGCGCTTGCTGGCCGTCACTTCCTCGATGACGCGCGGCGTGTCCACCTGGGCGAGGCGCGGGTGGCTGACCGTATGGGAGCCGACCGTGAAGCCCATGGCCTGGATCTCGCGCAGTTGGGCGGCACTCATCAGCGGTGCCGGAACCAGGCCTTCCGGCGTAACCCATTCAGACGTCTTGCCGAGCAGGCCGGCCACGGCATAAACCGTCGCCGGATAGCCGTGAGCCTGCAGCACCGGCGCGGCCTGTTCGAGGAAATCCACATAGGCGTCATCGAAGGTCAGCACCACCGGCCTGGGCGGCAGGGATTGCTCACCGCGCAGACCCGCTGCCGCATCGTCCAGACTGACCACCGAGTAGCCGCAGTGACGCAGCATGGCCATCTGCGCCTTGAAACGCGGGAGATGGCAGATCTGCGCGCGATGACTGGGCATGCGCTGCGGGAAATGCCCCACCCGGTGATACATCAGGATCTGAATACGGCTCATCGGCTTGTCCGGTGTCGCAGATGGGAGCGCATGATGCCAGAGGATCGCACCACCGGCGCGAAGCCTTGCTGCCGTACCGCGCTAGAACCAGCGTGCCACCAGCCAGGCCAGGCCACCGAGCAGCGCAGCGCCGATCACGACGTTACGGACCTTCTTGAGGGCACGCTGCAGCTTGACATGGCGCCGGCTGGCCTGGAAATGCTCGACCACCGGCGTTTCGGTGCCACGGTCGAAGATCTTCACATAGCTCTCCGGCAGCGGCCCGATGCGCAACTCCGGGTGGCGCTCGATGGCGGCGGTGAAGCTGTCCTGGTCCACACCGAGCAGCATGCCGTCCTGGGCGGCGATCCAGTCATCCACGAAGGCCCGCGTCGGCGGTGCATTGCGCAGGTAGAGCGTGCCGGTCAGATAGCGATGGGAAAAGCCGCCGTCGCCGGGCGCCACGAAGACACCCAGATCGGCATCGAAATCGAAGAACAGGCGCAGCGGGGAGCGCACTACCGAGTCGGCGTCCAGATAAACAACGTCCCGCCCGGCGAAGCGCTGAAGGCAGTCGCGCAGGAACTCCGGCTTGATGCGCGTATTGGCCTCCCAGTAGCCGCGGCTCGGGCAACGCTTGAGGAAATACGGGGTGCCGGTCCGCTCCAAGGATGCGCGCAGCTGGGCTGCTTCCGCCGCATAGGTATCGGTGTAGAAGGCACACACCAGGAAGGGCACGTCCGGCCGATCCTGCAGGATTTCATCGGTGGGGGTCGTCATCGTCGTCAGTGGGTTGCCTGGCGGAGCCGGCGGGCCAGCAGGAAGACGGCGAGCTTGCGGCGCTTCGCCTCGATCACCCGCCCCAGATGGCGGGCCAGGTTCCTGCGGTGAGAACAGTCGGAGCGCACCCCTATCATACTGGTGAGAGCTTGATCTTCCTCCACCACACAAGGGGAGACCACCGGGATGCACAGACCATGTTTCCAGTACAAATCGAGTTCGTCGTCGATAGGCCGCTTCGGCACAACCAAGCGGGCGAGCAGACGGCGCGCGCCTTCCCGGCTGACGAGGTAGCCCTGGGTCCCACTCGGGTTCTTGTTGGGCAGAATCAACTGCCGGCCTTCCTTCAGGCTGGCCACCGGAATGCCGCGCACCGGGCCGAGGGAAGACAGGCGGACCAGATCGTAAGGCAGATCGAGACCGGCGATTTCTTCAAGCACCCGTGGTAGTTCGGGGCTCAGCACCACGTCGTCTTCCAGCAATACAGCATGGGGGAGTTCCCGTTTGACGACGATCTCCCAGCAGCGCTGGTGGGACAGGTAGCAGCCCAACTCGCCGGGCGTCAGGCGCGGCTCGCTGCCTGCCGGCAGGCAGCGCCGATCGATGCGGGCGCCCTCCACCGCCGGCAGGAATTCGGCTTCCAGCCCCAGCTCGGCCAGGCGCTGCTGCATCAGCGCACGGCGCTCGACCGCACGCTCCAGGTTGAGGACGAAGATCTTCATCGCCGCGCCGACGACTGCATATCCCGGCTGCGTGCGCCGAGCAGCAGCACGGCGAAGAGCACGAACAGCAGCGAGGTGTTGGAGCGCCACAGGTAGTCCTCGAACAGGCTGCTGGTGCAGATGAAGACCACCAGCGCAGTACGCAGCGGCGCCACGTCGTCGCAGCGGCCACGCCACAACAGCGGTGGGAAGTACACAGCGAAGAGGACGGCACCACCGAGCAGGCCGGTAGTAGTGAGCACGAAGAGATACTGATTGTGAGGATTGTCGGTGGTCAGCCAGCCTGCAGAATAGCGTTCGTGGAGCTTGGCGTATTCCCGCGTGTAGTCGCCACTGCCGACACCAACCAAAGGATGCTCGGCGAACAGGCGCGCCGAGTTCATCAGGAAGGTCAGGCGCAGGGCGGCCGAGGTATTCACCGAGTCCTCGTAGTGAGTGATCTCATCCACGGCCATGTCCACCCGGCTACGGAAATAGTCGTTGCCGACATAGGCGCCGGCCAGCAGTGCTGACACCAGCGCGGCTGACAGCAGGCCGGCGAGCAGCGGCCGCCGCGCGAAGCGCTGGAAGATCAGCACTGCCAGCAACACCAGGAACACCAATTGCCCCGCGCGGCCACCGGAAAACAGCAGGTTGCCGGCGCTCAGCACCGTCAGCAGCGCATACCCCAGGCGCCGCACCAGCGGACCCGACAGACTGCCCCGTGCGGCGAGGTAAGCAGCCCAGGCCAGAATAGGCGCGTACAGGATGTGGTCGACGAAGGGCGCCGTGTCCGCAGGGTCCTTGGCGACCCGCAGACCGGCCGGCCAGGCCGGGAAGACGTGCATCTGCAGCCAGTTGTAGTAGGCCAGGCCCTCGGCCAGCAGGCAACCGGCCAGAAAAGCGGCGATGCAGCGCGCCAGCAGCTCCCGGCGGGCGATGGTCAGGTACAGCGGGGACAGCAGGAAGAAGGTGTAGCGCCCGACCATGCGCCGCCCCTCGGCCATATCCTCGGTCCACAGCAGGGCCAGCGGAAACAGCCAGAAGAAGGCCTGGAAGATCCAGAACAGGCTGTCGCAGCGCAGCAGCGCCCATTTCTCGCGGAAACGCCCTTCGAGCACGGACAGCAGCAGCATCACCGCGCTCAGCGTATAGACCGGCGCCACATGGCCGGGCAGGAAGAAGAAGCTGGCGGCAAACAGCGCCTCGTTGATGCGCGGGATGCGGGAACGCAGTGCGGCCAGCGGCGCTGCCGTCATCGCAGCTCGACCCCGCAGACCGCGAAGGCGGCCTGCATGTCGCGCCGTTCGGCGTCAGACTTGAACCGGACCCGGTCCCAACCGAAGGCGATCACGCGGGTTTCGGCGGGGCTGGTCTGGCGCGCAAACAGCAATGCTGTAGAACGCACACCGAGCACAGCATCGTAGACATTGCAGGCCAGATGCATTTCGAGGGGCTCATCAAGGGTCACCACAGCATAGTCCGGGTCGTTGAGCTCCAGCGATGGATCCTTCGGATGGCCTTTGTAGAAGATCTGCCGGATACCTTCTGCGGCCAGCCAGGCATGGATCTCGGCGCTCACCGCGTCCCGGTCGGCGGGCTTCATCAAGCCAGCCCCGACCAGGGGCTGACCGATCACCAGCGCGCGACGCGGCCCTTCTCCTGCCGACGTCCCATCGATGGACGGCGTGACGAGCGGCGGCAGCACGACGGTCTTGTCTGCCGGATATTCGTGGGGCAAGCCAGGAAGCACGTAGATACGGTCGCAGAATCCGGCATCGGAACCGATACGATCCCCCGCAAAGCACCAGTAATCCAGCTCGGGAGCCACCAGACGGCGCAGCTTGCGGACGTGCTGGAACAGGCGCCGGAGCCCGGCGAGCGGGTAGCGGCGGATGCTGATGATGCCGTCCGGCAGGATGCGCGCCTTCATCTCCGTGCAGCCACACAGCCTGGGCAGCGCACGCAGGAAGTAATTGATCGCCTCGGTGTCGAACACCGCACTGTGGATGTGCAAGCTTTCGCAGCGGCCAACCAGCCCGGCCACCAGGCGGATGTTGGCGCGCAACCTGCGCAGGCGGCCAAAGGGGCCGGGTAGGGGTTCGCGGCGCGGCCACGGCATGTAGCTCGCCGCATCCCAGTCGTCGATCCGCACCACGGGCGTCATGCCCGGCTTGTACCAGACCAGCACCTGACGCGCGCCGGCCTCATGGATCTCGGCGATGCGCCGCGCCGCCAGGTATTGCAGAGGCGATGCAACGAAGTAGAGGGCAACCCGGCTCGTCATCGTATCAGGCAGCGTCCGCCGTCACCTGCTCGCCGCTGGCCAGCAGGCGGGCATAGGCCTCACCGCGGGCTACCAGTTCGTCATGGGTGCCGGCTTCGACGATGCACCCGCGCTCCATCACGACGATGCGGTCGGCGTCGCGGATGGTGGACAGGCGGTGGGCAATGACGATCACGGTGCGGTTGCGGCGCAGTTCGACCAGCGCGTCCTTCACCGCCCGTTCCGATTCGTTGTCCAGGGCCGACGTGGCTTCGTCAAGCAGCAGGATCGGCGCATCGCGCAGGAAGGCGCGGGCGATCGCGATACGCTGGCGCTGGCCGCCGGACAGTTGGCTGCCGTTGGCGCCGACACGGGTGGCGAGGCCATCCGGCAGCTTGTCGATGAACTCCATCGCATGGGCGGCGCGCGCCGCGGCGAGGATGGCGGCCTCTGGCACATCGGGGCGGCCGTAGGCGATGTTGGCGGCAATGCTGTCGTCGAACAGCACGACCTGCTGGCCGACCCAGCCGAGCTGGGCGCGCAGGTGGGCCAGCGGCAGGCGGTCGAGCGGCGCACCGTCGAGCAGGACACGGCCGGCAGTAGGCTCGTAGAAACGGGCGATCAGATTGATCAACGTGGTCTTGCCGCTGCCGGAAGCGCCGACCAGGGCCACCGTCTGGCCCGGATGCACATCCAGGCTGAAGTGCCGCAGGGCGGACTCAGTCTGGCCCGGATAGGCGAAGCTCACGTCGTCGAAGCGCAGTTCACCGACGGCCCGCGGCAGCGTACCGCTAGCGCTGTCCACTTCCGGCGGCGTGTCGAGCAGCTCGAAAATGCTCTGGGCGCCGGCCAGGCCGCGCTGGATCGTCGCGTTGATGTTGGTCAGGCGGCGGATCGGCTCGAAGAGCATCGACATCGCAGTGACAAAGGCCACGAATTCGCCCGGGCTCAGCTTGTCCTGGGCCGACAGGGAGGATGCGGTCCAGATCACCGTGGCCACCGCCGCTGCCGCCAGCACCTGTACCAGCGGCACATTGGCGGACGACACCCGCACGGTGCGCATGGTCTGCTTGCGCAGCTTTTCGGACACCTCGGCGAAGCGCCGGTCCTCGTGCTCGTGGGTGCCGAACAGCTTGATCTCGCGCACGCCGCCGAGGGTCTCCTCAACCATCCCGGTCATGCGCCCGGTGGTTTCCTGCATCTCCTGGTTGGAACCGCGCAGCTTGCGGCTGGCGATGCGGATCAGCCAGGCCACGATCGGCGCAATGGCGACGATCACCAACGTCAGCTCCCAGGCAGTGTAGATCAGGTAACCGGTCAGGCCGATGATGATCAGGGTATCGCGGACGACGATGATCCACGCGTTGGACAGCGCAGCGCCGACCTGCGGGATGTCGTAGAGGATGCGCGACAGCATGCGCCCGCCGGTCTCGGCCTGATGCACCGGGATCGGCAGGTGCATCTGATGGCGGAAGACCTGCTGGCGCAGGTCGGTGATGGCCTGGTTGGCGATCCACTGGCTGGACACGCTGGCCACATATTCGGCCACGCCCTTGGCGAGGAAGGCGAGCATCAGGAACAAGGGCACTTGCCACTGGGCAACCTGGTTCTTCTTGATCAGGCTCTCGTCCACCAGCGGCTTGAGCAGGCTCGGCAGCACGGGCTCCAGGGACGCAGCGGCGATCATCGCCAGGATGGACAGGGCAACCACCCGCGAATAGGGCCGGATCGAACCGAGCAGGCGGCGATAGAGCTGGAAGGAATCGTTCATTCGTCTAGTGGCCCGGAGTCCAGCGCAGGTCCGTTACCCTGAGCGGGCGTAAACTGCACATGGGCCGAAGCTTGCGCATTGAATCGCGCAGGGTCAAACACGTTTTTGTCATCAATTGTGCGGACGGCGCTCGCCGGCCACGCATGTCATCACAATCAGCGGCGCAGGGATATGCCGGACGTCACTGCAGCCACGGCATCCTTCACTTCGAGCTGGTTCAAGGGTACATGGTCGAGGCAGCGGATCGCCGGATCGTGCAGCAGCAGGGGCCGCTTGCCGAGCAGACAGATGGCCGGCTTGCCGGTGGCTGCCGCCATGTTGAGCACACCGGTATCGTTACCGATGCAGCCATCCGCCGCACACAAGATGCCGGCCGTCTGCATGATGGTGCCGCGGGTGAACGGCTGGATCCCCGCGCGCTGCGCCTCGGGAACGCCCGCCACGATGCGGCGGGCGTTTTCCTCCTCGCTCGGCCCGCCCAGCAGGACCACCCCGTAGCCCCGCGCGATGAGTTCCGCCGCCAGTGCGCCGTAACGCTCGTCCCCCCAGTGCTTGTGCTTCTCCGAAGTGCCGATGGCAAAGCAAACGGTCGGCCGTGTCAGGGCAGCGATGAAATCCTGCCCGAAAGCCAGTTCCGCCGCCGGCACCTTCATGCGCGGCACCACGGCAGACGGCACGATGCCATGGGCGATCACCAACGCGGTGGCCTCTTCATAGATGCCGACGCCGGGCCCCTGATACTTGGGAATGAAGGGCGGATGGTTGAGGAACAGACGCTGACGGAGATTGGTCCCGAAACCGATGCGCGTCGGAATCTTGGCCAGCCAGGCGAGAATCGCATGATGATAGCGTCGGGAGAACAGGAAGATCCGTTCGAACTGGTAAACCTCGAGTTCCCGCGCAAAGCGGCGCAGGCCGGCAAACCCCCGGTGACTCCCCTTGCGCCCCTCGGTGCGACGCGGCCTGCGATCATAAAGGATTACATCGTCGATACAGTCCTCGGCGGCGAGGATGTCCTTCGCCCGGGTGGACGGCGCCGCGATCACCGACACCTTACCGTTGCGGCTTGCCGCCGCAATGGCGCGGATATAGGGCAGATGCCAGACCAGGTCACCAATGCCAACGTGGCGGATCAGCACCGCGGTCTTCGGATCCGCCCCACGCACCTGTAATTCCATGTCTTTAGGAGATTTCCGCTGCAGCACCGGCTGCGCTGGCATCCATGGCCAGCCATAGCGATGCAGGTTGATGTTATGCCGTCACAGCCAATTACCCGGCCAAACGGCGACGCCGGCAGCAGTTTTACTCACCGGCCCTTTCGGAAGCCTGACCAGCATCCCATGGGACGGTGCAAAGCACCGTAGGGCAATCGTCTGGATTGGCCAGCAAGCTGTAATCAAATGTTCGGTATCTCCGCCCTCGCAGACGCGGCGGCGAGTCTATTCCCGGTGCAATACCTTGTCCACGATGAGGCTGGACCAGCCCTCCTCGTGGAAACTGGCCTCCAGCGCATCGCGGTCGTATTCGGTATCCACCCATTCCAGGAAGCCGATCGGGCTGCGCGCATTGCGTGCCACATAGCTGGCCAGGAAGAAATCCAGGATACCGGTCTTGGCTCCCTTGAAATGGCCGTAGCGCCAGTGGAGCTCGGCCAGCGCGTCCTCGACCCGATGCCCCAGGTGCAGGATGCGGTACAGCGCCGAGCCGAGCCCGGCCCGGTCGGCACCCGACTTGCAGTGCATCAGCGCCGGAAATTCCATGCTCTTGAACAACTCGTCAATCGCATGTATCTCTTCCACTTCCGGCGCAGTGCGGGAATACAGCTTGACGTCGTGGAGCGCCAGGCCGAGCTGGTCGCAGGCCTCCTTCTCCAGCGCGTAGGAGCCGTAACCGTGGGGGCCGCGCAGGTTCACCACGCTGCGGATACCGTATTTCTGTTGGTACTTGGCGAGCTGGGCCGGGCTGGGCTGGCTGCAGCGATACATACCGCCGCCGAGGTGGTAGAAGTTGTTGTAGACGGCACGGATCATCCCGTGGTCCACCAGATGCATGTCGAACCAAGCGCGCACGCGCCCCGAGCGCGTGGAAATGTCCATCACCATGGCGGGGCCTCAGTCCGGGAGGGCCAGAGAGCGCACATCGGCCGCGGCGGCGCGGGTTTCGTCGGTCAGCGTGGCGAGGGCCGTCGGGCAACCGAAAAGCATGTCGGGGCGCAGCGCAACCAGCAGATCGTTGCGGGTTGCGTCATCGGCACGCACGACCCAGTCCACCGGACGCAGGGCGGCCAGAACCGCCGCTGCACCGGCCGCGGCGGTGGCCGGCTCGATGACCAGCAGACGGTCCACGCCCTTGCCGGCGATTTCCAGCTGGGCCAGCATGTCCGCCCCTGGTACCCCGACGGGCCCCAGCACCACGGCGATCCGCTCGCCGGCAGCCTGGGCACGCTGACAGGTGCCCAGCACATTGTCGGCCGCCAGCAGGCCACGGGCCAACGGTGCATGGGCGTTCATCGCCTCGTACAGCTCGTCGATGCTGGCGGTGGCCGTGCCCAGTTTGCCGACCACCACACCAGCGGCCAGATTGGCCAGTACCGTCGCATCGCGCAGGGCGAGGCCGGCGGCGATGCCACAGCCCAGCACCGCCGACACCGTATCGCCGGCACCGGTCACATCGAACACTTCCTGCGCCCGCGTGGGCTGGTGATGGGCCGGCTGCCCCTTCTGCAGCAGCGTCACCCCCTGCTCGCCGCGGGTCACCAGCAGCGCCTCGAGGCCCAGTTCGTCGCGCAGGGCTTCGCCCCGGGCAATCAGGGTGGCCTCGTCCGGACAGGGACCGACCACCGCCTCGAATTCCGCCAGGTTGGGCTTGACGATGGTGGCGCCGCGGTAACGCGAGAAGTCGGTGCCCTTCGGGTCCACCACTACCGGAACGCCCCGCGCCCGGGCCGCGGCGATCAGCGCCGCCACGTCGGACAGGGTGCCCTTGGCGTAGTCGGACAGCACCAGCACATCGGCCTGCTCGAGCTGTGCGGCCAAGGCGACACCGACCAGTGCGGCCTGACGGTCGTCGAAGCGCTCCTCGAAATCCAGACGGATCAGTTGCTGATGACGGGAGATCACACGCAGCTTGGTGATCGTCGGTGCGTCGCTCAGGCGTTCGAAAGCACAGTGCACACCGCGCTCGACCAGACCGGACTCCAGCAGCCGACCGGCCTCGTCGTCGCCGATCAGGCCGACGACACGTGCCTGCGCCCCCAGTGACGCCGCGTTGAGGGCCACGTTGCCGGCCCCGCCGGCCCGCGCCTCGTCATTGCGCACCTGCACCACCGGCACCGGCGCTTCCGGCGAAATACGGGCGGTTGCACCATGCCAATAGCGGTCGAGCATCACGTCGCCGCAGACGAGCACGCGACAGGCAGAAAAATCCGGCAGGGAGAAATGCATACACGGGCAGGTGTCCGCAGGCGGACACCGGAAAGACGTAAAGGTGGAATTATCGCATCAAGGACCGGATGCCGGTCGGCCGCCGGCCATTTTGGCCCCGGGACTACGCCATGACATCCCGGCGGTTGTCGGCGACGAGCCGCAATCGCATACTCCACCCATATGCTTCCCACACGGAGGACGAGGCCATGCTGCACGCCACACCGAGCCGCAACCACGCCGCACCACCACCGGAAGAAGAACTCGAGCCCTTCGGTGGACTGGTGCGTTACGAGCGACACGTACCGATCCACCAGGTGTCCTATTACCTGTGCGGCGAGATCCAAGAACCCCAGTTCTATACCGAGCTGTTCTACACCCTGCGCACCGCCGCCGAGACCGACCTGATCTACCTGCATATCAACTCGCCGGGCGGAGACTTCAACACCGGCCTGCAGATCATCAACAACATGCTGGCCTCGGAAGCCCACGTGATCACCGTGCTGGAGGCGCGGGCCTACTCGATGGCGGCCTTCATCTTCCTGTCCGGCGACGAGCTGATCGTCCACGACAACTGCCAGCTGATGTTCCACACCTACTCGAGCAGTTTCGCTGGCAAGGGCAGCGAGCAGATGGCCGAGGTGCATGCCCTCGGCAACTGGTTCGAGAAGGTCACCACGCGGCTGTGCACGCCTTTCCTGAGCGCCGCCGACATCGGCCACATCCTGCAGGGCAGCGATCTGTGGATGGATTCCGACGAGATCCGCCGCCGCCTCGGACGCATCAAGCGCCCGCCGGCCGGGCCGCGCAAGAGCCCACGCAAGAAGGTCGAGACCTGATCGGCGGTACGCCTCGTCCAGTCACACGAAGCGCAAAAGTGATCGGCGAACGCCGGCGGTTGCGAGCCGTCAGGGCAGCGCCGCGGCGATGTCCCTGGCCAGCGCATCGATCAGCCGGCCGTGAGCCGCGGCGAGCGCCGCGTAGGTCGGCGCCGCCACCTGCTCGCTGCCGACGAAGCGCCGGCTGGCCAGGTCCTTGCCGCCCTTGCGCAGCGTCCACACCGCCTCCAGCGTGACCCGCTCGAAGCCTTCGGCATCGAAACGCTGCACGTCGATCGGCAGGCTCAGGTCCGGCTCGGCCAGCGTCGCCTGCGGCCACGCGACGACCCGCCCGTAGCCACGCAGCCGGGCAATATCGGAGGCGATGCGGCGGGCCATCTCGGTTTTCAGCGGGGCAGCCCAGCGGTGCCCGTCGGCCACCTCGACGCGCACGCCGTCCACCAGGCGCACCATGTGCAGGCGGTCGATGGCCGCCGGCACGCCAACCGGGCCGACCACCAGGCTCGGCCCCGCCACGGCAGGGGCGCTGTCCGCCACGGCCTGCGGGCCGAGGCTGAAGAACTGGATCGGCGGCGTGGTGCCGCAGGCCGCCAGCAGAAGGGCCAGGCTGGCCAGCACGGGTTTCATGGCTTGTCCTCGGGTTTGCCGCGCAACAGCGCTTCGGGGTGACGGTCGAGGCTGTCGGCCAGATGGCGCAGGGCCTGGGCAGCGCGCGACAGCTCCTGCAGGCTGGCGCGCAGGTCCTGCTGCAGCGGCGCGTCGCTGCTCAACAACCTGCGGGTGTCGGCGATGGCGCCACGGGCCTCGATGATGGTGTCGCGCACGTCGCCATTGGCCAGGCCGTCGAGGCGCTTGACCAGCGCTTCGACCTCGTCGAGGGTGCGGCCGAGGCTGGCGATGGCCTTCTGGGTATCCTTGCCGATGGCGTCCAACGGCAGCTTGTCGATACGCTCCACCACACGCAGCAAGGTGGTCTGCAACTCTTCAAGACTGCCCCGCTGGGTCGGTAACTGGGGGGGATTCTGCGTCCAGTCGGCACGACCAGACCCGGCGGCGGGGAAGAAATCCAGCGCCACGTAGAGCTGGCCGGTCACCAGGTTGCCGTTGCGCAGCTGGGCGCGCATGCCGCTGGCGATCAGGCGGTCGATGAAGGCTCGGAAATCCTTGTCCCGGAAGTCCTTGCCGGCGTATGGCGTTTTGCCCTGCTCGTTGCGCGCCTGCAGGCGGTTGGGGAAGATCGCCACTTCGACGAGCAGTTCGAGATCGGCGCCGCGGGCATGGAAGGCCGGATGGATCGCCGTCACCTCGCCGACCTGGATGCCACGGAAATCCACCCCCGCGCCGACCGACAGGCCGCGCACCGATTCGTGGAAACGCAGCAGATAGGTGTGGGCGTTGACGTTGGGCTGCTTGAGCGCCTCGTCCCGGTTGCGGAACAGGCGGAACACGTGGCCCTTCGGCGCCGGCTCGTCGGCGTCGCCCTCCGGCGTCTGGAAGGCCAGCCCGCCGGTGAGGATCGACGTGGCCGATTCGGTATTGACCTGTACGCCTTCGGCACTGAGCTTCACATCCACACCGCTGGCGTTCCAGAAGCGGGAGTTGGTGGTGACGAAACGGTCGTAGGGCGCCTGCACGAAGACCTGAATGTCCAGGTGCTTGCCCTGCTCGTCGAGCTTGTAGCCTGTAACCTGGCCAGCCTGGATGCGCCGGTAGAACACCGGCGTGCCGACGCCGATCGAGCCCAGGTTGTCCGCCTCCAGGCTGAAACTGCGGCCGGGCACGTCGAAACTGACCACCGGTGCCTCCCGCAATGCGACGAACTCGCGCCGCGGCTCGACCGACTTGCCCACGTCCATGCCCACGTGGGCACCCGCCAGCAGCGTGTCGAGGCCCGAGATGGAGCCGCCGGAGACCCGCGCGCTGACCACCCAGAAGCGCGTGTCGTCCACCAACAGGCGGGACGCCTGGCGGGCCAGCTGGGCGGTGGCGATCACGTGGCTGCCGTCCTCGGCGAGGGCCACCGCGGTGATCTGGCCGACATCCACGTCACGGTACTTGATGCGCGTCTTGCCCGGCTCCAGGCCGGCACCGGTATCGAACTGGATGGTGATCACTGGCCCCTGCTCGTAGTAGCCGCGCACCGCCAGGAACAGGCCGATCAGCGCCGCCACCAGCGGGATGATCCACACCAGCGGAACGCGGAAACGGCGCGGACGCTCCACGACGGCGGTCGGCAGGGAGGGCGGCAGCGGGTCAGTCATGGTCGGCAGTTTCGGAATCGGTGAGGGGGTCCCAGATCAGGCGCGGATCGAATGTCAGCGCGGCAAACATCGTCAGCACGATCACCGCGCCGAAGGCCACCGCGGCCGGGCCGGCATCGACGGTGGCCAAACCCCGGAACTGTACCAGCGCCACCAGCAGCGTGATGACGTAGATGTCCAGCATCGACCAGCGCCCGACGAATTCGACCACCCGGTACAGGCGGGCACGCTGCATCACGCGGTGGCGGGAACGCATTTGCACGGACGCGGTGAGGTACACCAGCGCCAGGATCTTCAGCAGCGGCACCACCACGCTGGCGAAGAACACCACCAGCGCCAGCGGCCACTGCCCGTCCCGCCACAGGAAGATCACCCCGCTCATGATGGTGTCCACCTGGTGGTTGACCGGCGACGAGGTGACCATGATCGGCAGCAGGTTGGCCGGCAGATAGAGCAGCGCCGCGGCGACGAGCAGCGCCCAGGTCGTGTTGATGCTGGCCGGCTTGCGCTGGTGCAGCGGCGCCGCGCAGCGCGGGCAGCGCGACCGCTGGTTCGCGTCCAACGGCGCCTGCGCCAGCTGGCCGCACACATGGCAGCTCAGCAAACCGGCCTGGCGGGCGGTGAGCGCGGGCTTCATGCGCCCTCCGGATGGCTCATCCGCCACAACACGCGGCGGTCGAAAGCCCGCCCGGCCAGCGTGAGGATCAGGATCAGCGCCGCGGTGGCCCAGAAGGCCGTGCCGAGGATCACCGAGCCCGAGTGGGCCAGCTTGACCAGCGACACCAACATGCCGAGCAGGAAGACTTCCATCATGCCCCACGGCCGCACCGACAGCACCAGGCGGAAGAAGGCGACCAGGCGCGGCGAGCGGCGGCCGAGGCGCAGCGGCACCAGGACCAGCAGGATCATCAGCATTTCGAGCAGCGGGAACAGCTGCGCGGTGACGAAGACCAGCGCCGACACCGGCTGCATGCCGATGTGCCACAGGTTGCGTACCGCGGCGAACAGCGTCACCTCGGCGTAGCGCCCCTGCAGCTCAAGGCCGATCAACGGAAAGGCATTGGCCAGCACATACAGGATAGCCGCCGTCAGCGTGTAGGCCAGCGTACGGTCCAGGCTGTCCGGTGGGTTGCGCGCCAGCTCGGCGCCACAGCGCACGCAGCGGGCCGTCTCGCCAGGGGCGATGGGCACGTCGTGCTGCAGCAGGTCGCACTCATGGCAGGCGACCAGCGGCGCGGGCGGGTTCGGTGAATCGGCGGGCATGGGCGGGCCACGAACAATAACGGTCCATTGTGCGGTGCACGGCCAGCCCCTGCAAGATCGCCCCCGTCGCTGGCGGAAGCGCGTCAGCGTCCGGGCGCGGCGGCGGCAGCCCCGGTCGGTGGCTCTACCGTGGGCGTGGAACCAATCGGGGCCATCGGAGTGACGGGAGGCGGCACGACATCGCCCATCGGCCGCGGCGGCACCACCGCCAGCACGATGGGCGCGTTGTTGTCCCGCTGCCGCAGGATCACCCGATCGGCGAGCACCCGCTCGATGCGCAGATCATCGTGGTAGGCCTGACCTTCCGAAACCATTTCCGGCGGTTGGCCGTTGTCGGAAAGCATGGCAATCCCTGCCGATGTGCCATGACCGACCATCACGCTCTGCACCGTCAGCCCCATGGCGGTGGGGACCGGCGACGGTAAGTCCGCATCCAGGGGGATGCCTGATTCAGCCACATGGATCCAGCCCATGTCCTCGGCAATCCACAGGGCGGCCACTACTACAACCCCAATGCGCAGCAATATGCGCCGCACGCCGGCGCCGTCCAGTCCGCCCATCCAGTCCCCCTTTGCTCCGTGCCTCCCCACCCCTGGTCCCATGTGGATGAAGAGGTAATCCAAAAATAGTCTAACGCCGGCCCGACTCGGGGCCGGGTTGCGATGGCCCGGCGACGAAACCCAGCACGTCTTCCACGAAACGCTCCCGTTCCCACAGATGGGGCGCGTGATCGACACCCTCGTAGATGTGCAGCAGCGCGTCCGGGATGCGCTGTTGCACGAAATGCGCAGTACCCGTGGAGTAGAAGTTGCTCGCTCCGCCGTAGACCAGCAGCGCCGGCACCGGGATGGCCTGCAGCACGTCCCGGTAGTCGGCGGCGGTCAGGCTGCGCCAGCACTCGATCAGCGGCCCGGGTTCGAGGGCCTGCAGGCGCTGGCGGGCGGTCTGGATGCCACTGCCGTTTTCGGCGTACTTGGCGCGGGCCCGCTCGTTGTGGCCATCGGCTGCAAGGCGCAGTACCGCCTCGGCGAAGTCCCGCTGCAACTCACCGATGAAGGCAGCGTTGCGGCTGGCGTCGAAATCCCCATAGATGCCGCTCTTCCAGTCGTCGTCGGTGATGAGGCGCGGCGACTGGTCGATGAAGACCAGCCGCGACAGGCGGCCGGCACCGAAATCGCGCAGGTATTGCCACAGGGTCAGCGCGCCCATCGAGTGGCCGACCGCCACCACCTGATCGAGGCGGTAGTGGTCGAGCAGGTTCTGCAGATCGCGGGCCATGCGCGCGACGGTCGGCACGGTGTCGGTCCGCAGTCCATGCCCGCCATGGCCGCGGGCGTCCCAGCGATACACGCGGAAGCGGGCCTCGAAGACTTGGAGGAAGGGATTCCAGTCCCGGTGGGTGGACGTCCAGCCATGCAGCAGCACCAGCGGCGGACCGTCGCCGGAGATCTTCAGGTGCAGCTTTTCGCCGTCGTCGGCAAGGAAGTGGTCCATGGGCCTGACTGAAATGGGGATGGCTGAGTTTAGCGGACAAATATGATGGATGATCAACCGTCCACCGGCTGCAGCGGGGTTTCCAGACGACGCCGGTAGAAGCCCACGTCAAGCCAGCGCCCGAACTTGAAACCAACCTCCTTCAGCGTGCCCTCATGCACGAAGCCAAGCTGCTCGTGCAGCGCGATGCTACCGGCGTTGGCCATGTCGATGACACCCACCAGCAGGTGATAGTCCTGCGCCGTGGCCGCCTCCACCAGACGCTTCAGCAAGGCCCGCCCGAGCCCCTGGCCGCGGTGGTCGTGGTGCACATAGACGGAATGCTCGACGGTGTACTTGTAGGCCGGAAAGGCACGGAACGGGCCGTAGCTGGCAAAGCCCTGCAGCGTGCCGGCCTCGTCCACCGCACCGATCACCGGATAGTTGCCGGCCGCCTTGGCGGCGAACCATGCGGTCATGCTGTCGCGGGTGCGCGGCTGGTAGTCGTAAAGGGCGGTGGAAGTGGCGATGGCCTCGTTGAAGATGGCCAGGATCGCATCGCCGTGCTCGGCGAGGGTGCAGGCAATGAAGTTCATCAGTGGAACACGGGCTATGGACACAACCCCGATTGTGCCCCAGCCAGCCGTCCGCTCAGCGGTTGAACCAGCGCAGCAGCGTGCCCCAGTCGTGGAGGTCCAGGCGAGTCACTTCGCCGCAGGCGAAATCGAGGCCAAGCCAGTGTTCCGCCGGCAGCTTGAGCAGATGGCCGGCCAGCGCGCGCAGTGGGCCACCGTGGGCAACCACCACCGCGGCGGCCGGCGGCGCGGCCTGCAGCTCGGCGAGGAAATCATGGACACGGGCCGCCATCTGGCGCGGCGACTCTCCGCCTGGCGGTGCGAAGTCCAGCGGTGCATCAGCCCACACATCGAGGGCGGCGCGGCCGATGTCGTCATAGCTGCACCCTTCCCATTCGCCGAAGTGGATTTCCTTGAGGCGCGGTTCGAGCCGCGGCGTACCGAGCGCTTCGGCCAGCAGGCGGGCGCGGGCCAGCGGGCTGGCGTACAGCACGAAGTCGGCCGGCAGCAGCGGACGCAGGCGGGCCGCCACCTCGGCAGCGGACTCGGCCAGCCCCAGGTCGGTCTGGCCATAACAGATCCCCGGCGCCACGGCGGGCCGGGGATGGCGGATCAGGTAAAGCTCCACGCGGCGAGCATCCCCAGGTAGATGGCGATTTCGGCGAGCTGCTGGGTGGCGCCCAGGCAGTCGCCGGTATAACCGCCGAGCCGGCGGGCGAACTTGCGTGCCGCGGCCACCGCCACCACCGCGGCGACGAGCAGCGCCGCCAAGGCTTCCAGCGGCGTCAACAGCAACAGCGGCACGATGCCGGCCAGCGTGGCGATGCCCAGCTCGGTGGCGCTCGGGCGGCGCGCCACCGGCGCCGACTTGGCGCTGTCGTCGCTGCGCGCGTAGTCGAGCACTGCCATCACACTGACCGCGGCGAGGCGCGACAGCGGATGGGCCACCAGCAGCGCGGCGACCACCGGGTAGTCGTCGTCGGCGCCCAGGTCGGCGAGGGCCAGGTATTTGGCGAGCAGCAGCAGCACCAGGCCGATGGCACCATAGCTGCCGATCCGCGAGTCCTTCATGATCGCCAGCGCCTGCTCCTTGGTCCACCCGCCGCCGAGGCCGTCGCAGGTGTCGGCCCAGCCGTCCTCGTGGAAAGCGCCGGTGGCGCGGATGGTCGCCGCCATCGCCAGCACCACCGCCAGGTCCACCGGCAGCAGCTGTGCCGCCAACCAGTAGGTCGCCGCGCCGATCAGGCCGACCAGCCAGCCAACCAGTGGCAGATAGCGCGCCGCCCGCCCCAGCTTGTCCGGCGCGAAGTCTACCCAGCCCGGTACCGGCAGGCGGCTGAAGAACGCGATGGCGATGAAGATCAGCTCGAGCTGGGCGCGGATCATGGCAGTGCGGCGGACTGGCGGCTTGCGTGTCTCACGCGTCCTTGCCGCTGACGCCGGCGGATTCGAAGCTGGCCATTTCGTTGAGGAAATTGACCGCCGCCTGCACCAGCGGGAAGGCCAGCGCGGCGCCAGTGCCCTCGCCAAGGCGCAAGTCGAGCTGGACCAGCGGGGCGGCACCCAGGTGGGCCAGCTGCACGGCGTGGCCGGGCTCTTCGGAACGGTGCGCGAACACGCAGTAATCGATGATTTCCGGGGCGATCTCATAGGCCACCAGCAGCGCGCTGGTGACGATGAAGCCGTCGATCAGCAGCAGCATGCCGGCTTCGGCGGCGCCGAGCATCGCACCCGCCATCATCGCGATCTCCAGGCCGCCGTACTCGGTCAGCGCTTCCAGCGGATCGCCACGGCGCCCGCCGCGCGCCACCGCCTTGGCCAACAAGGCGCGCTTGCGCTCCAGGCCGGCGTCGTCGAGGCCGGTGCCACGGCCGATCACCACGTCCAGTTCAGTGCCGGTCAGGCAGTGGGTCAGCAGCGACGCGGCGGCGGTGTTGCCGATGCCCATCTCGCCGAAACCGACCACGTTGCAGCCGTCGGCGGCCAGGCCGCGGACCAGCTCGCGGCCACAGGCCAGCGCAGCGTCGCGCTGGGCGACGGTCAGCGCCGGTTCTTCCAGGTAGTTGGCGGTGCCCGGTGCCACCTTGGCGTCGATCAGGCCGGGGCGGCTGCCGAAGTCGTGGGCCACGCCGGCATCCACCACTGTCAGGCCCATGCCCATCTGGCGCGCAAAAACGTTGATCGCTGCGCCGCCGGCAAGGAAGTTCTCGACCATCTGCCAGGTCACGTCCTGCGGGTAGGCGGACACGCCCGCCTTGGCCGCGCCGTGGTCGCCGGCAAACACCAGCATGTGCGGCCGGCGCAGTTCGGGGCTGAGGGTCTGCTGGATCAGACCGATCTGGCGGGCCAGCGGCTCGAGGCGGCCGAGGGCGCCGAGGGGCTTGGTCTTGGTGTCGATGCGCTGCTGCAGCGCGGGGGCGAGGGACTGGTCGGGACGGACGATGGCGTAGGTCATGGGACGCATCTGCGGACGGTGTCGAGGCCGCGGATGCTAGGACGCCGAAATCATTTGTTCAAGCGCCAGCGCCCCTGGACGGCCGCCCCGCGACATCCGCCGGACGGCCGCAAAGCCTTAATTGGCGCGGCTTTTCCCGCCCAGCGAACGAACCTGCAGGACGACCCGGCGGCTGTTGCGCACCTCGCGCTCCCACGCGCGCTTTAGCACGAAACGCAGTTCGTAGTCGCCAGCCACTTCGCCGATCACCGAAAAGACCTGGCTGCCGTCGCGCTGCTGCGCGACCGTCGCCTGGCTTTCCTCGAGGCATACGCGGACCGCGCCGTTGGCGCCATCCACGTACCAGGTGGCGCCGCTGCCCGGGTAGGACGGCAGCGCAATACGGCAGATCTGCCCGACGTTGCTGGCAAGGCGTTGGGTGCTCATGGTGTGGATCCCTTTTGTTTTTTTAAGGGATCGATGGTGCCGTGCAGCAAGCAGCGGCCGCTATGTGGCGGGACATCGCCGAACTGTGACCTATTACCACCCGCCCTTCAGGCCCCCTTGAGGACCAGCGGCAGGCCCGCGGCGACGAAAGTCACCCGCCCGCACAGGGCCGCCACAGCCTGGTTGAGACGCCCGGCCTCGTCGCGGAACAGGCGGCCCAGCGGACTCTCCGGCACCAGGCCGAGACCCACCTCATTGGCGACGAAGATCACTTTCCCCGGCAACTGCGGAATCAGTTCGAGCAACGCCGCACGCTCGCGGGCGAAGGCCGGCAGCAGTTCGGCACCGGCGGCCGGCGGCAGGTTCTCGGCCCCGTCGAGCAGGTTGGCCAGCCACAGGGTCAGGCAATCGACGACCACGCAGCGCTCCGGCGCCGCCGTCGCCTGCAGTGCCGCCGCCAGCGCGCGGGGCGCTTCGACGACATTCCAGCCTGCCGGCCGGTCGGCCTGGTGGCGGGCGATGCGCACGCACATTTCCTCGTCCAGCGCCTCGGCGGTAACGATCACATGCACGGCCAGGCCGCTCGCCGCGGCGGCCTGTTCGGCGTGGCGGCTCTTGCCGGAACGGGCGCCGCCCAGGATCAATTCGGATGACATAAGAGGGCTCCAGCAGATTGACGCTCACGTCAACCCAATTCGGGAAGTGACTGATTTTGGTGCTATTATCGCAGCCGTTGTCGCCACAGGGCCGAGTCGGCCCGGCGATACGCGTGCTCCAGGTGCTCCAGCGGCCGTCCAGGCCAGGAGTTAAACGGGAAACAGGTGCGCGTGCTTCCACACGGAAGCCGCAAGGCCTGTGCTGCCCCCGCAACGGTAAGCAAGCGCAAGGCGCATCACATAGCCACTGGGCCTTACGGGCCTGGGAAGGCGATGCGTCCTGTCCGGTCGGCATTGTGCCGCACCGGCTCGGCTTGCGAGCCCGGATACCGGCCTCGATCACACAACAGCGGAAGTGCCACGGGGTGGTGGCAACGCGCGCGGCCGTGATCCTGTCCGGCCTTCTGCGGTACCTCCCCTGCGCTTCCACACGCAATCCACCCGAGTCGGCGGGGACGCCACCGGGTCCGGGAGAACCTGACAGATGATCATCCGCCTTTCCACCGCCGCCCTCGCGGTCGCTTCCGTGTTTCCCAGCCTGGCGCAGGCCGCAACCGAGCAGCCCACCGTCGTCGTCACCGCCACCCGCCAGGCCCAGCGCGCCGACGAGTCGCTGGCTGACGTGACCGTCATCGGGCGCGAGCAGATCGAACGCGCCGGCTCGACCTTCTCCCTGCCCGAACTGCTGGCCCGCCAGCCCGGCATCCAGATGGCGTCCAGCGGCGGCCCCGGCAAGGCCACCGACATCTTCATCCGCGGCGCCAGCCCGCGCCAGACCCTGCTGATCGTCGACGGCATGCGCCTCGGCTCGACGACCCTCGGCTCGCCGAGCTGGCAGGACATCCCGCTGTCGCAGATCGAGCGCATCGAAATCGTCCGCGGCCCGGCTTCCGCGCTGTACGGCGCCGACGCCATCGGCGGCGTGATCCAGATCTTCACGCGCAAGGGCGAAGGCGCGCCGAAGGCCGACGCCTTCGTCGGCGTCGGCAGCTACGGCACCCGCGAAACCTCGGCCGGCGTGTCCGGCGGCACCGACAAGCTGTCGTACTCGGTGCGCGGCGGCTATGCCGAGAACGACGGTTTCAGCGCCATCTACAGCAAGACCAAGCAGCCTTACTACTACAACCCGGACAAGGATCCGTACCGCAACAGCAACTTCTCGGCCAAGCTGGGCTATAGCGTGGCGGACGGCCATGAAGTGGGCGCTTCGATCCTCTACGCCACCAGTCGCAACCATTACGACTCGGGCCTCGGCTTCGACAACTACAGCAACAACATCCAGAACGCCTGGAACCTGTTCAGCCGCAATCGCCTCACGGACATCTGGACCAGCACCGTGCGCTTCGGCCAGTCGGTGGACGACTCGAAGGACTTTGCGTCCTACGCCCCCAGCGGCGCGTCGATCAAGACCACCCAGCAGCAGTTCATGTGGCAGAACGACATCCGCCTGCCGGTCGGCACCCTGCTCGCCGCCTACGAGAACCTGCACCAGAAGGCCGTCAACCAGGACACCTTCGACGTCAGCCGCTCGATCAACTCGGCACTGCTCGGGTGGACCGCCGGCTTTGGCCCGCACAAGGTCCAGCTCAATGCCCGCCACGACGACAACAGCCAGTTCGGCGGCAAGACCACCGGCTACGCCGGCTACGGCTACCAGATCCTGCCGACCCTGCGCGTGCAGGGCAGCATCGGCAACGCCTTCCGCGCGCCGACCTTCAATGAGCTGTATTACCCCGGCTACGGCAACGCCA
The DNA here is from genome assembly GCA_018241685.1 of Pseudomonadota bacterium. Classification (GTDB taxonomy): domain Bacteria; phylum Pseudomonadota; class Gammaproteobacteria; order Burkholderiales; family Rhodocyclaceae; genus Zoogloea. Next base: position 67,621 of record JAFEDJ010000009.1, read on the forward strand.
ACCTGAGGCCGGAAAGCGCCTACAACAAGGAAGTCGGCCTGCTGTGGGAGCAGCACGGGCACAGCGTCAGCGCCACCTACTTCCGCAACCGCATCAGCAACCTGATAGTCAACGACCAGAACTTCATCCCGCAGAACGTCGGCAGTGCCCGCCTGGAAGGCATCAGCCTGGGCTACGGCGGCCAGCTCGCCGGCTTCGACATCGTCGCCAACATCGACTTCCTCGATCCGAAGGATCTGGATACCGGCACGCGCCTGCAGCGCCGCGCCAACAAGACCGGCAATCTGGCGATCAGCCGCAGCTTCGCGGCCCTCACCGTGGGCGCCGAATGGCAGGGTTCCAGCGGCCGCTACGACCGTACCAACGAGGTCAACCCGATGGGCGGCTACGGGCTGGTGAACGCCTTCGCCAAGTACGCGCTGACCAAGGAGCTGGGCCTCGAAGCACGGGCCAACAACATCCTCGACAAGCAGTACGAAACCGCCTGGGGCTTCAAGACGGCCGGCGCCAACGTCTTCTTCGGCGTACGCTACGCACCGAAATAAGCCCCATGCACGGAGGGACCATGGCCGACGGGCACACCGCCGCCCGACATCAACCGGTGAGCATGCGCCACATGCGCCTGCGCGCCCGGCTGGTCATCGCCGGCCTGATGACGGCGGCGCTGGTGGCCTTCGCCTGGTCCCTGTCGGCCGGCGCCATGCCAGTGTCCTGGCACGATCTGCTGGCAGCACTGGGCAGCGGTGAAAGCAGCATGGAGGCGGACATCGTCCGCCAGCTACGCCTGCCCCGCGCCATCGCCGCCTTCGCCTGCGGCGGCCTGCTGGCCCTGGCCGGTGCGCTGATGCAGGTGCTGCTGCGCAACCCGTTGGCCGACCCCTACGTGCTGGGCATTTCCGGTGGGGCAGCGGTTGGCGCGCTGGGCACGATCCTGGCCGGAGCGACGGCCGGGTGGATCGACACCGGCGCCTTCATCGGTGCCCTCGGCGCCACGCTGCTGGTCTTCGGCCTCGCCCATGGCGACGGTTCATGGACGCAGACCCGCCTCCTGCTCACCGGCGTCATCGTCGCCGCCGGCTGCGGCGCCGCGGTGGCACTCATGTTGAGCCTGGCCCCCGAAGGCCGCGTCAAGGGCATGCTGTTCTGGTTGATGGGCGATGCCAGCAGCGCGACCCGCCCATGGCCGGCACTGGCCCTGCTGGGCATCGGTCTGTTGGCCGCCCTGCCCTTCGCCCGCGAACTCAACCTGCTGGCCCGTGGCGAGATCACCGCCCGCGCCCTCGGCATCCAGGTCGGCCGCCTGCGCATGCTGGTTTACGGCCTCGGCGCACTGCTCACCGCGGTGGCAGTGACCACCGTCGGTTCGGTGGGCTTCGTCGGCCTGATCGTGCCGCATCTGGTCCGCCTCGCCATCGGCAATGACCAGCGCCTGCTGCTGCCCGCCGCCACGCTGGCCGGCGGCGTGCTGCTGTGCGCCGCGGACACCGCCGCACGCACCGTGGTGGCGCCGATCCAGCTACCGGTCGGCGTGCTCACCGCGCTGATCGGCGTGCCGGTCTTCCTGTTCCTGCTGGCCAGGCATCCACGATGAAGATGGACGTGCGCCCGCCAGTCCTCGCCGCCGAGCGCCTCACCGTGAAGGTAGGCCACCGCGACGTGGTGCGCGCGCTGGACTTCACGCTGCAGCCCGGCGACACCCTGGTGATCCTCGGCCGCAACGGCGCCGGCAAGACCACCCTGCTGCACACTCTGGCCGGCCTGCGCGCGGCGGCCGCGGGCACCGTGCTGCTGTCCGGCCAGCCTTACGCCGCCTGGCCTCGTGGCCACGAGGCCTGCCTGCGCGGCCTGCTGGCCCAGAGCCAGCCGGATTTCTTCAGCGCGACAGTGCTCGAGACCGCCCTCGTCGGCCGCCACCCCTACCTCGGCCGGTGGGACTGGGAAGGGCCGGAAGACGAGGCGATCGCCCTCACCGCGCTGGCCAGCATGGGCCTCGACAGCTTTGCCGAACGCCAGGTGCCCACGCTGTCCGGCGGCGAGCGCCAGCGCCTCGCCATCGCCACCCTGCTGGTCCAGCGGCCGCGCCTGTACCTGCTCGACGAACCGCTGGCCCACCTGGACCTGCACCATGAAGTCGCGGTGCTGGACCACTTCCGCACCCTGGCTTCCGCCGGCGCCGGTGTGGCGATGGTCCTCCACGACATCAACCTGACTGCCCGCTACGCCAGCCACGTGCTGCTGCTCGACGGCGCAGGTGGCCATATCTTCGGCACGGTCGCCGAGGTGCTCACCGCCGAGCGCCTGTCGGCGGCCTTCGGCCATCCGCTGCGGGCCGTCGCCGACGGTACGGCAACGCTGTTCGTCCCAGCCTGACAGCCACTGGACACCGTCCAGACCTGCACACTGCCTGTCGTACCTGCGGGGCAAACCCATTTGCTCCACAAGAAATCCACAGGAAACTCACAAGAAAACCACAACAACCGAACCCCCAACGAACGCACAAACACCACCATGACCGACCACGACACCTCCTCCGACACCGAACGCGATGCCCGCCACAAGACCCGTATGGAACGCAAGAAGGCCGTCGTCGACGCGGCCATTGCCGCCGCCACCGACCAGCGCGGCGTTCTCCTGGTGAACACCGGTAACGGCAAGGGCAAGTCCAGCGCCGCCTTCGGCGTGCTGGCGCGGGCCCTCGGCCACGGCCTCAAGGCCGGCGTGGTGCAGTTCGTGAAGGGCCGCTCCGACACCGGCGAGGAAGCCTTCTTCCGCCGCCAGCCGGAAGTGAGCTGGCACGTGATGGGCGACGGCTTCACCTGGGACACCCAGGACCGCAGCGCCGACATCGCCAGCGCCAAGGCCGGCTGGGAACAGGCACGAGCCTTCCTGCGCGATCCGGAGATCGGCCTGGTGGTACTCGACGAGCTCAACATCGTCCTCAAGTACGCCTACCTGGATGTGAACGAGGTGATCGCCGATCTGCAGGCCCGCCCCGCCATGCAGCACGTCATCGTCACCGGCCGCGGCGCGCCGGAAGCACTGATCGCGGCAGCCGACACGGTCACCGACATGGGCGTCGTCAAGCATGCCTTCAAGGCCGGCATCGCCGCCCAGGCCGGCCTGGAGTTCTGAGCCCCGGCTGCGGTAAACCCCGGTTCTGCCGGCCGGGCCGGGCGCGGTAAGCTTGATTCCTTATTTCAGCTTACCGCCCCGACCGCCATGCATCGCATCGTCTACCTGGAATCCGGCGCGCTGATCGCCGACATCCGCCGCCCCGCCTTCGCCCACGAGTGGACCGAATACGAGGCCACCGCCCAGCATGAGGTGGCGGAGCACCTGGCCGGCGCGACCATCGCGATCGTCAACAAGCGCCTGCTCACCGCCGACATCATCGCCGGCCTGCCGGACCTGCAGATGGTGGCCATCGCCGCCACCGGCTACAACAACGTGGACCTGGAAGCCTGCCGGGCCCGCGGCATCGCCGTCGCCAACGTGCGCGGCTACGCCCGCGAGACGGTACCCGAGCACGTGCTGGCGCTGATGCTGGCCCTGTCCCGCCAGCTGGCGCCCTACCACCAGTCGGTGGCCGCCGGGCGCTGGCAGAAGAGCGAGCAGTTCTGCTACTTCGACTATCCGATCCGCGACCTGTCGGGGCAGACCCTCGGCCTCCTCGGCAGCGGCACCCTCGGCCAGGGCGTCGCGCGCCTCGCCGAGGCCTTTGGCATGCGGGTGATCCGCGGCGAACACAAGGGCGCGGCGACGCTGCGCGACGGCTACGTGGCCTTCGAGCAGCTGATCCGCGAAGCCGACGTGATCAGCCTGCACTGCCCCCTCAACGATTCCACGCGCCACCTGATCGGCGCCGCCGAACTCGCCGCGATGAAGCCCACCGCGCTGCTGATCAACACCGCCCGCGGCGGCCTGGTGGACGAAGCCGCGCTGGCGAACGCGCTGCGCGCCCGGCAGATCGGTGGCGCCGGCTTCGACGTGCTGACCGAGGAACCGCCCACCGACAACCCGCTGCTGGCCGCCGACCTGCTCGCCGCCGGCAACTTCATCCTGACGCCCCACGTGGCGTGGTCCAGCCGCGAAGCCATGCAAACGCTGGCCGACCAGCTGACCGGCAACATCGAGGCCTTCGCCGCCGGCGAAGCAGTGAACCGACTGGTGTAAGAACCCACGAGCGGGACGCACCCATGCCCCTGTTGCCCCGCGCCGCCCCGTTCGATGCCCACAGCCAGCGTTTCGGCGAAGGGTACAAGTGGATCGTGTTGTCCATCATCGGCATCGGCACCGTGTCCGGCGTGCTGTGCACGTCCAGCTTCAACGTGGCGGTGCCGGCGTTGACGGGCCATTTCGGGCTCGGCCAGGACCAGGTCCAATGGGCGATGACCGGCTTCATGACGGCGATGACCGTCGCCATGCTGCCCACCTCGTGGCTGATCGACCGCATCGGCTTTCGCCGCGTCTTCATGCTGGCCCTGGTGATCCTCGCGCTGGCCAGCGTGGCCGGCTTCTTTGCGCCCAGCTTCACGCTGGTGGTGGCTGCACGCATCCTGCAGGGCGCCGCCGCCGGCGTGCTGCAGCCGATGGGGGTGCTGGCGCTGATGCGCCTGTTCCCGGCCGAATCCCGTGGGCAGGCGTCGGGCATCCTCACCGTCGGCATCGCCCTCACCCCGGCCGTCGCGCCGGCCCTCGGCGGCATGCTGCTCGACCGTTTCGGCTGGGAGGCGATCTTCCTGCTCGGCGTGCCCTTCGGCGTGGTGGCCTGGGTGGCCGCCATCTACCTGCTGCCGGAGCCGCGCCAGCTCGTCGCGCGCCCCTTCGACTGGCCCGGCCTGGGCTGGCTGACCCTCGCCACGCTGGCACTGATCGAGGGCGTGTCGAGCCTCCACCATAGCGGCCCATGGTCGCCGTGGACCCTCGGCCAGGCGGGGCTGGCCCTCGCCGCGACGATCCTCTTCGTGCGCCACGCCCGGCAGCATCCGGAACCCCTCGTCGAACTCGGGCTGTTCGCCGACCGCAGCTTCACGATGGGCAGCCTGGTGTCCTTCTCCTACGGCTTCGGCCTCTACGCATCCACCTATCTGGTGCCGGTGTTCCTGCAGAAGGCCCTATCCTACGGCGCCGGCGGTGCCGGCATGGCCCTGGTACCAGCCGGCATCGCGCTGATCCTCACGCTACCGGTGGCGGGGCGGCTGGCCGACCGCATCTCGCCCAAGTGGCTCACCGTTACCGGGCTGCTGGCCTTCGGCCTGTCCCTGGTGATCTTCGCCGTCGAGGCCGGACACATCTCCTACACCGAGATCATCGTCGCCACGGTGATCGGGCGCATCGGCCTGGGGCTGATCCTCCCGGCCCTCAACCTCGCCACGCTGCATCACCTGGAACCCCACCAGCTCGGCCAGTCGACAGTCGTCATCAGCTACGCCCGGCAGTTGGGTGGCGTGCTGGGGGTGGCCATCGTGGCGGTCTTCGTCGAATGGCGCGAGGTGGTCTATGGCACCGCGGCGCCGGGCATCTTCAGCGCCTACGCGCAGGGCTACATGCTGCTGACGGCGGTCTTCGCCCTCGCCGTGGTGGCGGCGAGCCTGATGCGCGCCGCGCGGCGCTGAATCCGGCCCGGCCGAAGCCCGGGCCGACGGCGCTCAGGCCTTCTTCGGCCGGCCGCGCTTCTTCGGTTCGGCGTCGCCCTTTGCCTCGGGCAGCGGCGCCAGCAGCGCGCGGATGTCGTCCTCGCCGAACTTGACGCTGCCCTCGTGGTCCTCGGCGAGGATACCGGCGGCCAGTTCGGCCTTCTTCTCCTGCAGGCCGAGGATCTTCTCCTCGATGGAGCCGGCCACCACCAGCTTGTAGACGAACACCGCCTTCGTCTGGCCGAGGCGGTGGGCGCGGTCGGTGGCCTGGTTTTCCACCGCGGGGTTCCACCACGGATCGTAGTGGATCACCGTGTCGGCGGCGGTCAGGTTGAGGCCGACGCCGCCGGCTTTCAGGCTGATCAGGAAGACCGGCACGTCGCCATCCTGGAACTGGCGGACCGGGGTTTCCCGGTCCACGGTGTCGCCGGTCAGCGCCACGTGACGGATGCGCCGCTCGTCCAGCTCGGCGGCGATCAGCGCCAGCATGCCGGTGAACTGGGAGAACAGCAGCACCTTGCGGCCCTCGTCCACCAGCTCCGGCAGCATGTCCATCAGCAGGTCCAGCTTGGCCCGCTCCTTTACCTTGGCAGCGGCATCGGTCTTCAGCAGGCGTGGGTCGCAGCACACCTGGCGCAGCTTGAGCAGCGCGTCGAGGATGACGATCTGGCTGCGCGCGAAGCCGCGGGCGGCGATCTCGTCGCGCACGCGCTGGTCCATCGTCGCCCGTACGGTTTCGTAGAGGTCGCGCTGGCGGCCATCGAGCTCGACGCTGCGTACCACGATGGTCTTCGGCGGCAGCTCCTTGGCCACCTCTTCCTTGCGGCGACGCAGGATGAAGGGCGCGATGCGCTTGGCCAGCAGGTCGCGGCGCACCGTGTCGCCGTATTTCTCGACCGGTGTGCGCCAGCGGGCGGTGAAGTCCTTCACGTCGCCGAGGAAGCCCGGCAGCAGGAAGTCGAACTGGCTCCACAGCTCGCCGAGATGGTTTTCCAGCGGCGTGCCGGTGAGGCACAGGCGATGCTCGGCGCGCAGCGTGCGCACCACCTGGGCGGCCTGGCTGGCGGCGTTCTTCACCGTCTGGGCCTCATCGAGGATCAGCGAGTGGTATTCATGGGCGGCGAGCTGTTCCCGGTCGCGCCACAGCAGCGGGTAGGTGGTCAGGCACACATCCGCGTCGGGAATCTTCGCAAAGGCCTCGGCGCGGCCGCTACCGCGCAAGCTCAGCACCTTGAGGTCCGGCGCGTAACGCTCCGCCTCCCGCTGCCAGTTGAAGACCAGCGAGGTCGGCAGCACCACCAGCGCCGGCTTGGCGAGGCGCCGGCCGCGCTTTTCGACAAGCAGGTGGGCCAGGGTCTGAGCGGTCTTGCCGAGGCCCATGTCGTCGGCCAGGATGCCGCCGAGGCCGTGGCGGCGCAGGTGCTGCAGCCAGGACAGGCCCTCCAGTTGGTAGGGGCGCAGCTCGAGGGCGAAGCCCTTCGGCGCGGCCACCGGCTTGATGGCACCGGCGCCGCGAATGCGCTCGATCCAGCGCTCCAGGCCTTCCAGCCCCTGGGCCCGCCAGCCGTCGCCGAGCACGTCCGCCAGGCGCGGCGCATCGAAGCGCGACACGCGGATGCTGCCGGACGGGTTGTCGAAGAGGTCCACCAGCGTGCGGGCAATCGGCTTGACCCGCTCGGCAGCCAACGCCACCCGGTCGCCGTCCTCGAGCTGGACGATCACCTGGCTGTCGTCGGGGATGCGTTCGATCAGCTTGGGGTCGAGCCAGCGCGCATCCTGCTTGAAGACCGCGTGCAGCATCGGCGCCAGGTCCACGCGGCGGCCTTCCACCTCGACGCCGAGGGACACGTCGAACCAACCCTCGTCGCTTTCCTCGATTTCCACGTGCCAGTCGCTGGCGACCAGCAGGCGGTGGCGGAAATCCCGCGGACACTCGATGTGCCAGCCGGCCTCACGCAGCGCCGGCGCGACGAGGGAAAAGAAATGGCTCCAGTGGGCTTCGCTTTCCAGCCCATACAGGCCTTCGGTCGGGATGCCCTGGCTGATCAGCCAGCCGCGCTTGAGGGGTAGGAACCCGGCCGCCAGGAAGGCCTGCCAGGCGGCCTGCTCGGCCTCCGGATCGCGCTTCACGCGCACCGCGCGGCCGTCCTGCAGGGTCGCCACATCATGCGTGGAACCGGGCTCCAGGCGGGCTTCACCATAGGCAAAGGCGGGGCTCGCCACGTCGTATTCGCTGCCGCTGAAATCGGCCTCATAGCCGCGGTGACGGCGCCAGCTCCAGCAATAGATGCTGGCCAGGCTCAGCACCGGCCGGCACGCGGCGTCCACCAGCGGCAGCTCGACACTCTTGTTGCCCTGCGGCGACGGCAGTGACGGCGCGAGTTCGGCCAGCGCGCTGGCCACCACGGGCAATTCCACCGCCGACAGAGCCGGCAGGCTCAGCAACTCGGCGATCACCGGCGCGTTCTCCACCTGGATGCGGCCCGCCTCGCCGCGGCTGCTGTCGATGTAGGCCAGCGGCTCGGTACGCAGCACCAGCGTGGCGGCCGGGTCGGCGGCCACACGGGCCTTGACGCCGTTTTCACCAGGCACCCATTCCAGCGTGGCCGGCCGCAGCGCGCCGCCGCGCAGCGGCTGGGCATGGCCGCGGCCATCCATTTCCAGGTAAGCCCGGCCGGTAGCCACCGCCGCTTCCAGCACGGCCAGGCCAGGAGCCCCTTCGAGCAGCGGCCAGCCGTAGCCGCCGCCGAGCCGGTTGGACTCGCGCAGCAGTCGGAAGATGTGCAGATCCTCGTCGCGCACGAAGGCCGGCGGGCGCAGCAGGGCCTGTTCGTAGTTGGTCCATTCGCTGGCCGAACCGGTCAGCTCGCCATCGGCCCCGGTGCGGGCCTTGACCAGGCTGAACTCCAGGCTGTCGTTGCCCAGCTGGCGGATGATGCGGCACAGGTAGAAGATGCTGTCCCGCGGCGTGGAAGCCTTGCGCACCTTCGCAGCCTTGTCCACCCGCTCGCGTAGCGTACGCACCCAGGCCAGCACTTCGGCACGCGGCTTGTCCACCAGTTTGCCGGGCCGGCGCGCGGCGAGGATCAGCGCCGCGGCGTGCTTGCAGCGGCTACCCACCGGGCAGGTGCAGCGGGTGTTCAGTTCGATGGAGCTTTCACCGAAGAACTCGCGCCGTTCGATGCGCACGCTGACCCGGTAGGGCACCGGCTCGGTGCCTTGCACCAGGGCCTGCAGCTGGTTGCCGGCCGCCTCGATGTTGCGCACGCGGCCGATATAGCCGCGGGCACGGGTCAGCGCATTGGCGGTAAATAATTCACTGAGGAGAGTGTCGTCGAGTTGGGCGAGAAGACGGGCGAGATCCATGCCGGCAGTTTCTGGCGGGCGAAAGGCGGAATTCTAGGCGCACTCGCCGCCTCCGCGAAGCCTCAGCCGCGGGCATCGCGGCCGGTGTCGAGGGAAAAGCCCGCCGCATCGAGCAGCGCCGGCAACGCTTCGGCGGCACGCAGGCACAGGCGGAAATCCACCCTTTCGCTGAGCGGGGTATGGCCCGGGTTGATCTCGATGGTCGGAATACCGCTCTCGATCGCCCACATCACGGGTCCGGCGATATACGGAAAAGCGCTGCCGGTACCGACCGAGACGACCAGCTCCGGCCCTGCGGCGAGCACGCTCTCGAAGCGGTGCACGGCCTGGTCGGGCAAGGCTTCGCCAAACAGCACCACGTCGGGGCGCAGGATACCGCCGCAATACGGACACTCGGGAGGAATCGTCAGACCCGCATAGTTGTCCACATGGCGGCCACGCCCGCAGTCGATGCAGCGCAGGCGGCGCAGCGTGCCGTGCATCTCGATGACGTCGCGGGAGCCAGCCTCCAGGTGGAAGCCGTCTACGTTCTGGGTCAGCACCGTCACGCCATCGCGCAGTGCTTCCAGGCGGGCGATGGCGTAATGGCCGGCATTGGGATGGGCGCCACGGCAGCTGGCCTCGATCTGCGACAGGAAGCGCCAGGTGATGTCTGGCCGCCGGGCGAACATCTCGCCGGACAGGGCCTGTTCGATCGGCAGACCGATGTCGGTGTGGGCGTCTTCGTAGAGGCCACCGACGCCACGATAGGTCGGCAGGCCGGAATCGGCCGACAAGCCGGCACCGGTGATGAACAGAATGCGCTCTGCGGTAGCAAAAAGGCGACCTGCGGCCTCGATTTGGGCAGCGTAGTCGGCTAGGGTGTGGTCTGTCATGCTGAATCCCTGACACTAGACGGCGGGAACAGCCCGCCGGACGCCATGTTGCGGCGCGTGCCGCCGAAAGGCAAATGCCAATTAGCATAAGGCCCCGAACGATCGGCGAGTCGGGTGCCCCGAGGAGGACCGGAACAACCATGTGCCAGCTACTGGGAATGAACTGCAACACGCCCACCGACATCTGCTTCTCGTTCGCCGGCTTCCAGGCCCGTGGCGGGCTGACCGATGTGCACGGCGACGGCTGGGGCATCGCCTTCTTCGAGGGCCGCGGCGTCCGTGTCTTCCTCGATCCGCAGGCCAGCAGCAAGTCGCCTGTGGCCGAGCTGGTACGCAACTACCCGATCCATTCCCTCAACGTCATCGCCCACATCCGCAAGGCCACCCAGGGCGTGGTGACGCTGGAGAACACCCATCCCTTCCAGCGTGAGCTGTGGGGGCGCTACTGGGTGTTCGCCCACAACGGCAACCTCAACGGCTTCGATCCCGAACTGCGCGGCTATTTCCAGCCGGTCGGGCAGACCGATTCCGAGCGCGCCTTCTGCTACCTGATGGAAGCGCTGCGCCGCCAGTTTCCGGACGGCGAACCGCCACGGCAAGAACTGTTCGCAGTGGTGCGCCGCATCGCCGCCGAAGTCGGCAACCACGGAGAATTCAATTTCCTGCTGTCCAACGGCACCTGCCTGTTCGCCCACTGCGCCTCGCGCCTCACCTACATCGTGCGCAAGGCGCCGTTCGACCAGGCCCACCTGAAGGACCAGGACATCACTGTGGATTTCCGCGAACTGACCTCGCCCGGCGACCGGGTTGCGGTGGTCGCCACCACGCCGCTCACCGACAATGAAAACTGGGTTCCCATCGAGCCAGGCAACCTGTTGCTGTTCGTCGATGGCGTACCGGTGGACGCGGGTCCTTCAAACACACGTGCCTTCATTCGGCAGGAGCCTGCAGCGCACTGAGGATTAGTGTCAAAATGAGGGGACATTGCATTCGCATGCGGACGGCGGGCTGCGCCCCACCGCAGAGCAGCAATCCGACAGGATCACAATCGTTCATCACAACCTGACCGCAGTTCATCATCGCCATGCCGACAAGTTCGCCGAAAGACTGCCCCTTGTGCTTCCCGGTTCCGGAAAATGTGCTCTGGCAGGACGCCAGCTGCCGGGTCATCCGGGTGAACGACCGGGACTATCCCGGCTACTGCCGACTGATCTGGAATGAACATGTCGCCGAGATGAGCGATCTGTCGCCCGCCGACCAGCGCCATTGCTTCAACATCCTGATGGCGGTCGAGGTGGCACTGCGCGAGTGCTTCCAGCCGGCCAAGATCAACTTGGCCAGTTTCGGCAACGTGGTGCCCCACCTGCATTGGCACCTGATCCCGCGGGAACTCAACGACCGGCACTTCCCCGAACCGATCTGGGGCCAGGTCCAACACAGCAGCAACGACACGGTACGCAGCGTGGACGATGCGCGGCTGGCCCTGGCCATCCGCAACGCGATTGCCGAACAACTGTCGGGCTGAAGCGGGGAGCCCAGCCATGGCCGATAGCCAGCAGACCACCTATACCGACCTGCGCAGCGTCGAACAATACCGCAAGCTGCTCAGAAATCTCCACACGCTCAACGCCAGCGAGAGCCATGCCACCCTGGTGCGCATGCTCGAAGGCCTGCTGGCTAGTCCACTGGGACCGGAGGAACAACTCGAAGTCCTTGAGGCCTCGCGCCAGACAATCACTTTCGTGCAGCACGAAATGTCGTCCCGGTATGCCGCCCACCCGCTACCTCCTGACAGCGCCGAAGATGCCACGCTACGCCAGGTGGTCCGCCTGTGGAGCGCACTGAGCACCGCCTACGCCCGTCTGGCCGAAGGCCATGCCAGCAGTTCGGAAGAATTCCGGGCCCAATTGCCCCTGCTCGCCCAGCGCCGCATCCAGTATCTGGGGCAGATCATCATCGAACATTTCCGGGCCCACCGATCCGAACCACCAGGAGCGTGGAAGGCGGTTCATGACGCCTATCTCGAAGCAGACCGGGCGGGTGCAACGCACAGTCGGGTCATCGACCCCCTCAACAGCACTTGGAAAGCCCAGAGCCCGGACGAAGCCTATATCACGCTGTTGCTGATCGACCTGACCAATCCTTACGGACGAAATCAGCGCGAACTCAACTGGATCTGCCGCTGGGCCCAGCGCTTTGCACCATATTGCGTCCTCCAGACCACCTGGGAACAGGACGATGTCCGCGCCTACGGCCTGGACCCCAACGAGGATCACGGGCTGCGTCCGGTCGCCCTGATCGGCTCCCGGCCAGGCATGCGCCGTTTCGACGGCCATCGCCTCGCCGCGCAGATCAAGGCCATGCTGGCGGAATTCAAGCAGGGCACCAGCCCGGCATCCCTCGGCCTCGGCGACGATTGCTCCCAGCCGGCATGCGCCCGGTTGCTGGTTTCCCTCTACCGTCCGTGGGGCATGTCAGCCGCCGGGCGGCGCTTTCCCCGTCGCAACAAAAGAGGGGAAAACAAGATCTGTACCGATTGGGACGGCATCGGACTGCTCGTATCGGGACAGCACTTCGAGCCCCCCAATCACCGTCAGCTGATGGGTAGCCGCTACGACATCAATGTGATCACCTTCGGCGCACGGGCGGAAGAGAGCGTGACCCCGCCGCTGCTCGATGCCGAGACCGAAGCCATACGGCGCGGTTCGAACATCGATGCCTGGGAAACGGTCGATCACTCGGTATCGGGCTTCCGGCTGCAACGCAAACATCCCGTGCAGCGAATCGAACATCACCAACTGGTCGGCATCAAGCCCAGCGACGGCACCCATTACCTGCTGGGCCAGGTCAGCTGGCTGATGTACGAGCCGGATAGCACGCTGTTGACCGGCATTCACCTGCTGGCGGGCCTGCCGAGCAGCTGCGCGGTGCGCGGCACCGGCATCAACGTGGGTCCCAGCGACCCCTATGCACAGGCCTTCCTGTTGCCGGAAATCGCCGCCATGCGGGCACCGGCAACGATCGTGCTACCGGGCAGCTGGTTCCAGGCTGAACGGGTACTGGAGGTGCACACCGGCTCGGCCAGGCTGATCCGCCTGACGAATCTGGTTGCCCGAGGCACCAATTTCGATCAGGCAACCTACGAATACGTGCAAAACTGAACTGTCCGGGCGTCACGCCACCATGCGCCGGACCGGGAAGCAGGCGGTGAAGCGACTGCCGCGGCCCGGTTCGCTGTCGATCAGCAGATCACCCTGATGACGACTCAACACGTGCTTGACGATGGCCAAACCCAGCCCGGTACCGCCGGTTTCCCGTGAACGCCCCCGGTCCACCCGATAGAAGCGCTCCGTGAGGCGGGGAATGTGCTCAGGCGCGATCCCGATGCCATCGTCTTCCACCATGTATTCGACGACCGCACCGCGCTGTCTCCAAGTTAGACGGATGTGGCCGCCAGCCGGCGTGTAGCGCACCGCATTGATGGCCAGATTCATCAGGGCGCTGTATAGCTCCTTACTATTGCCCAACAGACGGGCATGGGTCGAACAATCCAGGCTTATCGTGTGGCGGCCACCGGACACCACTTGCGCCTCCTGCTGGATTTCCTTGAGCAGGGTCGCCACGTCCACCGGCTCTTCGTGAAGGATGGGCGCACCGGTTTCCAGTGCCGACAGCGTCAGCAGATCCTGGATCAGGCGTTGCATGCGGCCGGCCTGCTCAGCCGCCAGACCGAGGTAATGACGGATATCGTCCTTTTCCAGGTCATCGAGGCCATCGACAACGGTCTCCAGGAAACCACTCACGACGGTCAGCGGTGTGCGCATTTCATGGGACACATTGGCCACAAAATCACGACGCATCGCCTCCAGACGCTCCCCCTGGGTGATGTCCTCCGACATCAGCAAGCGCATGTCGTCGCTGAAGGGCACCACGTGAACCATCAGGGTCCGTCCGATGGGCCGGCCAGCGGTGACGACCAGCGGCTCTTCGTAATGCCCTTCCTGCAAGTAACGCACGAAATCCGGCTGACGGACGATATTGGTCACCGGCGCCCCTTGGTCACGTGCCCGATCCAGGCCGAAATGCTGCTCGCCCAGGCGATTCACCCATTCGATGGTGTTGCTCGTCGACAGAAACAACAGGCCGTTGGGCATCGCCTGGCTGGCCTCGCGGAAGCGTTCCAGCGCCGCGGACAGGCGCTCTTTCTGGCGGCTGGCAGTACGCGCCCACCGGTTCACATCGGCAAACACGTAATCCCACAGGCCGAAAGCGCGCGGCAACGGGACCGCCTCGTCCACCGGTGTGCGTAGCCAGCGGACCAGTTTGAAGAGATTGTTGATGTGGTACAGCCCGACCAGCAGCAGCGCTACCGAGAAGGTGGCGAGTGCCGGAACCAGGCCGAAGAAAACGCCGACCGCGATCGCGAGCAGCGCAATGACCGTCAGAACCGTGAAAACCGCGACCCGAACATAGCTGATCGGCCGGATTTCCGTGACTTCTTCCAGAGGCGCTCCCACGGATCAGCGCACCGCCGCCGGCGTCTCCTGCTGGGTCGAGAAGCGGTAGCCGCTGCCGCGCACCGTCTGCACCAAGCCATCGTGGCCGGTGGGTTCAAGCGCGCAACGCAGGCGGCGGATGTGCACATCGACAGTGCGCTCCTCAACGAAGACGTGGTCGCCCCACACCTGGTCGAGCAACTGGGCACGGGAATGGACGCGTTCCGGGTGGGTCATCAGGAAATGCAGCAGACGAAATTCAGTCGGGCCAAGGGTAATCGGGTTGCTGCCCGCAGCCAAGCGATGGGTGGCGGGATCGAGGCGCAGGCCGCCCAGTTCGACCGGATCCTCGGTGGTTTCCGGAGCCCGGCGGCGCAGCACCGCCTTGATGCGGGCCACCAGTTCGCGCGGCGAAAAGGGCTTGGTGATGTAGTCGTCGGCACCGGATTCGAGGCCAAGTACCTTGTCCTGCTCCTCGCCGCGGGCCGTCAGCATGATCAGTGGAATACCGCGGGTACGCTCCTCGCCGCGCAGCCGGCGGGCGAACTCGACGCCCGACATGCCGGGCAGCATCCAGTCGAGCAGGATCAGGTCGGGCAGTGCATCGCGCACGATGCGCTGGGCGGTTTCCGCATCCGACGCCCGCACCACATGGTGCCCGGCGCGCATCAGATTGGCGGCGATCAGTTCCTGGATGGCGGGCTCGTCTTCGACGAGCAGGATGGTGGCAGGCATGGATACCTCAGTGGAATCTCTGGACGCAGGCAGTGTATTTCAGCAACTTGAACTTTTCATGACATGTCACACCCGACGACAACCGTGCAATGACAGGCTTCAAGGGGAGCCGGCCTCACCTTCGAGTATCATTCGCACATTGCCCATAGAACCGACGGAGCCCCGCATGGCAGGCCTGCACAAGGACGACCCCATCCCCACCGAGATCAAGCTGCATCAGGTCTCCCGCCGGATGGAAATTGCCTTCGATGACGGCAAGCGTTTCGAATTCACCTACGAGTTCCTGCGCGTCTTTTCCCCTTCTGCCGAAGTGCGCGGCCATGGCGTCGGCCAGGAAGTCCTGCAACTGGGCAAGCGCGATGTGGACATCACTCGCATCGAACCCGTCGGCAATTACGCGATCCGCCCGGTCTTCTCCGACGGCCACGACAGCGGACTGTATTCCTGGGACTACCTCTACGACCTTGGCGAAAGGCGCGACGAACTGTGGGAATCCTACCTGCTCCGCCTCACCACCGAGGGCGGCAGCCGGGATCCCGCCGATCTGCCACCACCGGCCCCGAAAACCGGTGGCTGTGGCCATCACCACTGAATCCCGATCGCCGGCAGGCTGCCGGTGATCCCATGCATCGCTCCCATTTCCAGATCATGAACGACAAGACCACCCACTTCGGCTTCCAGAAAGTGGCCGAATCCGAAAAGGCCAGCAAGGTTCGCGGCGTTTTCTCCTCCGTCGCCAGTAGTTACGACGTGATGAACGACCTGATGTCCTTCGGCCTGCATCGCCTGTGGAAGACCTTCACCGTGCAGATCGCCGGTGTCCGCAAGGGCGACCGGGTGCTCGACGTGGCCGGCGGCACCGCCGACCTGTCCCTGGCCTTCGCCAAGAAGGTCGGGCCAACCGGCCAAGTTTGGCTCACCGACATCAACCACGCAATGCTGTCCCGCGGTCGCGACCGCGTCGTGGATAAGGGTTTCCTGCTGCCGGTCGCCCAGTGCGATGCGGAAAAACTGCCCTTCCCCGACGACTACTTCGACGTAGTGACGGTGGCCTTCGGCCTGCGCAACATGACCCACAAGGATCAGGCCATCGCCGAGATGCGCCGTGTGCTGAAGCCCGGCGGCCGTCTGCTCGTGCTGGAGTTCTCCAAGGTCTGGAAACCCCTTGCGCCTGCCTATGACTTCTATTCCTTCAAGCTCCTGCCGCTGATGGGCGAGAAGGTAGCCAAGGACGCCGACAGCTACCGCTATCTCGCCGAGAGCATCCGCATGCATCCGGACCAGGAGTCCCTCAAGACCCTGATGGAAGAAGCCGGTCTGGCCCGCGTGGAGTATTTCAACATGACCGCTGGCGTCGTCGCGCTGCACCGGGGCTACAAGCTCTGAACCGATAATAATGTCTTCGGCGCAGGATCCCTGCCGCCGGAGCACCTGCCTTGCATGACGCGGGGGCCACGGGTCCCTGCAATCCCTGACGGAGTGGAGATGCTCGCCTCATCAGCCGTTGCCGGCCTCAACCACCTTCTTGCCGATGCGCCCTGGGCGCGGGAACGCCTCGCACCCTTTGCGGGCCGGGTCGCTGTGCTTCGCCTGAATCCGCTGGAACTATCCCTCGGAGTGGACGGTGACGGCTACTTCAACGAAGCCACCGCCATTGAGCCGGATGTCACGCTGGAGCTGCCGCTGGGCACGCTGCCGAAAGCCATCACCAGTGGCACGGACGCACTGATGGCAGACATCCGCATCAGCGGCAATGCCGACTTCGCCGACACCCTCGGTTTCGTCTTCCGGCAACTCCGCTGGGACGGCGAGGAGGCCCTGGCCAAACTGGTTGGCGACATCGCCGCCCACCGCGCGGTGACGACGGCGCAGAACATCATCGGTTGGCAACGCCAGGCGAGCCGCAACTTTGTCGACAACCTGGTCGAATACTACAGCGAGGAGCGCCCGCTGCTGGTCAAGCGCCACATGCTTGAAGAACTGGCCAGCGCCAGTGCCGAACTACGCGATGATCTGGCACGACTCGAAAAACGTCTGGGCAGACTCGAAACCACTCGTCCTCAAAGGGCACGCTGACACGGCACGCACCGGCCAGCGAACTTGGTGCGACGATAGCAGCACGAACGTACAAGTCCGCCACCGCCGGTGGTAATACAGGAAGCAGAAAAGAGAAAGGGCAGCCCTTGCGGACTGCCCTTTCTCTTTGCAACCGATCGTCTCGATCAGTGACCGCGCTTCTTCAGCTTGCTGATTGCCGCGATCTGGGCCAGAGCCGACGCCAGTTCGGACTGGGCCTTGGCATACTCCAGGGCGGAACCCTGGTTCTGCAAGGCTTCTTCCGCCAGACGCTTGGCTTCCAGCGCCTTCGCTTCGTCCAGATCCTTGCCACGGATGGCGGTATCCGCCAGAACCGTCACGAGGTTGGGCTGGACTTCCAGCAGGCCACCGGCCACGAAAACCAGTTCCTCTTCAGGCTGGTTCTGGACCTTGACGCGCACGGCGCCCGGCTTGATCCGGGTCATCAGCGGCATGTGGCCGGGCAGAATGCCGAGCTCGCCGGCTTCGCCGGGCAAAGCCACGAATTCGGCCAGACCGGAGAAGATCTGCTCTTCCGCGCTGACGATATCGACGTGAATGGTCATTGCCATAGCTATTTCCTCCTCAAACCGGCGACCTCGCTAGAGAGCCGCCGGGCGATGGTCGCATTGATCAGAGGGTCTTCGCTTTTTCGAAGACTTCTTCGATCGGGCCGACCATGTAGAAGGCCTGCTCGGGCAGGTGGTCCACTTCACCGCTGAGAATCGTCTTGAAGCCCTTGATCGTTTCCTTCAGGGGAACGTACTTGCCGGGGGAACCGGTAAACACTTCCGCCACGAAGAACGGCTGGGACAGGAAACGCTGGATCTTACGAGCGCGGGACACCAGAAGCTTGTCTTCCGGAGCCAGTTCGTCCATACCCAGAATCGCGATGATGTCGCGCAGTTCCTTGTAACGCTGAAGGGTCTGCTGAACGCCGCGAGCGGTGTTGTAGTGCTCTTCGCCAACCACCAGCGGATCGAGCTGACGGGAGGTGGAGTCCAGCGGATCGACTGCCGGGTAGATACCCAGCGAAGCGATGTCACGGGACAGCACGACGGTCGAGTCGAGGTGGAGGAAGGTGGTCGCCGGGGACGGATCGGTCAAGTCATCCGCAGGCACATACACGGCCTGGATGGAGGTGATCGAGCCCACCTTGGTGGAGGTGATACGCTCCTGCAGACGGCCCATTTCTTCGGCCAGCGTCGGCTGGTAACCCACCGCGGAAGGCATACGACCCAGCAGCGCGGACACTTCGGTACCGGCCAGGGTGTAGCGGTAGATGTTATCCACGAAGAACAGAATGTCACGACCTTCGTCACGGAAACGCTCGGCCATGGTCAGGCCGGTCAGCGCCACGCGCAGACGGTTGCCGGGGGGTTCGTTCATCTGACCGAACACCATCGCAACTTTGTCGAGAACGTTGGAGTCCTTCATTTCGTGGTAGAAGTCGTTCCCTTCACGGGTACGCTCGCCCACGCCGGCGAACACCGACAGACCGCTGTGCTGCTTGGCGATGTTGTTGATGAGCTCCATCATGTTCACGGTCTTGCCCACACCGGCACCACCGAACAGACCCACCTTACCGCCCTTCGCGAACGGACAGATCAGATCGATAACCTTGATGCCGGTTTCGAGCAGATCGACGGAGGGAGAGAGCTCGTCGAACTTCGGAGCCTTCTGGTGAATGGTCCGGCGCTCGTCGCATTCGATCGGACCGGCTTCGTCGATCGGGCGACCCAGCACGTCCATGATGCGGCCCAGGGTGCCGTGGCCCACCGGCACAGCGATACCCTTGCCGGTGTTCGAAACTTGCATGCCACGACGCAGGCCGTCCGAAGACCCCAGCGCAATGGTACGCACAACGCCATCACCGAGCTGTTGCTGAACTTCGAGAACCAGTTCAGAACCTGCCAACTCGAGGGCGTCGTAAATCTTGGGCATCGCGTCGCGCGGGAACTGCACATCCACCACGGCGCCGATGCATTGAACGATCGTTCCTTGACTCATCGTCGTTTCCCCAAACTTGTTAAACCGTTACACCGCGGCTGCGCCGCCGACAATTTCGGACAGTTCCTTCGTGATCGCGGCCTGACGGGTCTTGTTGTAGACCAGTTGCAGTTCGCCGATCACGCTTCCTGCGTTGTCGGAAGCTGCCTTCATCGCCACCATCCGGGCACTCTGTTCGGACGCCATGTTCTCGGCGACAGCCTGGTACACCAGCGCTTCGACATAGCGCACCAGGAGTTCGTCGATCACCACCTGCGCATCCGGCTCGTAGAGGTAATCCCAGTTCCCTTCCGGGGTACCGAGACGCTCGCCGGTCAGCGGGAGAAGCTGCTCAAGCTGGGGTTCCTGCTTCATCGTGTTGATGAAGCGGGAGTAAACAATGTGCACTTCATCCAGCTCGCCATTCTGGAAGGCATCGATCATGACCTTGACGGGTCCGATCAGCTTTTCCAGATGGGGGGTATCCCCGAGCTGGGTGACGTGCGAGACCACCTTGGCACCAAGGCGCTGCATGAAACCCAGCCCCTTGTTGCCGATGGCGGTCACGCGGATGTCGCTGACACCCTTGCTTTCCCAATTCTTGAGCGCATTCAACCCGACACGCAGAGTGTTTGTGTTGAGGCCGCCGCACAGACCCTTGTCGGTCGTGACGACGATCAGCCCCACACGCTTGGCATTGTCCTTCTTGACGAGGAACGGATGCTTGTAGTCGGTGATGTTGGCTGCAGACAGATTCGCGGCGAGACGGCGGATCTTCTCGGCGTAGGGACGGGCTGCACGCATGCGGTCCTGAGCTTTACGCATCTTGGACGCCGCGACCATCTCCATGGCCTTGGTGATCTTTTTAGTGTTCTGGACACTCTTGATCTTGTTACGGATCTCTTTGCCGCTAGCCATATTGCTCTCCGTATGCCCGCGTTAAGCCCAGCTCTTCTTGAACTCTTCGATGACGGCGGCGAGTTGCTTGTTGCCTTCGGCGTCGAGGTCCTTGGTCGCTTCGATCTTGGCAACCAGATCGGCGGCCTTGGTCTTCACGTACTGGTGCATCGCGGCTTCGCAAGCGAGGGCACGCTTGACTTCGACATCGTCGAAAGCGCCCTTCTCGACTGCGAACAGAGTGATCGCCATTTCGGAAACCGACAGCGGCGCGTACTGCTGCTGCTTCATCAGTTCCGTAACGAGACGACCGCGCTCAAGCTGCTTGCGGGTGGCTTCGTCCAGATCGGAAGCGAACTGCGCGAACGCAGCCAGCTCACGGTACTGGGCCAGTGCCAGACGCACACCGCCGCCGAGCTTCTTGATGATCTTGGTCTGGGCAGCGCCACCCACGCGGGACACCGAAATACCCGCGTTGATGGCGGGACGGATACCAGCGTTGAAAAGGTCGGTTTCCAGGAAGATCTGGCCGTCGGTAATCGAAATCACGTTGGTCGGAACGAACGCGGAAACGTCACCGGCCTGGGTTTCGATCACGGGGAGAGCGGTCAGCGAACCGGTCTTGCCCTTGACTTCACCCTTCGTGTATTGCTCAACGTACTCTTCGGACACGCGGGCAGCGCGTTCGAGCAGACGGGAGTGCAGGTAGAACACGTCGCCAGGGTAAGCTTCACGGCCGGGAGGACGACGCAGCAGCAGGGAAACCTGACGGTAGGCCCAAGCTTGCTTGGTCAGATCGTCATAGACGATCAGGGCATCTTGACCGCGGTCGCGGAAGTATTCGCCCATGGTGCAGCCGGAGTACGGAGCGATGTACTGCATCGCAGCGGACTCGGAAGCGGTGGCGGCAACGACGATGGTGTATTCCAGGGCGCCGTTTTCTTCCAGCTTGCGGACCACGTTGGCGATGGTCGAAGCCTTCTGACCGACCGCAACGTAGATACAAATCATGTTTTCGCCCTTTTGGTTGATGATCGCATCAACCGCAACGGCAGTCTTACCGGTCTGACGGTCGCCGATGATCAGCTCGCGCTGGCCACGACCGACAGGAACCATGGAATCGACGGACTTCAGACCGGTTTGCACCGGCTGGGACACCGACTTACGCCAGATGACGCCCGGAGCGACCTTTTCGATCGGCTCGGTGACCTTGGCGTTGATCGGGCCCTTGCCATCGATCGGCTGGCCCAGGGAGTTGACCACACGGCCAACCAGCTCGGGACCAACGGGAACTTCCAGAATGCGACCAGTACACTTGACAGTGTCGCCTTCGGAAATGCCTTCGTACTCACCCAGCACCACAGCGCCGACGGAGTCGCGCTCGAGGTTCATGGCGAGGCCGAAAACGTTGCCGGGGAATTCCAGCATTTCGCCCTGCATGGCATCGGAGAGGCCGTGGATACGGCAGATACCGTCGGTCACTGAAACCACGGTACCCTCGGTGCGGGCATTCGCGGACAGCTGCAGGTTCTGAATCCGACTCTTGATCAGGTCACTGATTTCAGAGGGGTTGAGTTGCATTGCTTATGCTCCTAGTTCTTTAGCGCGGCGGCCATGTTCGCGAGCTTGCCGCGGACCGAGGCGTCGATGACTTCATCCCCAACGGCGATCTTCACCCCACCAATCAATTCGGGGTCGACGCTGACAGTCACATTGAGCTTGGCCTTGAAGCGGGCTTCAAGGTCGGCAACCAGTGCGTTCAGCGTGGCATCGTCCATCGGGAAGGCGGAGGTGATGTTCGCCTCCTTGACACCTTCGTGTTCGTTCTTGAGTTCAACGAACAGGTCACGGATCTCGGGAAGCACTTGCAGACGCTCGTTCTCGACCAAGACACGGACATAGTTCTGCTGATCAGCAGACAGTCCGGCACCGGCGATATCGAGGAAAAGCCCTGCCAGTTGTTCCGGCAGGAGCTTGGGATCGGCGATGCAATCCCGCATTTGCGTATCGCTGGCTACGGTAGCCAGACGATCAAGTGCTTCCGACCAAGGCCCCAGCGCGTTGCCCGCGGAAGCGAGCTGAAAGGCCGCTTCAGCATAGGGGCGTGCGATGGTGACATTCTCGGCCATGGCTTATTGAAGTTCCTGTTTCAGGTTGGCCAGCAGATCGGCATGGGCCTGAGCGTTGATTTCCTTGCGGAGAATCTTCTCGGCGCCAGCGACGGCGAGTTGGGCGACCTGATCACGCAGGGCTTCCTTGGCGCGTTGAGCAGCGACACCGGCTTCGGCTTCGGCGGCTTCACGGGCCTGGGCAATGATACGGGCGGCTTCGGCGCGAGCTTCATCGAGGAAGGTGGCAGCCTGCTTTTCAGCAGAGGCACGCACGTCCGTGGCGGACTCGCGAGCCTTGCGCAGCTCTTCAACGACTTTCTTCTCGGCATGAGCGAGTTCGCTCTTCGCCTTGTCCGCAGCCGCCAGCCCGTCGGCGATCTTCTTCGCGCGCTCATCGAGTGCCTTCACAATGGGGGGCCACACGAACTTCATCGTGACCCACGCCAGAATGAAGAACACAACGAGCTGGGCTACCAGGGTTGCGTTCAAATTCACGGTAATCTTCCTTTAGTCAGGTTGAACCGCGAAACTTAGATCTTGAACGGGTTGGCGAACGCAAACATCATGGCGATACCGACGCCGATCAGGAACGCAGCGTCGATCAGACCGGCCAGCAGGAACATCTTGGTCTGCAGGGCGTTCATCAGTTCGGGCTGACGGGCGGATGCTTCGAGGTACTTGCTACCCATGATGCCGATACCGATACAGGCACCGATAGCACCCAGACCAATGATCAGACCAGCGGCCAGAGCAACAAAACCAAGAACGTGTTCCATGACGACTCCTTTAGTTGAGATGATTTAAATTGAAACTAAAACTGCAAATTGAAACTTGAAACCGGGACTGCTTAGTGGCTTTCGTGGGCCTGGCCGATATACACCAGGGTCAGCATCATGAAGATGAAAGCCTGCAGCGCGACGATCAGGATGTGGAAGACGGCCCAGATGGAACCGGCAACAATGTGACCGAGGAAACCGAAGACGGTGGCGGTGCCGCCCATCAGCGCGATCAGCATGAACACCAGCTCGCCAGCGTACATGTTGCCGAACAGCCGCATGCCGTGAGAAACGGTCTTGGCCAGGAATTCGATCATCTGCATCAGGAAATTGACCGGATACAGCAGGGGATGGGAGCCGAAGGGGGCAGTGAAGAGCTCATGCACCCAGCCGCCGAAGCCTTTGATCTTGATGTTGTAGTACAGACAGATCAGCAGCACGCCAACGGACATGCCGAGGGTACCGTTCAGGTCGGCGGTCGGCACGACACGCAGGAAGGCGTGCTCGTCACCGGAAATCAGCGCCCAGATCTTGGGCAGCAGATCGACCGGCAGGAAGTCCATGGAGTTCATCAGGAAGATCCAGAAGAACACGGTCAATGCGACAGGCGCTACGAACTTGCGGGATTCGGCGCTATGCACGATGCCCTTGGCCTGGTCGGCAACCATTTCGACGAGGATTTCGATGGCAGCCTGGAATCGGCCCGGCACGCCGGAAGTGGCGGCACCAGCGGCCTTGATCAGAATCAGCAGCGTGACGATGCCGAGACCGATGGAGAAAAACAGCGTATCGACGTTCCACACGCTCCAGTCGATGATCGCGCTCTGGGCGTGACCAGTCGAATTGAAGTGGGTCAAGTGGTGGACAATGTATTCACCCGCGGTAGGGGCGTGTGCTTCGTGGCCAGTGCTCATGGTCAGGTCTTCACCAAAAATGCAAATAAATTCGCCTTCAGCGCCACGACCAACCCGAGAAACAACGCCAACCAATGGACGTCTGGATACACGAGTCGAACGGTCGCCAACAATCCTACGGTTGACGCGATCTTCAAGAACTCGCCAACAAAAAACGCAAGCGGGTACGACGCTGCTGGACGCTTGGAAACCGCGTGCAGACGCAGGGCGAAAAACAAATTGGGAAGAACACAGGCTGCGCCTCCCAACGCCGCCGACAACGCACCGCGCACCCCTGAAAATGCTCCAGCGATCAATGCCGCCAGAATCGTCGCGCCTATCTGCAGGAATACCGCTTTAAACATTGGCTCTCTGCGTGGCACGTCGGGTGTTGCGCCGTCCGCCGTACGAAAAACATGTGGATGATAGGGGTTAACCGCAGCCAAGTCAATCGCCGCGGCACCGCAGCATGCACTCGGAGTGTCCGTGGAATATGTTTTTTCATGGATTCCCCCATTGACAAATTCCATAAACATATCGATTATTGTCGACATGAAAAATAATTACTCCCTCGCCATTCCTGAGGAATGGCGTGAGATATCCGCCGTATTCAGCGCACTTGGCGACGAACACCGTCAGCGCATCTTGCTGACCTTCGAGCCCGGCGAGCGCCTCAACGTCGGCCAGATTGCCGAAGTGTCCACTCTGGCGCGCTCGACGGTGTCCCACCACTTGAAGGTATTGCGGGAATCGCGGGTACTTATCGCTGAGCGGGAAGGCAAGGAAATCTACTTCCATGTGAACAAAGCCTATCTGCAGGACACCCTCGGCACCGTGCTGGACTACCTCTCCACCAACCTCTGAGCCGTTCCCACCACCATGCGATCGTTCATCAAGGCCATCCTTCGCAGTCTTGCCACATTGCTGTTCCGCGTCCGTCTCATCGGCACCCCGGCAGAGCGACATGAACGTCTGCTTATCATCGCCAACCATGAGTCCTTCCTCGACGGCCTGCTGTTAGGCCTGTTCCTGCCCTTCGATCCGGTCTTCGTAGTCCACACCGGCATTGCGCAGAATCCGTTCTTCCGTATTGCGCTGTCACTGGTGGACTACCTCGCGGTCGATCCGACCAGCCCGATGGCAATGAAGAAGGTCATCCGGCTCATAGAGAGCGGGCGGCCGGTGGTGATCTTCCCGGAAGGGCGCATCACGACGACCGGCAGTCTGATGAAAACCTACGATGGCCCGGCCTTCGTAGCGGCCAAGACCGGGGCAACGATCCTGCCGGTCCGCATCGATGGCGCTTCCCGCACCTATTTCTCGCGCCTCGCATCCCATGTGCCGCGGCGGCTGTTTCCGCGGATCATGCTGAACATCCAGCCAACGACCCGCTTGCCGATGCCCGACGGCGCCACCGCCCGCGTGCGGCGGCGCAAGGCTGGCGAAGCCATGCGTCAGCTGATGCAGGAATTGATCTTCGCAACCCGCCCCGACCAGACGCTTTTCGAGACGCTCCTCGATGCGGCCGACATCCAGGGAAACAAGCACCGTCTGCTCGAAGACCTGAAGCAGATCGAATACAGCTACGGCGATCTGATCAAGATGGCCCTCGCCCTCGGCCGCCTGGTAGCGCGGGAAAGCCGGCAGAGCGAGGCAGTCGGCCTGCTGTTGCCCAACCTCACCGCCACCCTCGGCCTGGTCTTCGGCCTGACCGCCCACCGCCGTGTCGCTGCGATGCTCAATTACACGGCCGGCACGGAGGGCATGCAAACGGCCTGCACGGCAGCGCAGATCCGAACCATCGTAACCTCCCGTGCCTTCATTGAGCAGGCCAAGCTGGCCGACAAGCTCGCCGCACTCCGCGACGTTCGGGTGATCTACCTCGAAGACCTGCGCGAGAAGATCGGCCTTGGCGACAAGCTGTGGCTGGTGCTGTGGGCGCTGCGTTTCCCGCGCACGGCCCTGCCGGCCGGATCGCCAGAAGACCCCGCGGTGGTGCTCTTCACGTCCGGTTCGGAGGGCAAGCCGAAGGGCGTCGTTCTCTCCCACCGGGCACTGCTGGCCAACGTCGCGCAGATCCGCGCGGTCGTCGATCTGTCGATCGACGACAAGATCCTCAATGCACTGCCACTGTTCCACTCCTTTGGCCTCACCGCCGGCGCGCTGCTGCCGGTGTTGAGCGGTGCCAAGGTCTTCCTCTATCCGTCGCCGCTGCACTACCGGGTGATTCCGGAACTGGCCTACGACCGCAACTGCACCGTGCTGCTCGGCACCAGCACCTTCCTCGGCAATTACGCCAAGTTCGCCCACCCCTACGATTTCTATCGCCTGCGCTACGTCATCGCCGGTGCCGAAAAACTGGCAACCCCGGTGCGCGACCTGTGGTTCGAAAAGTTCGGCATCCGCATCTTCGAAGGCTACGGCGCCACCGAAACGGCCCCGGTGCTGGCGGTTAACACGCCGATGGCCTTCCGTAGCGGCACAGTCGGCCAATTCCTGCCCGGCGTTCAGCACAAGCTGGTGGCAGTACCGGGCATTCCGAGCGGCGGCATGTTGCACGTGAAATGCCCAAACCTGATGTCCGGCTATCTGCGCGTCGAAGCCCCCGGCGTACTGCAGGCGCCGGCATCGGCGGCCGGCGACGGCTGGTACGAGACGGGTGACGTGGTGGATATCGACACGGACGGCTTCGTGAAGATCGTCGGGCGTATCAAGCGCTTTGCCAAGGTTGCCGGCGAAATGGTGTCCCTGGAAGTCGTCGAGAAGCTGGCCAATACCAGTTCCCCCACGGCCCAGCATGCGGCCTCGACCCGCCCTGACGCAGCCCGGGGCGAAACCATCCTGCTGTACACGACAGACAGGAACCTGACCCGTGAACACCTGCAGACCGCCGCGCGGGATGGCGGCTGGCCGGAGATCGCCGTGCCGCGCCAGATCATCGTCGTCGAGACCCTACCGCTGCTGGGTACCGGAAAGATCGATTACGTCACGCTGAAACAATGGGCCGAACAGGCCTGATCGAAACACCTGAAGGAGTCCGCTGATGAAACCTGTCCGTTGGATTGCAATCATGCTGTCGTCCGCCGCACTTGCCGGCTGTGCATCCTGGTTCAACAACCAGCACCGCACTGCGGAACGCGGATCGGTCGTCGAATACCTGTATCCCCAGGGCGACAAGCCGGCCCTCAAGCCGAGCCTGCCCGAACTGCATCTCCCGCTACGGGTCGGCATCGCCTTTGTACCGGGCGACAATTACTCCAACCTCGGCGAAAGCGACCGCAACCAGCTCATCGACCGGGTCAAGGCAGCCTTCGCCAACCGCCCCTACATCGCCAAGATCGAGACCATTCCATCCAACTACCTGCGTTCCCGCGGCGGTTTTGGCAATCTGGAACAGGCCGCCCGGATGTTCAACGTGGACGTGGTCGTGCTGCTGTCCTATGACCAGGTCCAATTCACTGACACCAACCGCCTTTCGCTGCTGTACTGGACCATCGTCGGCTCCTACCTGATCAACGGCAACCAGTACGATGTCAATACCCTGGTGGATGCATCGGTTTTCGATGTCTCCAGCCGCAGCCTGCTGTTCCGGGCCCCCGGCACCAGCCAGGTCAAAGGCACGGCACCGCAGGTGATCCTGTCCGAAGGGGCACGCCAGGCACGGGCCGAGGGCTTCCGGCTGGCAGTAGACGATCTGCTGCCCCATCTCGATGCCCAGCTCGAGAGCTTCCGCACCCGCATCCGGATGGAAAAAGCCGCACGGATCGTTGTCGGAGCGGGCTCAACAGAAGCTGCCGAGACATCCAGGCCATGACCAACCAACCGTCTCCATCATTACCCACCAGTACCCGCCATCGCGGGGCCGGATGCGTCGAATCCCCCCTATTCCCCGATCGGACCCACGCATGAGCTCACAGCCGGATCGTCCTTCGTCCCAAAGCGTCAGGCAACCTCACTCCCAGTTCGGCCTACTGAAGGAAAAGCGCTTTCTGCCTTTCTTCCTGACCCAGTTCCTCGGCGCCTTCAACGACAACCTGTTCAAGAATGCGCTCGTCGTGCTGCTGACTTTCCAGGCTGCCAACTGGACGAGCATCGCGCCGGCGCTGCTGGCCAACCTGGCGGCCGGCATCTTCATCCTGCCGTTCTTCCTGTTCTCGGCCAGTGCCGGCCAGCTGGCCGACAAATACGACAAGGCCTACCTGACCCGGCTGGTCAAAGTGCTGGAAATCGCCATCATGCTGGTCGCACTGACGGGTTTCCTGCTGCACAGCCTGCCGGTGCTGTTCGGCGCACTGTTCCTACTCGGCTGCCACTCGACCCTGTTCGGACCAGTCAAGTACGCCCTGCTACCCCAGCATCTTCGTGAGGACGAACTGGTCGGCGGCAATGCATTGATCGAAGCCGGGACCTTTGTGGCAATACTCGTCGGCACCCTGATCGGCGGGCTACTCGCATCCGCCGAACACGGCGAATTGTGGATCGCCGGTGGCGGACTGGTGGTTGCCATCGCCGGCTACCTGACCAGTCGTGGCGTTCCTCCCGCACCGGCGCCGGATCCGGAACTGCGCGTCAATCCCAACCCGCTCACCGAGACCTGGCGCAACATCGGCTTCGCCCGGCAGAACCGCACTGTTTTCCTGGCGATCATGGGGATTTCCTGGTTCTGGCTGTACGGCGCGCTGTTTCTCGCCCAGTTTCCTGCCTACGCCAAATCGATTCTCGGCGGTGGCGAAGGCACCGTCACACTGCTTCTCGCCACCTTCACGGTCGGCATCGGCCTGGGTTCACTTCTGTGCGAAAAGCTCTCCGGCGGCCACGTGGAAATCGGCCTCGTTCCTTTTGGGTCCATCGGCTTGACGCTCTTCGGCCTCGACCTGGCCTGGGCGTCCCCTGCAGTCATGCCCAGCGGCGCTCCGCTGCCAATCAGCGATGTACTGAGCCAGCCAGGAACACTCCACGTACTGCTGGCCCTGACGATGCTTGGCGTCTTCGGCGGCTTCTTCATCGTGCCCCTCTACGCGATGATGCAGACCCGCTCCGCACCCGCGCAGCGGGCGCGGGTCATCGCCGCCAACAACATTGTCAACGCCCTGTTCATGGTGGCTGGCGCACTGGGCGCCGGCAGCCTGCTCAGCGCAGGCCTGTCCATCCCGACCCTGTTCGGCGTGGCCGCGCTGATGAATGCCGCGGTGGCGATCTACATTTACAAGCTGGTACCCGAATTTCTGCTGCGCTTTGTCGTCTGGCTGCTGGTACACACTGTGTATCGCCTGCGCACCGACGGTATCGAACGGATTCCCGAGGAAGGCCCTGCGCTGATCATCTGCAATCACGTCAGCTACGTGGACGCATTGATCATCGCGGCCGCCTGCCGCCGCCCGATCCGTTTCGTAATGGATCACCGCATCTTCCGCTGGCCGCTGCTGTCCTTCGTGTTCAGACATGGCCGCGCCATCCCCATTGCACCGGTGAAGGAAGACCCTGCCATGCTGGAAGCAGCCTACACCGAAGTATCCCGAGCGCTGACCAACGGCGAGCTGGTATGCCTGTTCCCTGAAGGCAAGATCACCGGCGATGGTGAGCTCTCCCCTTTCCGCCCTGGTGTCACCCGTATCCTCGAAACCAATCCGGTTCCCGTCGTTCCACTGGCACTGCGCGGTCTGTGGGGTAGCATGTTTTCCCGTAAAGACGGAACGGCACTGCCACGCCCGCTGCGGCGAGGTCTGTTCAGTCGCATCGAGCTGATCGCGGGTGCGCCGCTTCCGGCGATTGCTGCGAATGTCTCCAGTCTGCAAACCGTCGTGGCGGAACTCCGCGGCGACTGGAAATGAGAGGATGAGTGTCCGGTGAAGATTGTCATCACACTGATCAAGATCGTGGTCCTGATCATTCTGCTGCTCTCCGTCTTCGCCGGCGGTGTATGTGTCGTCCTCGGCACCAGTGAGCCGGCGATGGCCGGCATCGGCCTGGTGTCCATCCTGCTCTTCGGCTGGCCGGCCTGGCTGATAGGGAAATCCCTCCTCGGCACGGATGACCCGGGAGGCAGCGACAATATGCCCCCAACTGATCCCTCCCCATGATCAGCGACCCAGCGACTGCTCACGCGGTCCACGCGGTCTTCGAAGCCCTGGGCCTGGCCGCTGGCAGCCAGCTGTTCTTCCGCGGCCGGCAGAAAGCAGCTTCGAATAGCGCGCTGCATGGGCACCGCTTCCTAGTGTTATGCAGCTGCCTCCTCGGCGCCGCGATCGGCAACAAGCTGGTTTTCTGGGCGGAAATGCCCCATTTACTGCGTGAAGCTAACGGCTGGCGCCTGCTCCTTGCCGGACAGTCGATGGTCGGCGGCTTACTGGGTGGCCTGCTTGGTACCGAAATCGCCAAGAAACTGGTTGGAATCCGGACCTCCACCGGCGATGCCTATGTGATGCCGATCCTGCTCGGGCTGGCAATCGGCCGGATCGGCTGCTTCCTCGCCGGCCTCAACGACGGCACCTACGGCATACCGACCTCCCTGCCGTGGGCGATCAACTTTGGCGACGGCATTCCACGCCACCCGACCCAGCTCTACGAAATCGCCTTTGCCGGCATGCTCGCGCTGCTTTTGCACAAGGCTACCCCGCTTTTAGCAGCCTCCAGCGGACTGCGCTTCAAGCTGATGCTATCCGCCTATCTGGCGTGGCGGCTGGGAATCGACGCGCTCAAGCCTATCCCCTTCCCATGGCCGGGTGGACTATCCGGCATCCAGTGGATCTGTGCGGTGGCGCTTGCCATCTATCTTCCCCTCACTCTCCGCCAGTGGCGTCGCCTCCATGTCGCGCAAGAACCGTCCCTACCTGTTCCATGACACCACCACGTCGGTGTGTTCCCAGTGCCTGCGCCGCGTCGAAGCCAAGATCCTGATCAAGGATGAACGGGTCTTCCTTGAGAAATGGTGCCCAGCCCACGGCACGGAACGCGTGCTGATCGCCGACGACGCAGACTATTACCGGCTTGGACGCGAGGTTTACGTGAAGGCGCCGGAAATGCCCGAGAATTTCTCGACGCGCATGGAATTCGGCTGCCCCTACGATTGCGGCCTGTGCCCCGATCACATGCAGCACTCCTGCCTGACGGTTCTGGAAGTAACCGATCACTGCAACCTGCGCTGCCCGGTGTGCTACGCCGGTTCAGGCCCCGAGCGCCTGAGCCACCGCCCGCTGGCCGTCATCGAAGCTATGCTGGACGCCGTGGTCCGCAACGAAGGCGAACCGGATGTGGTGCAACTGTCGGGCGGCGAACCGACACTACACCCTGATTTCTTCGCCATCCTCGACGCCGCCAAAGCCCGGCCGATCCGCCACCTGATGGTGAACACCAACGGCATCCGCCTGGCCCAGGAACCGGAATTTGCCGCCCGCCTGGCCGGATACAGGCCGGGGATCGAGATCTACCTGCAGTTCGACTCCCTACGCGCCGACGCGCTGCAGGACTTGCGCGGCGCTGACCTGCGGCGCATCCGTGAGCAGGCTCTGGACGCCCTCGACCGCCACAACTTATCCACAACCCTGGTAATGACGCTGAAAAAGGGCGTCAACGACGATGAGATCGGCGATGTGATCCGCTACGCGCTGACCCGCCCCAGTGTGCGCGGGGTCACGCTGCAGCCGATCCAAGATGCCGGCCGCAACGAAGGCTTCAGCGCCGGCACACACCGTCTGCCCCTCAGCGAGATCCGCCGCCGCATCGCCGAACAATCCAGCCTGTTCAGCCTGGACGACATCGTGCCGGTTCCCTGCAACCCGGACACCCTGGCCATGGGCTACGCCCTCAAGCTGGGTGGAGAAATCCATCCGCTGACCCGCTTCCTCGGTCCGGAAGCCCTGCTGGCCGGCCCTGCCAACACCATCGTGTTCGAGCGCGATCCAGCCATCAAGGCGCAACTGTTCCGCCTCTTTTCCACCAATCACTCGCCGGAATCGGGCGCCCGCTGCCTATCCGACCTGCTGTGCTGCCTGCCGAAGATCGATGCGCCCCAACTGGGCTACGAGAACGTCTTCCGCGTGCTGATCGTGCAGTTCATGGATGCCGCCAACCTGGACCTGCGAGCGCTAAAGAAATCCTGCGTGCACATGGTTCAACCGGACGGACGCATGATCCCGTTCGAAGCCTACAACCTGTTCTACCGGGACGATCAAACCCGGCTTCTGGAGCAGATCCGTACCGAAATCGCCGCTGATACCCACCAACGGCGCCTGCACGCAGGGCCGGACGCCACTCAGCTCGACTGAAGCGGAACGACAACGCCCCTGCGGCGGCACCAGAAACACCTGCAGCAGGGGTTCTCGACGGAATCAGCCCAGGTTCTTGAGCGCGAATTCCCAGTTGATCAGCTTGTCCAGCACCGCATTCACGTAGTCGGCGCGGCGGTTCTGGTAATCCAGATAGTACGCGTGCTCCCACACGTCGATGGTCAGCAATGGCTTCCATCCGGCTGTCAGCGGCACATCGGCGTTGCCGGTCTTGACCACCTTCAGTTTGTCGCCGTCGGCCACCAGCCAGGCCCAACCACTGCCGAACTGGCCGGTTGCCGCTGTGGCGAGCTCCTTCTTCAGCGCGTCCACGCTGCCAAACGAGGCTTCGATCCGCTGTTTCAGCACTGCGGGCGGTTCACCGCCGCCGTTCGGACGCAGGCTGTGCCAGTAGAAAGTATGGTTCCAGGTTTGCGCGGCGTTGTTGAAGATGGCCGTCTTGTCGGCCTTCCCAGCCACTGCAGCGATGATCTTTTCGAGGGGCAGATCGGCCAGATCGGAACCGGCGATCAGCTTGTTGAGGTTATCCACATAGGCTTTGTGGTGCTTGCCGTAGTGGAAGCCGATCGTATTGGCGCTGATGACCGGATTGAGGGCATTTTCCGCGTAGGGCAGCGCAGGCAGCACGATGGGGCTGGCGGCCTGGACCGGGCGGGCCAGACTGCCCAGGGAAGCCGCGGCCAGCAAACCAAGGGATGTACCCAGGAACTGGCGGCGACCGGCGACCTGCTCGGACGGGAAAAGCAGTGGGGAAGACATGCGGACTCTCCTGTCGGGATTTATCTGTCCGACCCCCGAGGCTGAAGGCCGGTACGCGCATTATTCGCATTCCGGCAGGCTTTTGTCATCCTCGCTACGACGCTTCGTCCCTATGCCGCCGGGTAGATACAGCGCGGATTGAGCGTCAAGGTGGTATCCCCGGCCGAGAACCACAGCTGCCCGTCCTGGACCGTGCAGCTCAATTCCATGCTGCGCGACGCCAGCGCGGCAAGCGCCTTCGATTCTTCCTGGGCCAGCGCCAGCACCTTCAGATTCGCCAGCTTGGACAGCGTTGCCGCGTCCTTCTGCCACCAGATATCCACCGTACGACCACCGTAGGCCAGCACCGTGACCTGGTCGGCCCGTCCAGCCGCGCGACGCAACAGGCGTTCGTCCGGCAGACCGACCTCGATCCAGTCGAGAATGCGCCCCGTATCGTCCTTTCGCCACAGGGCTGGCTCGTCGTCGGTGGAAATCCCGCGCCCGAATTCGAGCCGTTCGTCCGCATGCAGTGCAAAAGCCAGCACACGCACCATCATCCGCTCATCGGTCTCGGACGGATGACGGGCGAGGGTCAGCACATGTTCGCCGAAATGGCCCCGATCCAGGTCGGAGACATTCAATGTGGCGCGAAAAATGGTGGATTTGAGGGCCATGGCGCTTGTTCGGAAAAAAACGAAAGGCCACCTGACGGTGGCCTTTCACCGGACCGGACCAGCCGCGACTTACTTGACGCGGTTGCGGTATTCGTCGGTACGGGTGTCGATTTCGATCTTGTCGCCGATTTCCACGAAAGCGGGCACGGACAGCTCGAAACCGCTGGGAGCGATACGGGCGGGCTTCAGAACCTTGCCGGAGGTGTCGCCCTTGACGGCGGGCTCGGTGTATTCCACTTCGCGCACGACGCTGGTCGGCAGTTCCACGGAGATGGCCTTGCCGTTGAAGAACACGACTTCACAGGGCATGCCGTCGATCAGGTACTTCAGCGCGTCGGTCATGTTCTCGGCTTCGACTTCGTACTGTTCGTACTCGGCGTCCATGAAAACGTACATCGGGTCGGCAAAGTAGGAGTAGGTAACTTCCTTGCGATCGAGAACGACGACTTCGAACTTGTCGTCCGCCTTGTAAACCGACTCGGACGGCGCACCGGTGAGCAGGTTCTTGAGCTTCATCTTGACGACGGCAGCGTTACGGCCGGACTTGTTGTACTCGGCCTTCTGCACCACGAGGGCGTCGCTGCCCACCATGATCACGTTGCCGGAGCGGAGTTCCATTGCGGTTTTCATGCTATTTCCTGCTTGCAAATTGCGCGGCACGTGCCACGGATAAACGGTAACTTATTATTCTAACTTAAGTTTACAGAATTGCACCAGCCGCGCGGCGAGATCCCCCCCCTCCTGCAGATGCGCCGCCCATGCCTTAGCGTGGGTCTTGAGAGCGGGTAACGCCGCCCGAAACGCGGGCCAGGCCGCCGCCACGCCTTCCCCCCGATTCCAGGCCAGCCAGAAATCGGACAACGCACCGGCAAGCTCCGGATCGAGTCCTTCCTGGTAGCGGGCCAGGAAAGCCCGCAACTTTTCCAGGTGCGCATCCTCTTCCTGCACGTAGATCTGCCATACGAAAGGGATCTCGGCCCACTGGGCGCGCACGAAGGAATCCTCGCCACGCACGAAATTGAGATCGCACGCCCACAGCAATTCGTCATATTTCCGTTGCTCGACGAAGGGCAGAATACGCACGACGAGCTGGCCGCACAGCAACTGATCGCCCACACGCAGGCCACTCACCCCGAATTCCACCGCCAGTTCGGGCAGGATCCGCCCTTCCGGTACCAGACAGGTGATGGGCGAATCCCCTGCCGACCAGGCCTTTATGATCTCTCTCAAGCCCTTGTTTTCATAAGAAAACAAGGAGACCCGAAGTTCATTTTGGCGACGTTCCGGCAGATCAAGCGCAGCCAGGAAAGCAGCCGGCACAAAAGCCGTCCGGCGCGCCGAATAATCAGCCTCGCGGATGAAGCCCCCCGAATTTCCCCCCAGGCCGGGAAAGAAGAAGAACTGCGTGAGGGGAAGTTGCGGATGCGGTGACGGCAGGCCATGGCAGTCGCCGACCCAATCCTCGGCGCTGAGGTACTCGAGGTTTATCCATACCGGTTTCGGAGTGCGACGGGCCATCGCCTGCAGGAAGGCGTCGGGAAGATTGCCAGCAAAAGCCGAAATCACCACCGCACCAGGTTCGATGTCCGGCAGCGGAGCACTCCAGTGACGAATTTCCACACCATCGATCTGTTGGCTGGCGGCGAGCACATCGAGTTGGGGAATCAGTCGGCGGGCCACCTTCAGGTCATCCACCCACAGGCGCACGGCAATCGGGTACTCGGCTACCAGTTGCCGGGACAAGCGCCAGCACACGCCGATATCGCCGAAATTATCTACAACCGGACAAAACACATCCCAGATGCCCTCGGTGGGTGCAGCGGGAGTGGAAGAGGGCGAACGTTTCGACAAAACTGGGGACAAATCGGGGGTGGACGGGCGGACAGATTGTGCACAAAGCGTCTTTCTGCGGCGAGGCAAAATTTCCTCAACAATCCTCCCACACACTATGCAGTCGCTTTCCGACATCCTTATCAACGCGTCAAACTGTTGATAACAAAATATTTTTTTGTGTTATCCACAAAAATGCTCGCAGCGTAAACGTAAACAGTACTTATATATAAAGAAAAACAGTCAACAATCTCTACCAACCTGAGCCCGTGCCAAACAAGCCACGGCGACCGCAAAGGAATCTCGATGCTTTCGATCACCGACTTGCTGGACTTCATCGAAGTGGACTGGGAAACCGTACAAGTCGTACGTGACGCAACCGGACTCTCCGATGATCAGTCTCATGGACTTACCAAGGAATTGTTGAAGACGCCTCAGGGACTTTATCTGGTGCACCAGATGTTCCGGGACCAGTTGTCCATCGCCGAAAGACAATTCGACTTCCTGCGCAAACGCCACTTGAACAAGGCCTACAGCTACTTTTCTCGCAAATATCCGCTTACGGAAACCCTCTGAAAGCGGCTTCCTGTGTACAAACTGACGGTAAACAGGCGCAGAAAATGTGGACAAGCCACGGATCCACGGGAAACAGAATTTTCCTCCCCAATCTGTCCCCGTGCTGTTCCTGCCGTTTTCCAGAACCTTTTACAGGATTCAACATTTTGAATCATAAAGGTTTTATTCTGTTATCCACAGAAAACGGCGGTGTACCGTAAACAGAGTCTTATATATATAAAGAAAAACTAAGAACAAAACACCACGCTGAACTGGAGGAGCCACATCCAGCCAAACCGGGTTTGGCTGGACAGGAATCACCATGTCCGAGTGGACGGTTCTCGCTGATAATCCGCGTCAACGCATCCAGAAACCGTCTTCGTGTCCGATCATCGCAGCCCACGTTTTCTCGGCCATCCCTATCTCCTGCTGACGCTTACCGTCCTGTTCTGGTCAGGCAACATGGTGGTTGGGCGGGGAATGAGAGAACTGGTCCCTCCATTTTCCTTGGCTGTCGGACGCTGGATTCTGGCTTTCCTGCTGACCCTGCCCTTCGCCTGGCCGCATCGGCGGACGTTGAAGGGGTTGAATCTTCGGCAATGGATGATGCTGCTGCTGCTGGGCATACTGGGGGTCGGTGCCTACAACACGCTGGCCTACATTGCCCTTGCCCACACAACGGCCACCAATGCGGCACTGCTGAATTCCTTCATCCCGATCGCGATCATCGCGATCTCCTGGTTTCTCGGCCATCGGGCGAAAGGGCTCGAGCTTTTTGGTGTCGGAGTCTCCTTCTGTGGCGTGCTGACCATCGTCAGCCACGGCGATCCGGCAATCCTGGCCGGATTGAGCCTCAATGTCGGGGATGTCTGGATGTTGGCAGCGGTGTTGTCCTGGGCTTTGTACACCCTGGGGCTACGCTGGCGGCCCCAGGGTGTGCATCCGATGGCCCTGCTGGCGGCGCTGACGGCGATCGGCCTGATGCTCCTGCTGCCTTTTGCGTGGCATGAACTGGCCACGGGAGCGGTTCTGCATCTGGTGCCGGCGGCATTTGCCGGCATTGCCTACACGGGAATCTTTCCGGCTTTTCTCGGTTATGTGTTCTACAACCGTGCCGTCGCTGAGGTTGGGGCGGCCAAAGGCGGACTTTTCATCCATCTGATGCCGGTTTTCAGCACGATCCTGGCGGCCATTTTTCTCAGTGAAGTCCCACAGCTGTACCATCTGCTCGGAATCGTGATGATCCTGGCCGGCATCTGGCTGACGACCGGTTTCAATCGACGCTAAACTGCGCGGCGAACTTAGGAGCTTTTCCTTGCACTTCGAACATCTCATCGAGATCAACAATCCCCTCAATCCACTCATCGAGTTGCTGAGCGTCGAGCAGGTGTGGACCGGCCTGATGTACCGGGTCGAGGAGCCGGGGATTTTCCTGCCGGGGCTGGATCGTTGCGAGATCCTGTCGCGCAGCGAGGGCCAGGTGGAACGGATCCTCCACTTCGGGCAGGCTAGTATCCGCGACACGGTCACCTATCGTGCGCAGGAGTGGATGTGCTTCGAATCGAGGGCGACCGCCGAGCATGCTGGCGGAACGCTCACCATCCGACTTGAAGTCCCTGATTCAACGAGAATTTTTCTCCGTTTCACGTACGAAACGACATTGTCGGAGAATGCAGCTGAGGGTGAAGTGGTACAGGTGTCCGAATTCGTCAAATCCGCATACCGGGAATCCGACGTGGATACGGTGCGCATCATCCGCACGATTGCTGCCAACGGGCGGCCTCAGTAGCAGGCCTGCCCGCGGTATTTCAGACTGTCTTCAGGAGAAACCATGAAGGTCGCAAGTCCCGAAATCCGTTCTTTCCAAGCACCGGTCCGCACGTTGATGGGGCCCGGACCGTCGGATGTGCCGCCGCGGGTGCTCGCCGCGCTGGCCCGGCCTACCATCGGCCACCTCGATCCGGCCTTCGTCGGCATGATGGACGAGCTGAAGAGCCTGCTGCGGTACGTCTTTCAGACCGAAAATGAGCTGACTTTTCCCTTGTCGGCACCGGGTTCGGTCGGGATGGAGAGCTGTTTCGTCAATCTGGTCGCGCCTGGCGACAAGGTCATCGTGTGCATCAACGGCGTTTTTGGCCAGCGTATGGCTGAAAACGTGCGTCGGATCGGCGGCGTACCGGTGATCGTCGAGGATCCATGGGGCGAAGCGGTGGATCCGGACAAGGTCGAGGAGGCTTTCCGTGCCAACCCAGATGCGGCACTGCTGGCCTTCGTCCATGCGGAGACCTCGACCGGTGCGCTGTCCGATGCAGCCACGCTGGCGGCGATTGCCCGCCGTTTCGGGGCACTGACGATCATGGACTGCGTGACGTCCCTCGCCGGCGTGCCGGTGCTGCTCGACGAATGGGGCATCGATGCGGCCTATTCGGGCAGCCAAAAGTGTCTGTCGAGCGCTCCAGGCCTTTCTCCGGTCAGTTTTTCCGCCGCGGCGGTAGAGCGGATTCGCAACCGCAAGACCTCCTGCCAGAGCTGGTTCCAGGATTTGAGCCTCGTGCTGGGCTACTGGAGCGGCGCGAAACGGACGTATCACCACACCGCACCAGTCAATCCACTCTATGGCCTGCACGAATCTCTGGTACTGGTGGCCGAAGAAGGGCTGGAAAACGTCTGGCAACGCCATTGGGACAACCATCTGCGCCTGCGTGCCGGGCTGGAGGCGCTCGGCTTGCGCTTTGTTGTCCGCGAAGAAGCGCGTTTGCCGCAGCTCAACACCGTCTGGGTTCCGGAAGGCGTGGATGAAGCAGCTGCGCGCAATCGCCTGCTCACCGAATTCGGGCTGGAAATCGGGGCCGGGCTGGGGGTTCTGGCCGGCAAGGTGTGGCGTATCG
Organism: Pseudomonadota bacterium; assembly: GCA_018241685.1. Classification (GTDB taxonomy): domain Bacteria; phylum Pseudomonadota; class Gammaproteobacteria; order Burkholderiales; family Rhodocyclaceae; genus Zoogloea. The sequence continues at coordinate 106,444 of JAFEDJ010000009.1, forward strand.
GCCTGATGGGGCATTCCAGCCGCCCTGCCAATATCGCACTGTGCCTGGAGGCACTTGAGGCGGTGCTCCGGCGGTGACGCGGTTTCAGCTGCCCAGGCCTGGGTAGCTGAAGCCGATAAAATGCGTCGAATTGACAGCAAAATGCACAAAAATTGCCGCTTCTATGCGTCTTGTGTGCGCATACGCACAGGCGTAGGAGAGGCCGGCGACAACGGCGAGCATTGCGTATTGCACTCCACCAGGCAGATGGGCGGCGCCGAACAATAGGGCCGACAGGATCACCGGGACGAGTTTTCCCTGCTGGCTGAAGTACTGGTGCAGTTTTTCCTGGATCAGCCCACGAAAGAAGCACTCTTCGGCGACGCAGGTGAACAACAGGTTGATCGCCAGGAAACTGTCCGCGAAGGCTGGCCATTTGGGATCCGGGCGGACGAATTCCGTCAGCCATGCGAGTCCTAGCGTCGAAATTGCGCCGAAGGCCGAAAATGTCAGCATTAAGACGCCAATTCGACGGAGTTCAAGTCCTGATTTGATGCGTTTGCCGAAAAATGCCAAGAGTATGAGCCCGGCGGCCGCCTTGTCGAAACCGGCACGGAGGGTGAAGGCGCGTGCACCGGGGCTCAGTACGGCCTTGTCGACGATGGTCATCGGGTGAAATCCCGGCCAGACGTGCAGCGCCAGGATTAATGCAAGGACACCGGCCGCCCAAGGGCCGGCCTTCGGCAAGTGCCGAACAGAGGCTTGACTGGCCAGTAGCAGGAGTGCGAGGCCGGGCAGTGCGACCGGGGTCACGGTTCCGCCGGCCAGGGCGAAACCCAATGAAAAAATGAAAAAAACGGCCCAAGGGGCGATGGGCGTGCGGGCAGGCCACCATACGGCCAGTATGGCGGCGCCCAGAAGAATGAAGCTGATTTCCGGCAAATTCTTTTTATTTCAGCGGCTTACTAGCGGGTTGCGGCATCGATCTGCTTACGCCGTTCCTCGGCTTGCTGGTTGGCGGCTTCCAGTTGTTGTTCGATCTGCGCTTTCGCCGCCCGGGCCTGTTCGGCTTCGCGGGCCTTGAGTTGGGCGGCAGTGATGGCGGCCGTACTCGTGTCGGAGACGCCGCAGGCGGCCAGCAGAAGTGCCATCGATACGATGGCGAGGCGGGAGATGAATGCAGAAGGCATGGCGGGCTCCAGGGGATCCGGAGAAATGGAGGTGATGATCAACACTATCGCCATTTGTCGTGTTCGTCATGCCTTCTGGCGTCAAAAGCTCACTTTTTGGCGCTATCTCCACCGCTGATACTCAATTCGCCCTTCAGTTTGGCGATGCTCTTGTCGCCGAAGCCCTTTACGTTTTTCAGATCGTCGAGGCTCTTGAAGGGGCCGTTCTTGGTTCGGTAGTCGATGATCGCCTGGGCTTTGGAAGGGCCGATACCCTTCACGCCGTCGAGCTCACCCTGGCTGGCAGTGTTGATATTGACGGCAGCCAGTGCAAGGTGGATTCCGGCGAGGGACAGGCCGAGGAAGGACAGAATGTGCTTCATGTAGGTCTCCTTGTTGATGACATTGTTATTGTGCAGACTAATACCAATGTCATCAATAGGGGCGGCAACATTTGGAGACTGTTTGCCACCAACCAAACGAGCACCTCATGCGTTAAGGAGAGACATCAACCGATTCCTGGAGCACTGCCATGAAAAAGGGTCTTGTCTGCAGCATTCTTCTCGCCGCTCTGCTGGGGGGCTGCGTTGTTGTTCCGGCTGGTCCGGGCTACGGCCGCTACCATCACTATGATGGGCCGGGGCCCTACCGCGGCTACGGTCCGGGTTATGAGCGGGGTTACGATCGCGGCTACCGGGGCTGGTAAACGCTGCCGGGCCGGGGCGTAAAAGCGTGCAAATTTCTGGCTGTGGCGGGGATATGCCTTTATGCTTGGGTCGCATCCGATTTCCGGTGGTCAGGTGCTGCTTTCAGCGGTCGTCCTGCCCATGCCACGTAGCCCATGTCCCAATATTCAGCTGCTGCGGCCGCCGTCTCCGAACACAGACTGACCCTTGCCGAAGTGCTCGACATGCTGGTCAGCGATCAACTCGTCGATTCGGCCGATGCCGATGCGCTACGCATTGCCCAGGCGAAGAAGGCCGCCGAGATGCATCCCCTGGTGGTCGTGGCTGGCCAGAAATGGGTCGCAAGAGCGGCTCCTCATCAGGTCTTGAGCCTGGAAGTGCTGAGCGAATGGCTGGCCAGTCGGGTCGGACTCGATTACATGCGCATCGATCCGCTGAAGATCGATTTCGCGGCCGTAACCGCGGTGATGTCCTCGGCCTACGCAACCCGTTTCGGTGTGCTGCCGCTGGAGGTGGGGCTGCATGAAGTGGTGGTGGCGACGACCCAGCCTTTCCTGCGGGAATGGGAGAAGGAAGTCGCCGGCATCCTGAAGAAGGAGATCCGCCGCGTCATCGCCAACCCGGCTGACGTGGCGCGCTATCTCGTCGAGTTCTACAACCTGGCCCGCTCGGTCAAGAAGGCCGCCCAGAGCAGTGGGCATGGTGGCGGATCGTCCTTCGAGCAGCTGGTGGAGCTGGGGCAGGTCAATCGTCAATACGATGCCAACGACCGCCACATCGTCAATATCGTGGACTGGCTGTGGCAGTACGCCTTCGAGCAACGGGCCAGCGACATCCACATCGAGCCCCGGCGCGACATGGGCTTGGTGCGTTTCCGCATCGACGGGGTGCTGCACCAGGTGTACCAGATGCCGATGAGCGTGCTGGCCGCCGTGACCAGCCGCATCAAGATCCTCGGCCGCATGGACGTGGTGGAGAAGCGCCGGCCCCAGGACGGCCGCGTGAAAACCCGGGTGACCAGCGGCAAGGAAGTCGAGCTGCGCCTGTCCACGCTGCCCACCGCGTTCGGCGAAAAGCTGGTGATGCGGATCTTCGATCCCGACGTGCTGGTGCGCAATATGGCCGAACTGGGTTTTTCGGACGCCGACCAGTCCCGCTGGCAATCCATTTCGAGCCAGCCCCACGGCATCATCCTGGTCACCGGCCCGACCGGTTCGGGCAAGACCACGACGCTCTATTCGACCCTCAAGCAGCTCGCCACGCCGGAGGTGAACGTTTGCACGATCGAGGATCCGATCGAGATGGTGGAGCCCAGCTTCAACCAGATGCAGGTCCACCAGGCCATCGACCTGGGGTTCGCCGAGGGTGTGCGGGCGCTGATGCGGCAGGATCCGGACATCATCATGGTCGGTGAGATCCGTGACCTGGAAACCGCCGAAATGGCGATCCAGGCCGCCCTCACCGGGCACCTGGTGCTGTCCACGCTGCACACCAACGATGCGCCGTCGGCGGTGACCCGTCTGCTCGATCTGGGCGCGCCGGCCTATCTGCTCAATGCGACCCTACTCGGCATCATGGCCCAGCGCCTGGTCCGCGTGCTGTGCCCCCATTGCAAGGAATCCCAGCCGATGACGCCGGAGGAGGAGGCGATCTGGGATCACCTCGTGACACCGTGGAAGGCGTCGCGGCCGGCCCGTATCCATCGGGCAGTGGGTTGCATCGAATGCCGCATGACCGGCTACATGGGGCGCATCGGCCTCTACGAGATCCTGCGGATGTCGCCGGAGATCCGCAAGGCGGTCACCGGCGACATTGACCTGGCGCGCATCCGCGACCTGGCGATACGCGAGGGCATGAAGCCGTTGCGCCTGTCCGGTGCCCTCAAGGTGGCGGCCGGTATCACAACGCTGGAGGAGGTCGTGAAGGTCGCGCCGCCGGCGGAGTCCGATCAGGGACGCTGACCGGGCGTCGATTTGCGCGTACTCTGCGCGCACGTCCGCCTAACTCAGGAATTTTCCCATGGCCGCTTCTCCCGACAACGTCAGCATGGCCCTGTTCTGCGACTTCGAGAACGTCGCCCTCGGCGTGCGCGATGCGAAGTACGAGAAATTCGACATCAAGCTGGTCCTCGAGCGCCTGCTGCTGAAGGGCAGCATTGTCGTCAAGAAGGCTTATTGCGACTGGGAGCGCTACAAGGGCTTCAAGGCTGGCATGCACGAGGCCAATTTCGAGCTCATCGAGATTCCGCACGTGCGCCAGTCGGGCAAGAATTCCGCCGACATCCGCCTGGTGGTGGATGCCCTCGACCTTTGCTACACCAAGAGCCACGTTAATACTTTCGTCATCATCAGCGGCGATTCCGACTTCTCGCCGCTGGTCTCCAAGCTGCGCGAGAACGCCAAGCAGGTGATCGGCGTCGGCGTGAAGCAGTCCACGTCGGACCTACTGATCGCCAACTGCGACGAGTTCATCTTCTACGACGACCTGGTGCGGGAAACCCGCCAGGCAGTGGCCAAGCGCGAACCGAAGGAAGCCCAGCCGCCGGTGCGCCGCAGTCCCGAGGAGGAAAAGCGCCGCCGGGAGGAGATCGAGGCGCGGCGCAGCCGCGCTGTGGACATGGCCGTTGAGACCTTCGACGCGCTGCTCGCCGAGCGTGGCGACACCGGCAAGATCTGGGCCTCGGTGCTGAAGGATGCGATCAAGCGTCGCAAGCCGGATTTCAGCGAAACCCGCTTCGGTTTCAAGGCCTTCGGCAACCTGCTGGACGAGGCCCAGTCCCGTGGCTTGCTGGAGATCGGGCGCGACGAGAAATCCGGTACCTACGTCTATCGCCGGGCCGGGGCGCCAATGTCCGTGGCGAATGAAACCGTGGTGGTGGTGACTGCCGAAGTTCCGGCCATGCTGGCGGGGGCCGAAGGGCCGGCGGAAGGCAAGCGCAAGAGCCCGCGGGCGCGGCGCAGCAAGCCGGCCGTCGAACCGGTGGCAAGCGTCGTAGCGCCGGAAAACCTGCCGCCCGTCGTCGTTGCTGAAGAAGGAAAGAAAGCGTCGGCCAAGCGCAACAAAGGGCGCCGGCCTGCCAAGGGAGAAGCCGGCGCTGTAGTCGTCGATCTTGAGCCGTCCGCCGCCGCGCCGGAAGCAGTCGTGGTGCCGGCTCCGCTCGTCGAGGCGGTTTCCCAGCCCGAGCCCGTCCGCCCTGCACGGGCGAAGCGCAAGACGGCCCGGCCGGCGAAGGCCGCTGTCGTCGAAGCGGACTCCGCAATTGTCCCGCCGCCTGCCGACGAGACCCGCAAACCGGCGCCGCGCGCCCGGCGCCCGCGCAAGAAGGCGGAATCCGCCGAATGAGATCCTGAGATCCGCGCAGTTGCTAGCGGGCGCGAACTTCGCTCCCGCTGGCCGGTCTGCCTTTCTTCCGTTTCCCGCCGTCTCTCGCGACGGTTCCACGCATGTCCGTATCGTCCGCTTCAACGCCGCGCTGGTTGCCCGCGCTGGCGCTCATCATCCTGTCGTCCACCTGGGGCTATACCTGGGTCCTGCTCAAGCAGGGGCTGGTTTTCGCGTCGCCCTTCGCGCTGGCGGCGCAACGCACCGTCGGCGGTGCGCTGGCCCTGATGCTGGCGGTGCGTTTGAGCGGGCGCTCGCTGCGCCTGGTGGCGCCGCTGGCGACCAGCGCCATCGGTTTGGTGCAGGTCAGCGGCTTCGTGGTGTTCCAGACCTGGGCGCTAGTGGAGGGCGGCCCGGGCAAGACCGCGGTGCTGATCTTCACGATGCCGATCTGGACCCTGCTGATGGCCTGGCCGATCCTCGGTGAGCGGGTGCGCGGCAAGCAGTGGCTGGCGGCTGCGTGCACGTTGGCCGGCCTGCTGCTGATCATCGAGCCGTGGAACATGCACGCCAGCCTGTTCAGCAAGCTGCTGGGCCTCAGCGCGGCACTGTGCTGGGCCATCGGCACCATCCTCGTCAAGCGCCTGCGCAGCCGCCAGCCGGTGGATCTGCTGGTGCTGACCACCTGGCAGATGATCGTCGGCGCGTTGCCGCTGGTGCTGTTGGCCGCGGTGGTGCCGGGGCCGGCGACGGACTGGTCGCTGCACTACGTGGCGATCCTGGCCTTCCTGTCGGTGGCCAGCGTGGCCCTGTGCTGGTGGCTGTGGATCTGGATCCTCGACCGGGTGCCGGCCTGGGAGGCCAGCCTGTCGGTGCTGGGGACGCCGGTGGTAGCGATCCTGTCGTCGCGCTTGACCCTCGGAGAGGAATTCCGCGCTACCGAAATCGCCGGCATCCTGCTGATCGGCGGCGGATTGACGTTGCTGTCCCTGTTCGGCTGGCTGGCCAGCCGTCGGGCCGCAGTCAGAAGCTGAGGGTCCGCCAGGCCGGGTCCAGGCTGCGGCCGATGAAGGCGGCGGCGCCCGCCTGGCCCGTGACGGCGGGGATCAGCGTGCTGGCGTCGACGCCGTGGCTGGCGAGGGCGGTCGGGCAGGCATAGATCTTCACGCCGAAAGTGAGCGCTTCGCGGCGGAAATCGGCGACTGACTTGCCGCTGCCGGCGGCGGCTTCAAGCTTTTCGGCGACGCCGACCTGCAGCAACTCCACCGAACGGGCGGTGAAATACATCTCCACCTCCACGTCCATTGCCGCGGCGGCGGCGGCGAAATAGAAGGGCGTCGCGCACAGCTCCGGCCGCCCCGGATCGGCTGCCCACACCAGGATCGCCAGTTTTTCCGCCGGGCGGGCGGTCTCAGAAGTCACGGTTGTCCTCGTGGAACAGCGGGGCGGAAAAATCCGCCAGATCGCGGAAGGCGTAGCGGTCCATGATCTTCTCGATCTCCGGCCGGGCGTCGTGCCACGGCAAGAGCAGGCCGGGTGGCAGCGGGGCGAGGGCCTGCAGCTCCACCAGCCAGGCCTCGAAGGGTTGCCGGTTCATCATACGAGCAGACGGGTCGAGGGCCGGGTTGGCGTCCAGCAGGCGGGCGTCGAAGGGCGTCTTGACCGGGAACACCGTCTTGCCAGCTTCCAGCAGACCGAAACCGCGCCCCGCGTCGAGTTCGACGCCCAACGGCTTGGATGTGAAGAGCAGGATCTCGCCGGACAGCGCGATGCCGAACTGGGTGACGCCGACCAGGAAACGCCCGGGGCCAGTGGGCTGGAACCACAGGTGGCTGTCCGCGTGGTACAGCAGCTCGTCGGGAAAATCGCAGCCGCGCAGCTGGGGCATGGTGGTGGCTCGGCGTGAAAAAGGGTGGCGGAAGGGAATGGGAGTCGAACCCACCAGGAACCGGTTGACGGCCCCTCCTGGTTTTGAAGACCAGTCGCCCCACCGGGGGACGTGTCCCTTCCATTTCTGAATTTTAACGTATTTTTGATCTAATTTACCGGAAGATCGCCGCGTATTCGGTGATGTTCTTCATGTCCGTGGCCGATCTTGCGCGTAAAACCGACACGGTCGAAGTATTCGAGGATCTGGATAGCCCGCTTGCGTCCCACGCCGCTGCAGTCGCGGAAGTCGGCGGCGCGGATGGTGCCCTGTGCGTCGGTCAGTTCGCTGGCGATGCGGCCCAGGTTGCGGATCGCTGCCGGGGCGTAGAACAGGTCACGCACCACCTGGCAGGCTTCGCCGCGGGCGGCAAGGCGCTTGAGCAGTTCGCGGGTCTGGTTTTCCGGTTCGCCGAGCCGCGCGGCGATGTCGCGCACCCAGGGCGGGTCGAAGGGCTTGTCGAGCAGCCAGGGCAGCAGTTTGTCAGCGCGTTGGCGGTCGCGGGTGTCCAGCTCGACCCGGTGGCCGGGCAGGTGCCAGGCGCTGCCGCTACGTGCCAGGCGGCCGGCGGCAAGCCAGCTTTCCAGCCAGTCAGCGAAGGCTGCAGCGGGCACTTGGGGGGCGAGCATGCGCCGCAAGCGGTCCCGTTCGACACCTAGCTCGTCGCCGTTTTGCACATGGTAGTCGGCCAGGCGGGACGTGGTACGTGCTGCCAGGATGTTCAGTGATGCGCTGCCGATCAGCCAGTCGGCCTTGTCGGTGTAATGGGCGCTGGCGGCGGGTAAAAGGGCCAGCAACTGCTCGGGGCGGCGGTTTTCGGCGGCGCTTAGCTGGTGCAGGTCCACGCCCAGCGGCGCATGGTCAAGTACCGCGCACAGGCGTTGGGTTGGATCGGCGATGGCCTGGGCCGCCAGCGCCGCCAGCCTTGCCGGAGCGCGCCGCTGGCGCGGTGGGCCGAAGGGATCGAGGATGCGTCCGCCGCCGAAGGTGTGCTGGCCATGGCCGTCGCGCAGCACGAGCAGGTCGCCGCGGCAGGCGTGCAGCGGTGTGTCGGCGACGATTTGGGCGAGGCAGTGCTCGCCGGACGGCAGGCCAGTCTTTTCGAGGGCAGCGTCTAGCAGCGCGACCCGCCCCAGCACGTGGCGGGTGCCGTGGTGGATCTGTACGACGGCGCCGTGGGCCAGCGGGCGCGGGGCGTCGGTGGATAACTGCAGATCCAGGTCGAGGCGTTGGGCGGGCAGGGTGTCGGCCCGGCCGACCAGCCAGTCGCCGCGCTTGATCTCGTCCACTGCCAGCCCGGCCAGGTTCAGCGCGCAGCGCTGCCCCGCGTGGCCGCTGTCGGCCTTGCGGTTCTGCACATGCAGGCTGCGCACGCGGGCGCTCTTGCCGGACAGGGCGAGGTGAACGGTGTCGCCGATCTTCACCTGGCCGGCGTGCACCGTGCCGGCCACGATGGTGCCGGCACCGGCCAGCGTGAACACCCGGTCCACGGCCAGCCGGAATTCTCCGTCGGCGGCGCGTTGCGGCAGGCGCTGCGCGGCGTCCAACAGGTGCTGGCGCAGTTTGGCGATGCCATCGCCGTTGATCGCCGATACCGGAAAGATCGGCGCGTCGGCGAGGGCCGTCGGGGCGAGCAGGGCGCGGATTTCGGCGCTGACCTCGGCGATGCGTTCCGGGCTGGCCCGGTCGGCTTTGGTGAGCGCTACCGCCCCTTGCGTCAAACCAAGCAGCTGGAGGATCTGCAGGTGCTCGCGGGTCTGCGGCATCGAGCCGTCGTCGGCGGCGACCACCAGCAGCGCGAAATCCACGCCGCTGGCGCCGGCCAGCATGGTCGGCACGAATTTCTCGTGGCCCGGTACGTCCACGAAGCCGATCACCTGTTCCGGTCCGGCGGCATCGTCGGTGACGGGCAGGTAGGCATAGCCCAGCTCGATGGTGATGCCGCGGCGTTTTTCTTCCGGCAGGCGGTCGGTGTCCACGCCGGTGAGGGCGTGGACCAGCGTCGTCTTGCCGTGGTCGATGTGGCCGGCGGTGCCGATCAGCATGGCTTGAACCCCTGGCTGAACTGGGCGAGGAAGGCGGCTTCGTCCCGTTCCGGCAGGCAGCGCAGGTCCAGGTGCAGCGCGTTGTCGGCGATGCGCCCGATGACCGGCAGCGGCAGGCCGCGCAGCGCGGTTTCGAGGCGGTTGAGCGTGCCGCTCTTGCGGGCCTGCGGGCGGAACACCAGGCCGGCCGACGGCAGGCGGTCCACCGGCAGGCTGCCGGAGCCGATCTGCGACAGCATGGGTTCGATGCTCACCGTCAGCGGCCAGCCGGTCAGGGCCTGGGCGATGGCGGGTTTCAGGCGCTCGGCCTGGGCCAGCATGGCGTCGCGGGGGCGGGTCAGCAGGCGCAACGTGGTCAGTCGCTCGGCCAGGGTATCCGGATCGCGGTACAGGCGCAGTACGGCTTCCAGGCCGGCGAGGGTGATCTTGCCGACGCGCAGCACGCGCTTGAGGGGGTTCTTCTTGATCTTGCCGATCAGGTCCTTGCGACCGACCAGGATGCCGGCCTGGGGGCCACCGAGGAGCTTGTCGCCGGAGAACGTCACCAGATCGGCGCCGTTGGCTATGGCTTCGCGCGGCGTCGGTTCATGGGGCAGGTTCCAGCGTTCCAGGTCGGTCAGCGTGCCGCTGCCGAGGTCTTCGACGAAGGGCAGGCCGTGGGAGTGGGCGATGCGCGCCATGTCGGCCTGGGCCACGCTGGCAGTGAAGCCTTCGACCGCGTAGTTGCTGGTGTGGATCTTCATCAGCAGGCCGGTGCGCGGGCCGATGGCTTCCTCGAAATCCCTTGGGTGAGTGCGGTTGGTACAGCCGACCTCTACCAGCTTGGCGCCGGCCCGTTTCATGATGTCCGGCACGCGGAAGGCGCCGCCGATCTCCACCAGTTCGCCACGGGAAACGATGACTTCCTTGCGCTGGGCGAGGGTGTTGAGGAGCAGGAAAACCGCGGCGGCGTTGTTGTTCACCACGGTGGCGGCTTCGGCACCGGTGAGTTCCTGCAGCAGTTCATTGACGACATCGTCGCGGTCGCCGCGGCCGCCGCTGTCCACGTCGTATTCGAGGGCGCAGGGGGAGCGCGCGGCGTCCACCATCGCGGCGATGGCTTCGTCGGGCAGCACGGCCCGCCCCAGGTTGGTGTGCAGGACGGTGCCGGTCAGGTTGAACACCTGTTTCAGTCGTGGACAAGCGCGCGCCGCCAGGCGCGCGCTCGCGTTTTCCAGCAGGCCGGCGCTGTCGGGGGCGGCCTCGCCGGCGCCGATACGGCGCCGAGCGTCGGCCAGCGTATCACGCAGGGCCTGGGTGGTTTCAGTGCGCCCGTGTGCGGTGACGAGGCCGGGGGCGGCGGTGAGCAGCCGGTCTAGACTGGGCAGGGCGCGGTAGGCGGTGCTGTCGTCGGACGTGGTGCCATGGACCATGGACGCCATCGTGGGGAGTCTCCTAGGGGGTGAACAGGAACAGGTTGCGGCCGGCCCGATGGAAACCGGTTTCGTCCACCAGCATGTCGAGGGCGAGGGTGGCCAGGTCGTCGGCGAAGGGCTCGGCGAAGGGATCCTTCTCCATCGACACGATCTTCAGGCTGGAATGGCATTCGGGGCAAGTCTCCGCCTTCACGGCGGGGGGCGGATCGCCCTGCGCGTTTTCTAGGCCCTGGTAGGCGATGCCGCGGGTGTTGTGGCAGGGCACGCACTTGATGCGCGTCACGTGCCATTCGCAGGCGCACAGGCTGCAGGCGGCGTAGCGCACGCCGTGGCCGGCGTCGCCGATGCGCACGATGGAGGCCACCGGGTGGGAGCCGCAGGCGGGGCACAGGCTGTCCTCGAAGCCGGCCGGGATGTCGCCGGCCTGCAGGGCCTGCGCGCGGGCGGTCCACTGCACCTGCAGCGCGGCGCCGATCAGCGGCGCCAGCGCCAGTTCGAGCGGGTTGGAGAGGGTTTCTTCGCAGCGCAGGATGGCGCGGGCGAGGGCGTCGAGGCGCTCGGCGGGAATGTCCGCCAGTTCGGCGATGGCGTTCTGCAGGCCGGCCGGCGCGTGGGGGGCGACGTCGGCGGCGAGGGCCAGCAGCACATCCTGCCAGTTGGCGGGCAGGTCGGCGCCGTGGGCGTCGAGGGGCGGCATGCCGTGCTGGCGGCAGCGTTCCAGGTGGGCGGAATCGGGGCGGGGGGCCGCGCCGAGCTTGTCGAGCCGGCCCTGCTGGGCCTCGGCGAGGCGGGCGGTGAAGCGCAGGAAGTCGGCCATCGCGTGGCCATCGGCCAGGGTGCGCAGGCGGGCGGCACGCTCGGCGAACAGGCGCGTGGCGGGCAGGCGGTTGGTGCTGCCGTCGCTGCCGGCCTGGGTGGCGATTTCCTCGGGGGAAAGCAGTTTCTGCATGGCGATCCAAGATGTGCGGGGCCGGGCTTGGAGCAGACCCCGTCGAACAGGGAAATTCGGCTGCGGGAGCGGCCGGAACCGCCCCCGCAGGTATGCGTTACTTGCCGGTGACCTGACGATACCAGGCACGGTGGTGCTGCTTGGCCCAGGCGCGGGTCACGGTGCCGTACAGCATGGCCCGGATGGTGCCGCGTACCCAGATCGCCGCATACACGTGCACGATGATCGCGATGATCATCAGCGCCGCGAAGGCGGCGTGCAGCAATGCGCCGGTGCGGATCACGCCGATCGGGAAGTAGGCCGAGAAGTATGCCCGCCAGATGACGATGCCCGAGGCGAAGAGCACCAGCATGGCGGCCCCGAGGAACCAGAACAGCAGCTTCTGGCCCCCGTTGTACTTGCCCATTTCCGGCATGTTGTGGTCGTCGCCGTCCACCATCTCCTTGGCCCGTTTGACCCATTCCCAGTCGGTCTGGGTCATCTGGTTGAGATGCTTGAAGCGGAAGAACATCACCACGAAGAACAGCATCATCACGACGCCCACGAAGGGGTGCAGGATGCGCGTCCACACCCCGCCGCCGAACAGGCCGGCGAGCGGAAACAGGGCCGGGTGGAAGAGGGCCAGGCCGGACAGCGCGAGCAGGATGAAGCAGATGCCCACGACCCAGTGGTTGGCCCTTTCGGACGCGTTGTAGCGTTGCAGGTCGGACGGATCGCGGATCATTTTTCAGCCTCCAGTTCCTTCTCGACTTCGGCTTCGACTTCCTTGGACACTTCGTTCGGGCCCTTCATCACGTAGTGGAACAGGCCGCCCAGCGCCGCGGCGGCGATGCCGGCCATGGCCAGGGGCTTGGTGAAGCCTTTCCACAGGGAGACGGTGGGTGCGATCGTCGGGTCGTTCGGCAGGCCGCTGTACAGGCTCGGCTTGTCGGCGTGGTTGAGCACGTACATGACGTGCGTGCCGCCCACGCCGGCCGGGTCGTACAGGCCGGCGTTCTTGAAGCCCCGTTCCTGCAGCTCGGCGACGCGCTCCTCGGCCAGCTCCTTCATGTCCTCCTTGGAGCCGAAGCTGATGCTGCCGGTCGGACAGACCTTAACGCAGGCGGGCTCGAGCCCGACCGCGACGCGGTCGGAGCACAGCGTGCATTTGTAGGCCTTGCTGTCCTTCTTGGAGATGCGCGGCACGTTGAACGGGCAGCCGGTCACGCAGTAGCCGCAGCCGATGCAGTTTTCCTGGTGGAAATCCACGATCCCGTTGGCGTACTTGATGATGGCGCCCGGCGCCGGGCAGGCCTTCAGGCAGCCCGGGTCCTCGCAGTGCATGCAGCCGTCCTTGCGGATCAGCCACTCGAGGCCGCGTTCTTCCGATTCGACCTCGGCGTAGCGCATGACCGTCCACGACTGGTCGGTCATGTCCGTCGGGTTGGCGTAGGTGCCGCCGCAGCTGCCGACTTCGTCGCGCAGGTCGTTCCACTGCATGCACGCCACCTGGCAGGCCTTGCAGCCGATGCACTTGGAGACGTCGATGAGCTTGGCGACCTCGATGGTCTTGCGCGCGTGGGGGGGCTCGGTGGTCGTGGCCGAGCGCTTGGCGATATCCAGTGATTGCAGTGCCATGGTGCGTTCCTCAGGCTTTCTCGACGTTGACCAGGAAGGACTTGAACTCCGGCGTCTGGGTGTTTCCGTCTCCCACGAAAGGCGTCAGGGTGTTGGTGATGAAGCCGTTCTTGGCCACCCCCTTGAAACCCCAGTGGAGCGGAATCCCGACGTGGTGGACAGTCTTTCCGTCGACCTTGAGGGGCTGGATGCGCTTGGTCACCACTGCCACCGCCTTGATGTAGCCGCGGTTGGAGCTGACCTTGACCTTGTCGCCGGCCTTGATGCCCTTCTCCGCGGCCAGTGCCTCGCCGATCTCGACGAACTGCTCGGGCTGGATGATGGCGTTGGACTCGACGTGCTTGGTCCAGTAGTGGAAGTGCTCGGTGAGCCGGTAGGTAGTGGCTGCGTACGGGAACTCCTTGGCCTTGCCGAAGGCTTCCATGTCGCCCTTGAACACCCGCGCGGCCGGGTTGGACGTGGCCTTGGGGTTGTTGGGGTGCATCGGATTGACGCCGATCGGTGTTTCGAAGGGCTCGTAGTGCTCGGGGAACGGACCTTCGTTCATCATGCCGCGGGCGAAGAAGCGGGCCACGCCTTCGGGGTTCATGATGAAGGGGCTCATGCCGTCCTCGGGGGCGGAGTCCACCTTGAAGTCGGGCACGTCGGAACCCACCCACTTGCCCTGGGTGCCATCCCACCAGACCTGCTTGCGCTTCGGGTCCCAGGGCTTGCCGGACGGATCGGCGGCGGCGCGGTTGTAGAGGATGCGCCGGTTGGCCGGCCAGGCGAAGGCCCAGCCGAGGGTCTGGCCGTTCTGGTACGGATCGGCGTTGTCACGCCGGGCCATCATGTTGCCCTTCTCGGTCCACGCGCCGGTGAAGATCCAGCAGCCCGACGCGGTTGAGCCGTCGTCCTTCAGCTGGGCGAAGGAGTCGAGCAGCTCGCCGGCCTTCCTGATGACCTTGGTCGGGTCCTTCGGGTCGAGCTGGTCGGCGAAGGTCTTGCCGTTGTACTCCTTGGCCAGTTCCTCGGACGAGGGCTCGTGGGGCACCTTGTAGGGCCAGGTGAGGTTGAGGATCGGGTCCGGGAAGGCGCCGCCGTCCTTCTTGTACATCTCCCGCAGGCGCAGGAAGATGCCGGCCATGATCTCCGGGTCGCCCTTGGCTTCGCCGGGGGGTTCGGCGCCCTTCCAGTGCCATTGCAGCCAGCGGCCGGAGTTGATGATCGCCCCGTCTTCCTCGGCGAAGCAGGTGGACGGCAAGCGGAACACCGTGGTCTGGATCCTGGCCGGGTCCACGTCGTTGAATTCGCCGTAGTTCTGCCAGAACTCCGAGGTTTCGGTGGCCAGCGGGTCGATGATCACCAGGAACTTCAGCTTGGACAGCGCCGCCCCGACCTTCGCCTTGTTGGGGAAGGAGTTCAGCGGGTTGAAGCCCTGCGCCACGTAGCCGTTCATCTTGCCCTGGTGCATCAGCTCGAAGACCTGCAGCACGTCGTAGGTCTTGTCCAGCTTGGGCAGGTAGTCGAAGGCCCAGTTGTTGTCCTTGGTGGCGGCTGCGCCGTACCAGGCCTTCATCAGGCTGACGTGGAACTTGCCGTAGTTTTGCCAGTAGGACATCTGCCCCGGGCGCATCGGCTTGGGCGCGCGCTTGGCGATGTACTGGTCGTAGTCGGTTTCCTTCTCGCCGGGCAGCGTCATGTAGCCGGGCAGCAGGTTGGACAGCAGGCCCAGGTCGGTGAGGCCCTGGATGTTGGAGTGGCCGCGCAGGGCGTTTACCCCGCCGCCGGCCCGGCCGATGTTGCCGAGCAGCAGCTGCATCATCGCCGCGGTGCGGATGATCTGTGAGCCGACGCTGTGCTGGGTCCAGCCGAGGGCGTAGAGGATGGTCATCACCCGGTCCGGCGTGTGGGTGGAGGCGAGCAGCTCGGCCACCTGCAGGAACTTGGCCTTCGGCGTGCCGCAGATCTGCTCGACCACGTCGGGCGTGTAGCGGCTGAAGTGGGCCTTCATCAGGTTCCACACGCAGTGCGGGTCCTGCAGGCTCGGGTCGGTCCTGACGTAGCCGTCCGCGCCCATCTGGTATTCCCAGCTGGCCTTGTCGTACTTGCGCTTGTCGGCGTCGTAGCCGGTGAAGAAGCCGTCTGCGAAGGCGAATTCCTCCTTCACGAGGAAGCTCATGTCGGTGTAGGACTTGATGTAGTCCATGTGCACCTTGTCGTTGGTGATCAGGTAGTTGATCACCCCGCCGAGGAAGGCGATGTCGGTGCCGGTACGGATCGGCGCGTACAGGTCGGCCAGCGCAGCAGACCGCGTGAAGCGCGGGTCCACGACGACCAGGCGGGCCTTGTTCTTGGCCTTCGCTTCGGTCACCCATTTGAAGCCGCAGGGGTGGGCTTCGGCGGCGTTTCCGCCCATGATCAGGATCACGTCCGCATTCTTGATGTCGGTCCAGTGATTGGTCATGGCGCCGCGGCCATACGTCGGGGCAAGACTTGCCACCGTCGGGCCGTGTCAGACACGCGCTTGGTTATCGAATGCGAGCATCCCCAGGCTGCGCACCACCTTGTGGGTGATGTAGCCGGATTCGTTGCTGGAGGCGGAGGCGGCGAGGAAGCCGGTGGTAAGCCAGCGGTTCACCGTCACGCCGTCGGCGTTCTTGGCGATGAAGTTGGCGTCGCGGTCTTCCTTGATCAGCTTGGCAATGCGCCCGTAGGCCTCGTCCCAGCTGATGCGTTTCCATTCCTTGCTGCCCGGTTCGCGCACTTCCGGGTACTTGAGGCGGTTCTTGCTGTGCACGAAGTCGAGCAGGCCGGCGCCCTTCGGGCACAGGGTGCCGCGGTTGACCGGATGATCCGGGTCGCCCTCGATGTGGATGATCTCGGCGTGGGCGTTCTTGGCCCCATCGCCCAGGCTGTACATGATGATGCCGCACCCGACCGAGCAGTACGGACAGGTGTTGCGCGTTTCGGTGGTGCGCGAAAGCTTGAAAGTGCGGACTTCGGCGAGGGCCGCGGTGGGCGAGAAGCCCATCGCGACCAGACTCGAGCCCGTCAAGCCCCCGGCGGCCACCTTGAAGAACTGGCGCCGTGAGAGTTGCATGGTGACTCTTCCTCCTCCGGTTGGTGTGAAAACAGAGCGTCTGTAAACACTGCAATCCCTGCGCCAGGGTTGGGTTCGAGAGGAATCAAGGACTTGAAAGTCTTCTTCGCGCTTTCTCGGGACATTCTGTCCACCCGCTGGACAAAATGTCCATCTGCGCCGCAGCAAGCCCTGATGACGTCCGGGAATCCGCGCCAGTCCTGGCTCTCCGTGTGCTGTCCGGCCCCTTCACTGATCTCCTCTCCGTCGTTATAGTCCGCCTCGCGGTCTGTGCACCGCTTAGGGTTTTTCCGCGGGATCGCGTGCTGCCATCCTGCCAATCAAGCCGGGGCCGTCCTCCCCCGTCCCGGCGGCTGGTGCCCGAACGGGTGCCTCTTTGAGGAGCCGTCCATGCCTTCCGTGCCGTTTTCCCGGCGCGCGCTGTTGCGCGCCTGTGCCGTTTCCGCCCTGTCCGCCGTCGCCGGCCTGCCGGCCGTGTCCCATGCCGAAGAAGTGCTGCGCGTGTCGGCGATTCCCGACGAGGCGCCCACCGAGCTGCAGCGCAAGTTCGCGCCCCTCGGCGCCTACCTGGAGCAGGAAACCGGGATGAAGGTCAGCTTCGTGCCGGTCACCGACTACGCCGCCGTCGTCGAAGGCTTGGCCACCCGCAAGCTCGACCTGGCTTGGCTGGGCGGCTTCACCTTCGTGCAGGCCAAGATCCGCACCAATGGCACGGCCGTGCCGCTGGTGCAACGGGTCGAGGATTCGAAGTTCACGTCGAAATTCATCACCGCCAACGACAGCATCAAGAGCTTCGCCGACCTGAAGGGCAAGACCTTCGCCTTCGGCGCGCCATCGTCCACCTCCGGCCACCTGATGCCGCGCTACTTCCTGAGTCAGGAAGGCCTCAACCCGGACAAGGACTTCAAGAACGTGGCCTTCTCCGGCGCCCATGACGCCACCGTGGCCTTCGTGCAGGCCGGCAAGGTTGACGCTGGTGTGCTGAACGCCTCGGTGTGGGACAAGCTGGTCGAGCAGAAGAAGGTGGATACCGCCAAGGTGCATGTCTTCGCCACCACGCCGACCTATTTCGACTACAACTGGACGGTGCGCGGCGACCTGGACCCGAAGATCCAGGCCAAGATCGCCCAGGCCTTCCTGAAGCTCGATCCGGCCAACCCGGCCCACAAGGAAATCATGGCCCTGCAGCGCGCCAGCAAGTTCATCCCCACCAAGGCGGAGAACTACAAGGGCATCGAAGCGGCCGCCCACGCGGCCGGCCTGCTGAAGTAAGGCTGCAAGCCGGCCGGGCCAAGGCGGGCCGTGGGGCGGGTGAAGTCGCTCCTGTTGCCCGCCCCAGCCTGCCGGTGGCCATGAGGATCACCATGGGTTTTTCCCTCGAAGGCGTCGGGCTGATCCACGCCAACGGTTTCCGTGCACTGCGCGGCATCGACCTGCGCATTGCGCCGGGCGAGCGGGTGGCGCTGATCGGTGCGTCGGGCGCCGGCAAGACGACGCTGCTGCGGGTGCTGGCGGCGTCCCTGCGCCCCGGCGAGGGGCGGGTGACCCTGCTCGACGGCGAGCCGTGGGCCTGTGCGCCGGCCGCGCTGCGCCGCCTGCGCGCGCGCATCGGTCTGGTGCACCAGTCGCCGCCGATCCCGCCGCGCCAGCGGGTGGTCACCGCCGTGCTGGCCGGCCGCCTCGGCCAGTGGCCGTTGTGGAAATCCCTCGCCTCGCTGGTGCTGCCGGTGGACCCGGACGGTGCCCGTGCCGCGCTGGCCCGGCTGGATCTCGCCGAGCGCCTCTATGACCGTTGCGACCGCCTGTCCGGCGGGCAGCTGCAGCGGGTCGCACTGGCCCGCGTGCTGTACCAGCAGCCGGACCTGCTGCTGGCCGACGAGCCGGTGTCGGCGATGGACCCGGCCCTGTCCGAACTCACCATCTCCCTGCTCAACGAAGAGGCGACCCGCCGCGGCGTCACGCTGGTGGCCAGCCTGCATGCGGTGGATCTGGCGCTGCGCCATTTCCCGCGGGTGGTTGGCGTGAAGGACGGGGCGATCCTGTTCGATCTGCCGGCGGCGCAGGTCAGCGATGCCCTGCTGCGTGAGCTGTATGCCGCCGAGGGCGGGCTGCCGCTGGCCGGCGGCCTGCGCGCCCTGGAGCCGGCCGAAACCGCCGGCGAGCTGCCGCCGCTGCGCTGCGCATGAGCACCGCCGTACGCGATCCGGCCGCCTTGCCGCGGCTGGGCTGGACCCTCGTGGTGCTGGTGCTGCTGTGGCCGCTGCTGCGCCTCACCGATTTTCACCCGGCGGCCCTGTTCGAGGCCGGCAACCTGACGGCGATGGGCAATTTCCTCGCCGGCTTCCTGCCGCCCGCAACCGCGCCGGACTTTTTGTCCCTGCTCGGCAAAGCCACCGTCGAGACGCTGGCGATGGCCACCGCCGGCATCGCGCTGTCCATCCTGTTGGCGGTGCCCCTGGGCCTGGTGCTGACCCGCAGCCTGTCCATCGCCCGCCTCGGGCCGGGCCGGCGCGGCTGGATCGGCCAGTCGCTGCGCGCCGTGGCGCGGGCGCTGCTGGCGGTGCTGCGCGGCGTGCCGGAGCTGGTGTGGGCGCTGCTGTTCGTGCGCGTCTTCGGCCTTGGCGCGGCGGCTGGCGTGCTGGCGTTGGGCATCACCTACGGTGGCATGCTCGGCAAGGTGTACGGCGAGATCCTCGAATCCACCGACGCCCGCCCGGCCCGTGCGCTGCTGGAGGCCGGCAGCGGCCGCCTGGCGGCCCTGTGTTATGGCCTGCTGCCGAATGCGGCGAGCGAGCTGGTGTCCTACACCGTCTATCGCTGGGAATGCGCGGTGCGCGCGTCGGTGGTGATGGGCTTCGTCGGCGCCGGCGGGCTCGGCCAGCTGATGGACCAGTCGATGAAGATGCTCAACGGCGGCGAGGCGGCCAGCATTCTGGTGACTTTCCTGGTGTTGGTGGTGGCCGCCGACGGTCTGTCCGAACTGCTGCGGCGGAGGCTGGCATGAGGGCCGGGGTGTCCTTCGGCGGCCTGCTGGCGGTGGTGCTGGTCGTCGCGGCAGTGGCCGGCAGCTTCGCCTATCTCGACATGCCGCTGGGCGCGCTGTTCACCGGCACGGCGGCGGGGGAGATCGCCGATTTTGTCGGGCGCTTCTTCCCGCCGGAGCTGGGGCCGGATTTTCTCGCCAAGGTGGGTTGGGCGGCGCTGGAGACGTTGGCGATTTCGCTGGTCAGCACCGTGCTGGCAGCTGTTGCCGGCGCCGTGCTGGCGCTGCCAGCGGCCGGGCGCCATGGCGTTGCCGGGCGGGTGGGGGCGCGCTTCGTCCTCAACCTGCTGCGCTCGGTGCCGGAGCTGGTGTGGGCCACGCTGATGGTGCTGGCTGCCGGCCTTGGGCCTTTTGCCGGCACGCTGGCGCTGGCGCTGCATACCACCGGCGTGCTCGGCCGCCTGTTCGCCGAGGCGCTGGAGAACACCCCGCCGGCACCGGCCGAAGCGCTCGCCGGCAGTGGCGCACCGTCGCTGGCGGCCTTCCTGTACGGCACCTTTCCGCTGGTTGCCGCCCAGTGGCTGGCCTACGCGCTGTACCGCTGGGAGATGAACATCCGCATGGCGGCGATCCTCGGTTTCGTCGGCGCCGGCGGGCTCGGGGCGCTGCTCTACTTCAGCCTGTCCCTGTTCCACGAGGCGGAGGCCAGCACGGTGATCCTCGCGATGCTGGCAATGGCGGTGGTCGTGGACGGCGTCAGCGCCTGGCTGCGGCGGGCGTCGGCCTAGCCGGCGGCCGGGCTGCTGCCCGGTTCGATGCGCCGGGCGGTGAAGCCGGGGGCCGACGGGGTGTCGGCGTAGCGGGCTTCGCAGCGCAGGTGGATGGTGAAGCAGGCGCCTTCGCCGGGGCGGCTGCTGACCTCGATGTGGCCGCCGTAGCGTTCGACAATGGCGTAGCTGATCGACAGGCCGAGGCCGGTGCCGGAGCCCTTCTTGGTGGTGAAGAAGGGGTCGAAGATGCGCGACAGGTCTTCGGCGGCGATGCCGTGGCCGGTGTCGCAGACGGCGATGGCGGCGCCCTGGGTGTCGCCGTGCTCGTCGGCCCAGTCGCGGGTGGTGATGTTGAGGGTGCCGCCGTCGGGCATGGCCTGGATGGCGTTGACGATCAGGTTGATCAGCACCTGCTGGAGTTCGCTGGGGTTCACCTCGACGCGGCAGCCGGCGGCGTTGTCCACCTGCACCGTAATGTTGCGGCGGTCGAGGTTGTGGCGGGTCAGCACCAGGCAGTCGGCGATCACCGTGGCGGGGTCAATGGCCTCGCTGTAGCCGGCGAACTCGCCGGGCCGCGCGAACTGCAGCAGCTTGGTGACGATCAGCCAGATGCGGTGGGTCTGCTCGTGGATCAGGCGGATCTCCTCGCGCACCGGCTCGGCGGCGGGGCCGAGGATTTCCTTCAGTACGTCGAGGTTGCCCTGGATGACCGCCACCGGGTTGTTGATCTCGTGGGCGACGCCGGCGGTGAGTTCGCCGATGGCGGCCAGCTTCTCGGTCATCGCCAGGTGGCGGCGGGCCTGTTCGAGGGTGGCGAGGGCTTCCTGCAGGGCCTGGGTGCGCTCGGCCACCTTGCGGTCGAGTTCGTCGCCCCAGCGCTGCAGTTCGGTGCGGCGGGCGGCCAGGTTGTCGAGGAGGTCGTCGAAGGCGGCGGCGAGCAGGCCGATCTCGTCGCGGCTGGCCACCGGGCCGACGCGGGCGTCGGTGTCGCCGGCGCCGATACGGCGGATCGTCGCATCCAACTTTTCCAGCGGCTTGAAGATGCCGCGCGCCCAGCGCAGGGACAGCACGCAGCCGCCCAGGCTGACGCCGACGAAGACCACGAACAGGGTCAGCAGCGCGTTGCGCATGGCGACGCTGAACGGCGCTTCGAGGAAACCCACGTAGAGCATGCCGACCCGTTCGCCGAAGCTGTCCACCACCGGCTCGTAGCCGGACACGTAGTAGTCGTTCACAACAAAGGCGGTGTCGAGCCAGGTCTTGCCCTCGTTCAGCACGTGGTTGCGCACCGCCTGCGAGGCGCGGGTGCCGAGGGCGCGCCGCTCGCCGAACAGGCGCACATTGGTGGCGATGCGGGTGTCGCCGAGGAACAGCGTGGCGGTGCCCTGGCTGCCCAGCGGCAGCGTGCCGTCCCGGTAGATGATGGTGTTGAGGCTGTCCACCAGGCTGGTGTTGCCGTTGAGCAGCACGCCGCCTTCGAGCACGCCGACCAGGCGGTCGCGGCCATCGCGCACCGGGATCGCGGTGTGGATCAGCAGGCCGCGGGTTTCCTCACTGCGCTTGTCCGGCGCGGCGTTGGTGGTGGGGAGCAGCGGCAGGCGACAGCGCTTGGCGAGGGCCGGGTCGATGGCGGCGAGGTGGTCGGCGTCGAAGACGTCGATGGCGGTGAAGGCGGAGCCGGCCAGCGCGGCGTTGACCACCGGCCAGGCGGTCCGGCGGGCCCGCGGCAGGTGTTCGGGCAAGGGGTGGCCGAGGGGCCGGCCGTGGGGGTCGAGCAGGAACAGGAAGTCCAGCCCGGCCTGGCGGCGCGCCTCGTCCAGGTAGGCGGCGAGGGCGTCCGGCGCGTCGGCGGCCATGGCCTGGGACAGGCGCTGGGAGCCGGCGACCGCCCCGAGATCCACCGCCACCGTGTGCTGCATGCGGCCGAAGTACTCGTGGGCGGTGACCAGGTCGGAGCCGACCTTGTAGCTGAGCAGGCGGTGATAGCCGTCGTTGCCCCACAGCCACACCAGCCCGAGCAGGATCGGCACGCCGAGGAACAGCGGCGCCAGCACCATGGCCAGCAGCTTGGCGCGGACCGAGCCGGTGAAGCGCGCGAGGAGCGGGCGGATCATCGTCTTGCTGCGGCGGGCGTCAGGCCAGGCCCCATTCGACGGCCTTGCGGTCAAGGGTCTTGCGTGACACGCCGAGCAGCGCCGCGGCGCGGGTCTTGCTGCCGCCGCACTGGTCGAGGACGGCGAGGATGTGGCGTTTCTCGACTTCGGCGAGGCTCAGCGGCAGCGGTTCGACGAAGCCCGGCGCCTGGCTGTCGGCCGGCAGGCCGCCGAGGATCAGCGAGCGTTCGATGAGGTTGCGCAGCTCGCGCACGTTGCCGGGCCACGCGTAGGCGGCCAGCCGGGCCAGGTCGGCCTGGCCGAGGGGCAGCGGCGGCAGGCCCAGGCGGCTGGCCAGCTGGGCGTTGAAATGCACGGCCAGCTCGGCGATGTCCTCGCGGCGTTGGCGCAGCGGGGGGATCGCCAGCGTGACCACTTCCAGGCGGTAGAACAGGTCCTGGCGGAAGCGCCCGGCGGCTACTTCGGCGCGCAGGTCGCGGTTGGTGGCGGCCACCACGCGGACGTCCACCGGCACTTCGGCTTCACTGCCGACCGGGCGGATGCGCCGCTCCTCGAGCACACGCAGCAGCTTGGTCTGCATGGCCAACGGCAGCTCGCCGATCTCGTCGAGGAACAGGGTGCCACCGTTGGCGTAGTGGAACAGGCCGCGGCGCGCTTCGCGGGCGCCGGTGAAGGCGCCGCGCACGTGGCCGAACAGCTCGCTCTCCATCAGCTCGGCGGACACCGCGGCGCAGTTGAGGGGCACGAAGGAGCGTTCGGCGCGGGGGCTCATCTGGTGCAGCGCGCGGGCGGTGACTTCCTTGCCGACGCCGGATTCGCCGAGGATCAGCACTGTAGACGGCGTTGGGGCGACACGGTGGATCAGCTCCGACAGGCGGCGCATCGCCTCCGAGTGGCCGACCATGCCGTCCACCAGCCCGCCGAGGCCGGCCACCTGGCGCTGCAGCACGAAGTTCTCGCGGTCGAGGCGGGCGCGCTCGAAGCAGCGCTGCAGGGAGTTGACGATCTGGTCCACGCGGAAGGGCTTGAGGACGAAGTCGGAGGCGCCGGAGCGCAGCGCGTCGATGGCGGTCTCGATGTCGGCGAAGGCGGTGATCAGGATCACGTCGCCGGCGAAGCCGTCGTTCTTCAGGCTGCGCAGCCATTCCATACCGGAGCGGCCGGGTAGCGCGATGTCCAGCACGATGGCGTCGAAGTGGTGCTGCTGCAGGCGCTCCATGCCTTCTTCCGCCGAGCCGGCGGTGTCCACGCGGCAGCCGCGGGCGCGCAGCGCCCGTTCGAGGAAGTTGCGCATGCCGGCTTCGTCGTCGACGACCAGTACGGCGTAGTCCGACCAGGCCGGTTCGCGGCCGGAGGGAGGAGGGGAGGCGGGATCGGTCAAAGTGGGCGGCGGCGGGGTCATCGCCCGATTTAACCACGTGGCCGGCGGCGTTGTCAGGGCGGGGCTGTCCCGTTTCGATGCACTTTTTTGGTAATACCGGTCTTCAGTGTGGGAAAAAATTGCCGACATAGTGCCTGGCCCCGCCCGCTTGTGCGCCCTGCGCACTCGTCCGGCGGGGCCTGTGTATATCGGAACCCGTACTTATGAAGGGCAGTGCCAGGCCATGAAGCCGCGTGTGACGCCGACCAGCAGCGAACGTTCGCTGGGCGAGCAGGATTTCATCGTTTCGAAGACCGATCCGAAGGGGCGCATCCTCTACGCCAACCGGATCTTCATTGCGCTGTCGGGCTACAGCGAGGCGGAACTCCTTGGCCGCCAGCACAACATCATCCGCCATCCGGACATGCCGCGCAGCGCCTTCAAGTTGCTGTGGGACAGCATCGCTGCGGGGCAGGAGTTCATCGCCTACGTGAAGAACATGGCCAAGGACGGCAGTTTCTACTGGGTGCTGGCGACGGTGACGCCGGACTACGATGCAGCGCGGCGGATTGTCAGCTACACCTCGGTGCGCCGCAAGCCGCGGGCCGAGGCGATCCGCGCTGCCGCCGGGCTGTACAAGGAGATGCTGGCCGCCGAGAACCGGGCCGGTGCGCGGGATGCGATCGCCGCCGGGACGGCGGTACTGACTGAAGTCTTGAATGGAAAGAGTTATGAGCAGTTCGTCCTTGCACTCTAAGCTGTCCCTGGTGGGCTGGGGGCAGTCGGCGCTGCTGCTGGCGACCCTGCTGACGGTGTTCTTCATCACCGGCTTCCACCCGGCGCTGCTGGTCTTCCTGGTGCTCGGCGTGGGCCTGACGGTGTGGGGGCAGTGGCAGTTCCGCCGCTCACTGGCGCCGCTGCAGTCGGCGGTGGAACTGGCCGAGAAGATCGGCCGCGGGCATTTCGTCGATCGCGTTACCGGAGTGTCGGACAAGGACGAAGTCGGCCGCCTGATCTGGGCGCTGAACGATATGCTCGACCAGCTGGAAGCCTATTTCCGTGAGGCCGACTCTTCCTTCCGGGCCCAGATGGAAGGCCGCTACAGCCGCCTCGCCCAGTCGGCGGGCCTGCACGGCAGCCTGTTCGAGGCGATGGAGACCCACAACACGCTGCTCACCAACATGTCCGCGCACCTGCGCGACCAGGCCCGCAACCGGGTGCTCAGCAATGCCGGCCTGCTCAACGCCGGCAACCTGATCGCCAACCTGACCGGTAACCAGGCCGACCTGCTGGAAGTCACCACGCAGATGCGCAAGGCCGCCACCGCCGCCACCGAGACGGCCAGCGAGGCGGCGGAGAACCAGCACGCGGTGGCTGAGGTGGTCAGCCAGCTGTCGGGCATCAGCGAGCGCATCGTGCACGTGGCGGACGCCATCGGTGGGCTCAATGCACGCAGCAAGGAGGTCAGCCAGGCCGTGACGCTGATCACCGAGATTTCCGACCAGACCAACCTGCTGGCGCTCAACGCGGCCATCGAGGCGGCACGGGCCGGCGAATCGGGCCGCGGCTTCGCGGTGGTGGCCGACGAGGTGCGCAAGCTGGCGGAGAAGACCCGCAGCGCGTCCCAGGCCATCGGCGAGGTGATGCGCGGGTTGATCAGCGACGGCGAGGCGATGCAGGAGGATGCGCGGGAGATGCGCGAGATCACGGCCCGCTCGTCGGTGGTGGTCGGCGAGCTGACCCAGACCTTCGGCCGCTTCGCTGCAGCGGCGCGGCAAACCGAGCAGGAGTCGGTGCGGGTGCACGACAAGAGCCTGGTGACCCTCTTCAAGCTCGACCACATGGTCTACAAGCAGCGTACCTACCTGGCCCTCAACGGGACTTGCGACGCGGAGGCGGTGCGGGCGGTGGCCCTGGATCACCATCAGTGCCGCCTCGGCACCTGGTATGACAGGGAGGGGCAAGAAAGCTTCGGTACGCTTCCCTCTTATCGCCGCCTGGAGCAGCCCCATGCCCGGGTCCATGACGGCGCCCATCAGGTAATGGCGCAGATCGACCAGGATTGGCAGAACGCCGCCGCGCTGCAGGCGGCGATCGTCGATGGGCTGGAGAGCATGGAGGCGGGTAGCCGGGAGGCGATGGACCTGCTCGATCGGCTGGTTGCCGAGAAGCATCCCGATTGATGTAGAGGGCTTGGATGAACTGGGTTTTTCTTGGAATTGCGATCGTTTCGGAGGTTCTGGCGACCTCGGCGCTGAAGGCGTCGGAGGGCTTCACGCACCTGATCCCGTCGGTGATCGTCGTGCTCGGTTACGCGTCGGCCTTCTATTTCCTGTCGCTGACCATCCAGGTCATCAATCTCGGCGTGGCCTATGCGATCTGGTCCGGCGTGGGCGTGGTGCTGATTTCGGTGGCCGGCTGGCTGCTGTACGACCAGAAGCTCGATCTGGCCGCGGTGATCGGGATCGGCCTGATCACCGCGGGGGCACTGGTCCTCAACCTGTTTTCCAAGTCGGTGATGCACTGAAACGGGCGCCGCCTGGTTGATCTTCGTGAAGGAAGCATGAGCTGAAGATGCCTGAAGAGTTGCTGAGACTGCTCGCCTTCATCGTGCTGGGGATCATCGTCTGGGCGCTTGCCCGGCGTTTCCCGATGGATGAATACGGGCCGCAGCCCGTGGAACCCTTCGACCGCTGGTTCCTGGCCGTCGCGCTGGCCCTGGGGGGCGCGGTGGATGTGATCTTCGGGCCGGCCCTGAATGCCGTGGCGAATGGCCTCTACGCGTGGGCCGCCCCGGCGCGGCAGGCGGTTGCCGGCTGGAGCGTGACGACGCAGGTCCTGGTCTATCTGATCACCACCGATTTCCTCGGCTACTGGGCCCATCGGCTGATGCACTCCAGCGCGGTGTGGCGCATCCATGCGATGCATCACTCCGCCCGCAGCCTGAACTGGTTTTCGGGGATGCGCGGAACGCCGATGGACATGGTCTTCATCCTGGCGCCCGGTGCGCTGATGGCGCCGCTCTTCCTGCTGACGGAAAGCCACACGGCCTTCTTCATCTTGCTGTTCATCCAGATGGCCAGCGAGCACCTGACCCATTCGAACCTGCGCCTGCCCTTCGTGCGGCAGTTGGAGTGGTTCCTGGTCACGCCGCGGATGCACTTCATCCATCACCACCGGGACATGGCCTACGGGAATTCCAATTACGGCTTCTATTTCTCGATCTGGGACCACCTGTTCGGCACCTACATCGATTCGGACGATGTGCCCGACAAGGGGCCGCTGGGCCTGATGGAGGACTACACGATGAAGTCCCTGTTCCTCGGTGTCCGGCTGACCGAGCCGGCGCCTGAAAAGGGCCGGACGCAGTCGGCGCAGGCTTGATCGAATGCAAACCACAACCTGGGAGTAAGCCTTGGAGCCTGTCGAAAACACTCTTGCGCTGGTGACCGGTGCCACCGGCTTCGTCGGCGGAGCGCTGGCCCGGCGCTTGCTGCGGGAGGGCTACCGGGTGCGGATCCTGGTCCGCAATGCGAACAACCCGGTGCTGAAGGAACTCGGGCTGGAGGCGTCGGTGAACGGCCGGCTGGAGATCGTCGAAGGTGACATCGCCGTCAAGGAATCCCTCGACGCGGCCTTCGATGGGGTGCGCTACGTGTTCCACGTTGCGGCGATGGTCAGCACGGAAGCCTCCTGGGATGTCTACCGGGCGGCCAATGTGAGCGGCACCGAGAACATGTGCGAACTGGCCTTGCGGCATGGCGTCGCCAAGTTCGTCTACGTCAGCACCGCCGATGTGTTCGGCCTGCCGAAGGCCGGGGAGGTCGTCACCGAGGCCACGCCACATGCGGCCTGGAACGAGAAATACGCGGACACCAAGATCGCCGGCACGCAGGTTGTGAAGGACTACCAGGCCCGCGGGCTGGTATCGACGATCATCTATCCGGGCTGGGTGTATGGGCCGGGCGACCGGGCTTTGCTGCCTTCGGTGCTGGAGCAGCTCGAGAGCGGCTTCCTGCCGCTGTGGAGTCCCAACAATCCGCTGGGCTTCATCTATGTCGAGGATCTGGTCGATGCGATGCTGCAGGCGCTGGCGAGTCCCGCCGCCGACAACGAGGACTTCCTCATCCTCGACGCCGAAACCCAGGCCGGCATGCTCGACCTGTGCGCGCGCATCGCCGAGCGCTTCGGGCTCAAGTACCGGGTGGTGAAGCTGCCGTACTGGCTGATGTATGGGCTGGCGGCGCTGCTCGAGGGGCTGTCCAAAATCGGCATCGGCGGCGAGCCGCTGATCACTACGGCGGTGGTCAAGTCATTCGGCCACTGCTTCATCTATTCGACGGAAAAGGCGGCGGCGCGTCTGCGCTGGACGCCGGCCACGCCCTTCGAAACGGGTATCCGCCAGGCGTTGGACTGGCATTGCGAGCATCTGGCCGTCGGCGGCGATTAGCAGGACATCGCGCGCCAGCCCCTTTTCGGGGCTGGCGCGGATGTGCCGGAACCCGGCGGGCCCGGGGATTTTCAGCCGAGGAACATCCGGTAGACCGGGTTGGCGGTTTCGTCCACGTACTCGTAGCCGAGCCGCGCCAGGAAGCCCTGGAAGGCCTCCCGGTCCGACGGCGGCACCTGCATGCCGACCAGTACGCGGCCGAAGTCGGCGCCGTGGTTGCGGTAGTGGAACAGGCTGATGTTCCAGTCTGAGCGCAGGGTCTCGAGGAAGTTGAGCAGTGCGCCCGGGCGCTCGGGGAACACGAAGCGGTACAGCACCTCGTTGTCCGCCTGCGGGGCGTGGCCGCCGACCATGTAGCGGATATGGCTCTTGGCCATCTCGTCGTCGGTCAGGTCGAGACAGGGCAGGTCGTGGCGCTGCAGCAGCTCGGTGATGCGTCCGCCCTCGACCCGGTTGTGTACGCCGACACCGACGAAGATGTGGGCTTTCTGCGCATCCGCGTAGCGGTAGTTGAATTCGGTGATGTTGCGGTTGCCGAGCAGGTTGCAGAACTTCTTGAACGAGCCGGGCTTCTCCGGGATGGTGACGGCCAGCACGGCCTCGCGCTGCTCGCCGACCTCGGCCCTTTCGGCGACGAAGCGCAGGCGGTCGAAGTTCATGTTGGCGCCGGAGGCCACCGCGACCAGGGTCTTGTCCTTTAGCGCGTGGCGCTTGGCGTATTCCTTGGCGCCTGCCAGGGCCAGTGCGCCGGAGGGTTCCAGAATCGAACGGGTGTCTTCGAAGACGTCCTTGATGGCGGCGCAGATGGCGTCGTTATCCACCAGGATGATCTCATCCACATACTCCCGGCATACGCGCAGCGTTTCGACGCCGACCTGCTTGACGGCGGTACCGTCCGCGAAGAGGCCGACGCTGTCGAGCGTAACGCGCTCGGTGCCGGCGAGGGAGCGTGCCATGGCATCGGAGTCGACGGTTTCGACGCCGATCACCTTGATTTCGGGGCGCACCCGCTTGACGTAGGCAGCGACGCCGGCGAGCAGGCCGCCCCCGCCGACCGCACAGAAGATTGCCTGGATGGGCTTGGGGTGCTGGCGCAGGATCTCCATGCCGATGGTGCCCTGGCCGGCGATCACTTCCACGTCGTCGTAGGGGTGGACGAAGGTCAGCTTCTCGGCTTTTTCGAGTTCCTTGGCATGGCCGTAGGCGTCGGAATAGCTCTCGCCGGCCAGCACTACTTCGCCACCGTGGCGTTTGACCGCGTCGATCTTGATCGCCGGCGTAGTGGTGGGCATCACGATGACCGCCCGCGTGCCGAGCTTCTTGGCCGACAGGGCGACGCCCTGGGCGTGGTTGCCGGCGGAGGCGCAGATCACGCCGCGCTTGAGGGCCGCCGGGCTGAGGCTAGCCATCTTGTTGTAGGCACCGCGCAGCTTGAAGCTGAACACCGGCTGCATGTCCTCGCGCTTCAGGAAGATCCTGTTGTGAATTCGCGCCGACAGGTTGGGCGCCGGGTCGAGGGGCGTCTCGATCGCGACGTCGTAGACCTGGGCGGTAAGGATCTTCTGGAGGTAGTCCGGATGCTGCGCGCTCATGACACAAGACCTTTGCTTCGGCTGGGGGAAGCAACAAAGGGTAGCAGCCGGAGGCGCCGCGCTGCAACATTGCATCCTTTGACCCTGCGGAGCTTTCCATGACCCCGATCCAGCGTGCCGGCACCACGCCGCGCTATTCCGACTACACGATCCACAACGGCGTCGTTCATTGCGTCGAAGTGCCGCCTGACGAACACGCCGACATCACGGCGCAGACCGCGGCGATGCTGGCCAGCCTCGAAAACCTGCTCGCCCAGGCGGGTAGTGGCAAGGGTCGCCTGCTGATGGCGACCCTGTACCTGGTGGACATGGCCGATTACGACGCGGTGAACGCAGTGTGGGATGCCTGGCTGCCGCCGGGCACGGCGCCGGTCCGCGCCTGTGTGCAGGTGGTCCGTCTGGCCAAGCCGGGCTGGCGGATTGAGGTGGCGGTACAGGCGGCCTGCTGAGCCGGGCGCCGTCGGTTGAATGGTGTCGGGAAATCTTACATATGCTTAAGGAATTAATTGAGAATGATTGTTGAAGGAGATGTGAACGTTTGATGTAAAGGGATTTTTTCACGCTTGGTATTTTATTTGCTTGGCATCGCGTCGCCCGGTTTCGCGGCGTGGAAAGGCTGGTGGCGGTTTTTCGGTCGATGTCCCTGCCAAGCTCCAGCGACACCGGTTTTCCACCAAAAACTCGAACCAATGAGGGGAACCCCATGTCCTGGTCCAAGCGACTGTCCCGCGGCCTTGCCGCCCTGTGTCTGACGACGGCGGCTTTCGCCGCCGAAGCGAGCTATTCCAGCGTTTATTTCTTCGGCGACAGCCTGTCCGATACGGGTAACGTTTATTCGGCGACCAATGGAACCTACCCGCCGCCGCCCTACTACCAGGGCCGCTTCTCCGACGGACCGGTATGGACCGAGAGGGTTGCGGCGGGGCTGGGACTGCCTGCCGATTCCACGGCCTGGCGGCAAGGCGGTAATAACTACGCGTGGGGTGGCGCCCTGTCCGGCACGAACGGCCATGCGGGGCCCGGTACCGGCCTGCTGGCCCAGGTGTTCGGACAATGGGCGCCGACGACCGGCGGGGTGGCGGATCCAAATGCTCTTTACGTGATCGGCATCGGTTCCAACGATCTGCTCGACGCGGTGCGTACCAATAGCGGCAGTTCGGCGGCCGACGTCGCTTACCGTCAATCGGTGGCCGATGCGGTGCTCGGCAATCTGAGCACGTCGCTGGGCTATCTGATCAGTAGCGGTGCGCGCAATTTCCTGATCGCCAATGTCACGGATCTCGGTCTGACGCCCGAGATGAACCTCGGCGGCAAGGGTGGCGCGGCGACGGAAGTCAGCCAGTACTACGATGCACTGCTCGACACGGCACTCGACAACCTGCGCCAGATCTTCGCGGTGAATGTCGCTGAGGTCGACCTGTTCAGCATGCTCGAGGACGTCGTCGCCGATACCAATTCCGGTGGCCAGCGTTTTGGCCTCAGCAATGCGCTCTATCCGTGTTTTGCACTGGGGGCGCCGGCGTGCAGTGATTCGGTGTTCGCCGATGAGATTCACCCGACGCAGATCGTCCAGGTCCGTGCCGGCGTGCTGGCGCTGTCGGCGCTGGGCATCCCGGAGCCGGGTACGGTGGCGCTGCTGGGAGTCGGCCTGGTGCTGCTGATGGCAACCCGGTATCGCGGCCGGTGCGCAATCTGATATCCGCAATTGCAGAAGCGACGATCGAGGCCGGCGGTTGGGCGCCGGCCTCGTCGTTTTTCAGGGGGGCGGTTGTGGCCGGCAGGCCGCCAGCCAATGGCCCCACAGGCGTTAAGGTATTGATTTGACGCCCCGGCGTTGCTTTCCATTGGATACAATTGGCAGTTCCCCTGTCGGTTCCGGTGTGTTCCATGACCCAACGCCTGCGCGAAATTCCCTACAACTACACGTCGTTCTCGGATCGCGAGATCGTCATTCGCCTGCTCGGCCCCGAGGCCTGGCGGACGCTGGATGACCTGCGCACCGAGCGTGTCACCGGCCGCTCTGCGCGGATGCTCTACGAGGTGCTCGGAGATGTGTGGGTCGTCCAGCGCAATCCTTATTTGCAGGACGATCTGCTCGACAACCGGGATCGCCTCGGTGCGCTGATCGGTGCCTTGCGCCACCGCCTGCACGAGGTGGAGAAGCGTCGCGAGGAGTCCAGCGACGAGGATCCGGAGCGCAGCGTCAAGGTGGCGAGCCTGGTGCAGGCCGCCAACGCCGCGGTGGACCGCTTCGCCAAGCTGTTCGACGACACCGCCGAGCTGCGCAAGAAGGTGCGCCACGAGCTGGCCCGCCATACCCGCAAGGACAACATCTGCTTCGACGGCCATGCCCGCGTGTCCCACGTGACGGATGCCACCGACTGGCGCGTCGAGTACCCCTTCGTGGTCCTCTATCCGGACACCGAGGAGGAGATGGCGCCGCTGGTGAAGAGCTGTATCGAGCTCGGCCTGACCATCATTCCGCGTGGAGGCGGCACTGGCTACACCGGCGGCGCCGTGCCGTTGGACGCGAAGTCGGTGGTCATCAACACCGAGAAGCTGATCTCGATGGGCCCGGTCGAGGACGTGGTGTTGCCCGGCCACACCGAGCCCTACGCGACCATCCGCACCGGCGCCGGCGTCGTCACCGACCGGGTGTCGGAAGCTGCGTCCCTGGCCGGCCGTGTGTTCGCGGTGGACCCGACCTCGGCCAGCGCCTCGTGCATCGGCGGCAACATCGCCATGAACGCCGGCGGCAAGAAGGCCGTGCTGTGGGGCACCGCGCTGGACAACCTGGCCTGGTGGAAGATGGTCACGCCGGATGGCAACTGGCTGGAGGTGGAGCGCCTCAACCACAATTTCGGCAAGATCCACGAACAGGAAACCGTCCAGTTCCGCCTGAAGCGCTTCGACGCCAAGAACTACAAGCCGCTCTCCGAAGAGATCCTGACGATGCCGGGCGCCGCCTGCCGCAAGGACGGCCTCGGCAAGGACGTCACCGACAAGTTCCTCGGTGGCGTGCCGGGCGTGCAGAAGGAAGGCACCGACGGCCTGATCGTGGCGTCGCGCTGGGTGCTGCACAAGATGCCGCCGGTGACCCGTACGGTGTGCCTGGAGTTCTTCGGCCAGGTTCGCGAGGCAGTGCCGGCGATCGTCGAGATCACCGACTACTTCAAGCCGGGCGGTGCCGGCAACGACGCCGGCGTGCTGCTGGCCGGCCTGGAGCACCTGGACGAGCGCTACGTGAAGGCGGTGGGCTACACCACCAAGGCCAAGCGCCACGGGCGGCCCAAGATGGTGCTGATCGGCGACATCGTCGGCCACGATGAAGCGGCGGTGATGACCGCCGCCTCCGAAGTGATCCGCATGACCAACACCCGCGGCGCCGAAGGCTTCATTGCGGTCAGCCCCGAGCAGCGCAAGAAGTTCTGGCTCGACCGCTCGCGCACCGCGGCGATCTCCCGCCACACCAACGCCTTCAAGGTGAACGAGGACGTGGTGATCCCGCTGCCGCGGATGGGCGACTACTGCGATGGCATCGAGCGCATCAACATCGAGCTGTCCACGCAGAACAAGCTGGCCTTGTGCGACGCGCTGAAGGACTACCTGCAGGGCGAGCTGCCGCTGGATACCGGCGATGCGACGATCTCCCGCGACGAGCTGATCGGCGACCGCCGCGAGGCCGCCCTCAACTACGTGGAGGCGGTGCGCCTGCGCTGGGAATGGCTGCTCGACAACCTCGACACGCCGCTGGAACTGGCCGAACCGAGCTTCGTGTCCTACGGCATCGTAGCCGGCGAGCTGAGCAACCGCGCCGCCAACCCGAAGCTGTTCCACCGCCTGCAGGACTAC
The DNA here is from genome assembly GCA_018241685.1 of Pseudomonadota bacterium. Taxonomy (GTDB): domain Bacteria; phylum Pseudomonadota; class Gammaproteobacteria; order Burkholderiales; family Rhodocyclaceae; genus Zoogloea. The sequence goes on from JAFEDJ010000009.1 coordinate 139,755, forward strand.
TCGGTCCGCACCAGCTGGAAGAACGAACTCAAGCCGCGCCTCGACAAGATCTTCGACGGCCAGCTGTTCGGCCCGGTGCGCGAGGGCATCACGAAGCTGCACAAGCAGGTGCTGCGCGGCCGCGTCTTCGTGGCGCTGCACATGCACGCCGGTGACGGCAACGTGCACACCAACATCCCGGTGAACTCCGACAACTACGAGATGCTGCAGACCGCCAACAAGGCTGTCGACCGCATCATGGAGCTGGCGCGTTCGCTGGATGGCGTGATCTCCGGCGAGCACGGTATCGGCATCACCAAGCTCGACTACCTGACCGACGCCGAGATGGCCAACTTTTGGGACTACAAGAAGAAGGTGGACCCGGAAGGCCGCTTCAACCGCGGCAAGCTGATGCGCGGTGGCAACCTCGACAACGCGTACACGCCCAGCTTCAACCTGATGGGCCACGAGTCCCTGATCATGGAGCAGACCGCCATCGGCGAGATCTCCCATGACATCAAGGACTGCCTGCGCTGCGGCAAGTGCAAGCCGGTGTGCTCGACCCACGTGCCGCGCGCCAACCTGCTGTACAGCCCGCGCAACAAGATCCTCAGCACCTCGCTGCTGATCGAGGCCTTCCTGTACGAGGAGCAGACCCGCCGCGGTGTGTCCCTGGCCCACTGGGCCGAGTTCGAGGACGTGGCCGACCACTGCACGGTGTGCCACAAGTGCGAGAAGCCGTGTCCGGTGGACATCGACTTCGGCGACGTGTCGATCAAGATGCGCAACCTGCTGCGCGAGCAGGGCAAGAAGTCCTTCAGCCCCGGCAAGGCTGCGGCGATGGCCTTCCTGACCGCCACCGATCCGGCGACGATCAAGACCATCCGCGCCGGCATGATCGGCCTCGGCTACAAGGCCCAGCGCCTCGGCCACGCGGTCGGCAAGTCCCTCGGCCTGATCCAGGACCAGGTCCAGCATCCGCCGGCAACCCTCGGCAAGCCGACCATCAAGGCCCAGGTGATCCACTTCATCAACAAGCCGATGCCGGGCGGACTGCCCAAGCGCACGTCCCGCGCGCTGCTGGACATCGAGGATGACACCATCGTCCCGGTGATCCGCAACCCGCAGGTCAAGCGCGATGAGTCGGACGCGGTGTTCTACTTCCCGGGCTGCGGTTCAGAGCGTCTGTTCAGCCAGGTCGGCCTGGCCACCCAGGCGATGCTCTACCAGGTCGGTGCCACCACCGTGCTGCCACCGGGCTACCTGTGCTGCGGCTATCCGCAGAGTTCCGCGGGCGAGGACGACAAGGGGCAGCAGATCACCACCGACAACCGGGTGCTGTTCCACCGGGTCGCCAACACGCTCAACTATCTCGACATCAAGACGGTGATCGTGTCCTGCGGCACCTGCATGGACCAGTTGCAGAAATACCAGTTCGAGAAGATCTTCCCGGGCTGCCGCCTGCTCGACATCCATGAGTACCTGATGGAGAAGGGCCTCAAGCTCGACGGCATCACCGGTACCCGCTACATGTACCACGAGCCCTGCCACACCCCGATGAAGGTCCATTCCGGCATCAAGGTGGCCAACGAGCTGATGGGGACGCGGGTGGACCTGTCCGATCGCTGCTGCGGCGAATCCGGCACGCTGGCGGTGGCCCGCCCGGACATCTCGACGCAGGTGCGCTTCCGCAAGCAGGAGGAGATCGAGAAGGGAGCCGAGAAGCTGCGCGGCGCCGACGCCACCGCCCAAGTGAAGATCCTGACGTCCTGCCCGGCCTGCCTGCAGGGCCTGTCGCGCTACGCCAACGATGCCGGCGGCGTGGATGCCGACTACATCGTCGTCGAGATGGCCAAACATATCCTCGGCGAGAACTGGATGGCCGACTACGTGGCCAAGGCCAACAGCGGCGGCATCGAGCGCGTGCTGCTGTAAGCTGTTTTTTGCTCCGCTGAAACGACGAGGCCCGCGCAAGCGGGCCTCGTCACATGGCGCCGGGGATCTGCAGTGGATCCCCATGGCTGCGCTGCGGCTGGCTCAGTACCAGGTCACCTTGCCGTTGCTGGTGTCGTAGAGGGCGCCGACGATCTTGATCTTGCCCTCGTCTTCCAGGCCCTTGAGGATCGGGCTCTGGTCGCGGATGCGCTGGACGACCTGCTTCACGTTGAGCTCGGTCACCTCATTCACCAGGGCGTGATTGTGGGAGCTGTGCTCGCCGGGCGTGGACGCGGCAGCGACGGCCGGCTTGAACTTGGCCAGCAGGCTGGTCAGGTTGCCCATCTGCACGTCGTCGCAGGCGCCCTTGATGGCGCCGCAGCCGGTGTGGCCGAGGACCACCACCAGGCGTGAACCGGCCACTTTGGAAGCGTATTCAAGGCTGCCGAGGATGTCCTCATTGACCGTGTTGCCGGCCACGCGGGCGGCGAAGATGTCGCCGACGCTCTGGTCGAAGACCACCTCCGGCGCGGCGCGGGAGTCGATGCAGCCGACCACGCTGGCGAAGGGGAACTGGCCGAGCGCCGTGGCCTGGACCCGTGCCTTGAGATTGCGCTTGAGGGGCTTGTCGGCGGCGAAGCGGGCGTTGCCGGCTTTCAGGATCTCCAGCGCCTTGTCCGGCGTGATGCTGGCCTGCACGGCCTTGGTGAGGGTAGCACCAGTGGTGTAGGGCTTGGGGGCAACCGGGCCGCCGTGGTCGTCGGCCAGCGCCGGGGTGTTGCTGATCAAGGCCGCGAGGGCCAGGGCAAGGACGGGTTTGGTTTTCATTATGTCTCCGCTAGTGTGTTGTTTAGGCATCGGAATATCATGATGTCCCGCGCTGAAACGGCATTGCCGTGGCTGAACTTTAGTCGATTCTGCGACGCTTGTTGTCCCCGTCCGCGGCCGTAAATGGCTTCGTGCTATCCTGCGTCCCCCGTTTTTCCGGTCGTGCATCGACGCGGCCGCCAGAACATGAGCGAAGAACAGAATTTCGAGCCGCCGGCCGTGCCGGCGGACGCGGAGGTGCCCGCCAAGCCGGCCCGCCGCAAGGCTCCCGCCCGGACCTCGCGCAAGAAAGCCGAAGTCGTGGCCGAAGCCGTTCCCACCGCCGAGGCAGCCCCCGTCGTGGTAGAGGCCGAGACCGAGGCGCCTGCTGCCAAGAAGCCGGCCAAGCCCCGCGCCAAGCGTGCGCCGCGCAAGCCGAAGGCCGAGGCGGCCGTCGTAGTGGAAACGACTGCGGATCTCTTCGCGGCGGTGGAAGCCGTTGCCGACGTGCCAGCGCCGGCGGTCGAGCCGGAGCCGGTTGCCGAGGCGCCCGTTGTGGAAGCGCCCGTCATCCCCGCTCCCATCGTCGAAACCGTGACGCCGCAGGAGCAGCCGCAGCTGATCGAGGCCGTGCCTGCGCCAGTACAGGAGCCGGTACAGGACTCTGCCGCCGAAACGGTGGATGCGGTCGAAGACGCCGCTGACGAATCCGACGACCTGCAGCCGGCCGCCGACGGTGAAGCGGCCGATGCGCCCGCCGGTCCGCGGCGCAAGCGCAAGCGCCGGCGCGGCCGTGGCGAACGGAACGGTCAGGGGGAACGTCGGGAACAGGCTGGTGAAGCGCTGCCACAAGGCGAGTCCGATGAGCCGGTGGCCGAGGTGGTGGATGTGCCCGCCGAAGCAGTGGGCGCAACGCCTGCCGCCATGCCCGTCGACGCCGAAGCCGTCGAGGCGCTGCTGGCCGTCGATGGCGAGGCCGCGGTCGAACCCGAACCCGCTGTCGCCGAACCGGCCCCGCTGACCGTCGTCAGCCTGGGCCTGGACGTGCCGCCGGTGCTGTCCGCCGAGGCGCTGACGGCGCTGCGCAATGCGAGGGTCGTGCTGGGCACCGCCGATGCGCTGGACCGCCTGGCTGGCCTCGAACTGAATGTGCCGCAGCAGCTGTGCGCCGCCGAATCGGCCCACATCGACGTGCGCGCCGTCGGCCATGCCGGCAGTGTGCTGGTGGTCACTGGCGACGGTGCCGGCGATGGCCCGGCCGCCGAACTGCTGGCCGAACTGGGCCCGGCCCATGTGCGCGTGCTGCCCGGTGTCGGGCGCGTGCAGGCGGCCTGCGCCGCACTGGGCCTGTCGGCGGAGATCGTATCGGTGGTGGACTTGCGCCGGGCGCCGCTGGCGACGCTGCGTGGCCAGTTGCGCGCCCATCGTCTGCTGGCCCTGCCGCTGGCCGATGCCGCGGCGCCAGTGGCGGTGGCGCGCCTGCTGCTCGACAGTGGCTTTGCCGGCGCGCGAGTGTGGGTCTGCGAGTTCTTTTCGGGGCAACTGCAGGCTCGGGCCTGGCTGGCCTCCGAGCTGGTCGAGCTGCGCGAGGCCTTTGATCCGCGGGCTGTGCTGATCATCGCGACTGGACCGTCGAACGGGCTGTTCGCCGAGTTGCCGGGGCTGTCCGATGCGGCCCTCGGCGAAGGGGCGCCCGCTGCGCTGCCGCTGGCGGTGCGCACGCTGGTACTGGCCTGGCTGCAGCCGGCAGCCTGGGAAACCGGCTGGGCGATCTCCGACGGCGAGGCCAGCCTGGCCCTCGAATGGGCGCGGGCGGTGCCGACGGCGCGGGTGCGCGCAGTGGGCATGGAGCCGAGCCTGTTGGGCGTGAGCATTCCGCTGGCCGGGGTGGGTGACAACCTGTCGGCGATCGGCAGCGCGTCGCCGCTGCGCTGCCGCGAATGGCCGGCGCCGGAGGCGGTGTTCATCCGCGGCGGTGTGGGGCTTGGCGACTGGCTGGCCGCTGCGTGGGCGCGTCTGGCGCCGGGTGGACGCCTGGTGGCCAGCGCCGAGGACGACCAGGCCCGCGGCGACCTGCTGGCTTTCGCCACCGAGGTACCTGCCGAAGCCTGGCAGGAACTGAGCCTGTCCAGCGGCGAGACGGTGGCCGGGCGCCTGCGTTTCACGCCCAGCGCACCGGTGCGTCTGGCCTTGTGGCGCAAGCCGGCCCTATCCTGAGACTTTCCACCGTGGAGCGCTGACGTGCCTGCTGACTCTCTTCCCCGCGAACGTTCTCCGGCCAAGCCGGGCTGGGTCTATCTGGTCGGCGCCGGCCCTGGCGATCCGGAACTGCTGACGCTGCGTGCCTTCCGCCTGTTGCTGGAGGCGGATGTGCTGGTCTATGACAACCTCGTCAGCAAGGAAGTGCTCGACTGCGTGCCGACCACCATCGAACGCATCTACGTGGGCAAGAAGGCCTCCAACCATGCGCTGCCGCAGGAAGGCATCAATGCACTGCTGGTGCGCCTGGCCCAGGAAGGCAAGCGCGTCGTGCGCCTGAAGGGCGGCGATCCCTTCATCTTCGGGCGCGGCGGCGAGGAAGTGGAAGAGCTGGTGAAGGCCGGCGTGCCCTTCGAGGTGATCCCCGGCATCACCGCGGCGGCCGGCATCGGCGCCTACGCGGGGATTCCGCTGACCCACCGGGATTTTGCCCAATCGTGCATCTTCGTCACCGGCCACCTCAAGGACGGCTCGGTGGACCTGGACTGGGAAATGCTCGCCCGCCGCAAGCAGACCCTGGTGTTCTACATGGGCATCACCCAACTGGCGACGATCTGCGCCCAGCTGGTCGCCCACGGCCTGCCGGCGACGACGCCGGCGGCGGTAGTGCGGCGTGGCACGACCAAGGCCCAGCGGGTGGTGACGTCCGATCTGGCCGGCCTGGCAGCGGCGGTGAAGGAAGCCGGCATCACGCCGCCAGCGCTGACCATCGTTGGCGACGTGGTCAGCCTGCAGTCGCGTCTGGCCTGGTTCCACCCGGAGGTGAAGGAATGAGCACGGCCGCCTGTCCGGCCCTGTTCGTCGCGGCCCAGGCTTCCGGCCAGGGCAAGACCACCGTCACCGCCGCGCTGGCCCGCCTGCATACCCGCCAGGGGCGCAAGGTGCGGGTGTTCAAGTGCGGTCCGGACTTCCTCGATCCGCAGATCCACGCGGTGGCCAGTGGGGCGCCGGTGTACAACCTGGACCTGGGCATGTGTGGCGCGGAAGACGCCGCCTGGCGTCTGCACGCGGCCGCGCAGGAGGCTGACCTGATCCTCGTCGAGGGGGTCATGGGCCTCTTCGACGGCGCGCCGTCCGGCGCCGACATCGCGCGTCGCTTCGGCATTCCGGTGATGGCGGTGATCGATGCCAAGGCGATGGCGCAGACTTTCGGCGCGCTGGTGCATGGCCTCGCCACCTGGCAGCCGGATTTGCCGTTCTCTGGCGTGCTAGCCAACCACGTGGGCAGCGAAGGCCACGCCAAGCTGCTGCAGGACAGCCTGGGCTCTGGCATCGCCTGGTACGGCGCGTTGCCGCGGGATGCCGACGCCGCGCTGCCGGAACGCCATCTGGGCCTGTTGCAGGCGGCCGAGATCGCCGACCTGGACGCGCGCCTCGATCGCCTTGCTGACCACCTGGCGCGCACCGGCGCGGCGGATCTGCCGCCACCGGTGAGTTTTCCGGTGGTCGAGCGTCCGCTGGTGGAGGCAGCTCTGCGCGGCCGGCGCATCGCCGTCGCCCGCGACGCGGCTTTCGGTTTCAGCTACCCGGCCAACCTGGATACGCTGGCGGAGCTCGGCGCCGAAGTGAGCTTCTTCTCGCCGCTGGCCGGCGATGCCTTGCCGGACTGCGACGCCGTGTGGCTGCCCGGCGGTTATCCCGAACTGCACGCCGAGGCGCTCGCCGCCAACGTGCGCTGGCAGGCCGACCTGCATGCCCACGTGGCGGCCGGCAAGCCGCTGCTGGCCGAATGCGGCGGCATGATGAGCCTGTTCGAGACCATCACCGACAAGGAAGGCGCAACCTTCCCGGGCTCGGGTGTGCTGCCCGGCCACACGCGCATGCAGGCGCGGCTCGCGGCCCTCGGCACGCAGGTGGCGGAGTTGCCGGAAGGGCGGCTCACCGGCCACACCTTCCATTACTCGAAGAGCGAGACGCCGCTGCAGCCCCTGACCCGCGCCAGCAGCCTGCGCGGCGGCAAGGACGGTGAGGCGATCTACCGGCTGGGCCGGGTGACCGCCTCCTACGTGCATTTCTATTTCCCGTCCAATCCGGCTGCTGTCGCCGCACTGTTCGGTGCCTGACTGCCTTGTCAGGCTGGCTGGCGGGCGATCAGCGCGGCCAGCCGGGCAAGTCCGCGGTCGATCTCATCCTCGCTGGCGTGGCTGAAGTTGAGGCGCAGCGTGCCGGTGGCCTCCGGCGCGTCCGGATAGAAGGCCTCGCCGGGCATGAAGGCGACGCTTTCTTCGATGGCTAGCGGCAGCAGTTTGCGGGTGTCGATGCGGCGTTTCAGCTGCAGCCAGAAGAACAAGCCGCCCTTGGGCACGCTCCAGCTCGCCAGTGCGCCGAAATGGCGTTCCAGCGCCGCGGCAAACAGGTCGCGTTTGTGGCGGTAGAAATCGGCCAGCCCGGCGAGGCGTTCGGCCCGCGTCGGCGATTCGAGCTGCTGCAGTACCAGCCATTGGCTGAGGCGGTTGCTGTGCAGGTCGGCGGCTTGTTTAAGGCGCACCAGGTAGGGGAACAGGTCCGCAGAGGCCGCCAGGAAGCCCAGGCGCAGGCCCGGCGCCAGGCTCTTCGAGAAGGAGCCTTGGTAGATCCATGGGCTGTCCGTCAGCGATGCACACACCGGGCGCCGTTCGCAGGTGTCGTAGACCAGGTCGCGATAGGGATCGTCCTCGAACAGCGGCACGCCGGCTTCGTCGCAGGCCGTGGCGAGCGCCTGCCGTTCGGCGGCGCTGTAGCAATACCCGGTGGGGTTCTGGAAGGTCGGGATGGCGTAGGCCAGTGCCGGTTTGCTGGCGCGGAAGGCGGCGGCGTTGACCTCGGCTGCCGCGAAGGGCACGAAGCGCGCGCCGAAAAAGCGGAACACCTGCAGCGCGGCCAGGTACGTAGGCGATTCGACGGCCACCGGCGTGCCTGCATCGACGAACAGCTTGCCGACCAGATCGATGCCCTGCTGGGAGCCGGACAGCACGAGGATGCGCTCCGGCCCGCAGTCGAGACCGCGGCGGCCGAGTTCTTCGGCGATGCGCGTGCGTAGTTGCGGATCGCCTTCGCTGGCGCCGTATTGCAGCGCCGCGGCAGGCGCGGCGAGGCCGAGTTCGGGAAAGGTCTCGGCGGCCGGCAGTCCGCCAGCGAAGGAGATCATGCCGGGACGCCCTACGACGGCCAGGATCTCCCGGATCGGCGACGGGTGCAGATCGTGCACACGGGCGGAAAGGGAGGTTGGCAGGCGCGGGGTAGGGGTGGTCGGCATGGAAGTCTCCAGAAAGAATTAAGTCAATAATATTGACCTATAAATCCTGAGCTTCTTCCGGAATAATGTCAACATGATTGACCTAAATCGCCAGGCTGAGCTCCGCGAGGCCATCGAACTGTTTTATTTCGCCTACCGGGCCTTCACCGCGCCGCCGGACGACATCCTGGCCCAGCGCGGCCTTGGCCGCGTGCATCACCGCATCCTGTATTTCGTCGGGCGTAATCCGGGGATCGCCGTGAATGCGCTGCTGACCACGCTGGGCGTCAGTAAGCAAGCGCTGCATGCGCCGCTGCGCCAGCTGGTGGACGATGGCCTGGTGGGGACTGCGGCAGCCGACAACGACCGGCGCGTGAAGCGCTTGCAGCTGACTGCCGAAGGTGCGGCGCTGGAGGCGCAGCTGTCGGGAACGCAGATGGAGATGCTGGAGAAGGTTTTCGCCGAGGCCGGCCCGGAGGCCGCCGAGGGCTGGCGCCGTGCGATGGCGGGGCTGGTGAAGGGGGGCTGAGGCCGGGGTTCTGAAGGAAAGCCCGGTTCGTCCCAGATTTCCCCTTGCCCGCCGCGGGGGGCGGGCTGGGCGCCGCCCGGTTGGGGGGTCAGTGGCCCTTCAGCGCGTAGATGCCCGGTGCGTTGCGCCAGTAGCCCTTGTAGTCCATACCGCCGCCGAAGAGGAAGCGGTCGGCTACGTCGAGGCCGGTGAAATCGGCGCGCATGCCGGGGTAGGCCTTGCGATCGTGAACCTTGTGCACCAGCACTGCCGAGTGCACCTCGCGGGCTCCTTCTTGCTTCAGGTAGTCGATGATCGCGGCCAGCGTGTGGCCTTCGTCGAGGATGTCGTCGAGCACCAGCACCGTGCGGTCGCGCAGGTCCTGGGTCGGGCGTACGCGCCAGTCGAGCAGGGTGCCCTGCAGCGCGTGGCCGTAGCGGGTGGCGTGCAGGTAAGCCAGTTCCAGGGGGAAGGGCAGGCGTGGCAGCAGGCGGCCGGCGAGGATCAGGCCGCCGTTCATCACCACATAGACCAGCGGGTTCTTGTCCTGCAGGCGGACGGTGATGTCGGCGGCGAGCTGGTTGAGGGCGGCGTCCACTTCGGCCGGTGTGCACAGGCAGTCGGCTTCTTCGCGGGCCCGGCGGATTTCCTCGAGGTCGACGGTGGTGGTCATGGCAATGGAGGGGCAGTCAGGGGATCAGGTTGCGGACGCGACGCAGCAGCTGCCAGCCGAGCCAGCCACGGCGGGCCCAGCGGATTGCTGCACGGGGGCGGACGACCAGCGTGAACACCGCAAGGCCGCTCAGCAGCGGAGCGTTGTGGCGGGCCCAGCGCAGACCGTCGCCGATACGGTCGATGCCGTGCAGTACCGGTGTGAAGGCCTGGGCGTGGTGGATCAGCGCGTCGCGTTGTTCGCTGCAGCGGATCTGCAGGCGCTGCTTGCGCAGCGCGAGTTCGACGAGTTCGGGGTTCATTCTTTCGGCCGCAGGGCTTCCCGGTCCTGGGCCAGTTCGGCCAGGCTGGAGGCGAACAGGCGCGAGCCGGCACGCAGCCGCGCAGCGGCCCGGGTGGCGGCCCACACGCCGGCGGCGAACAGCCCGGTGGTGGCGAGGCCGAGAGCCAGCAGGCGGTGGCTGTCCCACAGCAGCACGGTCAGGAAGGCCAGCAGGAAGACGAAGCCGAAGCCGATGAAGAGCGCGGCGAGCACGGTGTCGAAAAGGAAGCTGCCGGCGCGCAGCTTCTCTTCCTTCAGCTCGACGGCGAAGAGTTCGAGACGGGTCTGGACGGTGGCCAGACCCGAATCGGCGAGGCCCTTCAGGGACTCGCCGAGGCGCGAGGGCGAGGAATCGCTCATGCGCAACCGGGTTTAGCGGCGATTGACCAGCAGGCCCAGCAGGAAGCCGACGCCAGCGGCGACACCGACGGCCTTCCAGGGATTGTCATGCACGTAGTCGTCGGTGGCGCGGGCAGCGGCCTTGGTCTTCTGCACGACAGCGGCTTCGAGGTCTTGCAGTTTGTACTTGGCGCTGGTGAGGCGGTCGCCGAGGCGGGCACGGACGTCCGCGACCTTGTCGCCGGCCTGGCCGGCGGTCAGCTTGAGCAGTTCTTCGGTGTCGGCCACTACTGCCTTGAAATCGGTGACGAGTTTGTCCTTGGTTACTTGTGCGTCGCTCATGGTTTTCTCCCAATGAATGGCGTTATTGAAGATTGGTAAGCAGCTTGGAGGGCTTGTTGTGGCTACTTGTTCCGGGCTTAGGCTAATCCCAATCGAAGTCCGTGGCAATTCATTCTGGCTGCGCGGTGGGCGCGGAACGGCGCAGGACGCGGGCCAGCCAGGCTTCCAGGTCGTCCACGTAGGTGTACACGGCGGGTACCACCAGCAGGCTCAGCAGTGTCGAGCTGATCAGGCCGCCGATCACTGCGGTGGCCATCGGCGCGCGGAAGCTCGGGTCGGCGCCGAGGCCGAGGGCGATCGGCAGCATGCCGGCGCCCATCGCCAGCGAGGTCATGACGATCGGACGGGCGCGCTTGCGGCAGGCGTCCACCAGTGCGTCGTGGCGGCTGAGCGGCGTGCCGCTGCGGCCGTGGCGGGCCTCGATGGCGTATTCGACGAGCAGGATGGAGTTCTTGGTGACGATGCCCATCAACATCAGGAGGCCGATCAGGGACGGCATCGAGAAGCTGTTGTGGGTGACCAGCAGCGCCACGAAGGCGCCGCCGATGGCCAGCGGCAGGGCCGCCAGGATGGTCACCGGCTGCGTGAAGCCGCCGAACAGCAGCACCAGCACCATGTAGATGCACAGCACGCCGATGCCCATCGCCAGCCCGAAGCTGCCGAACAGCTCCTGCATGACCTCGGTGTCCCCGGAGTCGGCCAGCGTCACGCCGGGCGGCAGCTTGGCCAGGCCGGGCAGGGCCAGGGCTTCCTTGTACACCGAGCCGAGTTCGCGCTGGCCGAGTTCCACCTCGAGGGTCACGTTGCGGCTACGGTCGAGGCGGTTCACCTGGGCCGGGCCGCTGTCCATCGCGATGTCCGCCACGTTGACGAGGAACACCGGGCCGTTCCGGCCAGGCACCTGCAGGCGGCCGATGGCGGCCAGGTCGGCTCGCTCGATGTCCGGCAGGCGCACACGGATCGGCACCTGGCGGCGCTCCAGGTTGAGTTTGGCGAGGCCGACGTCGTAGTCGCCGGCAGTGGCGATGCGGATCGTGTCGGCGATGGCCTCGGCGGTGACGCCCAGGTCGGCGGCGCGGGCGAAGTCGGGGCGGATCACCACTTCCGGGCGCACCAGGCTGGCGCTGGAGGTGATGTTGCCGATGCCCTGCAGCGTGCGCAGGTCACGGGTGGCGGCCTGGGCGGCGACGGCCAGCGTGGCTGGGTCGTCGCTCTTCAGCACCAGCAGCATCTTGACGCCCGAGTCGGCCGGCCCGACGGTGATGCGCATGCCGGGCAGCACGGCGAGGCGCTGGCGCATTTCCATCTCGACGGCCTGCTGGTTGCGATGGCGCTGGGTGCGGTGGCTGAGGGTCACCGTGAGCACGGCGCGGCGCACCTCGGCGGCGGCGCCGGGGTTGAAGCCGTCGCCGGCCGCACCGCCGCCTACCGAGCTGAGCACGGCCTTCACGTCGGGCATCACGGCAAGGGCCAGGCGGGCCTGCTCGGCGGCGGTCCAGGTTTCCTTCAGCGTGCTGCCGGGTGGGAGCTCCACGTTGACTAGCGTCTGGGCGCGGTCGGCGGGCGGCACGAAGCCGGTCGGCAGCAGCGGGATCAGCATTACCGAGCCGACCAGGAAGGCGACCGCGCCGAGCAGGGTCAGGAAGCGGTGGCGCAGGCACCACTCCATCGATGCCATGTAGCCGCGCATCAGGCGGCGCTCAGGCACCTCGCCGTGGGCCACGGGCTTCAGGAAGTAGGCCGCCATCATCGGCGTCAGCAGGCGGGCGACGACCAGCGAGGCGAGGATGGCCAGCACCGCAGTCCATCCGAACTGCTTGAAGAACTTGCCGGCGATGCCGGCCATGAAGGCGGTGGGCAGGAACACCGCGACCAGTGCGAAGGTGGTGGCGATGACCGCCATGCCGATCTCGTCGGCGGCCTCCATGGCGGCCTGCAGCGGCGTCTTGCCCATGCGCAGGTGGCGGGCGATGTTCTCGATCTCGACGATTGCGTCGTCCACCAGGATGCCGACCACCAGCGCCAGCGACAGCAGCGTGACGGTGTTGAGGGTGAAGCCGAACCAGGCCATGCCGAGGAAGGTCGGGATCACCGACAAGGGCAGGGCCAGCGCGGCGACCAGGGTGGCACGCCAGTCGCGCAGGAACCACCACACCACCAGCACCGCCAGCAGCGCCCCTTCGTAGAGGAGCTGCATGGAGCCGTCGAAGTTCTCCTGCACCGGGGCGACGTTGTTGTAGGCGTGGGCGAAATGCACGCCGGGATGGGCGGCTTCCAGTTCGGCGATGGCCTTGGCGACGCCGTCGGCAACGGTGATCTCGCTGGCACCCTTGGTGCGCGAAACTTCGAAGCCGACCACCGGCTGGCCGTCGAAGAGGGCTACGGAACGGCGCTCGGCGATGGTGTCGGTGATTTTGGCGATGCGGTCCAGGCGCACGCTGCGTCCTTCGGACAGCGGGATATCGATGGCGCCCAGCTCGCGGGCGCTGGCCACGGTGGCGATGGTGCGTACGGCCTGCTCGCCGCCGCCCACGTCGCCGCGGCCGCCGGGGGCTTCCTGCTGGGCGCGGCGCAGCTGGCGGGACACGTCGGCGGCGCTGACGCTGAGGGCGGCCATCCGCTCCGCGTCGAGTTCGATACGCACCTCCCGGGTGACGCCGCCGAGGCGCTTCACCGCGCCGACGCCCTTGACCGCCAGCAGGCGCCGGGTGACCGTGTCGTCCACCAGCCAGCTGAGGGATTCCTCGTCGTGGGTGTCGGCGCGGATCGTCCATGCGCCGAGGGGCCGGCCGGCGGTGACGATCTTGGCGACCACCGGGTCGCGCACGTCGGCGGGCAGGTCGGCGCGCACCCGGCTGACCGCGGCGCGGACTTCGGTCTCGGCCTCGTTGGCGTTCTTCTCCAGCTCGAATTCGATGGCCACCGTGACCTCGCCGTCGAGGATGGTGGTGTGCATGCGCTTGATCTGGGCGAGGGTCGCGATGCTGTTCTCGAGCTTGCGGGCGACCTCGGTCTCCAGCGTACCGGGGGCGGCGCCGGGCAGGCTGGCCTTGACAGTGACCACCGGCAGCTCGATGTCCGGAAAGTCCTGCACGCCGGTGCTCTTGAAGGCCAGCAGGCCGGCCAGGCTGAGCAGGATGAAGAGCAGGATCGCCGGGACCGGGTTGCGGATCGACAGGGCGGAAAAATTCATGGCGTGCCGCTCACTTGCTCGGGGCCTGGGGCCCCGGCGCCGTTACCTGGACCAGGTCGCCGTCGTCGAGGAAGCCGGCGCCGCTGGCCACCACCCGTGCGTCGGCGGGCAGGCCGGAGAGGATCTCGACGCGTTCGCCGTCACGCCGGCCGACCTCGACCTTGGTCTGCACGACGCGGTTGCCGTCGCCAATGCGGAACACATAGTTGAAGCCGTCGCGCAGGGCTATTGCCTGGCGCGGCAGCGTCAGGCCGCGGCTGGCGGCCAGCGTGAACTCGCCGCGGGCGAACATGCCGGCCTTGAAGGGGGCGTTGACGCCCTTGCCGGCGGCGGCCGGCAGATCGACGTAGACCAGCGCGTTGCGGCTCTGCACATCGACGGTGGGGGCCAGCGTGCGCACCGTCCCGGTGACCCGCTCGCCGCCGGGGGCGGTGAGCTGCACCGGCTGGCCGACACGGACGCGGGCCAGCTCGGCGGCCGGGACTTCGGCCCGCCATTCGAGGCGCTGCTGGCGGATAAGGCGGAACAGTTCCTGGCCCTGGGGCACCACTGCGCCGACGGTGGCGCCGGCGGCGCGGAAAGAGATCACGCCGTCGTCGCTGGCCACCACGCGGGTGTGGCGCACGCGCAGGTCGGCGCTGGCGAGGCTGGCGCGGGCGGCCTGGCGGCGCGCGTCGGCGGTGGCCTCGGCGGTCAGGTATTGCTGGATCTGCTGGGGGCTGAGGCCGCCGCTGGCTTCGACCGAACGGGCCCGGGCCGCGTTGGCGCGGGCTTCCTGTAGCGCGGCTTCCGCTTCGGCGAGGCTGGCGCGGGCCTGGGCCTGTTCGGCGAGGGGGACGTCGGCGGTGAACTCGGCGAGGAGTTCACCGCGCTTGACCGGGCTGCCCACATTGACCTTCACGTCGGCGAGACGGAGGCCACCGGATTCGGCGCCGATGGAGGCTTCCTGCCAGGCGGCGACGCTGCCGTTGGCGACCAGCCCGCGGGGTAGGTCGCGGCCTTCAGGACTGACGGTGGTGACGGCGAGGGCCGGTTTGGCGGGCCCGGCTGCGGGTTTGGCCGTCTCGGGCGGTGGGGCTTCCGAGGAGCAGGCGGTCAGCAGGCCGGCCAGCAGGCTGGCCATGAGGGGGGCGCGGAGGGACATCATCGGGCGTCGTCCGGGGAGGGAGCTTGAGGGGTGGCCGTATCGGCGGCGTTCCAGCCGCCACCGATGGCCCGGTACAGGGCGATCCAGGCCGAGGCCCGTTCCTGCTCCCAGCCGGCCACCGTGGTGTCGGCGGCGAGGAGGGTGCGGCGGGCGTCTTCGAGTTCGAGCAGGCTGGCGAAGCCGGCGCGTTGGCGGGCCTCGGTGGCGCCGTAGGCCTGGCGGTAGCCGGCGGCTGTGCGGCGTACGTCCGCCTCGCGGGTGGCGGCGGCATCGAGGCGTACGAGGGCTTGTTCGACTTCGCTGACCGCATTGCGCACGGCTTGGCGGTAGGCCGCTTCGGCGGCAGCGTAGTCGGCGCGGGCGGCCTCCACGTTGGCGGTAATGCGACCGCCGTCGAACAGCGGCATGGCCAGCGTCGGGCTGATCGACCAAGTGGTGGCGGACGTGTGCTGGCCGTTGGTGTTAAGGCGCATCGGCGTGAAGAAGCCGGCCAGGGTCAGGCGTGGGTAGCGCTCGGCGGCGGCACTGCCGATTGCGGCGCTGGCGGCAGCGAGATCCCGTTCGGCGGCGGCAACGTCAGGGCGCTGGGCGAGCAGGCGGGCCGGCAGCGTGTCGATGGCGAAGGCAGCAGGTGTCGGGAAGCGCCCGCTGGCGGTGGCGAGGCGGCGGCGCAGCTCGGCTTCATCGAGCCCGGTGAGGGCGACCAGGGCCTTGATCTGGCGGTCGCGGGCGGCGCGCAGGTCGGCCACCGAGGCGGCGCCGTCGGCGGCGCTGGCGCTGGCGAGGGCCACGTCGGCGGGGGCGTTGAAGCCGGCGCTGCCGAGCTTGCGGGTGAGTTCAAAGGTGGTGGCGCGGGAGGCGGCGTCGGCTTCGGCCTGGGCCAGACGGCGTTCCTGGTAGCGCAGCTGCAGGTAGGCGTCGGCGGTCTCGGCGGCGACCGACACGCGGGCGGCGTGCCAGCGGGCGGCGCTGGCCGCGAGGCGGGCTTCGGCGCCTTGCTGGTCGCGGGCCAGGCCGCCGAACAGGTCGATCTCCCAGTTGGCCATCACGGAGGCTTGGCGGGTGGTCTGGAAGGTGGTCGGGGCGCCGAAGGTGAAGGCCGCACGCTTGGCGGCGATGCTGCCATCAACGGTAGGCAGGCCGGCAACGTCGGCTGCCACGGCGGACGCACGGGCCTGGGCGATGCGTGCGCGGGCCTGGGCGAGGCTGGCGCTTTCCCGTTCGGCGGCGTCGATCAGCTCGGGCAGCAGCGGGTCGTCGAGGCGCCGCCACCAGTCGGTGAGTTCGGCGATCTGGCCGTTGTGGGGCTGCGGGGCCTGCCAGCCGGCGGGGGCGGGTATTGCAGGCGTCTGGTAGTCGGGGCCTACGCGGGGCAGCACGCTACAGGCAGACAGGCCGAGCAGCGTCAGCAGGGTGGCGGCAGTGTGCTGGCGCAGGTTCATGGGGTGCTCCCTGCCTGGCGGCGCTGTTGTTCGTTGGTGATCATCGCCAGGGCGTAGCCGGCGAGCCGGTCGGCGAGAGTGTCGACGGCGGTCGCATCGGCCAGCAGTACGGGGCTGACCCGATCGATCAGGTCGCGGGCGACGTAGTAAGGCAGCGCCAGGCCGATGATGGAGTGAGCCAGGCGCTGGATGTCGGCGTCCATATCGGCGAGGCCCAGATGTTGGGCCAGCAGGCCGGCGAGGCCAGTGTAGAGGGCGGCCAGCTTGGCGTCGTGCTCCTGCCCAAGTACACCGCTTGGGTCGAGCAGCTCGCGGAAGTGCAGGCGCATCATCAGGTCCACCGGTGCGCCGTTCTTCAGCGGGATCAGGAAGTCGAGGAAGAAGCCGGCCAGGACGATTTCCAGCGGCAGCTCGGCGGCCGCGTCAAGGGGTGGGACCTTGGCGTCGGCGCACAGGGATTCGCTGAACACGGCTCGGTAGAGGCCGGCCTTGTCGCCGAAGTAGTAGTTGATGGCGGCCAGGTTGGCGCCGGCGGCATCGGCGATCTCGCGGGTCGAGGTCTGCTGGTAGCCCTTGGCGGCGAACAGCGGCAGCGCGGCTTCCAGCAGACGGCGACGGGCCAGGATGCCGTCGGCACGGGTCGGCTGATGGGCGGAGGTGGTGGTCATGGTGCACACCCCCCGGAAGCCGTGTCCATGCTTCCGGGGTGCTAAGTTAATCAATCGACTGAATTTAGTCGATCGACATGATGCGGTCAACTCCTGGCCGTCGGCAGGGCGGCGCCCGTCAGCCCAGCGTGGGCGGCAACTGGGCGGTCAATGCCTGCTTGCCGGCGGTTGCGCTGCCGAGCACCGCGAAGCCGCGCAGACTGCCGTCCGGGGCGATGAAGCGGGCCGCCAGGCCGTCGCTGTCGCCATTGACCTGCCACGTGCCTTCCGTGCCGGCGGCGGGCGGGGCGACCACCGTGGGGGCTGCGGGGGTCTTCACCAGCACCGGCATCGGCGGGTAGCGCACGTCGGTCGGGGTGCCGGCGAGGGTCTGGGCCAGCGCCCGGACCTGCTGCATGATCGGCATCACGAAGGGCAGGCTGAGGCCGTCCACCTCTGCGCAGTCGCCGATCGCGTAGACATGCGGCGCACTGGCGGCCAGGCGACGGTCCACGACGATGCCGCGCTGGGTGGCAAGCCCCGCCGTTGCAGCGATATCGGTACGGGGGCGCAGGCCGACCGCCGACAGCACGAGATCCACGTCGAGCTGGCTGCCGTCGTCGAGTTCGAGGCGATAGCCGTCGGTCTGGCGGGCGACGCTGCGCGCCGCGGTGCCCATGCGGAAGCGGACGCCAGCCGCTTCGAGGCGTTGCTGGAACCAGTGTCCGGCGGCTTCCGGCAGCAGGCGGCCGAGGGGCCACGGGGCGGGGTCGAGTACCGTCGGCGCGATACCGCGGGCCAGCAGGTCGTTGGCGAATTCACAGCCGATCAGGCCGCCACCGAGGATGGCGATGCGCTGCACGCCGTCGAGGCGGGCGCTGAAGCGGGCGAAGTCGTCGAGATCATTGACCGACAGCACGTCGGCGGCGCCGTCACCATCAAGGGGCAGACGGATTGGGTCGGCGCCGACGGCCAGCACCAGGTCGCGGTAGGCCAGTTGTTCGCCGTTGCTGAAAGACACCTGACGCGCCGTCGTGTCGATGGACGCGACCTGGGTGTGGGCGAGGATGCGGGCGCCGAGTTCTTCGGCCATCCGGTCGGCGCTCTTCATCACCAGCGACTCGGCGGTCTTGCCGCCGGCCAGCGCGTTGGAGAGCATCGGCTTGGAGTAGAAGGGCGCCGCGTCGCGGCTGACCAGCACCAGTGGGACGGTCTTGTCGAGCTTGCGGATCTCGCGGCCCAGGTTGTAGCCGGCGAGGCCGGTGCCGAGGATGAGGATGGGCAAGTCGGGGTGGGGCATCGGTAGGTCCTCGCGAAATGGGCTGGTGGGGCGGCGCGGTGGGGAGCAGATTGGGAAGGCGCGCCGCCCGGACGGGCATGGTCAGATCTCGACCATCTCGAAGTCCGACTTGGCGACGCCGCAGTCGGGGCAGGCCCAGTCGTCGGGGATGTCGGCCCAGCGGGTGCCGGGGGCGATGCCTTCGTCGGGGAGGCCGGCCGTTTCGTCGTAGATGAAGCCGCAAACGATGCACTGGTAGGTTTTCATGGTGCGCTTTCCTTTTTGGTCTGAATGCTGGGATTGAATGGGGTTGGGTTCAGGCGCCGATCTTGTCGAGGGCGGCCTGGTAGTGGGCGGCGTGGCGTTCCTCTACCTTGGCCAGGGCGGCGAAGCGCTTGGCGGCCTTTTCGAGCACGGCGCGGAACTGCTCCGCATGCTCCTTCGACTCGATGATCTGCTCATCGATCTCCTGCACCGCCGCATCGTTGCCTTCGGCGACCGCGGTGTGGCGGAAGGCCGGGTACATTTCGGTGTACTCGTAGGTCTCGCCTTCGATGGCGAACTGCAAGGCGCGGGCCGGGCTCATCTTGGCCTTCGGGTAGAGCAGGTCGAGGTGGCCGAAGGCGTGCATCACTTCCTGGTCGGCCGTGACTTCGAAGGCCTTGGCGGTTTCCTCGTCGCCCATTTCGCGGCAAAGCTTGGCGAAATAGCGGTACTTGATGTGAGCCATCGATTCGCCGGCGAATGCGGCTTCGAGGTTCTGGATGGTGGCCGAGGCAGGATTGTGGAAGGGGTTTGCCATGATGGTTCTCCTGATGGTTGTCGTGTCGATCGGGATTCGATGGAGACCATGGTATGGCGGCGGGAAAAATACTTGAAATTGATTATTTAAAGAATTCTGATAATTATTAACTATTAATAAAACGTTCCGCCCCCCTTGGGGGCGACGGGATCAGCCGGCGAAGGGTAGGTCGTAGTCGACGGTCAGTGGGGCGTGGTCGCTGAAGCGCTGGTCCTTGTACACAGCGCTGCGTACCGCGCGGGCGCCAAGTTCTGGTGTGGCGATCTGGTAGTCAAGCCGCCAACCTACGTTCTTGGCCCAGGCCTGGCCGCGGTTGGACCACCAGGTGTAGCAGGCGTCGGTGGCCTCGGGATGGAGGCGGCGGTAGGTGTCCACCCAGCCCTGTTCGTCGAACAGGCGGCTCAGCCAGGCCCGTTCTTCGGGCAGGAAGCCGGAGTTCTTCTGGTTGGAGCGCCAGTTCTTGAGGTCGACGGCCTGGTGGGCGATGTTCCAGTCACCGCAAATCACCACGTCACGCCCGCTGGCGCGCAGTTCGGCCATGTGCGGCAGGAAAAGGTCCATGAAACGGAACTTGGCGGCCTGGCGTTCTTCGGAGCTGGAGCCGGACGGAAGGTACAGGGAAACGACCGACAGGTTGCCGAAGTCGGCCTGCAGGTAACGGCCTTCCAGGTCAAATTCTTCGTGACCCAGGCCCTCGACGATACGGTCAGGTGTCCGGCGGGTGTAGATGCCGACGCCGCTGTAACCTTTCTTGGCCGCGCAATGGAAGTATCCTGTCATGTCGGTTGGAGTGCTCATTTCGGGCGTAAGATCCGGCACCTGAGCCTTCAACTCCTGTACACATACGACGTCGGCATTCTGTTGGCCGAGCCACGTGAGGAAGCCTTTCACGCTGGCTGAGCGGATGCCATTGAGGTTGGCGGTGACGACGCGTAACATTTTGTTTGATTTAGTCCATTTTTTTGGAAACGACGTGGATTTTAGCCGTGATTTTATTGCCCTTTCCTGCGACAAGGGCGTGCTTAGGTTTGGAGAGTTCGTCACCAAGGCGGGCCGTCTCTCCCCTTATTTCTTCAATGCCGGTCTGTTCAACGACGGTGCGTCCTTCGGCAAGCTGTGCGACTTTTACGCGCAGACCTTGCTGGCGGCACAGTTGCCGTGCGACATGTTGTTCGGGCCGGCTTACAAGGGTATTCCGCTGGTGGCCGGTACCGCGATGCGGCTGGCCGAGCGCGGTCATAACCTGCCGTTCTGTTTCAACCGCAAGGAAGCCAAGGACCATGGCGAGGGTGGCACGTTGATCGGTGCGCCGTTGGCCGGTCGTGTGGCGATCCTTGATGATGTGATCTCGGCCGGTACTTCGGTGCGCGAGTCGGTGGAGATCATCCGGGCCCACGGCGCCACGCCGTCGGCGGTGGTCATCGCCCTCGACCGCATGGAGCGTGGCACCGGTACGTTGTCGGCAGTGCAGGAAGTACGCGATGCCTATGGGATTCCGGTGCTGGCGGTGGCCAACCTGACCGACCTGATCGCCTATCTGACCGACAGTCCGGCGCTGAATGCCAACCTGGAGGCCGTGCAGCGTTACCGCGACACTTATGGCGTGAGCGGAGAGCGCTGACCCCATGCGACGGCCGGCTCTGCTGTGTGCGTTGTTGGCGACCTTGCCGGTGGGCGCGCAGACGTCCTCCCGGACCATATACTGCTGCTCGGACAACGGTCATCAGGTATGTGGCGATGTGTTGCCGGCCCAGTGCTATGGCAAGAGCTACCGGGAGATGAGCCCGCAGGGCACCGTGCGTCGGCTGGTAGAGGCGCCGCTGACGCCCGAGCAACTGGCACGCAAGGAAGCCGAGGACCGGGCCCGACGGGCTGAACAGCTCCGTTTGCGGGCCGAGCAGCGCCGCAACCAGTCCCTGCTCGAAACCTACTCCAGTGTTGCCGACATCGATGCGCGGCGGGATCGCGCGATTCAGGGCGTGCAACTGGAACTCAAGCAGGCCGAGGCTGTGCGTGCCCAGTTGCTGCAGAAGCGGACCGGGCTGACCCGCGAGGCGGAGTTTTACCAGAAGCGCGGGTTGCCCCCCAGTCTGGCTGCCGCGCTGCGGGAGTCCGACAGCGAACTGGCTGCGCAGGGTTTGGTGATCGATGCGAAAAAGCGGGACATCGAGGCCATTCGTACCCGTTATGAACAGGATCGCAGCCGCTACATCGCACTGACCGAATCCCATTCGGTGTCGCCGTCCCAGCGGTGAGCGCCGCTGGAGCCTTTCAGATCACCTGACCGTTTTCCCGACCATGCTTCGATACAAGATCGTTCCTGTCACACCTTTCGAACAGAACTGCTCCCTGCTGTGGTGCGACGTGAGCCGCAAGGCGGCGGTTGTCGATCCGGGCGGAGATGTGGATCGGATTACCGCCGCCGCCGAGCAGTTGGGTGTGACGGTGGAGAAGATCCTGCTGACCCACGGCCACATCGACCATGCTGGCGGTACCGCCGAACTGGCCCGGCGCCTGGCCGTGCCGGTGGAGGGGCCAGAGCAGGAAGAACGTTTCTGGATCGATGCGTTGCAGCAGCAGAGCAAGATGTTTGGCTTTCCGCAGGTTGAGACCTTCACACCAGATCGCTGGCTGGTTGACGGGGATACGGTGACCGTGGGGCAGGAAACTCTGGACGTACTGCATTGCCCTGGCCATACACCAGGCCATGTGGTGTTTTTCAGCCCGACGGCGCGCTTGGCGGTGGTGGGGGACGTGCTGTTCGCCGGGTCGATCGGACGTACCGACTTCCCGCGTGGCAATCATGCAGATCTGGTGAAGTCCATCCGCGGCAAGCTGTGGCCGCTGGGCAACGATGTGTCATTCATTCCCGGCCACGGACCGATGTCCACCTTCGGCGAGGAGCGTGACAGCAATCCTTACGTGGGTGACTACGCCTGAGCATCAGGCGCATCCCGGTTTTCAGGCGACGAGCTTCAATTTCAGAAAAAGGTAGGTCTGCGTGCGATTTGCGATTATCGAGGACGATCCAGCCCAGATGGAGGTACTGACGGCCTGGCTGAAGGAGGCCGGGCACGACGTGCACGGTTTCACGCTGGCGCGTGAGTTCATGCGCGTGGCAAGTCGCGAGAGTTTCGACCTGTTGCTGGTGGACTGGATGCTGCCGGATCTGACCGGCGAACAGGTGTTGCGCTGGCTGCGCGTCGAGCGCAGCAACGATACGCCGGCGATCTTCATCACGTCGCGGGACGCGGAGGAGGACATCGCGAATGCCTTCAGCGCCGGAGCCGACGATTATGTGGTCAAGCCGCCGCGGCGCATCGAGTTGCTGTCACGCATCGAGGCGGTGTTGCGGCGCGCTCAGCCGAAGAGTCCCAACCAGACGCTGACGGTGGGTCTCTACCACTTCGACCTGGCCAAGAAGACTCTCGGTATCGACGGCACCGGTGTGGACCTCACGGACAAGGAGTTCGAACTGGCCGCCTTCCTGTTCCGCAACCTTGGCCGCCTGCTATCCCGCGGTCACCTGCTGGAGGCAGTGTGGGGGCGCAACCCGTCCCTCGCGACGCGCACCGTGGATACCCACATCAGCCGCGTGCGCAGCAAACTGAACCTGCGCCCGGAAAACGGTTTCCGCCTGACCCCTACCTACAATTTCGGCTACCGCCTCGAGCGGATCGATCCGTCCGAACCGTCCGCCCTCGTCTCGCCCGATTGAGGGCGGGACGAGGGGCCGCGACGCGCCTACTTCTTCAGCGCGTCGCGGATTTCCCGCAGCAGTTTCACATCTTCCGGTTCCGGCGGCGGCTCGACAGCGGCTGATTCAGCGGCTGGTTCCTCGCGCTTCAGCTTGTTGATGGCCTTGATCGCCACGAAGATCGCGAAGGCGACGATCAGGAAGTCGATCACCGAGTTGATGAACACGCCGTACTTGAACAGTGGTGCGCCGGCCTTCTCGGCAGCCTCCATGGATTCGTAGGTCTTGTCGCCAAGATTCAGATAGAAGTGCTTGAAGTCCACGCCGCCCAGCAATTTACCGAGGACGGGCATCAGCATGTCCTTGACGAGGGAGTCGACGATCTTCTGGAAGGCGCCGCCGATGATCACACCGACGGCCAGGTCGACGACGTTGCCCTTGACGGCGAATTCCTTGAATTCCTCGATGAAGCTCACGGTTGCTCCTTTGTAGATGAGTCGATGAAAGCGCTTGGCGACCGGAGGTACGACCCGGTAAATGCAATAAATGCGCAAATCTGACAATATCGCATGCCGCTTGGCTCGAATTTGTTCATGAAGATCGAGTTTGGGAAGTATTGCACTTCGAGTAAAACAATAAACTAATATAGTGGCCGCATTTCAATCAAGAGACGTGACTTGAAAAGCGTTACCGCTTCCCTGCACCGGCCCACTCTCGAGTGGCTGGCGGTGACGTTCCTCTGTGTCGCGCTGGCGGTATTGTCGGCGTGCGAGGGCTGGTTGTGGCGTATCGACCATACACTTTATGACGATGCGCTTTCCAGCTGGCTGCGACCACCGAGTTCCGACCTGGTGATCATCGCCATCGACGATGCCAGCCTGGCAAGCGTCGGACGCTGGCCCTGGTCGCGCCGTCTGTACGCCAGGTTGATCGACCAGGCGCGTTCGGCGGGGGCTGCAGCGGTCGTCCTGGATCTGCCGCTGGAAACGGCGAGTCGCGACGATCCTGAGGGGGACCGTCTGCTGGCGCAGGCGATGCGGAATTTCCGGCGGGTCGTGCTGCCGCTGCACCAGGGGGGCTCCGGAATGGGCGAGGAGTTGCCCTTGCCGCTGTTTGCCAATGCTGCCGCGTCCATCGGGCACGACCAGCTGGAGTTCGACCCGGACGGCATCGTGCGCAGCCTGTACCTGTGGGGTGGCTTCGGGGCCGCGCGCAATCCCCACCTCGCGCTGGCTCTGTTGCGGCTGGTCGAGCCGGAAGCGGCGCAGCGCTATCGGGAACCTCCCCTGGCCGACGGGCTCGACAACGTGCTGTGGCAGCGGGCCGACTGGCTGCACATCCGTTTTGCGGGGCCGCCGGGCAGCTACACCCATCATCCCTTTCGCGCCGTGCTCAACGGTGACGTGCCGGACGCTGCGCTGCGCGGCAAGATCCTGTTCGTCGGCCTGACGGCCACCGGCCTCGGTGAGGCGGTACCGACGCCGACTTCCGGCCTGCTCCAGCAGATGCAGGGGATCGAGGTGCAGGCCAACGTCTTCGATGCGCTGCGTCGTGGCGCCACCGTGACGACCCTGTCCCCGTGGGCGGCGGCGGCCGTTGCGGCGGTACTCGTGGTGCTGCTGATGCTGTTCCTGCTGCATGCTGGCCCCAGCGCTGGCTTGATAGCCACTTTCCTGCTCGGCGGTTGGGCGGTTGTGCTGGCCTTTGTCGGGCTTCACGTCGGGGGGTGGTGGTTCGGCCCGGCGCCGGCAGTGCTCGGCTGCGCCTTGGCCTATCCCTTGTGGAGTTGGCGGCGGCTGGAGTCTGCGCAACGCTACCTGGATGCTGAGCTGGTGGCGCTGGAGCGCGAGGGCACGCCCTTCGGTGAGCCACTGAAAGCGGTGGGGGCACACAGCGCGGATCCGCTGGAGCGGCGCATCGGCATCGTCCGGCAGGTTGCCCAGCACCAGCGGGATGTGCGCCGTTTCATGGCGGCGACGCTCGAGCATCTTCCGATCGGCGTGGTCGTGATCGACCCGTATGATCGGGTGATCCTGCACAACGGCCAGGCACGCCTGCTGCTCCATGCCAGTCACGGCGAGGCGGTACTCGAGGCGCTACGGGCGCTGCCATGGCCGGCCTATCTGCCGATGCGCGATGGTCTGCCCGACCTGGGAGGTTTCAAGGGCGCCCGCCAGTTTGAACTGAGCAACGGTGAGCGGCATTGTCTGTTGGTATCGGTGGCTGACCTGACCCTTGAGTCGGGGGCGCCACCTGGACGGGTCATCGGTCTGGCCGACGTGACGGTGATGCATGAGGCGCGGCGCAGTCGCGAGGACACCATGCATTTCCTGTCCCACGATCTGCGGGCGCCTCTGGCTTCCATCCTGACCCTCATCGAGGGGTGCAGCCCCTCGCCGGAACAGCAGGCGGCCCAGATCCCGCGTATTGCCCGTTATGCCCGTTCGGCGCTGGATCTGGCCGACGGCCTGTTCCGCCTGGTGCGTGCGGAAGGGTCGGATCCTCGGGACTTCGTCGAACTCGACCTGGCCGGCCTGGTAGATTCGGCCGCCGACGAAGTGTGGCCCCAAGCCCACGCCCGAGGCATCCGCGTCGAAGTGGACACCCATGCGGCGGACAGTGAGGAGGCTATCGTGCGCGGGGATTTCTCCCTGTTGCGGCGGGCGGTGATCAACCTGCTGACCAATGCGATCAAATACGGCGCGCCGAACAGTACCGTGGGTGTGAGCCTGCAGGCCGACGGCGGTGACTGGCTGATCCGCGTTCGCGATCAAGGGGCTGGTATTCCCCGTGAAGCACTACCGCGCCTGTTCAGGCGCTTTGGCCGCATTGGTGGCGATGGGCCGGCGCAACCGTCCGGGGTTGGCCTGGGTCTGCTGATCGTCAAGACGGTGGCTGAACGCCATGGTGGCACGGTGACGGTGGACAGCACGCCGGGGCAGGGCAGCACCTTTGAAATGCGCCTGCCGTTGCGGGTCCCCTTATCGACGTCGCAGGCCGTCTGAGCAGCTGGTGGTGCCCCGGGGGGCTGTTGTGGCGTGGTCACCCCATGGTGTGAATTCGATCCTGCACGCCGCGAATCCGCGGGGGGAGAGCCCGACCTGGCTGATCTGCCAGCACAGGCTGCCTTGCGTGACGTATGGCCCTGCCTCAGCGCTGGGGATCGTTGTGGCGCCGCTTGGCGCTGTACATGCTCTTGTCGGAGTGGGTCAGCAGCGTGGCGGGATCACGGCCGTGATCGGGATAGATGGCCAGGCCGATGGAGCAGCAGATGTGTACGTGGCAGTGGCCGAGGTTGATCGGCAAGGCCACGACCCGTTTGATCTTGGCGATGACGCCGTCGAGGGCCCGGCGGTCATGGGCGCCGTTGAGCAGCACGGCGAATTCGTCGCCACCGTAGCGGGCAACCCGGTCTTCGTTGCGTAGCGTGCGGCGCAGGCGGCTGGCGATGGTCTTCAGCACGGTGTCGCCGGCCTGGTGCCCGTGGGTGTCGTTGATCTGCTTGAAGTCGTCGAGGTCGATGAACAGCACCGCGACGCGCTCGCCGCTTTCGGCGGCTCCGGTGATGGCGGCGCACAGGTGGCGGTCGAAGCGGTCCCGGTTGATCAGCGCGGTCAGGCTGTCGTGGTTGGCGCGGAATTCGTTGAGCACGGCTCGCTCATGGAATTCGGTGACGTCCACCATGGTGCCGATGAATCCGCTGATGCGTCCGAGTTCGTCGCGCAGCGGGCCGGCCTCGGCGCGCATGCGGCGCCGGCTGCCGTCGTCGGGGCGGATGAAGACGAATTCTTCGGCGAAGCGGGTTGCCGACGCGACGGCCAGGCGCCAGCTGTCCCGGACCCGCTGTTGCTCGCCGGGCGGCAGCAGGTCGAGCCACGGGATGTCGGTGACCTCGGGCAGGCTGCGGCCGAGGATCTGCTCGCAGCGTTCGTTGAGAAAGGTGCAGCGGGCATGGCTGTCGGCCTCGAACAGGCCGGCCGGGGCCTGGCGGGCCAGTTCGCGGAAGCGCATCTCACTGTGCTGGAGTTCGACCTGGGCGCGGGACAGGCGCTGGAGGTCGCTGCGCAGCTGGCGCGCCTGCTGCTTGAGGAGCGCTTCGCGGCGGACCGTTTCGGTGACGTCGCGGATCTGCAGCAGGCAGTGGCGGAC
The DNA here is from genome assembly GCA_018241685.1 of Pseudomonadota bacterium. GTDB lineage: Bacteria > Pseudomonadota > Gammaproteobacteria > Burkholderiales > Rhodocyclaceae > Zoogloea. The sequence continues at coordinate 166,488 of JAFEDJ010000009.1, forward strand.
GCCGTCCACGTCCACCGGGATCACGTCGATGGCCTGCTTGACTCTTTCGTCTTGCTTGCAGCCGGGCGGAAAGAGCGGCAGCGGCATCGGATGCAGCGCATGGGACAGGCGGGCCGACCAGCCGAAATCCAGGGTTTCACGGACGACCAGCGCCAGCCGTGGATCGATCGGGGCGCCGAAGGCCTCGGCCAGCGGAAGCTGGACAACCCGGGCAGCGTCGAGGCTGCTGCGTTGTTCGATCCAGCGGTTCCACAGGCAGATGCGCCCTTCCCGGTTCAGCAGGATCAGACCGATGTCGACGCAGTCGGCGAGGAGGGAGTGGAAGCCGGTCATGGCGCGGGTGGTGGATCGTCGTGGCCGGGGAGGCGGAACAGGCGGCGGATCTGCCCCATGAAGCTGGTGATCGACGGCACGTCCATGATGAACAGCACGAAGCCGGACAGGTTGTGGGCCGCCATGTTCATCGAGATGCGGGCCACCAGGATCACGCTGTCGGCATCCCGGTCGTCGAGCAGCGTGGCGGCGCTGCGCGACTGCACACTCGGCAGCGAGCCGATGATCTCGGTGCCGAAGAGGTTGGCCAGGCTGGCCATGCAGCTGTTGATGATGATGTTGCCGATCTCGGCGAGGGCATCCTGCTCGAGTTCGGTGATGTGCTGGACGGGTGTATCGTCGCCGAGCATGCGGCGCACGATTTCGAGGCTGCCGTGTTCGGGGAACAGCAGCAGCGCGTCGGTCTGAAAGCCGTCGGCCGAATTGAAGCGCTGGTTGATGCGACACAGGCGGTCGTTGCTGCTATCGGGCCGGCCCTGGGTCAGGCGTTCGGTGAGGGCGTCGCGGGACAGGATCTCGATGGTCGGTACCGATAGCTCGATCTCTTCGTGCACGATCGCCGAAAAGGTGGCCGCCGCCTCGCCGAGGGACAGGTTGAAGGCTTCGGTGAGTGCGTCGAGTTCGAGCTCGGAAAAGGTGTGCATCGCTTCAGTCCAGCAGTTGCAGGATGTCGCTGATGACGGCTTCGCCAATGGGTTTGCGGAAGAAGCGCACGCCCAGCCCAGCTGCCCGCCGCTGGATGGCTTCCTGGACGTTGGCGGTGAGAAGCGCGAGGGTGATGTCGGGATGGGATACGCGGATCTTTTCTGCCAGCTCAAGCCCGGAGATGCCCGGCATGTTCATGTCGAGCACAGCCAGATCGGGACGGGCTGTGCTCAGGATCTCGAGGGCTGCTTCGCCGTTGCCGGCCTCGAGCAGGTTCAGGTCGGGCCGCTGGCTGCGCATGACGGATGCGCAGAGCATCCGGGATGCGCGGCTGTCGTCGACGAGCAGGATCGTTGCAGGGGAGGGCATGCTGTCGCTCCGGTGAGTTTCTTCGATTGCTAACGGAGGACGGCATATGAACTTGAGTGAACTTATTCACAAGGAATGAGTGTGCTGGAACCATGCCAGCCTCTCCTGCAGCTGATGCTCAGCCGGGCTCACCGGCCAGGCTGTATTCACCGCGCCCGATGCGGGCCATCGCTACTGCGAAGCCGGAGATGCCACCGCCCCGGTAGAACAGGCAGGGCTTGCCGACCCGCTTGCAGTGGGCTTTCACGTGGTAGTAGGCGTTGTGGCTGACGTGATCGGTCGGGCACATCACGGCGTCGGCGCTGCGGATCAGTTCGGGCAAGCGCGACAGGGATTCCTCCTGACCGCCGTCGTGGTGGATCAGCGTGATGCCCAAGCGCCCGGCGAGCTGGCGGTATTGGGCCAGCAGCGCGGCGCGGCCGCCCACATACAGTACGCAGCGTGCGCCCAGCGCGTGTTCGCAGGCGGCGCAGGCGTCGCTGCCGGCGTCACAAGCGGCCGGCTCCATGGCCCGCAGCAGATGTTCCAGCGCGTCCCGCTCGGCCAGTGCGGTGTCTCGTTCGGCGGCGATGCGCTGGGCGTCCTCACGGATGTCCTTCAGGTTGCGCTCCAGCTCCCAGATCCGTCCCGAGGCGGTCAGCAGCTTGTCGTGGGACGCCTGCATGGCCATCAGGCGCTGGCCCATCTCGACGACGACCTGGCCGGACTCGAAGCGTTGCAGTCGCTTCTGCAGGGTGTCGATCTCGCCGCGCAGTGCATCCCGTTCGGCGCGCTCGGCTTCCGCGGCAGCGAGCTGGCGGCGCAGGGCGGCCAGTTCCCGTTTGAGGCCGCCTTTCAGTTCGGTGTTTTCCCGTTCCAGGTGGGCGAGGCGCCGTGTGTCGGCCGCGAGGCCGGCACCGACCTGGTGGGACAGCATGTGGACGTCGGCGTAGGCCTGCTGCAGCGTGGTCTGGGAGGCGTTCCGGTGGGTGCACAGGGCCCACAGGGGACCGGCGATGTCGCCGCGTTGCTGGCATTCGTGCCACAGGGCCAGCAGGTCCTGATCGTCCTTGAGCTTGCCGAAGCGGGTCACCGACAGCGCGTACTTGCGGTCGAGGTGACGCTGGATGGCTTCGGCAGCCGGGTTGCGGCCGCGGCACTGGGCGACGGCTTCCACGTGCAGCGCGAAGTCGTCGCCGGGGCGGGCGGTGAAGTGAAAGCGTTTGGCGAAGCGCTGCAACTCGTCGATGGTCAGGCAGGTGCCGATCAACGGGCAATGGTGCTTGTCGTCCAGATCCCACAGCTTGGGCCGTTTGCGGCCCGTGGTGGCGCCGCTCGGTGCTTCGATGGCCACCAGGGCGTTGGCGTATTCGGCACGCAGCAGGCTTTGCAGGCTCGGGGGCTGGTTTTCAGGGGCGAGACACATGGCGCGCTCCCGTATGTGCGGTTTCCAGGCGGTGGGCGGCGCGTTCGCACAGATCGCGAAAACCCGGGTCCAGGTTCGGCTGGTCGGCCAGGCGGCTGAGCAGATCGGCAGCGCGTCGGGCGGCGTGGTGGCAGCCGGTTTCATCGAAGCGGAGGAGTTGGGCGAGGGTTCCGGCCCATAGGCTGGGCGACTCGAGCGTGGTTGCCGACAGGGCTGGAGCGTTCATCGATTCATCCGTTTGAGCTAATGAGAATGGATCTCAATTTAGTGCTGTTGGATTGAAAAGTAAACGAGAATTATTATCAAATGATTGCAGGCGATGTTCGGGGCTGCTGGCGCCATGGACAAAAAGATCGCGGGGCGTGATCCGGATGACCGGACCACGCCCCGCGGCGCTGGTATCAGTACGACTGAGGCAGCTTACTTGGCAGCGGCGGGCGCTTCGGCGGCCTTGGTTTCCGCCTTGGCGTCAGTCTTGGCCGTGTGCTTGGCGTGCTTCATGTGCTTTTCATGCTTCTCGACCTTGGCACCTTCGCTCTTGGCCGGCTCGGCAGCCTTCGTCGTCTCGGTCTTCACCGTTTCGCCAGCCTTCGGCGCTTCGGCCTTCTTTTCGGCAGCGGCGGTGGCTGCAGTAGCGGGCTTGGCTGGGGTTGCGGCGGGCGCTTGCGCAAAGGAGGCGGAAGCGAAACCGGCGGCGATGGCGATGGCGATGATCTTGTTCAGCATTTGCGTTCTCCTTGATGAGACTTGCTCGTTTGTTCCGGGGCGGCGTAATTGCCTGCCCTTGTAGCGAATAACGCCTGCCATCGCCGGTGGTTGTCAGGGGAAATGTAAGCCCTTGTTCATTTGTAACGGCGATGGGCACCACCTGTGGTCCGCGCTATAGCGCTGCCGCTCATACCCCGGCATGGGGCTGCGCTGTTGCGGGGAAGGTTGGTGCTGGGGCGAGCAGGAGCCGTTCAGACTTCGGCGGGGTCCACGTCCAGGTGCCAGCGCAGTTCCCTGGGCGGGCGTAGCGCCCACAGCCGGCGGCTCCATTCGGTGAGGAAGGCCTGCAGCGCCGGGCGGGTCTGCGCTTCGACGAGTAGTTGGGCGCGTTCTCGGCGGGCGAGGCGGACCATGCGCATCGGTACTGGATCGAAGACATGTACGCCAAAGGCTTGCGACAAGGGCTCGGCGGCGGCGCGGGCGGCTTTCAGCCAGTCGATGGCGGTGGCCAGTTCGGTGGCGTTGGCGCATAGCAGCGCATTTGCCGCAAAGGGTGGAAAGCGGGCCTGCTTGCGCTCTTCGAGCTGCAGTGCGGCATAGCGGGCAAAGTCGTGGGCGGCGAGGCAGTGGTACAGCGGATGGTCGGGGTATTGGGTCTGTACCATCACTTCGCCGGGCAACTCGCCGCGGCCGGCCCGGCCGCCGACCTGCATGAGCTGCTGGAACAGGCGTTCGGGGGCCCGGAAGTCGGCGGCGAACAGCGAGGAATCGGCGTTCAGCACGCCGACGAAGGTCAGCTTGGGGAAGTCGTGCCCCTTGGCCATCATCTGAGTGCCGACCAGGATGTCGGCGTCGCCGCGGCCGATCTGGTCGAGCAGCGCGTCCCATTGGCTGCGGGTACGCGCGGCGTCCCGGTCGACGCGCAGGATCCGGGCATCGGGGAAGCGCTCGCCCAGGGTTTCCTCGAGGCGCTGGGTGCCGCGCCCGAAGGGTTGGATGTCCTGGTCGCCGCAGTCCGGGCAGGCCAGCGGGATGGCGGCTTCGAAGCTGCAGTGGTGGCAGCGCAGGCGCCGGTCGGCCAGGTGCAGGACCATGTTGGCCGTGCAGTGCGGGCAGCGGCTGACCCAGCCGCAGGACGGGCACGAGAGCACCGGCGCGTAGCCGCGGCGGTTGAGGAAGATAAGGCTCTGCTCGCCGCGTTGCAGGCGCGCTTCGATGGCCCGCAGCAGGTGTTCGGAGACCCCGTGCTGGAGCTTCTCGCGGCGGATGTCTACCGGGCGCACCCGTGGCAACGTGGCGGCGACGGCACGATTGGCCAGTTCTATGCGCCGGTAACGCCCCACATCGGCAGCGTGCCAGCTTTCCAGAGACGGTGTGGCAGAGCCGAGGACGATCGGGACGCTGCGCTGACGGGCGCGCCAGATCGCCAGGTCGCGGGCGTTGTAGCGCACGCCTTCGTGCTGCTTGTAGCTGGCGTCGTGTTCCTCGTCCACCACGATCAATCCAAGGCGGGGCAGTGGCGTGAACACCGACAGGCGGGTACCGAGAACGATTTCCGCGCGCCCCTCCATGGCCTGCACGAAGCCTTGGGAGCGGGCGCCCTCGGCCAGCGCGGAATGCAGGCTGACCACGCGCGCGGCCGGGAAGCGGCCGGCCACCCGCCCTTCCAGCTGCGGGGTGAGGGCGATTTCGGGCACCAGGATCAGAGCTTGGCCGCCGCGCGCAATAACCTGCTGGACGAGCCGCAGGTAGACCTCGGTCTTGCCGCTGCCGGTGACGCCGGCCAGCAGGAAAGTCTGGAAGCGGCCGAAGTCCGCCGACATCGCATCGACGGCAGCCTGTTGCTCCGTGGTGAGGGGCGGTGCGCCGGCCATCGCCGCAGGGTCGGCAGCGGCGGAAGGGGCAATCCAGCCCCGCTTGAGGGCGTCGGCCACCGCCGGGTTTGCACTGCTCCCCTCGCGCAGCTGCGACTTGCGGCGTGGGCCGTGGCTGGCGAGGTCGTGCAACAGGGCTAGCGCGCGGCTCTGCCGTTTGGTGGCGGTGATGGCGTCCCGGCCCGCATCGGTCAGATCGAGCAGGGGGTCGGCTTCATTGCCGCTGACGGCATCCGCCCGGCGCAGGCGCGGGGGCAAGGCCATCGCGACGACTTCGCCGAGGGGATGCTGATAGTAGCGGGCGGCGAATTCAACCATCTCCAGCCAGTCAGCGGGCAAGGCCGGTGCTTCGCGCTGGATGGCGATGACGGGCTTCAGCTGATCCGGTGACAACTCGGTCGTTTCCGGAAGCGCGACGATCAGTCCGGTCTTCTCGCCCCGCCCGAAGGGGACACGTACGCAGCGTCCGAGGTCGGCAGGGGATAGATCTTCGGCGATGTAGTCGAAGCTGCGGGGGAGGGGGACCGGCAGGGCGACGCGGACGATCACGGTGGGCTAGGGTGCGGAATGGTGACTGTTTTGGGAAAGTACCCGTAAATCAGCGTATTGCAACGGTTTTTTGAGATGGCGGATGGGCAAAGGGCTTGAACTCTTTGGCGTTGAATGCGTATTTTTTCTTGTCCACAAAACCTGTGGATAACTTTGTGGGGAAAACCGGCAAATCACCCTTATAGCTACCCGCCATATGCTTTCCATTTTCCAGCCGTGAATCTGGCACAGATAATATTCCATTTAAAAACAGTATCTTGGAACGACCAAAAAGTCAGTTAGGAATTCATGTCAGAAAAATGACGAGGGACGTGAAGCTGTGCACAAGTCAAGGGGTAAGTCGAAAATTTAGTGCTTGACGGGGTCGTTTTCCCATCTGGGCTCCAGCAGGGGCCCGGATACTCCTGGATAGGCTGGGGAGCCGGCGGAATCCGGGGGCCGGCAGCAAAAAAGGCCGGCAAGCTGCCGGCCTTCGCATGATTGCGCTGCTGCGCCTCAGGCGGCCTTCGCCTTGAGTTCCCGGCTGTAGCTGTGCACGGTATTGACCAGCACCTCGACGTTTTCCGGCGGCGTGAACTGGGAAATCCCGTGGCCCAGGTTGAAGACGTGGCCGTGGTGGGGGCCGAAGGCGTCGAGCACCTTCTTCGCTTCGGCGGCGACGGCTTCGGGGGTGCCGAACAGCACAGCCGGGTCGAGGTTGCCCTGCAGCGCGACCTTGTCGCCGACCAGGCGGCGGGCCGCGCCGATATCCACGGTCCAGTCCAGGCCGACTGCGTCTGCGCCACTGTCTGCGATGTCGGCCAGCCACAGGCCGCCGCCTTTGGTGAACACGATGCACGGCACCTTCTCACCATCCTTTTCGCGGGTGAGGCCGGCGACGATCTTGCGAATGTAGGCGAGGGAGAATTCCTTGTAGGCTTCGTGGGCCAGTACGCCACCCCAGGAGTCGAAGATCATCACGGCCTGGGCGCCGGCTTCGATCTGCGCATTGAGGTAGGCGATGACGGACTGGGCGGTAATGTCCAGGATGTGATGCATTAGGTCGGGACGGCTGTAGAGCAGGGCCTTGACCTTGCGGTAGTCGTCCGAGCCACCGCCCTCCACCATGTAGCAGGCGAGCGTCCAGGGGCTGCCGGAGAAGCCGATCAGCGGTACAGAATCGCCAAGCGCGCGACGAATCTCGGCGACGGCGTCCATCACGTAGCCTAGTTCGATGTTGGGATCGGGCACTGCCAGGTTGCGGATCTCCCATTCTTCCTTCAGCGGACGCTCGAACTTCGGACCTTCTCCTTCCGCGAAGTAGAGGCCGAGGCCCATCGCGTCGGGCACGGTGAGGATGTCGGAGAACAGGATCGCCGCGTCGAGGTTGTAGCGGGTAAGGGGCTGCAACGTGACTTCGCAGGCCAGGCTGGGGCTCTTGCAGAGGTCGAGGAAGCTGCCGGCGCGTTTGCGGGTTTCCCGGTATTCGGGCAGGTAGCGGCCGGCCTGGCGCATCAGCCAGAGAGGGGTGTAGTCGGTGGGCTGGCGCAGTAGTGCGCGCAGGAAGGTGTCGTTCTTCGGACGGCTCACGGTAATTCCTCGACGGGGACCGCGCGGGGCGGCAAAGGCGGGATTATCCGCCATTTGTCGCCCCCGCGTGGATGGGGCAGATCAAGAAGGATTGATGGTCACCCGTGTCAAGGGTGGCCGTGGGTCGCGGACCTGTCGAGCGTGTTCGCTGTCTCTTTGCTGGGCCGCGAACTCAGGGAAGCGGGGCAGTGCCCGGCATATGCTCAGGCGCTGCCTTCCTCGTGCTTGCGGCCGACGCTGATGCCGAGTTGCTTGAGCTTGCGGTAGAGGTGAGTGCGTTCGAGACCGGTCTTTTCCGCCAGGCGGGTCATGTTGCCGCCATCCAGTTGCAGGTGGTGTTCGAAGTAGAGGCGCTCGAAGATTTCGCGGGCCTCGCGCAGCGGCAGGTCGAGGGGCAGGCCGAGGGCGGCGGTTGGCGTCTTGACCAGCAGGTGGGCGACGTCGTCCATGCCGATCTCTTCCTCCAGCGTGCCGAGGGACAGGGACTTGATGGCGGCCTTCAGTTCGCCGTAGCCGCCCGGCCAGGCCTGGTTGCGCAGCGCGTTGAGCGCGGCGGAGGAGAGCCGGCGCGGCGGCACTTCGCCGGCTTCGACCAGGTGCAGCAGGACCTGGCTGGCTATCTCGGGGATCTCGTCGCGGATCTCACCGAGGGCCGGTGGCGCCAAGGACACTTCGAACAGGCGGGCCAGCACGCGCTCTTCCCAGCCGTGCTCGATCAGTTCGTCCGGGCGATGCTCGGTGGCGACGACCAGGGTCTGGCCGTGGCGTTCCAGACGGTCCATCGCGAAGACCAGGTTCTTCTGCTGGGGGCGTGACAGGTAGATCAGCTCCGGGACGTAGAGCAGGCCGTTGCGGGCTCCTTCGAGGATGTTCAGTTCGAGGGGCGCGCTGTTCAGCGAAAGGTCCAGCCATGGAGCGCCGACCCGCTGCAGCGTGCGTGCGCACAGCTCCGCCAGGCTGCCGGGGCCGACCCGCAGCAGGATGATCCGCGACTTGTCGGCCATCTGTTCCAGGCGCTTGCGCAGGTCACGCAGCGGGGCGGAGCGGGCGAAGGCCGCGAGGCCCAACGGACTCGGCGCATGGGCCGGCTTGATGCGGGCCAGGCCGCGTTTGACGGCGGCGAGCAGCTTCTGCAGTGCGATGGGCTTTTCGAGGAATTCCATCGCACCGATGCGCGTGGCTTCGACCGCGGTGTCGATGGTGCCGTGGCCGGACATCATCACGACCGGCATCGTCAGCTGGCCATTGGCCGACCACTCCTTGAGCAGGCTGACGCCATCGGTGTCGGGCATCCAGATGTCGAGCAGGACCAGGTCCGGGCGGGCGGCATTGCGGGCGGCCCGGGCGGTGGCGGCGTTTTCGGCGAGGATGATGTCGTGACCTTCGTCGCGCAGGATCTCGGACAGGAGTTCGCGGATACCGACTTCGTCGTCAACGATGAGGATTTTAGCCATGGACACTGGACTCAGAATGGGGGGCGCAGCGCAGGCGGATGCGGATTTCCGCTCCACCGGCTTCTCGATTGGCGAGACGGATCTCTCCCTCGTGTTCGTCGATGATCTTCTTGACGATGGCGAGGCCGAGGCCGGTACCGCGGGTTTTTGTCGTTACATAGGGCTCGAAAGCCCGGGACAGGATCTCGGGTGGGAAGCCCGGTCCGTTGTCGCGCAGGATCAAGTCTACCCGGCGCGCATCGGATCGGGTCAACAGCTCGATTTCCGGTTGCGCCTGTTCGGCGAGCGCGTCCTCGGCATTCTGCAGCAGATTGTGGATGACCTGGCGGATTTGCGTGACGTCGCCCAGCACACGGGGTAGCTCGGCGGCCAGCTCTGCATGGATCATCACCGGCGAGCCTTCGTAGAGGACCAGCACCTCGCGCACCAGGGCGTTCAGGTCCACCGGTGTCATCACCGGGCTGGGCAGGCGGGCGTAGTCGCGGAAAGCGTTGACCAGGTTCTTCATCGCCTCCACCTGGTTCACTATGGTGGTGGTGGAGCGCTCCAGCATTTGCCGGCCTTCGTCGTCGAGGCGGTCGGCCAGTTTGAACTGCAGGCGCTCGGCCGACAGCTGGATCGGGGTCAGCGGGTTCTTGATCTCGTGGGCCAGGCGCCGAGCCACCTCAGCCCAGGCGGCGGTGCGCTGGGCGGCGATGAGGTGGGTGATGTCGTCGAACACGACTACCCAGCCTCCGCCGGTATCGTCGGGCAGACGGGTGCCATGAAGGAGGAGGGTTTGGGTGCTGCCGTCCGGATTGGAGAATTCGATCTGCCGGTTCCAGTCGGCTTCGGGGCCATGGAAGCCATCCAGTAGCGCATCCCGGAAAGCACCGTGGCCTTCCCATTCGTCCAGGCGCAGGCGCTCGTAGCCGTCGAGCGGGTCGTTGAGAATGGTCATCGCACCGTGATTGGCTGCGCGTAGATGGCCGTCCGGCGAGAAAGCCAGCACGCCGGCCGAGAGGTTGGCGAGCACGCCTTCCAGGTAGGCCCGGTTGCGTTCGACGGCGGCCCGGTGCTTGTCGGCCTGTTCGCGGGCATCTTCCAACTGGCGGGTCATCTGGTTGAAGGACTGGGTCAGCACACCGAGTTCATCGCGGGCCGGCAGGGCTTGACGCGGGCTGAAGTCACCGGCAGCCACCGCTTGGGTACCCTCGGCGAGGATGAACAGCGGTGCGGCGAGGCGGCGGGTCAGCACGAAGGCGACGGCGACGGCAGCAAACAGGGCCAGCAGCAGGGTGAGCGTGAGGGTCAGCGTGTAGATGCGCTTCAGGCCGTTGCGGGCGAGGGAAAGCTCTTGGTAGTCCCGGTGTACTGTTTCAACGCTCTCGGCGTGCATCGCGAAGGAGCGCGGAACTTCCTGGGTGACCTGCAGTAGTTGGGGTTCGGTGAAGCGCCGCGACGGAATCGGCACGATCACGCGCAGCACCAGCCCTTCGGTGGCATTGCCTTCCGCCGCCCGGTAGCCACGGGTCTGGCGGGCCTGGCGCAACTGGGACGCACTGGGCTGCTCGGGCATCAGCGTGTCGAGCTGGATGTCGGCGGTGGCGATGATCTTGCCACTCGGAGAGAACACCGTTGCGGATTCGATACCGGCCCTTTCGCGCAGTTGATTGAGCAGCGGCGGGCGGATCGGCGCGGCGGATTCGAGCTCGAGGGCTACCTGATCGGCTTTGTTGGCGAGCTGGTCGAGGAGGATTTCGAGGGTCGTACGACCGAGCTGGAGGCCACTTTCCAGGGCCGCGTCTACCCGCACGTTGAACCAGGATTCGATGCTCTTCACCGCGAACTGCAAAGATACCGCGTAGACGAGGGCGCCCGGTACGACCGCCATCGCCGCGAAGATGGCCATCAGTCGCAGCTTGAGACGGGAGCCGAAACGACGGGCCCGGTGCTCCAGCCACAAGCTGCGCAACTGGACGACCACCAGGCTGGCCAACCCGAGGGTGATGGCGCCGTTGAGCCCAAGGAGCAGGGTGTAGTTGCGGGCGAACAGTGGCGTGTTGGCGCTGGCGGTGGCAAGCAGGAAGAGCAGGATGCCGCCGACAGCCGCTGCGATGACGAGACCGGTGGATCTCATTTCGATTCCCGGGTGACGACGAAGGTCCACCGGTACCAGTCGGTTGCCATGTTCCAGTCCTTCCGTCCGAAGGCACTGACCTGAAGTGGCTTGGGCAGCTCGCCGACATCCAGGCGGAAACGCAGCGCGGCGTTATAGCTCTTTCCGACCTTCAGCGCGTTGCGATCGGCGATGCCCCAGTTGCGGATGCGCAGCATGGTCCGCATGGCTTCCTCGAGACTGCCAAAGTTCTGGTGCAGGGCGCCAGTGGTGAGGCGGTACTGGCGGGTCAGGGACTGGTAGGAAAGGCGATAGGTCAGGGTCTTGCTGGCGATCTCCTCGTCCATCCAGTACCAACGTGGGGCACTCAGTTCGAACTCGGCATTGAAGTACAGCGATACCCCGCGGGCCACCACATCGGCGAGAAGCGGGGTGAGTTCGGCGTTGATGTCGGCGTTGAGGACGTAGAGATCGTCGCTGGGCAGCAGGGCGGCACTGCGGATGTCCGCATCGTTGGCATGCGCCGGTGCGGCTTCGAGTGCAAGTAGCGCACCGGCGGTGATGCCTAGGGTGTGGAGCAGGAAGCGGCGGCGCTCAGGCGATTTTCTCGAGCAGGGCGTAGAAGAATCCGTCATGTTCGGAGCTGGGCAGGTATTGGCAGTCGAGCTGGCCGTTCAGGGGCAGCCGGCGGCAATCGGGATGACGGGCAGCGAAGCCGGCCATCTGCTCACGGTTTTCTTCGGCAAATACCGAGCAGGTGGCATAGAGCATTTTGCCACCTGGGGCGAGGACCTGCCACAGGGCATCGACGATCTCGGACTGCTGGGCCGCGAAGTGGGCAATATCGCTGGCGCGTCGCAGCCATTTGATGTCCGGGTTGCGGCGCACCACGCCGGAGGCGGAGCAGGGTACGTCAGCCAGGATGCGGTCGAAGGGGCGGCCGTCCCACCAACTGGAGACGTCGCGACAATCGGCGTGCTTTACGGTGGCGTCGAGGCCGAGGCGCTGCAGGTTCTCGGTAATGCGTCGTGTCCGCAACGGGTCGGCGTCGAGGGCGGTGAGTTCCGCATCGGCGATTTCGAGGATATGGGCGGTCTTGCCACCGGGAGCAGCGCAGGCGTCGAGAACGCGTTGTCCATCGTCCACGTCGAGGTATTGGGCTGCGAACTGGGCGCCGGCATCCTGCACGCTGATGCAGCCTTCCGCAAAGCCGGGGACACGGGAAACGGGGACCGGACGCTCCAGCAGCAGGGCTCCATTGGTGAGCTGGCGTACCGGCAAACTCGCTTCGGCGAAGCTGGCCAGGGTGTCCTCGAGGTTGCTGCGCAGCACGTTGATACGCAGGGCCATCGGGGGATGGGTGTTGCCGGCCCGCAGGATGTCGCGCCACTCGGCGGGGTATTGGGCCTTCAGGCGGCGGATCCACCAGGGCGGGTGACGGTGCTCGGCGACCATGTCCGCATCGGCAGCCTTGTTCAGTGCATCCATCTGCCGCAGGGCGTTGCGCAGCACGCCGTTCACGACACCCTTGAACTTGCCGTCGATGCATGTCGCCGCGGCACCGACCGCCTGGTTGACGACGGTGTGGGCAGTGTCGGCGTGGCTGTCCAGGCGGTACAGCGCCACGCGCAGGATGGACTGGACCGGTTCCGGTAGCGGCTTTTGCAGGAGCCTGCCGAGGATGAAGTCCTGGCGTCCGTAATCCCGCAGTGTCCCGTAGGTAAGGTCGAGCACTGCACCGCGCACGCCGGCCGGCGTCTGCGCCCGGGCGGCCCACAGGTCGGCCAGGCCCTCGGTGAGGGTGGTGCCGGCAGTGACGTCGGCGATCAGCTGGGCTGCGGTGAGGATCGCGTAGCCCAGGCTGTCTTCCGGCAGAGAGGTGGGGGGCGTGGAGGTAAAAGCGTGAGGCATGGGTTCAGGCGAGCAAATGGCGAAGGTGGTTAGGGAGGGTCTGGCAGGCGTGGTGCAGATCCGGATTGTAGTGGCGCAGACCCGTGATGCTGCGCTCGCTGAGGCGTGCGTTCAGTGTGGCGGGGGCCGGGTCTGTCATGGTGTTGATGGCTGCGCGGGCGAGTAGCCAGGGGCCACCATAGGACGGGACGCTGATGAGTGTCGGGCGCAGGTCGGCAAATACGCCGCGCATGCGTTGCCACAGGGCCGCAGTCTGCGTGGGTTGATAAAAGGGCGAGCCCAACTGGACGTGGATGATACCGCCAGGGTTCAGGCTGGCCGCACACAAGCGCATGAATTCTTCGTGATGAAGATGTGCGCAGGCTGGATCGTCGCTGGCCGTGAGATCGAAGAGGATAAGGTCGAAGCGCTCGCCTCTGGCATGGTGTTGGCGAAGGCTTGCGGCGGCGTCGCCGATCTGCAGGTGCACGCGGGGTGAGGCGAAGGCCAGGGCGGGGAGGGCGGGAATGAATTGTCCGACAAGACGCACGACCTCTGCGTCGAGCTCGGCCACGACGATCCGTTCAAGGCTGGGGTGTTTGAGCAGTTCCCGGGCCGTGGCGCCGTCGCCGCCGCCGAGGATCAGGGCGCTACGCGGGGCCGGGTGCGCCAGGGCTGGGATGTGGGCCAGGCTTTCGTGGATGATGAACTCGTCGGCCTCGCTGGCCATCAGGTCGCCGTCCAGGCGGTACAGGCGTCCGAAGGTGGCAGACTGCTCGATGGCGATGTGCTGGAATGGACTGCATGCCTCCACCAGGCTGAGTGTGGGTTCGATGGAGAGCGCAGCGTCGGGCGTCAGCGAGACATGGAAGGGCGGATGTTTCACGTGGAACAGCTCCTTCAGGCCAGGAAAGTGTCGTAGCTGAAACGCAGGATCAGCACGATGACGACGTGCAGGAAGGCCTTGCGGACGAAGACCGCCCCATGGCGCAGCGCAAGTGCGGTGCCGACACGGGAGCCGAGCAGATTGCAGGCGCCCATGATGGCTGCCACCTGCCAGAACACTTCGCCGTGGGAAACGAACACAGCGATGGCCGCCAGATTGGTCGCCACATTGATGATCTTGGCAGACACCGATGCATGCAGGAAATCCATCCCTAGGAATCTGATGAACAGGAAGATCAGGAAGCTGCCGGTACCCGGGCCGAAGAAGCCGTCGTAAAAGCCGACTGCCGCGCCGATGGCAAGTGCTCGTTGCTGCTCGCGGGATGCATTGGTAAGACGCTGATGCTGGGTGCCGAAGTCCTTGCGGATGAAGGTATAGACCGCAACCGCGGTCAGCAGGATGAGGATCAATGGACGAAGTGCCGCGGGCGGAAAGAGCACGACGGTCCGCGCCCCGAGCCAGGACCCAACCGCAGCAGCGATCGCAGCCGGCCCTGCGGCCCGCCAGGGGATCGTCAGCCGTCGGCCGTACTGGACGGCGGCGCTGGTGGTGCCCAGCACGCTGGCCAGCTTGTTGGTGCCAAACAGCGTACCGGGGCTTGCCTGTGGAAAGGTCGAAAAGAGAAGCGGGATCTGGATCAGACCGCCGCCTCCGACGACGGCATCGACGGTACCGGCAAAGAAGGCACCGACAGCCAGGAGTGGAAGCGTTAAATCCATGGGGCGTGTTTCACGTGGAACAAGGGCTGCTCAGGCGAAGAAATGCTGGGCACTCAGTGCTGCGTGAATGCCGACGAGGGCAGCCAGGCCGCCCTGCGGAAGACTGACGCCACGCCCAGGAATTTCCGGTTCCGTCGGGTTGATGCGTATCAGGGGCTCGCCAAGCGTCTCGCTGAACCAGCGGACCGTAGGAACGTGATTGCCGGCACCGATCTCGACGATGACTGGCTTGCGCATGTCTCGCAGCCAGGCTTCCAGGCGGCGGTGCTGGGCGTCGCTGCGTCGGCCCAGCCAGTCACCATCCCCGAACATGAGGATGTTGGGACGCAGGAGGCTGTTGCAGTGCGAACAGCGCGGCAACGGTGAGAGGAGCCGGCAGGTGCTGTCGTCCACCTCGGGGTTGAAGTTGTCTGCCGAACCAATCCAGCCTTCGCACCCATCCAAACATTGGAGGTGATGGATGGAGCCGTGCACCTCGCAGATCCCTTTCTCGTCGTAGCCGGCTTGCTGGAACTGGCCGTCCACGTTCGACGTGAACACGAAGGCACCCTTGGGTAATCGATCGGCGATTTCGCGCAGGAGCGCGAAGCCGCGATGGGGGCGGGTGCTGCGATAGAGATTCAGACGGTGGCCGTAGAAGCCCCAGGCAAGCACGGGATCACGTCGGAAGGTCGCGGGGTTGGCGATCTCCTCGAATGCGATGCGTGCCTTAGCAAGGGCTGGGTAGGCACGCCAGAATCCGCTGTTGCCGCGGAAGTCGGGCAATCCCGAATCCACGCCCATGCCGGCCCCGACCGCGACGATCAGCCCGTCTGAGGCCGCAATCAGGCGTGCTGCCTCGGCATGCAGGGCGCGGTGTTCGATGTCGCTCATCGCTGGGCGACGATGAAGATCCGGCGGAACGGGAAGAGGGTGGTGCCGTTCTCATCGGCCGGGTAGGCGTCGGCGAGCAAGGTGCCCAACTCACCGAAGAAGGCTTCGCGGTTCGCCTCGTCCATCGGCGCGACGTAGGGCAGCAGGGTGGTACCGCGCAGCCAGTCGAGAACTGGGCTGGCCCCGTGCAGGGCCTGCCAGTAGGTTGTTTCCCACAAGGACAGGCGGGTGCTGCGTGGGGCGAGCAGGCGGTGGTAATCCGCCATGCCGAGGATGTTTCCCATACGTCCGGCGCCGACCTTGCCGGACCAGATCGGCGACGCGGCCAGCTCGCGGATCAGGCGATGGGATGGTGCGTCGAAGTTGCCGGGCATCTGCACGGCCAGCACGCCGCCGGGTGACAGCCTGTCGAGCAGGCGAGGGAAGAGGGCTTCATGCTGACCAACCCAATGCAGTGCGGCATTGGAGAACAGCAGGTCCGGCGCATCCTCGGAATCCCACTGCTCGACGCCCGTCAGTTCGAAGCGGGCACTCGGCAGCGCATTGCGTGCCCGCTCCAGCATCTCGGGGGAACTGTCGAGTCCAACCAATTCCGCGTTTGGCCAACGTTCCGCGAGCAGACGGGTGACATTGCCGGCTCCGCAGCCGAGGTCGACGACGTGGGCGGGGCGGATCGGCGGAATATGCCCAAGCAAGTCGAGCGCGGGGCGCAGGCGCTCATCGGAAAACTGCAGATAACGGTCCGGCTCCCAAGTCATCGTCGTGTCTCCTGTGTGCTTGCGATGGAATGCGGCTCAATGCGGGCAAGAGTAAGACCGGCCCGCGCGGCAGTCTTCATACGTCAGGCTTGATGCAGTGGGCGCCCTTGGCGGCCTGATAGGTCCGGTCCACCTGCTTGCTGTCGGATGCTCCGCCGATCTTGCGAGCGTACTCAGCACACTCCGGGCGCTCGGCGATGAGCTCACTGGTGGCCTTCACCTTGTCGGCGAGGGAAAGGGGCGCCTCGCCTGAACAGGCCGCTAGAATTGTGGCGAGCAGGGAGATGCAGAGAACTGGAGTGCGCATGGCGAAGGTCCTGAAGTTGAAGAGCGGTGTGCGTCGGATGCGGTAGATCGATATTCGTTCGATCTTGCGGGGGGGCGCACCAGCCGGATGGCGGATGCTGAGAATTATGTCGCATTTGAAGGTCCCGGCCGATGCCTGGTCGAGAACTAGTTATCACAGGTTTTGGCATGCCTCGCCGATGCTTGTAGTGAAGGGCACACAGACGGGTGAGGGAAATGGAAAAGCTGCTGATCTCCCGTGGAAGAAACTGGAGTGGTTTGGAACGGCGCTCCGGCAACGACCGGCGACAAAGGGACGGGCGATCCCCCACGGGCTATGAACGTCGTTATCAGGTGGAGCAACGGGAAATCGAGGTTACCGAGTGGTACCTCTCCGAACCGGAATGGGAAATCCTGCAGAAGGTGTGGTTGCACTGATACGGCAAGGCCTGTTCCACCGTTGAACTGATTCCGACCTCGATCCGATGATCCTGACCACAAGCGGGCTTAATGTCGGCTCCGCTCAATACAGAATCTAGCGAATGGCTGGACAATCTTTCTGCTGTTGCGGGTGCATTTGATTTCGATTTGAACAAAGGATCTTTTCCCTGCGTAGGATACCGGGTGGTTACTGCCGACCTTGCCGCCCAGGGATTGACCGCCCCCTTGCCCGTCGTTTTCGGGTTGATCTTATAGCTTGCGGTCGGCTTTCTGCCCCGTCGTCGGGCTTCGTATCGACTCGCCGCAGGTGCTCCAGGTCACACAGCAGAGCGGCGGCAGCCTTCACCGCCTCGCGGATGTTCAGGTTCGCCAAGCCCTTCAGATACACGTCATGCACGGCAAACCCGAGCCTGGATCTTGGTGAGCAGGGCGGCGGCGCCATCGGTGTTCGGGCCGGTGCCTGCTCCGTAGGTTCTGGGGGCATGGCTCTTGAGGAGTCGCCCCAGGCCCGCGCCCGCCATAGGGAATCCATACTCACCTCGGTCTCATCGTCCGCCAGGGAGCAGACAAGGGTCGGCGCCGGAATCAGCTTCTGATATTTGGACAGGTGCAACTCCATCGCTGGGGGGCGCCAGCTTGTAAAGCTGTCTCGACGTCGTACCCCCAGTCGTCAAACTCGGCTTGGGCATCGGGCGCGAAGCGATGGACGGCGGGGGCCGGCTCGCCGATCTCGGGGGCGCTGCCCGGTTGCATGGCATCGAGGTGCTGAAAGGTTTCGAAGGCGCCATTCTTCGCGGCTGTATCCTGAAAGCGATCCACGTTGCGCCACTCCCGCCCCACGTCCGGTCATACCGGCAGCCCGAAGCGTTGCAGGAGGCCGTCGTCTGCGGCGCCACCCGATACCGCTTCATGGATGTAGGCTTGAAGCTTGCCCGGCTGGATACCGCTTCACAGGTCCGGGGTCACCCGCCAGATGTCTCGCCGCTTGGGGGCTATGCGGGCCTTACGGCCAATTACGGCGGACAGCGCTACCATTGCGGCCACGACGTCATCGTTGAAGGCGATCTGCGGAGCAGAACACCCGCCCTTCATCTCCTTGCGGAACCGACACGCGGGTGGGGGCGAAAGCTTTGCAGTCTTGCAGGTGCGTTTCTGCGGGTTGGCGATCAGCTCTCCAGCGATCAAGGCGCGGATCATTACACCTCCAATCCGCAGCAGTGCCGCCGGTAGCGAAGCGTCAGGCATGGGGAAGCCGGCTTGCGCACGCTGTTGCCGATCAGAAGACCGGTGGTTGGCCAGTGCGGTACGCGCAGGGAGTAGCGGGCGACATTCCGGCGGATGCGTCCTCGAAATTACGGCGGATGATGCGAATTTCCGCCCGTTCCTTCAGTGCTGCTTCGTTTCGTGCCGCCATGCTGTCGTTCTCCGTGGAGGAAGGCGATGCTCTCCAAGACAGTTCGGAGTACCGCGGCTAAGCAGGTCATTCAGCAGAAGTGTGGCTTCTTTTGCACTGTTGGGCAGAGCGTCAAACGCCTTAGCCGCGACGCTACTGCTACCAATTTTTCATTCGCTCTAGTGGATTCGTCCCTTGATGTCTCAGCTCCTCGAGTGGCCAACGACATTGATCTCCAGGGTTCTAGTTGGGCGAACTCTTGTATGGCCTCTCGCACTCCCAGCCCGCCGCTGCTCCATGTACTGTGCCCGTTATAAACGCCCCGGATGCCCTTGGTTTCATGGACTAGGCATTTCTCGCTCCACTCGGAATTGAAGCTGGCGTCGGTCAGGTGGGTGGAGGCGGTGTGCCGGAGGTTGTGAATCACGAAGTCCTGCACGTCGTGTTCCATCGTGTGGGCGGCGATGTTCAAGGTGCTTTTGGCTATCGGTTTGTGTAGGTCGCCACGGCTTGGCGGGGGAGGGGGACGAAGTGTGGCTTGTCCTTCTTCATCCGTTCGCCTGGGATCAACCATTCATCCTTCTCGAAGTCGATTTCTTCCCACTTGGCCTCGATCAGTTCGAACTTGTGGACCATGCGCAGAATCAGCAGGTGCTGCGCCAGCTTGTGCACTCGTTGCATGGAGGACTGGTCGATCGTCCGCAGCAGTCGGTCCAGCATGTCGGCAATCTGTTTGTTGCCGACTGCCGGGACCATGTTCTTTTCCAAAGCCTTCCAGCACCAGTTTTGCAGGAAGGCTTGGACGATCGCCGGGTCCACCGATCGGTAGCGCAGTCGCCAGACCTTTGTGCCGCCGTGCATAGGCCACCTTCATCGGTTTCGATGTATGGCTTTTCGCCCGGTTTGAGGTTCCACGGCTTGGTATCGGCAAGCGTCATGATTCGTTCTCCCACCGATGTGTTCCCATGAAATCGGCGTCAGTCTTGGGAACACCATCTAGCGGATTCACTCGGCGTACAAGCCCGCTGCGGAACAAAAAAGCCCGCATTTACGCGGGCTTGAGGGGGTTTGGTGGATCGTGTCGGAACGTTGCGGAAGGCTCGCTATCAATGCAGAATCTAGCGAATGGCCGGAAAGCCTTGCTGTTACTGGGTTTCATAAAATCCAGAATCGAAGATGGGCACACATTTGGGAACACCAGGTGGAGGCGACGCCTAGCGGGCATGAAAAACCCGCCGTGACGGCGGGTACTGAACTTGGGGGCAGGAATCTTCAGGCTGTGATGTTGATGTGCTGCCCGATGATCTGACCGCTGGCGTTGGTGGTGAGAGAGGGAGCAGACGGTACGCTGCTATCGTCCGAATCGCCAGCTTCCGACTGGCACTGCATTGCTTGGGCGCGGCGGCGCCTGCGTGGGTGGTGTGCGCAGCGTGGTAGTCCTATGTCTGCGGTCTGTATCTTCGCTTCCCCTCCGCGATGAGGGGCGGCGGAACCGTGCGGGGGCAGGAACCGGGATATTGGAACCTGCGGGGCTTTCGCCCTCCCCACACGGCCCGCTATTGAACAGGCGTAACCATGCATCCAACGTGAAAAAGCCGCGACGCCCAGGCCTCTTCGGTCTCCGGGGGTGGGTTTGTCACTAATGCATGAGCCAAGAAAATTATCTCTCTCTAGCTACCGTCGCATGATGCTATGGTGCATGAACATGCAGCGTGGAGATTGGCAGAGCATGACTAAGCCTTTAGCGTTCTTCGTCGGATCCATAGCCTTATCAGCGGTCATGGCGATCCCGTTTCTAGGCTTTCATAAGTATGAAGAGCATCAGTATGTAAAGATTGTTGAAGAGTGCAGGCGAGGAAATGAGTTGCGCTCTCAGCAAAATCACGGATTGCTCAGGCCAGACATTTGCGACTTTAACGAGACTTTGAAAATACCGCGCGAAGCCCGCACCCAGGTGGAGCGCATGATTGTAGACGAGAGTCCTCGCCTAAAAATGGACACACTTGATGTCTACCTTGGATCGGTAGCGGGCGTTCTTCTTATCGGCGGGCTGCCGATGGTTTGGTACTTCTTCCTACGCCGGTTGAGCGAAGTTAGCCGTGCGATAAAAGGGCTGTAGGCCTACCCGTAATCCCCCCGTTCGCCATCTGTGCACCCTTGGTGAAACCTTGGGATTCTCGGGATCATCTGTGCGGGCACCTTAGCCAAAACCTGTGTATTTCGCATCCGCGCACCCTTGGCAAAACCTTACCATTCGGACCCTTGCCGTTATCTTGCCGTCCGCGAGCCCGCCCCTATGCCCGAAAGCCTCGCTATGGCCCTCCTGTGCGCTTCGGCGGGCCTTCCAGTTTGACGCCCGCCAACCTGTCATTGCCGCATAGCAAGGGGGCGTCCCCAGTCCTCCGGCTTTGGGCCGATGGTCGCTTGAGCAGCATTCAAGGTAGCCGTCACCGACGTGGGCCAAGTGCAAGAGGCCGATGCGGTAGCGCAGGGCGTTATGTAGATCAGGGTCATGGGTGCCCTCCCAGTTCCGACAGCCGGTTCCGCCATCGGCAGGCAGGCGTCGAAGCGGATGCCCAGGCCCGTAGGCCGGCGGCAGGTCGCCACGTTCGCCGCAGTAGCCCGCCGACAGGCCGGGCCGCTTCAGGTGTCGGCAGGTCTTGCAGGATGTGGCCGCCGATTTCTGCACCGATTCGTGTGCTGCTATTGCGGCGCCGCCACCATACGTGAGCACTGCGACGACTCCCTGTTTGCCTGCTCGCAGCGTCGGCAGCCAGCGGTCTATCGCATCCGACCTGCCGGTAACCTTCAGCCCACCCGTAGCAGACAGCGCAATCGTCACTCCGTCCGCTGATGCCTGTTTGAGGATTGCCGCCGGGGTCACAGTTCCACCTCCACAATCCCTGGACTTCCCTGAAGGTGCTCAGATTTCTTGAAGGTGCCCACGTTTTTTTGTTGGGCATCTTCTGATTTGTTGAGCACCTTCAACGATTCCGCTGCATTTTGAGGCAGTCGCCAGAGCCATTGCTGGCGTCCCCCGCCAAACCGCCCCCCGTCCTTAACGGCTTCAATCTTCAGGGCGTCTTTTGCCCGGCGGATCGTTGCCCACGAATAGCCGGCGCCATCCGCATCAGCCTTGACTGCTTTCACCGGCAGCGGCGTATCCGCCAACAGAACAGCAAGAAATTGCTTGGCATCGGCCAGTGTGCCGCCTTCGCCATCGTCGGTGGTCTTGGCATCCGCAGCGGCCAGAATGTCCCGTGCCGGCCCTTCGATGGCCTCACCCCATGTCACCCGCGAAGCCCACACTCCGGGATAGGTGGGCAGCTCCACTTGCTCCAGGTCGTAGTAGATAGCGCCATCGTCGGGGCCGATGTTGGATTTCGTGCGGGCCAGGATGCGACGCCCAGCGTGTTCAGATTCTTCATCCTGCACTTTGGCTGCGGCCAGTACCACGCGGGCGAGGGCGCCGAATGCCAACGAACCACTCACGCGTTCCGTGGGATCACGTCCTTGGCTACCCTTGCTGAAATGCGAGATGCCAAAGATCGCGCATCCCAACTCAAGGCCAAGATCCACCAGTGGTTGCAGCGCCCGGCGCACCTCTGTGTTCTTGTGACTGTCACCCGCGACGGCAGACACAACTGGGTCACAAATCAGCAGCCGGACATTCCCAACACGGCGGGCTGCATCAGCCAGGTCGTGCATGTCTCGCGCAGGATCGAACGGTCGGGTGTCGCCATCCTCGCGGACGCTGCCGACAAAATGCACACGGCTCATATCCGCCCCGCAGGCCATCAGGCGCGGCGCCAGCGTATCGACCGGATCATCTTCGCCAGACCAGATCAGCACGTTGCCTGCTGCGGATACCGCCGTCCCATCGGGCCAACACGATGCCGTTGTGAGTCCGGCAGCCAGGGCGAGTGCCAGCGTCGTTTTGCCGGTTCCTGGTGCGCCGGCCAGAATGTGGAGCTTGCCGGCTGCAATCCAGTCCTTCCACAGCCATTCAATCGGCTGTGGGCGGATCTCGGCACCGTTGATGAGTTGCACGGCCTTTGCCTCCGTGCGGTCGCCAACGCGGACTGCACGCAGATCATCTTCCATCGGCTCAAATGCGGCGCTCATAACCGTACCTCCACGCCACGGGTCGCACTTACGACGAATAGCAGGTGCGGGGCTTCACTACGAACGACGATTAGCCTCCGTGGCTTGCACGGGATCAACTCGGCCAGCAGCCGGCGCAGGCGCTCGTCGTCGCAAGACGTGGGCGCCTTCACTAGCACGTCTAAACCGGCCAGGATGCGCCAGTCGTAGTCCTCGGGGGCTGAATCCCAGGGGCAGGCCAGCGCCGGGCCAAAGGGCGGTTTTTCCGGGGGCCAGCTGTCGAGATAGACCATTGCCTGCCGGCCCTTCGGTTGGAGTCCCTTCAGGAATGCATCTGCCAATGGTTTTCCAAAAGGAGGCAGCCTGCGGCCTGGTTGCACGGGCCACTTGAGAATGGCGGCAGGGGCGGGAGTATGAATCGAGCGTCGCATCAGATCACCTCCGTATGCAGCAAGATCATCACAGCCAAGAAGGCCAGCAGTCCCAACAGCACGGCATCTATCGCGCCGCCAGCCTTGCGTCGCCATCTTTGTTTCGGCTGGCGGTCGCGTGACGGCTTGGCGAGCTCGTGCCAGCCCATCAGAGGGGCAGGATTGCTAGAATTGCCGTGATCGTTTTGCTTGGGGGCACTCTCGCCGGGGCGGCCCATTTCTTTTTGGGCGTGCGTATTCCCGCCAGGGGTATGGCATTCGATTCTCATGGTGTCCGCCCCCTCAATCAGCCTTGCGGCTCTTTTTGATTTGGGCGTTGATCCAATCCAAGACTTCAGCCTCGATCCAGCCTACGGCTTTCGCGCCGACAGAAATTTGCTTTGGAAAGGTGGGGTCGTAGTCGCCGGGGCGCTTGGGGTTGTGGCGCAGCTTGGCGTAGATGGCGCTGCGGGACAGCCCGGTGCGGGCTTCAACCTGCTTGCGGCGCAGGATAGTGAGGGCGGTTTGAAGTTGTGCGGCCATGCTCGTTACTCCGTAGCGGTCGCCGGAACATACCGGCATGGCTAGACACAATATGCATCAGAAGTGCGCGTTAATATCCTCCAGACAATTTACGCGCAGCCTCCTTTTCCTCGTCGGGTAGGGCGTCAAACGCCTTAGCTGCTTGTGCTACCGCCACCCATCTTTTATCCGCTCGGGTGCATTCGTCCCTTAATGTCTCAGCTCCCCGAGTGGTAGACGACATTGATTTCCAGGGTTCCTGTTGGGCGAGCTCTTGTACGGCCTCTCGCACTCCCAGCCCGGTTTCTTCTACAGCCAGCACCAACATCGCACGGTCGTAGTCGTGCCATTTTTGCGGCCTCCCTGCTCTCCCGCGCGCCACTTTGAAGCCGGGGACATGGGTCTTTGCCAATGCAAAACATAGGGCCTCCCAATCACCCGGCTTAACTGAGTGGGCATCAAACAAGAGGACCATCCGACGGTATTGCTCATCAACCATTGCTTGTGCAACTCCGGATATTTCCTCGCCGCTCATCAATGGACCAATTGTCGGAGGTTCAACAGGTTTGGCTAAATCTCCCTTGTATCTGAATGACATCGTGTCCCTTGCCCGCTCATCCTTGATTGGGTGCCACGCCAGCCGGGCACGGGAACCCGGTTTTCCTCCCGTCGGAGTACGCGGCAAACTCAGTTTTTCTCAGTTCAAGCCGCGTAGGCTTTCCCGAATCGTCCGATCACGACCTTCCGGCCTTCCTCGATCTGCGCATTCACGAAGTCTGCCCACCATTGCAGCATGTCCCGCCGCTGCTCCATGTATTGCGCCCGATTGTAGACACCCCTTATGCCTTTGGTTTCATGGGCGAGGGCTTTTTCTATCCAATCGGAATTGAAGCCGGCTTCGTGCAGATGGGTGGAGGCGGTGCGCCGGAAGTCGTGAATCACGAAGTCCTGCACGTCATGTTCCATGGTGCGGACGGCGACGTTCAAGGTGCTTTTGGCTATCGGTTTGTGTAGGTCGCCACGGCTGGGGAAGATCCATTCGGAACCGCTCGCCAGCCCCTTCAATTCCTCGAACATCGCAACGGCTTGGCGGGAGAGGGGGACAAGGTGTGGCTTGTCCTTCTTCATCCGTTCGCCAGGAATCGACCATTCGGCCTTCTCGAAGTCGATTTCTTCCCACTTGGCCTCGATCAGTTCGGACTTGCGGACCATGCACAGGATCAGCAGGTGGAGCGCCAGCTTGTGCGCCCGCTTCATGGAGGACTGGTAGATCGCCCGCAGCAGTCGGCCCAGCTCGTCGGGCGTCAGCGCCACGTCGCGGCTCTTGGCGGTGGCGACGAACTTGGCTTCGACGGCTGCTGCCGGGTTGAATGTCGCTTTCTCACGGGCAATGGCGTAGGCAAACAGGCGTTTCAGCACGTTGCGGGTTTGCAGGGCCATTTGATCGGCGCCGCGAGCCTTGATCTTGTCCGTAATCGCCAGCACGTCGGAAACGGTCACATCGGCAATCTGCTTGCTGCCGATGGCTGGAATCACGTCCTTTTCGAGTACGCGCTTGATGTTGCGCGGGTTGCTGTTGGCAGGCTCGGCAATCTCGGTGTACCAGTGCCGGGCGAAGGCTTCGACGGTATCGCCGGCCAGGGCTTCGGCTTCCTTGGCCTTGGCTTTCTCCACGGCCTTCCAGCACCAGTTTTGCAGGAAGGCTTGGGCGATCTCCTTTACCTCCGGCTTGGTGTCGTCCGGAATCGGGTCGCCACGTTTTAGGGCCATTGGAGATAGGCCACGTCCGGCCAGAGCTTTACAGTCGTCTCTCCAGACTCGAGCCTCGGCCAGCGAGTAAGTCGGGTACTCACCAAGACTCACTTTCTCTTGCTTCGAGTCGCGGCCACCCATGCGGTAGCGCAGTCGGAAGGTCTTGGTTCCACCGGGTTGGACTTCCACGAATAGACCGCCTTCGTCGGCCTCTTGATAACGCTTTTCGCTGGGCTTGAGATTGCGCAGCTTGGTATCTGTCAGAGCCATCATTTCCCCCTATCTGCCATGTGTGCCCACCGAAAACGCTGTCGGCGTGGGCACACAGGGTTACCGTGGGCACACACGCTAAAAGCCTTGCTGGGCAAGGGATTGATCCGTATTTGCCTCTCCTGATGTGCCTGCAAAACCCTGATTTCTCCACCCTCAAAATGCACGTTTGGGCACACATTTTTCGGGGTCGTGGGCACACAGGTTTGTGCGTGGGCACACCCGTGGGCACACAATTTACCGGATTCACCCGGCGTATACAAGCACGCTGTGGAACAAAAAAGCCCGCATTTACGCGGGCTTGAGGGGGTTCGGTGGATCGTTATGGAACGCTGCGGAAGGCTCGCTATTTTCCAATGCAGAAGCGCGAGAAGATGACCCCGAGCAGGTCGTCGGGCGTGAACTCGCCAGTAATCTCGTTGATGGCCTCCTGGGCGAGGCGAAGCTCCTCGGCCATCAGTTCGAGGGCCAGGCGATTTTCCAGCGCGGCCTGGGTGTGGGCGAGGGCGGTGCGTAGCGCCACCAGATGGCGCTCGCGGGCCAGGATGACGTCCTCCCCGTGACGGTGCCAACCGGCCACGCGCAGCAACTCGCTGCGCAGCAGGTCGACGCCCTGGCCGGCTTTGGCGGACAGGAAGAGCTGGACGCCCTCCGGGCCTTCGAGCCGTTCGGGCTGGCGTTCTACCAGGTCGACCTTGTTGAAGACGGTGATCCGTTCGACGCCGGCCGGCAGGCGCGCGTCGATGGCTGCATCGGCGTCGGTCGCGCCATTGCGTACGTCCACCAACCGTACGACGACGTCGGCCCGGTCGATCTCCTGCCAGGTGCGGGCGATGCCGATCTTCTCGACCTCGTCGTTCGTGTCGCGCAGGCCGGCGGTGTCGGTGATGTGAAGCGGGATGCCCTCGATCTGGATCGTCTCGCGCAGCGCGTCGCGGGTGGTGCCGGCAATGTCGGTGACGATGGCGCGCTCCTCGCCGGCGAGGCGGTTGAGCAGGCTGGACTTGCCGACGTTGGGCTGGCCGACCAGCACCACATGCAGGCCGTTGCGCAGAAGGCTGCCCTGGGCGGCGCGGTCGAGGATGGCTGAAAGTTCATCGACGATGACAGCGACGCGTTCGAAGGCTCGTGCCTCGACGAGGAAGTCCACGTCCTCATCCGGGAAGTCCAGCGTGGCCTCTACCAGCATGCGCAGGTCGACGAGGCGATCACATAGACCGTGGACCTCCTGCGAGAAGCTGCCGGTCAGCGAACGGACGGCTGAGCGCGCGGCAGCGGCGGTGGAGGCTTCGATGAGGTCGGCGACGCTTTCCGCCTGGGCGAGATCGAGTTTGCCGTTGAGGAAGGCGCGGCGGGTGAATTCGCCGGGTTCGGCCAGACGGGCGCCGAGCTCCAGGCAACGGGCCAGCAGCATCTGCATGACCACCGGGCCGCCGTGGCCCTGCAATTCGATGACGTCTTCGCCGGTGAAGGAGTGGGGCGCCGGGAAGTAGAGGAGGAGGCCTTCGTCGATCAGTTGCCCGCTGCCGTCACGGAAGCGGGCGAACTGGGCGACCCGGGCTTGCGGCTCGCGGCCGGAGAAGGTGGCCACGAGCGCGGAGAGCTTCGGCCCGGAGATCCGGACCACGCCGATGCCACCGCGCCCGGGCGCGGTGGCAATCGCCGCGATGGTGTCACTCGGCGGTTTTGCCACCGGCCGCGATCATCCGGTTGATCTGCCACTGCTGGGCGATCGACAGGGAGTTGTTCACCACCCAGTACAGCACGAGGCCGGCCGGGAACCACAGGAACATGAAGGTGAACAGGATCGGCATCAGCATCATCACCTTGGCCTGGATCGGATCGGGCGGCGCCGGGTTGAGGCGGGTCTGGATCAGGCTGGTGGCGCCCATGATGAGCGGCAGGATGTAGAACGGATCCTTCACGGACAGATCGTGGATCCAGCCCAGCCACGGCGCGCCGCGCATCTCGACGACGCCGAGCAGCACCCAGTAGAGGGCGATGAACACCGGGATCTGGATCAGGATGGGCAGGCAGCCGCCAAGGGGATTGACCTTCTCGCGCTTGTAGAGGTCCATCATGGCCTGCTGCAGCTTCATCTTGTCGTCGCCGTACTGCTCCTTCAGCCGCTGCAGGCGCGGGCCGAGGGTCTTCATCTTGGCCATCGACTTGTAGCTGGCGGCGGATAGCGGGAAGAACAGCGCCTTCAGCCCGATGGTCACCAGGATGATTGCCCAGCCCCAGTTGCCGGTGAGCTTGTGCAGGGATTGCAGAACCCAGAACAGCGGAGCGGCGATGATGGTCAGCCAGCCGTAGTCCACCACCAGGTCGAAGCCCTTGGCGAACTGGTCGAGGCGGCTCTGTTCCTGCGGGCCGGCGTACAGCGGCACCGACAGCTTGCCGGTCTGGCCCGGGGCGATGCTGGCCACCGGCACGATCACGCCGGCGGAATACAGGTCGGAGCTGATCTGGCTGGCGAAGAACTCGCGCTCGCCTTCCTTCGGTGCCCAGCCGGCGACGAAGTAGTGCTGAACCATCGCAGCCCAGCCGTCGGCGGCCTTGGTGACGAACTTGGCCTTCTTGTCGGCGATGTCCTCGAACTTCACCTTCTGATACTTCTCGGCCTCGGTATAGAAGGCCGGGCCGGTGAAGGTCTGCACGCCGAAGCCGCCGGGCTGCTCGGCCGGCTTGCCGTCACGGGTGAACTGGAAGTAGGCATGCGGTGCCAGCGGCGCTGCGCTGCCGTTGGTGATCTCGTAGCTCACCTCGGCAGCGTAGCTGCCGCGGTGGAAGGTGATCAGCTTGCTGACCTTCACGCCGTCGGCGGTCGGCGCGGCGTCGAGGCGCAGCGTGACGGCATCTTCGCCGTCCTTCAGCGCGACGTTCTTGCTGCTCAGCGTGAACAGGGTCTTGTGGTTCGGCAGACCGTTGCCGATCAGGCCGGTTTGGGCCGCGTAGTTGTGCTTCTCGCCGTTGTCGAAGAGCACATAGTTGCGGTTGTGGTCTTCGGTGGCCCTGTGCTGGGTCAGTTCCAGCCGGATGATGTCGCCGCCCTGGGCGGAGACTTCTGCCACCAGCAGGTCGGTGCGCACGGTGGCGATCTCGGCGGGCGCAGCCGCTGCGGCGGCAGTCTGGCCGGGCACGGCTGCGGCGCCAGGGGCTGCTGCGGCGGTAGGCGTCGGCACGCCCGAGGCTGCGCCGCTGCCGGCTGCGGCCACGGGCGGAACCTTGGACTGGTTGTGCTTCTGCCAGCCGTCCCACAGCATGACCAGCGAGAACGAGAAGACGAGAAGGAGGATCAGGCGACGGTTGTCCATCGGTGTCAGTGTCAGGAAGGGGTTGAGGCGGACCGGAGGCGGTGGATCAGGGCACGGGGTCGAAGCCGCCGCCATTGAAGGGATGGCAACGGCACACCCGGCGTGCGGCGAGCCAAGAGCCCTTCAGGGCTCCATGACGTTCCACTGCCTCCACGGCGTACTCCGAACAGGACGGAACGAAGCGGCAGTTGCGTCCCAGCATGGGGCTGATGGCGTAGCGATAGACCTGCAGCAGGGCCAGCACGGCGCGCTTCATCACTTTGCCTTGCTCTCGCGGCCTGCCTTGGGCAAACGCTCGAACAGGGCGAGCATGTCTTCGCGCATGGTACGTCTCGTTACGTCGCCAACCTTAGCCGACAATCGTAACACCAGATCGTAGTCCGGCAAGCTTGCGCGGGCATGACGAAACACGTCGCGGCCGATCCGCTTCACCAAGTTGCGCAACACGGCGCGTTTGGCGAGCTTCTTGGCGACAACGAGACCGAGGCGGGCGCTTCCGACTTCGTTCGGACAGTAGTGCAGCGCGAAGTACTTTCCGCGAAGCACGCGCCGAAAAGCAAAAACGGATGAGAACTCATCCGTTTTGTGCAGTCGCAAGGACGAGCCGAAGCCGAATCCTGCCGGGGGTGTCGCTTCCTCTGCCGCGCGGTTGTCGCTGCCGACAGGGGAAGTGGCCTCTGCGGCCTTAGACGGCGAGGCGATGACGGCCCTTGGCGCGGCGAGCGGCGATGACCTTACGGCCGCCACGGGTGGCCATGCGAACCAGGAAGCCGTGGGTGCGCTTGCGACGGACGACGGAAGGTTGGTAAGTACGTTTCATTTTTCGTGCCCGAAAAGTTGAGTCAAACGCGCAATTTGATACGTTAACCCACTGTTTGTCAAGCACGTTTCAATGCCTCGGTGCAAGCCCCTGCCGGCCGGACGTGACGATGGCGTGCGTCGCATGGCTGTCGGTCTGTACAAGCTGTGGATAAGTCTACGCCGGGAGGGTACAATACGCGTTTGGCCGGACCCCCTCGCGCGCATGTCCGGCTGCCCCGATCCCAGGTCGGAGCACCCCGTATAACGAGAATCCGCGCGCATTCCGCTGTTTACCAAACCCACCCGTAGATCGTGCCCGAAGCCTCATCGTCGTCCCAATGCGCCGCGTTCTGGACGCATTGCCTGAGCTGCCTGGAGCAGGAATTGCCCGCCCAGCAGTTCAAGACCTGGATCCTTCCCCTGCGCGTCGAAGAGCTGAGCGACGACGGGGTGGGGCTGCGTCTGGTCGCTCCGTCCAACTTCCATCGCCAGTGGCTGCGTGACCGCTACCTGCGGCGCATCGAGGAGCTGGGCGAGGAGTACTTCGGCGGCCTGCCGACCATCGAGATCAGCCTGGCGCCAGCGGGCGGCCTGCGCCGTCCCATGCCGGCCGCTGCGCCCGTTGCACCGGCGGTGGCTCCGGCTGCTGCGCCCTCCCCTGCAGCTGCGGCGACGCCTGCCATCGCCACGCCGGCCGGCCTGCGTCCGGCGGCCCCGGAGGCTGGCACTTCCGCCGAAGTCGTCAACTACGACAAGTCGCGCCTCAACCCCGATTTCACCTTCGACACGCTGGTCACCGGCCGCGCCAACGACCTGGCCCGCGCCGCCGCCCTGCAGGTGGCCCAGAATCCCGGCGTGTCCTACAACCCGCTGTTCATCTACGGCGGCGTCGGCCTCGGCAAGACCCACTTGATCCACGCGTTGGGCAACTACGTCTTCAAGCACGACCCGAAGAAGGTCATCCGCTACGTGCACGCCGAGGACTACTACGCCGATGTGGTGCGGGCCTACCAGCAAAAATCCTTCGACGTCTTCAAGCGTTACTACCGCTCGCTGGACGTGCTGATCATCGACGACATCCAGTTCTTCAACAACAAGAACCGGACGCAGGAAGAGTTCTTCCACGCCTTCAACGCCCTCACCGAGGCCAAGAAGCAGATCATCATCACCAGCGACACCTACCCCAAGGATGTCCAGGGGCTGGAAGACCGCCTGATCTCGCGCTTCGACTGGGGCTTGACGGTGCAGATCGAGCCGCCCGAGCTCGAGATGCGTGTCGCCATTCTCAAGAAGAAAGCCGAAGCCGAGCGCATCGACCTCAACGAGGACGTCGCCTTCCTGATCGCCAAGAACCTGCGCTCCAACGTGCGCGAGCTCGAAGGCGCCCTCAAGAAGGTGCTCGCCTTCGCCCGCTTCCACGGCCGCGACGTCAGCCTCGAAGTGGCCAAGGAAGCCCTCAAGGACCTGCTCAACGCGCACAACCGCCAGCTCACCGCGGAGTTCATCCAGAAGACCGTCGCCGACTACTACAAGATCAAGGTCGCCGACATGCACTCCAAGAAGCGCACCCGCGTCATTGCGCGGCCGCGCCAGGTGGCCATGTTCCTTGCCAAGGACCTCACCCCGATGAGCCTGCCGGCCATCGGCGAAGCCTTCGGCGGCCGCGACCACACCACCGTGCTGCACGCCTGCCGCACCATTGCCGAGCTGCGCCTCGGCGACACCCAGCTCAACCACGACCTCCACGTGTTGACCCAGGTGTTGCGTGGTTGAAGCCTGCAACCATTACGATCTGCGGTCTGGCGCCCCGGCGCCCCGCCCCCTGAAAAACGATTCGGAGACCTGAGTCCATGCTGCTCTTCACTGCGCCCCGCGACGCCCTTCTCGCCCCGCTGCAATCGGTATCCGGCATCGTCGAGAAGCGTCACACCCTGCCGATCCTCTCGAACGTGCTGATCGAGAAGAAGGGTGAGTCCCTCACCCTCCTCGCCACCGACATCGAAATCCAGATCCGCAACAGCACCACCGCGGCCGATGGCGCCGACGACGTGGCGATCACCGTCGGTGCCCGCAAGCTGCAGGACATCCTGCGCGCCCTGCCCGACACCGCCGACGTCAGCCTCACGCTCGACGACAAGCGCATCACCCTCAAGGCCGGTAAGAGCCGCTTCCAGCTGCAGACCCTGCCCGCCGCCGACTACCCGCGCCTGGCCCCGCCGGAAGGCGAAGGCATCCACTTCACCACCACCCAGCGGGCTTTCAAGAAGCAGCTGGCGCTGGTGCAGTACGCCATGGCCCAGCAGGACATCCGCTACTACCTCAACGGCCTGCTGCTCGTCGTCGCCGGCGACACCCTGCGCATGGTCGCCACCGACGGCCACCGCCTGGCCTACGCCGCCTCCCCGTTGGTCGGCGATTACGCCCGCACCGACGTGATCCTGCCGCGCAAGACCGTCGTCGAACTGGCCCGCCAGCTGGCCGACTCCGACGACGCGCTGGAAGTCACCATCGTCGGCAACCAGATCGTCTTCCGCTTCGGCCACATCGAGCTCATCTCCAAGCTCATCGACGGCAAGTTCCCCGACTACGAGCGCGTCATCCCGCAAGGCCACCCCAAGCTGGTCAAGGCCAGCCGCCTGGCCCTGCTGCAGTCCCTGCAGCGTGCCGCCATTCTCACCAACGAGAAGTTCCGCGGCGTCCGTCTGATGCTCTCCGAAGGCAGCCTCAAGCTGGTGTCCACCAACGCCGAACAGGAAGAAGCCCTCGAAGAACTCGAAGTCGACTACGCCGGCGACAGCCTCGACATCGGCTTCAACGTCACCTACCTGCTCGACGTGCTGACCAACGTCGCCGCCAACGAGATCGAGATCCGCTTCAACGACGGCAACGCCAGCGCCCTCTTCGGCCTCGCCGACAACACCGACTTCAAGTATGTCGTGATGCCGATGCGCATCTGAAAACGTGTAAATAAACCTACTGCGCGATCCGATCTCGCAATTCCGGTGCTCGCTGTACTTCAGTACAGCTCCGCTCCTCGTTGCGACCTCGGACCGCTCGCTACGGTTTCTTCACACGTTTTGCACGGCTCCGTTTGTTCGAACGGAGCAAATCGGTAGGACTGAAATCCGCCGGTAAACATCAGTAGAACCGAGAACGCCATGTCCGATACGCCGCAACAACCCGCACCCGCCGACAACTACGACGAATCCAGCATCCAGCAGCTCGAAGGGCTGGAGGCCGTGCGCAAGCGGCCGGGCATGTATATCGGCGACACCTCCGACGGCACCGGTCTGCACCACATGGTCTTCGAAGTCGTCGATAACGCCATCGACGAAGCCCTCGCCGGCCACTGCGACGACATCGTCATCACCATCCACGCCGACAACTCCATCTCCGTCACCGACAACGGCCGCGGCATCCCGACCGGCGTCAAGATGGACGACAAGCACGAGCCCAAGCGCTCCGCCGCCGAGATCGTCATGTGCGTGCTGCACGCCGGTGGCAAGTTCAACCAGAACAGCTACAAGGTGTCCGGCGGCCTGCACGGCGTCGGCGTGTCCTGCGTCAACGCCCTCTCCAAGTGGCTGCGCCTCACCGTCGCCCGTGACGGCCACAAGCACTTCATGGAATTCAACCGCGGCCACGCCGTGGACCGCGTCATCGAAGTCGTCGACGGCGTCGAGACCAGCCCGCTGAAGATCATCGGCGACACCACCAAGCGCGGCACCAAGGTGCACTACCTCGCCGACGAAGAGATCTTCGGCACCGTCGAATACCACTACGAAATCCTCGCCAAGCGCCTGCGCGAGCTGTCCTTCCTCAACAACGGCGTCAAGATCCGCCTGGTGGACCAGCGCAGCGGCAAGGAAGAAGACTTCGCCTTCGCCGGCGGCGTCTCCGGCTTCGTCGAATACATCAACCGCGCCAAGTCCGTGCTGCACCCCAGCGTCTTCCACTCCAGCGGCGAATCCATCCAGAACGGCGTGCCCATCACCGTCGAAGTCGCCATGCAGTGGAACGACAGCTACGCCGAACAGGTGCTGTGCTTCACCAACAACATCCCGCAGGCGGACGGCGGCACCCACCTCACCGGCCTGCGCGCCGCGATGACCCGCGTCATCAACAAGTACATCGAAGAACACGAGATCGCCAAGAAGGCCAAGGTGGACATCTCCGGCGACGACATGCGCGAAGGCCTCGCCTGCGTGCTCTCCGTCAAGATGCCCGACCCCAAGTTCGCCTCCCAGACCAAGATGAAGCTGGTCTCCGGCGAAGCCCGCCCGGCCGTCGAAGAAGTCGTCGCGCAAAAGCTCGCCGACTTCCTGCTCGAACGGCCCGCCGACGCCAAGACCATCTGCGGCAAGATCGTCGAAGCCTCCCGCGCCCGTGAAGCCGCCCGCCGCGCCCGTGAAATGACCCGCCGCAAGGGCGTCCTCGACGGCATCGGCCTGCCCGGCAAGCTCGCCGACTGCCAGGAAAAAGACCCCGCCCTGTGCGAAATCTACATCGTCGAGGGTGACTCCGCAGGCGGCTCCGCCAAGCAGGGCCGCGACCGTAAGTTCCAGGCCATCCTGCCGCTGCGCGGCAAGGTGCTCAACGTCGAGCGCGCCCGCTTCGACAAGCTCATCAGCTCCGAGCAGATCACCACCCTGATCACCGCCCTCGGCACCAGCATCGGCCCCGAAGACTTCAAGCCCGAAAAGCTGCGCTACCACCGCATCATCCTGATGACCGACGCGGACGTGGACGGCGCGCACATCCGCACCCTGCTGCTCACCTTCTTCTACCGCCAGATGCGCGAACTCGTCGAGCGCGGCCACATCTACATCGCCCAGCCGCCGCTCTACAAGATCAAGCACGGCAAGAACGAGATGTACATCAAGGACGACAACGAGCTCAACGCCCACCTGCTCAAGCTGGGCCTCGAAGGTGCCGCTCTCACCCCGCGCGAAGGTGCCGACCCCATCCACTCCGAAGCCCTCGGCGGCCTCGCCCGCACCTACCTGCTGGCCGAAGCCGTCATCCGCCGCCTCGCCGACTGGATCGACTCCTCCGTCCTGCACGCCCTGCTCGCCAACGACCTGCCCCTGTCGCTCGACGACGAAGCCGCCGCCCGCGACTCCGCTGCCCGCCTGCAGGCCGCCGTCGGCACCGCCGTCACCATCGAGGCCCGCCACGACGAAACCAGCGAAGCCTGGACGCTCCAAATCGCTCGCATGCACCACGGCAACCGCAAGCTCAGCCGCATCGATGGCGACTTCCTCAACGCCGGCGACTACCGCACCATCCGCCAGGCCACCGAGTCCATCTCCGGCCTCATCGGCCCCGGCGCCGTCATGCGCCGCGGCGAAAAGCAGCAAGCCGTCACCAGCTTCGCCGACGCCATCCGCTGGATGCTCAACG
This sequence comes from Pseudomonadota bacterium, assembly GCA_018241685.1. GTDB lineage: Bacteria > Pseudomonadota > Gammaproteobacteria > Burkholderiales > Rhodocyclaceae > Zoogloea. The sequence continues at coordinate 201,376 of JAFEDJ010000009.1, forward strand.
AAGTCGAACGCGGCATCTCCAAGCAGCGCTACAAAGGCCTTGGCGAAATGAACCCCGAGCAGCTGTGGGAAACCACCATGGACCCCGCCGTCCGCCGCCTGCTCCGCGTCCAGATCGACGACGCCATCGCCGCCGACGAGATCTTCACCACCCTGATGGGCGACAACGTCGAACCCCGCCGGGCATTCATCGAAGAGAATGCGCTGTATGCGCGGAATATCGATGTGTAACGGTGTCGGTTGTCGGGTAACACAGAAAGTGAAAACTGTGCCAAGTTAGTGAAAAGCTACTGACATAGATATTGAAATAAGACGACAGACAAAGAGCCAACCTCAAGGTTGGCTCTTTGTCTTTAAAAAGGCTTAACGCATACTCGTGGTCTACGCGAGAAAATAAAAATCATAGGGAGCAAGTAATGTCATCTGCCAATTTTCAGCAGCTTGCAAATTTCATTTGGTCTGTGGCGGATTTGTTGCGTGGTCCTTATCGCCCGCCCCAATACGAGCGCGTCATGTTGCCTCTCACGGTGCTGCGCCGCTTCGACGCAGTACTGGCACTCACTAAAGACGCCGTCCTCGCGCGCTACGAAACATTGAAAGGCAAAGAGCCCGCACTGGTAGATCGGGTGCTGAACGAGGTCGCCAAGAATGAAAATGGCACTTCACTGGGTTTCCACAACCACAGCCAGCTTGATTTCTATAGGCTCAAGGGCGATCCGGACAATATTGCCCGCCATCTCACGGATTACATCAACGGCTTTTCGGAGAATGTTCGCAAGATCTTCGAGCGCTTCGACTTCGAAAAGGAAATCGAAAAGCTCGAGGAGTCCAACCGCCTTTACCAAGTCGTTTCCCAGTTTGTCGAAATCGACCTGCACCCCAACCGCGTTGACAACATCACCATGGGGCTGGTGTTTGAAGACCTGATCCGTCGATTCAACGAATCGGCCAATGAAACGGCGGGGGACCACTTCACGCCGCGCGAGGTTATCCAGCTCATGGTCAACCTGCTGCTGGAGCCCGACACCAACGTGCTCACGCGAGCCGGTGTCATTGTCACTATCTGCGATCCGGCCTGCGGCACTGGTGGTATGTTGGCCGAGGCGCAAAACTGGATACATGCCCATAACGAACAAGCCAACGTCAAGGTGTATGGGCAGGACTACAACCCACGTTCATACGCCGTGGCGGCATCCGATCTGCTGATCAAGGGCCAGAAGGACAGCCGTATTGAACTCGGTAACACCTTGACCGATGATCGCTTTGCCGACATGCACTGGTTCGATTACCTGCTGGCCAACCCGCCGTTTGGCGTGGATTGGAAGGCCGAGAAAAAGGAAATCGACCGCTGGCCCAACTTCTGTGGTTACACGGGCAAGCTACCGCGCATCAACGATGGGGCCTTGCTCTTCCTGCTGCACATGATCAGCAAGTTTGCGGATTACCAACCCGGCAACAAGGATTTGCCGGGTTCGCGCGCGGCCATCGTCTTCAACGGCTCGCCGCTGTTTACCGGCGGCGCCGGCAGCGGTGAGAGCGATATCCGCCGCTGGATCATCGAGCGCGACATGCTCGAAGCCATCGTCGCCCTGCCGGAGCAGATGTTCTACAACACTGGCATCGGCACTTTCGTCTGGGTGGTCACCAACCGCAAGGCTGATCACCGCAAGGGGAAAATTCAGCTCATCGACGCCCGCGAGCGCTACACACCCATGAAACGTAGCCTGGGCGACAAGCGCCGCTATCTCGATCAGACCGCCATTGACACGGTCACCCGCGAACATGGCACCATGGAAAGCAGCAAGACCAGCCGCGTGTTCGACAACACCGACTTCGGCTACCGCCGCATCACCGTGCTACGCCCCTTGCGCTTGCGCTTTGAAATCACGGATGAAGCCCGCGAGCGCTTCCTCAACACCTGCCCCGAGTTATACGGCGCCTTACAAGCCGTGCAGGATCAGTTGGGCACCGAGTTGCGACTTGACTGGAACCAGGCCTGGGATGAGGTGCAGCACGTCTTCAAAACCCTGCCCGATGATGTGGAAGGCTGGGCGAAGGGCGCCAAGGGTACCGCGCAGAAGAAGATCTTCCGCGACTGCTTCACCACCGTGGACCCCGAGGCCGCGCCGGTGATATCCAAGCACCACAAAAAGGGCGATGTCCCTGTCAGTTCCAAATTGTTTCCAGGCCAGACACTGTCCACCCTCACTGCAGGCGAGCTGTATGCACTATTTGGGCTGTACACCGATGGCAAAAACCTTGTGGAGTATGAGCCAGACCCGGCGCTGAAGGATGCCGAGAACATCCCGCTGAAAAAAGACATCGTCAGCTATGTGCTGCGCGAAGTGCGCCCCTATGTGGCCGACGCCTGGATAGACCGGGAGACGCTAGACGAGCAGGACGGCGGCATCGGCAAGGTGGGCTACGAGATCAACTTCAATCGCGTGTTTTTCCAGTACCAGCCGCCGCGCCCGCTGCATGAAATAGACGCGGAACTGGCCGAGGTTGAGAAACGGATCATGGGCCTGCTGCGCGAGGTGACGGAGTGAACGCAGCCGAATTACTGGCTTCTCTTCCTCACGGGTGGCAACGAGTGCCATTGAAGACAGCTTGTGATTTTGCTGTCAGTAATGTCGATAAGCATTCATTCGATGACGAGTTGCCAGTTCGGCTATGCAACTACACGGATGTGTACAAGAACGACCGGGTCTCGCCCGATATGGATCTGATGGCAGCAACTGCCACACAACAGGAGGTCGAGCGTTTTCACCTTGAAGTTGGCGATGTAGTCATCACAAAGGACTCGGAATCTTGGAATGACATTGCTATCCCTGCATACGTAGAGGGTACTGCGGACGACTTCGTTTGTGGCTATCACCTCGCATTCATTCGTCCGAGGAAAGAAGTGCTCGACGGGCGATTCCTCTTTCGCTGCATGCAGTCGCGACCGGTAGCGCTACAGCTTGAACTCGAAGCTACCGGTGTCACACGGTACGGCTTGCCGAAAGACGCGATCGGTCTCGCTGTTCTGCCGCTCCCACCGTTGTCAACCCAACTTCTCATCGCGAACTATCTAGACCGTGAAACTGCCCGCATCGATGGGCTGATGGCCGAGAAGGAACGCATGCTGGCGTTGCTTGAAGAAAAGCGCGCCGCCCTCATCAGCCGCGTTGTCACCCGTGGCCTCGATCCCAACGTCCCGCTAAAGCCCTCGGGCCAAGAATGGCTGGGCGAGATTCCGGCGCATTGGGAGATTCGCCGCATCAAGTTCGTTGCTGATGCGCTGGATCAAGGCAGTTCGCCTGTTGCTGCCAATACGCCAGCGGGCCCCGACGAACTCGGCGTCTTGAAATTAAGCGCAGTTTCAAAAGGTCAATTCAAACGAGAAGAGAATAAGGCGCTTCGTGAAACGGATGAAGAGGAACAGGCTTTCGCACTTCGAAAGGGGGATGTACTCATAACTCGGGGCAATACGCCGGAGCTTGTGGCTGATGTCGCATGCGTCCCAGACGATGAGCCAAACCTGTTACTCCCTGACCTCATCTACAGGCTTCGGGTTCAAGAGGGGAAAATTCTTCCCGAGTATCTGACTTCTTTCCTAACTACAGCAGCAGCTCGCGTTCAGATTCGTCGTGATGCGAGAGGCTCAAGTGGGTCGATGGTCAAGGTTTCGCAAGGTCATGTTTTGGATTGGCTGACTCTATTGCCTCCGCTCTCCGAGCAGACGGAGATAGTGGATTACCTTCAACGCGCAGAAGAGCGATTTCAGTCAATGACAAGGGAAGTGTCTTCTTCTTTGTCTCTGCTATCGGAATGCCGCGCCGCACTGATTACCTCGGCTGTCACAGGCCAGATCGCGCTGGAGGAGATGGCAAGATGAAACTGAAAAGTCTAGGGCTGACCAACTTCCGGGGCTTTGACCAACTCGACATAGATTTTGACGACCGAATGACCGTAATTGCAGGCGTCAACGGGGTCGGAAAATCAACAATCCTGCAAGCCATCGCAATTGCATACTCTCACACGTTGCCTGAATTTACTGTATCTCGCGAGAAAACCTTGCCGATTCTTAACACCGACATAAAGCAAGGCAAGTCTTCCTGCATTATCGAGATGGAAAGTGGCAAATTATCGGCGGCGTCACTGATCACTTGGCTTTCTAAGGAAAGCCTTGATCGAAATGAAAAGTTAGCGCTCGAGCACAAACAATCCTTGATGAAAAAGGATTTGTCCCTCATTGAAAAGGGCTCACCCAACTACAAAAATCTGAAAAATGAAATTACCTGGATTGATAAGCGGGTAGAAGGTAATTTTGAGAAGCGATTGAACTGGTTGTTTACAGATACGCATGAATCAGAGGCTCGGCTGAAGCGTTTCTTGAAGAGCAGCCCAAATCAGCCTTTGGTTATCTATTACTCGACAAACAGATTGCTGTCGAGACTCCCACCAAGACTCCAAGGCGCCCAGCCTTTTAAGCAGGCGGTTGCCTACGCGAAATCCCTGACACAGTTGGAAGTTTCCCTCAACGAGTTCGCCAAGTGGCATCGCGCAATTGGGGCAGCGCGCGTTATCAGGCGAGATAGCGAATATGGCGCCAAGATCCTGAAGTTCCTCCAAGAAGCCATTTCTGGTCTTATCCCGCAGATCAAAGAGTTTTGGTTTCATGAGGGGAATCCGCCCCGTTACTCCGTCATGAAAGACGTAACAATCGATGAGCAAGTAAACGGCGGAAAGACAGGAAAACAGCTATTTCTGGAGCAGTTGTCTGACGGAGAGCGCGGTCTGATCGCTCTGGTATTTGATCTTGCTCGCCGCCTGGCCATTGCCAACCCGACCAGCGAAAACCCAATCGCCGAGGGCGTGGCGCTGGTGTTGATCGACGAGATCGAGTTGCACCTGCACCCCAAATGGCAACGTGAAGTGTTACCACGTCTGCGGGACACTTTTAGGAACTGCCAGTTCGTGGTGACCACTCATTCCCCGCAGGTTATTGGCGAGGTTGAAGCGCGGTGTGTCAGGCTGCTTTCCATAAGGGAAGGCAAGGTGGTTTCTGAAACTCCCGGCATGGCTTACGGGGCAGACTCGAACTGGATATTGAATGTCCTGATGGGCGCCGATGAGATGAACGAGGATGTTGAAAAAGAAATTGAGAGCATCGCGCGGCTGATTTCTGAACGGAAACTGCAAGACGCCAAAGAAAAAGTAGTCAGTCTTCGGGAACGCGTTGGCAACACGGCGGCAATCCAGAAAATCGCCTCTACTCTCGAACGGATTGAGAGGCTTGGTAGATGAGAAAAATTACAAAAAGCCAGCCTCCAGAGTGCCTACAATCCTTTATCGACGGGCAGCTTGCAATTGAGCCTGAGCCGCTTAACGTGACCTACAAAGATTTTCGAGCGAAAGCAGAGTTGCTCTCAATCCTAACTTCTGAGCAGTTTGGCTTATGCGGTTATACCGGTGTGCCCGTCGATGAAAGAATTACACACTTGAAAAGCCCAACAAACCAAGCGACGTTTAGAAACCATATCGAACACTTAAAAAGTCAAGCAACGTGCAAAAGCGAATTGCTTGATTCCGGCAGAGTCTATGGCAGAGACCTTGGTGATGATCTCAATTATTTCAATATGATCGCCGCAGTCGAGGTGCGGGGAGTCGAAAGCGAGCACTTCGGAGCAGTGAAAAAGAAGGATCTGTCTTTACGTGTACTGCCCACTCAAGAGAAGTGCGATGAGCACTTCAGGTTTCGCGAAGTGGATGGTGGCATCGATGGCTTGAGCGAGGATGCGAAGGAAAGTATCGCGGTTCTTCAGTTAGATCACAAAACCCTCGATGGCTGGAGAAAATCCGCGATTGATACATGGCTTGATCCCGAAGTTATTCAGACTCGCGAGGATTTTGAAGGAGTAATTCAGGAGCTTGAAAAGCCTATTGACGGCAAGCTTCCAGAATTTGCTTTTGTCATTGGGGCGGTTGCAAAGGGGTACATCTAATGAAGTCTACCTCTGAAGCCGCGTTCGAAACTGCCATCGAGTCAGTTCTACTGGCCAACGGTTATGCGGGGGGCGATGGCAAGAAGTTCGACCGCGAACGGGCGATTTTCCCTGATGAGGCGCTGGCCTTCGTCCGCGCTACGCAAGGCAAGGTGTGGGAAAAGCTGGAAGCACTGCACGGCGAGCAGGCCGGCGTGCGGGTATTGGAATCGCTCTGCAAATGGCTGGACACCCATGGTGCGCTGGCCACCCTGCGCCACGGCTTCAAGTGTTTTGGCAAGACACTGCGCATTGCCTTCTTCCGTCCGGCACATGGCCTCAACCCCGAACTGGAAGCACGCTATCAGGCCAACCGGCTGGGGCTGACCCGCCAACTGCATTTCAGCCCGAAGAGCGAAAAATCACTGGACGTGGTGTTGTCGGTCAACGGTATCCCTGTGGTGACGTTGGAATTGAAGAACCCGCTGTCTGGCCAGAGTGCCGCGGACGCCATCGCGCAGTACCGGCGCGACCGCGACCCGCGCGAGCCGATCTTCGAATTCGCCAAGCGTACCCTAGTGCATTTCGCGGTGGACACAGAAGAAGCCCACATGGCCACACGCCTGGCGGGTTCTTCTACCTACTTCCTCCCTTTCAATCGGGGAGCCGACGGCGGTGGGGGTAATCCGCCTGATCCGACAGGACGCAATTACAAGACGGCTTACCTCTGGGAAGAGGTTCTGCAACGGGATAGCCTGCTAGATCTTCTTGCCCGCTTCCTACATCTGGATGTGCAGGAGAAGGTGGCTGACGACGGCAAGAAGGTGCGTAAGGAAAACCTGATCTTCCCGCGCTACCACCAGCTGCAGGCAGTGCGCCAGATGGTGGCGGCCGCCGCCAGCGAGGGTCTGGGGCACAACTATCTGGTGGAACATTCGGCAGGTAGCGGTAAGAGCAATACCATTGCTTGGCTGGCGCATCGGCTCTCAAGTTTGCATAACGAGCGGGATGAACGGTTGTTCGACAGCGTGGTGGTGATCACCGACCGCGTGGTGCTGGATCGCCAGTTGCAGAACACCATTTACCAGTTCGATCACCGTCAGGGCGTGGTGCAGAAGATCGATGAAGATTCCCGCCAACTGGCCGAGGCGCTGGAAGCAGGTGTGCCCATCATCATCACCACGCTGCAGAAGTTTCCGTTCGTGTCAGCGCAGTTGGCCAAGCTGAGCGAGGAACGCGGCGAAGGCGGTAAGAGTCATCTGCCCACACGCAAGTACGCGGTCATCATCGATGAGGCCCACAGCTCACAATCGGGTGAAACGGCCATCGAGTTGAAGGGCGTGCTGGGCGGCGCGGAACTCCGCAAGAAGGCGCAAGAGATGGCTGAAGAGGAGGGCGAAGTGGAACTGGAGCGCCTTTTCCGATCCATGGCCAAGCGCGGTCAGCAGCCGAATATGAGTTTTTTCGCCTTCACCGCCACGCCCAAGCACAAGACGCTGGCGATCTTTGGGCGAAACGGAGAACCCTTTCATCGCTACACGATGAGGCAGGCAATTGAGGAAGGCTTCATCGAGGACGTACTTAAGAGTTACGTTACCTACAAGACCTACTACAAGCTGATCAAGAGGGCCGAAGACGACCCGAACGTCGAGCGCAAGAAGGCCGCCAAAGCACTCGCCCGGTTCATGCGCCTGCACCCGCATAACATCGGTCAGAAGACCGAAGTGATGGTGGAGCACTTCCAACAGTTCACACGGCACAAAATCGGCGGACACGCGAAGGCTATGGTTGTCACTGGTTCGCGTCTGGAGGCAGTGCGCTACAAGCAGGAGCTCGATCGCTACATTCAGGAGAGGGGCTACCCCATCAAGAGCCTAGTGGCTTTTTCAGGTGTCGTAGAAGACGACAAGGTGCCGGAGAAAGCCTACACCGAAGTTGAGATGAACGATGGCTTGAGGGAAAAGGAGTTGCCTGACACCTTTGCAAAGCCAGACTACCGAGTTTTGCTGGTGGCCGAGAAGTACCAGACCGGCTTCGACCAACCCTTGCTGCACACAATGTACGTGGACAAGCGGCTTTCGGGCATTCAGGCCGTGCAGACGTTGTCACGCTTGAACCGCACGCATCCGCTTAAGGATGACACTTTTGTGCTTGATTTCGTCAACGAGCCGGGCGAAATCCAGGAAGCATTTCGCCAGTACTACGAAGGCTCGGTAATGGGCGAACAGGTTGACCCGGACAGGCTTTACGAGGTTAAGGCGGAGCTGGATGCCTCCGGGATCTACCTGCAATCCGAGGTCGATGAGTTTTCACACATCTTCTTTGCCCCTAAGCGCCGTCAGAGTCCGGGTGATCACAAAGCCATGAATGCGCTGTTAGACCAGGCGGTAGCTCGCTTCAAGCAGCTTCAGGACAGCGAGGAAGAAGAGGCTGAACTTTGGCGTGGCAAGTTGCAGGCCTTCCGCAATCTGTACAGTTTTCTGAGTCAGGTGATTCCTTATCAGGACAGCGATCTTGAGAAGCTATTCACCTACCTGCGACATCTCGCCTTGAAGCTGCCCAAGCGCAGAAGCGGCCCGGGCTACCAGTTTGATGAAGAAGTCGAACTCGATTACTACCGCCTTCAGAAGATAAGCGAAGGGTCGATCAGCCTGAACGAAGGGTATGTCAAACCGTTGGACGGCCCGCGTGAGGTGGGTTCGGGCATGGTGCGCGAGGAGCACGTGTCGTTATCTCGCCTGATCGACATCATTAACCAACGCTTTGGTGGGGAGTTGAATGAGGCGGACCAACTATTCTTCGACCAACTTGCTGAAGCGGCAAGCCAGAACGAGTCACTTCAAAAGGCTGCTCAAGTAAATTCGCTCGATAAGTTCCAGTTGGTTTTTCAACAGGTTCTCGAATCGATATTTATTGAGCGTATGGAGCTGAACGAAGAACTATTCACGGATTACATGGCTAAGCCTGAGCTGCAACAGCTAATTGCAAAATGGCTGGGTAGCCAGGTGTATGAGCGTTTTAGAACTCAGCGGGGCTCCGGCCATGAGTGACATAAAGCTATTCCGATACAACGTGGCTGGGGCAGTGGAGCTTGCAGGTAAGTCTGTCTCAATTGAAAAAGCACTGCAAACCCTGATCGAGTCGCAGATGGAGGCCTTCCTCGGTGTGCGCTTTCTGGCTACCGAATACCGCACGGGTAATAAGCATCGAGGCCGCGTCGATTCTCTAGGTCTGGACGAGAACGGCTGCCCGGTGATTGTGGAGTACAAGCGCCACAGCAACGAAAACGTCATCAACCAAGGCTTGTTCTACTTGGATTGGTTGCTCGATCACAAGGCAGATTTCCGCCTGCTTGTCATGGATAAGCTGGGTAAGGATGAGGCTGACAAGATCGAGTGGAGCGGCACTCGCTTGCTGTGCATTGCGGCGGATTTCACGCGCTACGATGAGCATGCTGTCGCACAGATTGAGCGCAATATCGAGCTGATCCGCTACAAACTCTTCGGTGAGGATTTGCTGCTGCTCGAACTGGTGAATGGCGCAAGCGCGTCTAGTACGCAATCGGTGACAGAAGCCGATGAACCAGTTGTCGAGAAGCCCAACAGGACTCCCGCAGCTTCCACGCTGGCAATGAAAACGCACGCGGATCAGATTGCCACAGCCTCACCCGAGTTGCTTGAGCTATTCGAACAGACTCGCGGTTTCATCCTTGCACAGGGTGACGACATCATTGAGAAGCCGCTGAAGCTCTACATTGCGTTCCGCCGCCTAAAGAACTTCGTTTGTATGTCGCTCATCTCGAAGCAGGACCCACATCTGTTCCTGACGTTGAAGCTTGATCCAGCGAGTGTTGCGCTTGAACAGGGTTTTTCGCGCGATGTGACCAACATTGGCCACTGGGGGACGGGTGATCTGGAACTGGCCCTGCGCACGCCCGCTGATTTCGAGAAGGCCAAGGCGCTCATCGAGCGAGCGTACCAAGAAAACTGATCACTACATCACTATCCCGCCAGGAGCCTTTATTGTGTTAACGAGAAATGGCTTAACGCGGAATTGAACACCCAGTTTCGGTACTTGAGTATTCCGCTATTTCCCAAGTGCGTTGCGCAATTCCACCATGCCTGTTCCCATTTGGCGAACTGAAACCGTGGGTGCAGAATGCAGCGTGGGTAAGACCTGTTTCCCCTTGCCGAGGATCACTCGTTCAGGTGAGGGTGCCGACGAGCAACGAGCATTTGAAGACGATCTATGCTGAGGGCGAACTGCTGCCGGAGGCATCTATTAGAAAATTCTGTAGGCTGCCAGGGAGCAAAGATGATCGGACTCTCCGATATCAAAACAGGCATAGACATCCTAGAGAAGCTCGTGGGATGGGGGCGCAGTTTGCGCGGGAAGCGCAAACAAGCGCCCGAGTCCGTTACAGGCCGATTCTTCCGTCTGTTTCAGGCCCATGGGGTTCATCGCAATCAGATCCCACGCTTTTTTGGTCATGGGCTGACTCTGAAGGATGTGCAGAGCGAAGCAGAGTTGTTGCCGAAGCTCGATGAGACGGCCCTGCAAGCGGCATGTGATCTGTTTGCTGTTCGCCGTGAATGGCTGGATGGTGCGGAAGAGAAAGCCTATGACGGTCACGACTTCTACAAGCGTCCCGAGCAAGTTGAAGGTTTTTTGCAAGCACTGATCGAGGCAAGCCCAGACAGTGACTTGGACGGAATACTGCTGGCTTCTGAGGCGCACGAGGGGCAGGCGCTGATCATTCTCAGGGAAACAATTGGTGCCATTGGAGAAAAGCCGATCTACCGTTATCACCTGCTCAACAACTGGATCTTCAGCTACTGGAAAGCACGCGCCTACCTGGCTGCCTGCGTTGCTATCGCTTGGAGAAAGCGAGTTTGTATCCGCGGCGTCTTTACGGATCACGAGCTTGTTGAGGAGCTTGCTTTAGAGACCTGCCTAGTAGGCTCGGTTTGCGAGGACTTTGATGCGTACGTTGGCAGGAGGTGGTACCCCGAAGATATGGCTCTCAAGCCAGATGTATTCCTCAAAGGCGTAGATCCCGAACTGAACAACTTCGGCATTTCCGCCGCCGTTGGTCTTTGGCTGCAGCTTGATGAGCAGGGCTTCATGAATCCTGGTCTGAGTATGTATGACAGGCGTGAGGTGCGCGAACAGTTCTCAGCCGCTATTGGTATTAGAACCCAACTTCGCTGAAACCACGATGGTGTCCTTCACTTCTCTCGCAGGGCATCCGGCGAGCTCCACGTAATCTGATTGACATAATCTGCCTCCTTCTCCCAGAATCCCCCTCGCACAATTTCGTGCCAATGTCATGAATCGGCAAGCCGAGAAGGAGCGAGAGGATGACCCAGAATGTGATTTCACTGCCGCTGTCCGCGGAGCAGATCGACTTGGTCCAGAAGGCCCTGGAGGTGCTGGAGCAGCAGTTGGCGGGTTTGATTTCCCTGTCGGTGGATCAGCGGCGGGAGCTGAGCAAGATGGGGCCGAAGTCGGAGATGTTCGCGCGCAAGGCGTATGACGTGATCGCCCAGTCTCCGGAGATTCTGCCGGGGACTTTCGATCTCAAGGAATTTGGCGCGGACATCCAGGCGTTGGATCGCCTGCGTCCGGTGCTGGCCCGTCTGACCGCGCTGACTCAGCGTGGGGATGACACCGAGATGGCGCTGGGCAGCGACATCTACGCTGCTGCCTTGGAGGCTTACCGTTTTGCGAAGCTCGCGGGCAAGGGGACGGCACTGGACGAACTCCGCGCTCAGGCGTCGACGCGTTTCAAGGGGCAGAGTCGGCGTCGCGATGAAACGGGTGCCGTTCCGGCCTGATGGTCCTCGCTTGCAGGGGAGTGCGCGAGGCCCGGATCGAAACCCGTGTTGCTCTGGGCGGCACGGGTTTCATTTTTTGGGAAGCTAGCCTCCTCCGGACATGAACGGGCTTCCATCAGGGGTGAGCCAGCTCATGTCGCAGCCTCTAGCGCTTCGCTCTGAGGGAAGTGGGCTTCAATCACGGGATCAAATGCTCAGTTCTGAGGGAAGTAGGCTTCAATCGCGGGATCAAAAGTTCAGCTCCGAGGGACGCGGGCTTCAATCGCGGGATCAAATGCTGAGTTCCGAGGGAAGTGGACTCCCATCGCGGGATCAAATGCTCAGCTCCGAGGGAAGCGAGTTCAAATCCCGGCATCAAGCGTTCGGCTCCGCGCATCGAAGGTTCAAGTCGGAGAGGCGAGAGTCTGTCCAGGTCTGGCGTGTTTTGTCCGGTTTTATCTTGTTCAGGATAAAACCGGATAGTTGGGGCGGATCGCCAGTTGGCCGGGATCGCCGCAAATCTTGACCCCCGCTGTAACTCAGGCCGATACTTCACTCGTTACCTAAACAATGGTGACCGGGATTGGAACCCCGGATCGACATAGGCCGATACGATCAGGCCGCGCTGCGCGCGGTTTTTTCTATTGGTGCATGGCTGCGTCCATCCTATGGCGGGCCGTGCGGGGCAGCCGTGAGGCTGGCCGGTTCCTATGTCCCGGTAGTTCCAACCCCGTACGGTTCCGCCGCCCTCATTGGAACGAGAGCGCGGAAATCCATATCGCAGACATAGGAGCTATCACCATGCACCACCGCGAAATGGGCCCACTTGCCCGAACCCTGCTTTACCGTCTCCGTCCGAGCAGTGTCATGCCCGCATGTCATCCGATCGTCATCGGAAGGAGTATCGCATGAGCACGCCGATGGAGTTTCCTGCAACTGCTGATCCGCTTTACCTGCTCAACGACGAAGTTGGAAATTTGGCGCTCACCGACCAGCTTTCCGCCCGTCAGGCCCAGCTCCAGGCCTTGCTTGCCGTGACTTTCGGCAGTTCGGGCGACGCCTTTCGGCGTCTCAGTCCCACTTACCAAGACAATTACCTGTGGGCCTGCGCGATGATCGCGGAGGAGGTGCAGGAATTGTTCGAGGCCTTGCGGGCGCGGGGGCGCGCTTAGAGGATCAGCCGGGTCAGGGGGCAGGTGTTTCTTGCCGTTGCGTATGTCGTGCTGGTTGGCGTCGTAACGGCACACTTGCTCCATAAAGGGCTGGGACGCTCTATCAAAATGGGACTTCCGCTATTTCCCAATCTCATACCGCAGTTCCACCATGCTGGTCCCCATCTGGCGAACTGACACCAGCCGCAGCGTGGGGCTCAGGACGCGGCGTGGGAAGATCTGTTTCCCCTTGCCGAGGGTCACGGAGCCGACCTGGATGATGATTTCATCGAGCAGTCCGGCGTCATGAAATTGCCCGGCCAGGTCTCCGCCGCCGACGATCCAGATGTTCTTTGACCCGGCAGCGGCGCGCATCTGATTGTGCACCTCGCGTACGTCGCCTTTGACGAAGCGGATGTCCGCCGCTTCAATGACGGGGAGCTGGCGGGTGGTGAATATCCAGGCCGGCTGGGTGTAGGGCCAGGGTGAGCCGGTTTCGGCGGCCACCTGGTCGGCGTTGCGGAGCATCCATTCATAGGTGGAGGAGCCCATGGCCAGCGCGCCGACTTCGGCAATGAATTCGGGATAGCTGGAGGCGTTCAGATCGCCAAGGGGAAACAGCCATTCCAGCGAGTCGTCCTCGGTGGCAATGAAGCCATCGAGACTGGAGGCGGTGTAGTACTGGGTCTTCGTCATTCTGCTCACCTCTTGCCAAAAGCGTTGTGCACACGGCGGAAATTACTCTCATGTGATAATCCGGCACACCCTCCTGCACGGAAGATCCGCATGGAATCCCTGCTCGTCCTGCTGGCGTTCGCCTTTGTCATCGCGCCCATCGTGCTGCTGTTCCTGGTGATCGGCGCCCGGCGCCGGCTGGGGGAGCTGGAGCAAAAGGTCCTGCTGCAGGAAGAGCGGATCCAGCAGCTTTATCGTCAAGCCAGTGCCGCCCGGACGGCTGAGTCGCCTGAGCTTCCCGTCGTTCGGCCAGCCGAAGCGTCCGTGGTTCCGACGCCCGGCGGCGACCCGGCGGCGGTCCCTGCCGAAATCGATTATGGGCCAGTGTTCGTGCCGACGCTGCCGGACCGGGAGCCGGCTCCGCTTGTGGAGGCCGTGGCCGATTATGAGCCGGAGCCAGCGACGATGCCCGGCACCGTGGAGACGCCCGCCGAGCCCGTGCGGCCCGCACCGCCGCTGGAGGCCTACGAACCGGCACCGCCACCGGCCTGGCTGCTGGCCGCCAAGGCCTGGTTGTTCGGCGGCAATCTGGTGGCCAAGGTCGGCCTGCTGATTCTCTTCTTCGGCGTCAGCTTCCTGCTCAAGTACGCCGCGGCGCGGGTCTCGGTGCCGATCGAGCTGCGGCTGGCCGGCATCGTGGTTGCCGACATCGCCCTGCTGCTGTGGGGCTGGCGCATCCGCGCAAGCCGCGCGTCGATCAGCCTGCCGGTGCAGGGTGCGGCCCTCGGCATCCTGATGCTGGTGACCTTCGGCGCCTTCCGTCTGTATGACCTGATTCCGGGCGGCCTGGCCTTCGCACTGCTGTTCGTGCTGACCTTGTTCACCTGCCTGCTGGCGGTTCTGCAGGATGCGGTCTGGCTGGCGGTGTTCGGCATCGTCGGCGGCTTTGCGGCGCCGATCCTGACCTCCACCGGGCAGGGCAGCCATATCGGCCTGTTCTCGTACTACGCGCTGCTCAACGCCGGGATTCTGGCCATTGCGCTCAAGCGTTCGTGGCGGCTGCTCAACCTGCTCGGCTTCGCCTTCACCTTCCTGATCGGGACGGCCTGGGGCGTGCTGCGCTACCGGCCGGAAGACTATCTCTCGGCGCAGGGCTTCCTGATCCTGTTCTTCGTCTTCTACGTCGCCATCGCCATCCTCTACGCCAGCCGCCAGGCGCCGCGCCTCAAGCACTATGTGGATGGCACGCTGGTCTTCGGCACGCCGCTGCTGGCCTTCGGCCTGCAATACGGCCTCGTCCGCGACACGCCCTTCGGGCTGGCCTTCTCGGCGCTGGCGCTGGGGCTGTTCTACACCGGCCTTACTGTGGCCTTGTGGCGGCGCCGCGGCGATACGCTGAAGCTGCTGGTCGAGTCCTTCCTGGCCCTCGGCATCGTGTTCGGCACCCTGGCCATTCCGTTTGCCCTCGATGGCCGCTGGACCTCGGCCGCCTGGGCGCTGGAAGGCGCCGGCATCGTGTGGGTCGGCCTGCGCCAGAAGCAGACGCTGGCCTGGGTGTTCGGCGTGCTGGTGCAGGTCGGCGCTTGGGTGTCCTACGTGGCATCGGTCAGCGGCCTGCAGCCGGACGTCGCCACCCAGTCCAATCTGTGGCTCGGCTTCCTGTTGCTGGCGGGTACCGGCTTTGTCATGGCGATGAATTTCCGCAAGGAAAGCCTTGCCGACGCCGGCGAAGGCTCGTCCGTCCCGATTGCCGCTACGCTGGCCACCTTCTTCCTCTTCTTTGCCGCGCTGTGGCTGCTGGCCGGCGCCTGGTCGGAGATCTTCCTTCACGGCGGCGCGCACGCGCACACCTTGTATGTGCTGAGCGCGATGGCCGTGGCCGCCATCCTCGGCGTGATCGCCGGGCGCCTGGAATGGCCCATCGCACGCTATTTCGCGCTGGTTCCGCAGGTGCTCGCCGGTCTGGTCCTCTTCTGGTTGCTGGATTTCGATTTCACCGTGGCGGGGCAGGCTGTCAGCGACAATCTTTTCGACACCGGCTTCCTCGGCGGCCTGCTGCTTGCCCTCGGCGCGGGGGTCAGCAGCCGGGCCTTCCTGCGCCAGCCGGAAGGCCGCTATCGCCTGCATTCCCGCATCCTGCTCGGCTGGGCCGCCTACTGGTGGTTTGCCTGGGTGCTGGGCAGCCTCGACGGCTGGGGGGAGCAGGTTCTCGCCAGCCATAATCTGTTCAGCGAGACCGCCTGGCCGCCCGTCCATCCTCTCTATTGCCTCTTCCTGGCGCTGGCCGCGCCGCTCTTTGCCCGCCTGGCCACGCGCTGGCAATGGGGCGAGCTGCGCTGGCTCGCCGCCGCCGTGTGGCCGGGCCTGCTCCACGGCACGCTGCGGATTCTCGAGCAGCTCGGCAACCACCTCGCCATTCCCCCGTGGCCGGTGTGGCTGGCCTTTGCCGCGCTGTGGGCCGCCAGCGAATGGCTGCTGCTGGATACCGCGCGCGCCGGCTGGCTGCTGCCGGCACGGCAACCCCGGCTGTTGCGGGTGCTGCACGCCCTCCGCACGGTCGGTCCGTGGCTCATCCTGTGGCCGCTCGGGCACCATCTGGTCATCCTGGGCCTGCAGGCCGATTCGCCGGAACAGGCCGAACTCCTCGCCGCCGGCGGCTGGTTCACGGCCGGCAGTTGGGCGCGCTACCTGCCGGCCTGGGTGATGATGGCCTACGTGGCGCTGCTGATCCCCCGCGCCCGCAGCGAGCGCTGGCCGACCGCCCCCATCGCCGACTGGTACCGGAGCGTGCTCATCCCGCTGGGTACGCTGTGGTCCGTCGGGGTGGCCGTGATCTGGAACTTCACGCAGAACGGCCTGATGGCGCCCTTGCCCTACCTGCCGCTGCTCAATCCCCTCGACCTCACCACCGGCTACGCCGCGCTGCTCGCCGTGGCCAGCTGGCGGCTCACCGCGCCCGGCGGCGAACGCCGGCTGCCGGACTGGCTGCCGCAGCTGGCGGCCGGCGCCGCCTACGTGTGGTTCAACCTGATGCTGCTGCGCAGCGCCGCTCACTTCCTCGACATCCCTTACCAGCTTGAAGCGCTGTTCCGCTCGCAATTCGTTCAGGCCATGCTGTCGCTGGTATGGAGCGCCACGGCGCTGGTGCTGATGCGCTTCGCCGCCCGGCGCCTGCTGCGCAAGCCGTGGATGGCGGGGGCCGGGCTGCTGGGGCTGGTCATCCTCAAGCTGTTCTTGGTGGACCTCTCCAACATCGGCGGCATCGAGCGTATCGTGTCCTTCCTCGGCGTCGGCGTCCTGATGCTGGCCATCGGGTATCTGGCCCCATTTCCCACCGAACCCACCGACAAGAAACCGTCCGCCGCGCAATGACAGCCATGTTCCCACCGCGAGCCCTGGCCTTTCCCGCTGTGCTGCTGGCGGCCAGCCTCGCCGCCCCGGCTGTGGCGGCGTCCACCGCTGCCGCGGTGAAAGCGGGCACCCCCGCGGACACCCCGGCGGACTACGCCTACGCGCTGCCCCTGCAGGTCAATGGCAAGCAGGGCGTGGTCAGCCTGCGCCTGCCGCAGACTGTCTATCTCAAGGCCAGAACGGCCGAGCTCGACGATCTGCGGGTTTTTGATGCGCAGGGGGTGGTCCAGCCGCATGCCTTGTATCGCCCGCCGGCGGAGCAGCCGGCCCGGCGTGGTGTTCTGGCGGCGAGCATTTTTCCGGTCCGCGGTGGCATGTCCACGACTGCCGGCAGGGCGCCGATCGACATCGACATCCAGACCCGCTCCGATGGCAGCGTGCAGTCGGTGCAGGCGCGGACCGGCAGCGTGCCGGACCGTGACCGTGCCGCCATCAGCCAGCTGATCCTGGATTTCGGTCCGGCGGCCAAAGGCGACGACAACGATCCGCTGCGCATCGAAGCCTTGCGCTTCCAGGCCCCCAGGGAGCAGGGCAGCTACAGCGCCGAGGTCTGGCTGGAAACCAGCGACGACCTCAAGCAATGGCACACCGCCGGCGTCGCCGAGCTGAGCTGGCTGCGCAACGACGGCGCCCAGACCCTGGCCAGCGACCGCCTCGAATTGAGTTCACAGTCCTTCCGCTACGCGCGCCTGAGCTGGCGCCGGGGCGAGCCGATCGTGTTTCCGGGCATCGCCGCGGAAACGGTCAAGCCGCAAAGCAGCGAGCCGGCCCGCGAAACCCTGTGGATCAAACCCGTCGCCGGCCGGCAGGCCGGCGATCTGGTTTACGCGGCGGGAATTGCGCTGCCGGTGGAGCAGTTCAGCCTCGGGCTGCAGGAGGCGAACATCGTCTATCCAATGGCCCTGGGTGCCTACGTCGAGCGCCCCAGCCGCCAGGCCGGCAAAACCACCGAGTGGGTCTTTCAGCCGCGCTCCCAGGCCACCTTCTACCGGATCACCCAGGACGGCCAGACCCGCCGCTCGGGCGCCGTGGGTATCGGCCTGGGCCTCGGCCATCAGCAGGAATGGGTGATCCGGCCCCTGAATGCCGCGGCGACCGCTCAACCCGAGCTCGGACTGTCGTGGCAGCCCGCGACGCTGATCTTCCTGGCTGGCGGCACACCGCCCTATACCCTCAGCTTCGGCCGCAGCGATGCGACCCCGGTCAACCGGACGCTCGACCAGGTGGCCCCCGGATTCACCCCGGCCGAACTCCGGCAGCTGGAGCAGGCGCAGGTCGGCGAGCTGCAGGTCGGCCGCAGCGATGCCGCCGCCGCCAGCGCCGCCAGTCAGGCCGCCGCAGCGGCCCGGCAGCGCACTTACATCCTGTGGGGCGTGCTGCTGCTCGGCGTCGCCATCCTCGGCGGCATGGTCTGGCGGCTGGTTCGGCAGATGAATGCGGGCAAGAAAGCTTGACGCGGAGGGGACCGTCGCTCAGGCCGCAACCAGCCGCAGCACGGTGATCTCCGACGGCGCGCCGAAGCGTTTCGGCGGCCCCCAGTAGCCGGTGCCGCGGCTGGTATAGACCTGCAGTCCGCCGTGGCGGTGCAGGCCGGCAGTAAAGGGCTGCTGCAGGGGCACGAAGAAATTCCACGGCCAGAACTGGCCGCCGTGGGTGTGGCCGGACAGCTGCAGGTGGAAGCCGGCGGCGTCGGCGGCAGGGGCCGAGCGCGGCTGGTGGGCGAGGAGGATGCGCGGCAGGTCGGCGGGGCTGCCGGCCAGCGCCGCACGCGGGTCGCTGGCATGGGCGGCGTCGAAGGCGCCGGCGGAATAATCGGTCACGCCGGCCAGCACGAGGCGGCCACCGCGGTGGTGGATGACCACGTGGCGGTTGTGCAGCCCGCGCAGGCCGATGCGCTCGAACTCGCGCATCCACGGCGCAGCGCCGGAATAGTATTCGTGGTTGCCGGTGACGAAATAGCTGCCATGCCGGCTCAGCAGGCCGCCCAGCGGTGCGGTATGGGCGCGCAGCTGGTCGACGCTGCCGTCGACCACGTCGCCGGTGATGGCGACGAGGTCGGCATCGAGTTCATTGACGCGGTTCACGATGGCCTGCACGTAGTCGCGCTTGATCGTCGGCCCGACGTGGATGTCGCTCAGCTGGACGATGGTGAAGCCGGCCAGCTCCGGCGGCAGATCGGCCAGCGGGATATCCACGCGGACGATGCCGGCCAGCCGCCGCGCATTGAAATAGCCGACCACGGTGAACAGGCTGGCCAGCCCGACGACGGCCAGGGCGCTCGGCTCGGCCAGCGACGGTGCATCGGCGACCAGCAGGGCGATATCGCGCAGCACGGTGAGCACCAGCACCGAGGACAGCCAGCCCATCGCCAGGCTGCTCAGCCAGGCGAGCCGGTCGGCCAGCGCCTGGCTCACGACAAGGAAGCGCCCCAGCAGGCCGAGCGGCATGAGGCCGGTGGATAGCGCCAGCCCGCCGATGGCCAGCGCCAGGCCGGCCGGGCCCAGGTCGAGGGGCGGCAGCAGCCGCCAGCCGATGTAGGCGTGCAGGGCGGCGATCAGCGGCAGCATGCGCCACAGCGCGCGGCGCAGGTGGCTGGGTAGCCGCGTCTGGCTGCTTGAGGGCGGCATCTCGGTGCGGGTCTGGGGCATGGGGGGCATCCGTTCTGGTTGTTTCAGGCCTTGCCGGACGATTGATCGCTGCTGTCGCCAGTGCTCTCCGGGGTGTCGGTCTTGCCCGGCAAGCCGCAGCGGCCCCAGCGGCTGTGGAAGCGTCCCTTGAGCTGCTGGCGCTCTTCCGGCGTCAGGCTTTCCCACTGGGCCCGGCGCTCGCGCCAGTGGCCGTGGCAGCCGCCGCGCAGGCCTCCGAAGAGGATCCGGCTGAGGACCAGCACGCCCAGCGCCTGCCAGTAGCCGATGCGCGAGACGCCGGCGAACAGGTCGGGCAGCAGGCAGTTCCACAATTCCATGACGACCCAGGTGAGGGCGCCGACGCCGGCCACGGCCAGCAGGCCGATCTTGATGCAGCGCGACACGCAGCCGGATTTCTCGGTAGAGCATTTCATCTTGATGGTTTCCCGTTCAGTTTCGTTCGTCGTAAAGGGGCTGGAGCCGCTCACGCAGGTGCAGTACCGCCTGGCGTTTCCAGCCGAGCAAGGTGTTCAGCGGCACGCCGCTGTCGGCCGCCATGTCCTTGAAGCTGCGCCCGTCGATCTCGTGGCCGATGAAGGTGTCGCGCGGCCCCGGCGCAAGCTCGTCGAGGGCCGCCGCGATGGCTTCGAGCCACAGCCGCCGCAGATGCGCCGCCTCGGGCCCGCCGTCGCTGGCCGGCAGCGCGTCGTCCAGCCAGTGCGCGTCGTCGTCGCCATCCTCCGGCCCGGTGAGCGGCAGGGGCTCTTCGCGCCGCTTGCGAAAGCGGTCCACGATGCGGTTGCGCGCCACCTGGAACAGCCACGCGCCGACCTGCTCGATCGGCTGCGGCAGGCGCCAGGCCTGGACCAGCTCGAAAAAGACATCCTGCAGGATGTCCTCTGCCTCGCCCGAATCCGGCACCCGCTGACGGATGAAGCTGCCCAGCCGCCCGCTCTCGCGGGCGATGGTCTCAGTCAGGCGTCGGTCCTGCTCGGCCATCGGCGCGGGCTCTTCGTTGGGCAGAGGAAGTGAAAACGATGCGTCCATGCCTGGGTTGACGAACGCCAGGCGCGGATATTGTGGGGCGGGGAAAAATAGTTGGGGCGGTGTGCGTGTGCCTGTTTCGCTTGTTTCGTTTATTTCGTTTGTTTATAGTCAATGTACGGCAAGAGATGGCTGCGCCCGGAACCCTGCGAGGTCCGGTTCGCGAACAGCCCGCCGACCGATACTTGAGCTCACATTGATCCTGAACGGATATCACGCTGAACGAGATCACGGACTCCAGCGCTGACATTGATACCGATACCGACTCTGAGCGAATCATGAACACAAAGGTAAGACCCGACCTCCCGACGGAGGCCGAAGCGACGCTGGCCAAGGAAAGCAGCAGATTGCTGTCCCTGTATCTCAGCAGCCAGGAAGAGACCCAGGAAATCCGGGTCGTCGATCAGGGCGGCGAACATGAGGCGGTGCGCGTACCGACTGCAGCCTATCGCCTGCTGATCGACATCCTGGCCGAGATGGCGCAGGGCAATGCAGTGAGCCTGATCCCGGTGCATGCGGAGCTGACAACACAAGAGGCGGCCGACATGCTCAATGTCTCCCGTCCGTATCTGGTCAAGTTGCTGGATGGTGGGAGCATTCCCTTCCACAAGGTGGGTACCCATCGGCGCGTGTATTACCAGGATCTGGTGAATTACAAGAACCGCATCGATACGGAACGAATGAAGGCATTGGAGGAACTGACGGCCCAGGCACAGGAATTGAACATGGGCTATTGAAATGACCAGTTTTTCGGTGATGTACGACGCGTGCGTGCTGTATCCGGCACCCTTGCGCGATCTCTTGATGCACCTGGCAATGAGCGACCTGTACCGCGCCAAGTGGACGCAGCAGATTCACGCGGAGTGGATGCGCAATGTGCTGGCCAACCGACCTGATCTGAAGCCCGAACAACTGGAGCGGACACGCGAGCTGATGGACAGCAAGGTGCGTGACAGTCTGGTGGAAGGCTATGAGTACCTGATTCAGGGACTGAGGCTGCCGGATGAGGATGATCGGCACGTGCTGGCCGCGGCGATCCGCAGCCAGAGCAGCGTGATCGTGACTTTCAATCTGAAGGATTTTCCGATTGAGGCGCTGGATGAGTACGAGGTGGAGGCACAGCATCCGGATGAGTTCATCGCACATCTGATCGACCTGAACCCGGCACAGGTGCTGGCAGCGGTGGCAAGACATCGCGCCAGCCTGAAGAACCCGCCGAAGACGCAGGAGGCGTATCTGGACACGCTGCTTCAGCAAGGTTTGCCGGAGACGGTGGCGCAATTGCGGCAGTGGGTGATGGCCTTCTAGCTGAATGACATTGTTTGGTTGAAGCCTGGCAAGTGTATCGGTTGGGCAAGCCCGGTTTCGTTTCAGCCAAATTTTCTATCGCCGGTGTAGCGCATCCCACGTCAGCCCGAACTTGAGCAGGTACTTGCGGAGCCGGTCTGCGTCGTTGACCACGGCGCGCTGGCTGCGTGACTGGTCGAAGAGCCGGCGGCCGGCGTCGGAGAGGGTCTGCGATTGCTGGCAGATCCGGATGACGGCTTCGAGTTGCAGGCGGTCGAAGAGGTCCAGCTGGCTGGCAGCCTCGGCCGGCAGCAGGGCGTCGAGATCGACGTCGGGCACCTGCGCTTGTGCTGCCGACTGCCATTGCCACTGGAGCCGCTGTATCTCGGCATCGACAAGTCCGGTTGAAATCCGCCCGCCATCCGCCAGTGTCGCCATGCGCGTCACGCTGGCCGAGAGGTCGCGGAAGTTGCCGCTCCAGGGGGCATCGGCTGATCGGGCAAACCGGAGGTAGCGGGCCTTGGCCTCGGTGTTGAAGCGAACGGCGCGGCCGGTTTCGGTGGCGGCCCGCACGAGCAGGTGGTCGATGTTGGGCTCGATGTCCTCGGGGCGCTGGGCCAGGCCCGGCAGCGTGTAGGTCCATAGGTTGATGCGTGCGAACAGGTCTTCGCGGAAGCGGCCCTGGGCCACGTCGATGCGCAGGTCCCGGTTGGTACCCGTGATCAGCTGGAAGTCGCTGTTGACCTCGCGGTCGCTGCCCACCGGCAGGAAGCGCTTCTCCTCCACGGCCTTGAGCAGCATGGCCTGTTCATCCAGCCCCAGTTCGCCGATTTCGTCGAGAAACAGCACGCCCTGGTGGGCCGTGCGCAGCAGGCCGGCGCGGTCGGCGGTCGCGCCGGTGAACGCCCCCTTCTTGTGGCCGAACAGTGTCGACGCCGCACCGTCGCCGCGCAGCGTGGCGCAGTTCACTTCAACGAAATCCCCCTGCACCTGGTGTCGTGACTTCTTGAGCTCGAACATGCGCCGCGCGAGGTGCGACTTGCCGGCTCCGGTGGGGCCGGTCAGCAGGATGGGCGCCTGGGAGCGCACTGCGACGCGTTCGATTTCTTCGATGAGCGCGTTGAAGCGCTTGTTGCGGGTGGGAATGCCGCTCTTCAGAAACGCCAGGGCTTCCGCATGCGCCTGGTTGAAGCGCTGGGCCAGCACGTCGTAGCGGGAGAGATCCAGATCGATCAGCGTATAGCTGCCCGGATTCCCGGGGCCCTGTTTCCTGGGTGGGGCGGTCTGCAGCAGGACGCCGGGAATGAAGCGCGACTCCACCATCAGGAACATGCAGATCTGCGCCACGTGCGTGCCGGTGGTGATGTGGGCCCAATACTGCTCATGGGCCGGGTCGAAGCGGTAGCTCCGCGCCCAGTCGTAGAGGGCCGCGTACATCTCGCCGAAGTCCCACGGGTCGGCAAGGTCCATGCGCACCAGATTCACGACGGTATCGGGCGATGCGTTGGCAATGTCGCGCACCAGGGTTTGGGCCAGCGCCTCGTACTTCGTCGCGTAGAACAACTCCATCCGGTCGATCAGCGTGTCCTCGTGCTGGACGAGGGAGATCGTCGGGCGCCACTTCTCCCACCGACCGGCCCCCTGGCCCGAGTCCAGCTGGGTACCCATGAATCCGATGACGACGTTTTTCCTGACCATATCTGCTCATATAAATAGCTAGTCAAAATTCTAGCGCATGCGTAGTTGTTTGGAATCATGAAAACCACATGGTCTTTGGCTTTATAGAACTTATTGCCTTGTAAATCAGCGTCTTGTTATTGATCTCTCCAGAGTTGAGAAGAACTGGCACACCCATTGCAAAGAAGGAAGCATGAACAACGGGTTGAATGCACAGAGGAGAATGCCATGGTCAACACGCAGCTTTTCCAGACACTCAAGGGTGCCATGTCGCCCTCTGCGGTGACGTGCAATGCGGAGCAGGCGCCGGCCTATGCCTTCAGTGCCCGCCATCAACTGGCGCAACTCGCGGCAACCGGCTGCCTGAGCCGTACCTTCTATGCCAACGCCGAAGACCAGCTCGACCGGGTGATGGCGCTGGTCCAGGAACTGGACGTGTCCTTCGTCGCGAGAGCGGCGATCTATGGCCGTGAGTCGGGCCACATGAAGGACATGCCGGCCCTGCTGGCGGCCAGCTTGGCCGTGCGTGACGTCGCGCTGCTGAACCAGGTGTTCTCCCGGGTGGTGGACAACGGCAAGATGCTGCGCAACTTCGTGCAGATCCTGCGCAGCGGCGCCGTGGGGCGCAGGTCGCTGGGAACCCGTCCGAAGAAGCTGGTGCAGCACTGGTTGCTGACCGCCACCGAAAAGCAGCTGTTGAACGCCGCCGTGGGCAACACGCCCTCGCTGGCGGATGTGGTCAAGATGGTGCACCCCAAGCCGGCCGAAGCCTGGCGGGCGGCCTGGTTCGCATGGTTGATCGGCAAGCCGGTCGATGAAGCGCTGCTGCCGCCCATCACCCAGGCCTTCGAGCGCTTCAAGCGCGAAAGCGCGCAGGGCGTTGCCGCCGAGGTGCCCGACGTGCCGTTCCAGATGCTGACGGCGCTGGCGCTGAACCCGGCCCAATGGGCGCAGATCGCTCGCTCGGGCTCGTGGCAGATGGTGCGTCAGAACCTCAATACCTTTGCCCGGCACGGTGTGTTTGATCTCCCCGGCATGGCCGAGGTGGTCGCTGCCAAGTTGAGCGATGCACATGCGGTGGCAAGGGCGCGGGTGATGCCGTACCAGCTGCTGGCGGCCTTCAAGGCTGCCGGAGAGGCGCTGCCCGCCGTGGTCCGTGAGGCGTTGCAGGATGCGATGGAGCTTGCGCTGGCCAACGTGCCCAGTCTGCAGGGGCGGGTGGTGGTGTGCCCGGACGTGTCGGGTTCGATGAGTTCGGCCGTGACCGGTCAGCGCGGTTCGGCAAGCTCGCGCGTCCGCTGCATCGATGTGGCCGCGTTGGTGGCGGCAGCCGTGCTCCGCAGGAATCCGTCGGCCCGGGTGCTGCCGTTCGAGCAGGATGTGGTGAAGCTGTCGCTGAACGCACGGGATTCGGTCATGACCAATGCGCAGGCCCTGGCCAGTATCGGGGGTGGTGGAACCAGCTGCAGTGCGCCGCTGGCGCTGCTGAACCGCGAGCGTGCGTCGGTGGATCTGGTGATCCTGGTCTCCGACAACGAGTCCTGGGTCGATGCCAGACGGCGTGGCACAACGCAGACCCTGCGCGAATGGGACGCGCTGAAGCGGCGCAACCCGGGGGCACGCCTGGCGTGCCTCGACGTCCAGCCGACGGCGACCACGCAGGCGGCCGAGCGGCAAGACATCCTGAATGTCGGCGGCTTCTCGGATGCGGTGTTCACCATGCTGGCCAACTTTGCCGCCGGCAAGATGGAGGCCGGGCATTGGGTCGGCGAGATCGAGAAGGTGTCGCTCGCTGCGCAATAGATGATTTGATTTGGGAGGTGTTCCAGGCGAATGCATGCAGGAGTACAGCCCCCTGGCCGCGCGGGTCGGCAGGCCCGCAACGGAGACTCCGTAGGCCGCTCTTGCAGCTCTTGTCGCCTGGAATACCAACCACTATGGATGCCGTCGTCGCATGACGAATGCCGACGCGCCGTTTGAGATGCCTTGTTGCGAATGCAGGTGGAACTACAGCCTCCAACGCTCGGTGTCGTGGGTTCGAGTCCCACCGGTCCCGCATCAGGGGGGCCGTAGCTCAGTGGTAGAGCACGATGTTTCACCAACCCTTGTCGCAACTTGGCATCCCCTGTTTCGCGGTGAATGCAGATGGAATTACAGGTAGACGCACGCGGCTTCCACTGCGTGCCCGGCGAGCGATCGCCGGGCGTCCCGGGTTCAAATCCCGGTCCAGCAATGGATGGCGGAGTGAAGATTTCATCGACCCTTGTCACCGCTCCCTTCATGGAGAAGAAGAACATGTCAGACCAGAACTACAACGTGGAAGACGTCCCCGGCGGTGTGCCGGTGAAGATGTGGACCAAGGGCGTCCCCGTTGAGGACGAGGCCAGGCAACAACTGGCCAACGCAGCGCGCCTGCCCATCGTGTTCAAGCACATCGCGGCCATGCCCGACGTGCACCTGGGCATCGGCGCCACCGTCGGTTCGGTGATCCCGACGCTCAAGGCCATCATCCCGGCGGCGGTGGGCGTGGATATCGGCTGCGGCATGATGGCCGCCAAGACCACGCTGCGCGCCGAAGACCTGCCGGACAACCTGGGGCCGCTGCGTTCGGCCATCGAACAGGCGGTTCCGCACGGCTCCGTACCCCGGCATCGCGGCCGCGACTCCGGCAGCTGGGAGAACCCGCCGACGTTGGTGGATCAGGCCTGGGCCACGCTGGTCGACGAGTTCGACGCCCTGTGCGAACTGCACCCGCGCCTGAAGAACACGAACAACCACAAGCATTTGGGGACCCTGGGAACAGGCAACCACTTCATCGAGGTCTGTCTCGACGAAGCAGGCTTTGTCTGGTTCATGCTGCATTCGGGGTCGCGCGGCGTGGGTAACGCCATTGGCACGCACTTCATCGAACTGGCCAAAAAGGATGCCGAGCGCCATCAGCGCAACCTGCCCGACAAGGACCTGGCCTACTTCGAGGAAGGCGCCCAGTACTTCGATGACTACGTGCGTGGTGTGTCGTGGGCGCAGAAGTTCGCGATGCGCAACCGCGAGGTGATGATGGCTAACCTGATCGCCACGGTGCGCAAGGTCATCCGCAAGCCTTTCGAGTCGCACGTGGAGGCGGTGAACTGCCACCACAACTATGTGCAGCAGGAACGCCATTTCGGGCAGGACGTGTTCGTAACCCGCAAGGGCGCGGTGAGCGCCAAGCGCGGCGAGCTGGGCATCATCCCAGGCAGCATGGGCGCGCGCAGCTACATCGTGCGCGGCCTGGGCAACCCGGAGAGCTTCGAGAGCTGCAGCCACGGTGCCGGCCGCGTGATGAGCCGCACCAAGGCCAAGAAGATGTTCACCGTCGACGACCAGATCAAGGCGACCGCCGGCGTCGAGTGCCGCAAGGACGTCAATGTCATTGACGAAATCCCGATGGCCTACAAGGATATCGACGCTGTCATGGCGGCGCAGAAGGATCTGGTCGAAGTGGTGCACACCTTGAAGCAGGTGGTCTGTGTGAAGGGTTGAATGGGGGAGGGCGCTGCGCTCTCCTCCGCCCAGGAGAAAGTAGTGGGGAGAGCATGAAGGAAGAGACCGTTCTGAGCGCGCATCCTGTCTCGGACGAGATGCGTGCCACCGTGCTGGATGAGCTTGCGGCGCTGGAGCGCCGGCACCAGGTGAAGGTGCTGTTTGCCAGCGAATCAGGCAGCCGCGGCTGGGGCTTTGCATCGCCCGACAGCGATTACGACGTGCGCTTCGTGTATGTCAATCGGCTGCCCTGGTATCTGGCCGTCGAGCCCGGCCGCGACGTCATCGAACAGCCCATCAGCGGTGAGCTGGACATCTGCGGCTGGGATCTGCGCAAGGCGCTGCACTTGCTGCGGGAGTCCAATCCGACCCTGCTCGAATGGCTGCGCTCGCCCATCGTCTACCGGCAGGAGACACCCTGGGTGGGGCGCCTGCGGGGGCTGGCCGAAGAGGGCTTCTCACCGGTACGGGGCTATCACCACTATGTGTCCATGGCCAGGAAGAACCTGCGGGAGCATCTGTACGGCGAGCGTGTCCGGTACAAGAAATACCTCTACGTCCTGCGCCCGCTGCTGGCCGCACGCTGGATACGCGAAGGGCATGGGGTTCCGCCGATGCGTTTCGCGGAGCTGGCGAGCCGGATGCTGACCGACCGTGCCCTGCTCGACGAGATCAACGCGCTGCTCGAGGTCAAGATGCGTGCCGGAGAGTCCGCGACCAGCCCGCGCTGGGTCGGCATCCACGACTTCATCGAGCGCGAACTGGCCGTGGCCATGGCGCACAAGCCCGATAAAGGGCCGAAGGCGGACAGGGAAGGGCTCGACCGCTACCTGCATGACGCGGTACTGCACTTCGAGGCCCAGGCCTAGAACAACAAGAAGAGAAGAGGGAAGAACATGATCGAGATCGATGGCGCCGCCGGCGAAGGCGGCGGACAAATCTTGCGCACCGCGCTGGCCCTGTCCATGTGCACGGGCCAGCCTTTCATGCTGACCAGGATTCGCGCCGGCCGCGCAAAGCCCGGCCTGATGCGGCAACACCTGACCTGCGTGAACGCAGCGGCCGAGGTCTGCGGTGCTGAAGTCGATGGGGCCGAACTGAACGCCCAGTCGCTGCGCTTCGCGCCCGGTCAGGTGCGCGCGGGCGACTACCACTTCAACGTCGGTACGGCGGGCAGCTGCACGCTGGTACTGCAGACCGTGTGGCCGGCCCTGCTGATGGCCGATGCGCCAAGCCGCTTGAAGCTGGGCGGCGGGACCCACAACCCGATGGCCCCGCCGTTCCATTTCCTGGCGCGCAGCTATGCGCCTCTGATGCGCAGGCTCGGCGCCAACGCCGAGCTGAACCTGCGTCGCCTGGGCTTCTATCCGGCTGGTGGCGGGGAGATCGAGGTGACCATCTGGCCCGCCGGGGACACGCTGCAGCCCTTCGACCTGGACGGCCGCGGGGCCAGGCTGGAAGGCTACGCCGAGTGCTTTGCGCCAGCGCTGCCGCGCTCCGTCGCCCGGCGCGAACTCGAGCACCTGGGGGCTGCCCTCGGTTGGAGTGGCGATCAATTGCGCGAGGCGCCTACCCGTCAACACGAAGGGCCTGGCAACGCGCTGCTGGTGACCCTGGTGTATGAAAACGTCACCGAGGTCTTCACCGAGTTTGGTGAAAAGGGCGTCAGCGCCGAAAAGGTCGCGCACAACCTGATGCGGCAAGTGCGGGCGCATCAGTTGAGCGATGCCGCGTGCGGCCCGCAGCTGACCGACCAGTGGGCTCTGCCCCTGGCCCTCGCCGTGTGGAAGCGTCGCAGCGAGGCTTCCTACACCTGCACGGCCTTGACGCCCCACGCGAAGACCAACTTCGAAGTGATCGAGCGCTTTCTGCCGGTGAAGTTCTCAAGCGTGCCGTCCGGAAACGGCTGGCGGGTCACCGCACAGTTTGCTTAGGGCATCAGCCGGGCCAGGGTCTGGAGTTCTTCGCCGTTGAGGTCGGACACGGCCCAGAACTGCATGCCGGCGTTGCGCCAGCGGACGAGTTGGTAGCCCTGGTGGTTGTGCACGGTCGGGGCGGTCTGGCCGTCGGCGGGCCATACGAAGAGATTGATGAGGTGGCCGTGGCGGCGGTAGACCAGGGCCGCGACAGGGCGGCCGGCCACGTAGTCGAGGCGGCCGCCGATCAGCGGGTAGCCGTCGTCGGCGAGGTCCTTCACCGGCGGCGAGTAGTCCAGCTTGCCCTGGAACCAGGGTTTGACGGTGTGCTGGTCGGATGAGGCGACATCGGTGAGGTGGGCGACCATAAGGGCGCGCACGTGGCTGCTGGCCAGTTCCTGCTCCAGCGCGCGGTTGCCGTCCGCCGGCGGCTGCAGCTGCAAGGCGAGCATGCTGGCCAGCACGCCGCAGGCGAAACCGGCGGCGGCAAGGCCCCAGGCGGGCCAGCGCCAGCGGCGGTCGGCTGGCGGCGTGGCCTGGCGCCGCTGGCCGGCTGCTTCCAGGGCGATCTCGGTGCGTACGGCGGATTGCAGCGCGTCGCCGGCCCGGTGGCGGGTGGCGTGTTCCCGCAGCAGGCGGCCCACGGCCCGGTCGGCGTCTTCGTCGTTCATGTCATTCCGTTCCAAGCAAATCCGCCAGCGCCGTGCGCAGGGCCGCGCGGGCGCGGGACAGGCGGGACATCACCGTGCCGATGGGGATGGCGGCGATCTGGGCGATCTCCGCGTAGGAGAGGTCTTCCAGCTCCCGCAGCACGATCACTTCCCGGTAGGGCGGTTCCAGTGCGCGGATCGCCGCGTCCACCATCTGGCGGCGGTCGGCGTGCCACAGCTCGGTCTCGGGCGTGGCACCGCGGCTGTCCGGCGGCACCGGCACTACCGCCAGCAGCGCGTCGTCCGCGCCGTGGGCCACCCAGCGGGCGCTCATGCGCTCCTCTTCCAGCCAGGCGTAGCAGTTGTTGCGCACGATGCCCAGCAGCCAGGGCTTGGCGGCGTCGCCGCGCAGGGCGTCGAAGTAGCGGTAGGCCCGCAGGCAGGCGTCCTGCACCATGTCGTCGGCCACGTGCTCGTCCCGCACCAGCCAGCGGGCCAGGTTGTAGGCCGCGTCCAGGTGGGGCAGGACCAGCGCTTCGAAATCCCGCGTGTGCGCCATGATCCGTCAGGCTTCCACGATCAGCATGCCGTTCATCTCCTCGTGGCCTTCGCCGCAGAAATTGTCACACAGAAAGGTCCAGCGCCCGACGGGCAGATCGGCCAGGCGGATGCGTGTCACCCGGCCCGGTGGCAGGTCGCTGCGCAGGCCCAGCTCGGGCATGCTGAAGCCGTGCACGAAATCGACGGAGCGGATAGCCAGGGTCAGGGTCTCGCCGGCGCGGGCGTGGATCTCGTTGGGCGTGTAGCGGAAGCGCCGCGCTTCCAGCTCGATGACCCTGCCTTCGCCCTCGGCGGCCCGCACGTGGCCGACGCCCAGTTCCAGCAGCGGCAGCGCCACGGCCACGCCCCCCAGGCAGCGCAGGACGTCGCGCCGCTTCATGTCGCCACCACCGGGAATTCCTGGATCGCCAGGCGGGCCGTGCGGGGCTCGGCGTCCACCTCGCGGAAGCCCAGGCCCTGGTAGGGCACTGCCGGGTTCCACGGCAGCGGTGTGCGCTTTTCCTGGGAGCCGGGAGCGGGCAGCGGGAACATCAGGGACTTGGCCGAGTGGTGGGCGATGTGGCCGGTCAGGTGGTGGTGTTCCTGGTGGATGTGGCCGTAGAGCACGGTCAGGTTGCGGTAGGGCATCAGCGCGGCGATCACCTGGGCGCCGTCGCGCGTGGCCCAGTCCCACTTGGGCACGAGGTCGAAGAGGGGGCGGTGGGTGAACAGCACGATGGGGGCGTCCTTGTCCTGCCGCTCCAGGTCCGCCTTCAGCCACTCCAGCTGTTCGGTGCCGACGCGGGCGCCGGGGTCCGACACGTTGTCGAGGACGATGAAGTGGATGCCCTTGTGGTCGAAGGTGTAGTGGGTGGCGCCGAAGTATTCCTGGAAGGCGGCGCCCCGGTCGAGGGAGGCATCGTGCTCGCCGGGCATGAAATGCACCGTCGGCACCTTCAGCGCGGCCGCCACGCCCTTGAACTCGGCCATGCGCCGCCGCCGCTCCTCCGGGTCGTCGGTGGTGTGGGTCAGGTCGCCGGTGAAGACGATGAAATCCGGCTGCCGGGGCAGGGCGTTCACCGCCGCAATGGCCTTCGGCAGCGTGCCGGTGGGGTCGGGGTTCTCGGGGCCGCGGAAGCCCCAGTGCACGTCCGACAGCTGGACGAAATAGAAGTCCGCGGCGTCCGCGCTCTTCGCGGCGCCCAGGCTGGAACAGCCGGCCAGCGCGGACGCGAACACCGCGCCGCCGCCGAGCCCGCACAATTCCAGAAATCGCCTGCGATCCATGGTGTTCATGTTGGTCCTCTCCGTGGGTCGGGATGCCCGGAAAGGGCGTCCCTACAGTGCATACCGTGCCGGGCCGCCGTTTATTCCCGCGTGCCCTGGCTTTTGAGGAATTCGATGAGGTCGGCCCGGTCGCGGGCGTCCTCGATGCTCACGTTCATCCGCTGGCCGGGCAGGAAGCGCTCCGGATCGGTGAGCCAGCGGTCCAGGTTCTCTTCGGTCCACATGCCCTGGGCGGTGCGCAGCGCCGGGGAATAGTCGAAGCCCGGCGCCCGCCCGATGGCGCGCCCCACCACGCCGGCGTGGGCCGGCCCCTGGCCGTTGTAACGGATCGAATGGCAGGCCGAGCAGCGCTCCTTGTACAGCGCCTGGCCTCGCTCCGCGTCGCCGGCCGCCAGGGCCGCGCCCAGCCCCAGCAGGCCCAGCCCGGCCACGCCGGCGCGCAGGACGACAGGGAATTGCAGAATGCCGCGTCCCATGGGGTGCTCCTTTCTCGAACGGGATCTCCTGCATTGCAATACCGGGTGAGGGCCGGATTTATTCCCGGCTCCAGTGGCGGGCTTGTCTTCAGGGAGCACGTTCGCTCTAAAGATCGCAGAAATTCGCATAAGCACTGCCCTCTCCGCGCAAGGTTCGCCCCAGCCCTGCGCGTTATCATCAGCGCCCCTGCATCGCGCCCACCGGGCCCCGCGCCATCATGTCCCTGATCCCCCGTCGCCTGCCCCTGGCCGTCTTCCTTGCCGTACAGATGCTGATGCCCGCCGCGGAGGCCGCGGGGAAAACCGAGGCGGCCTTGCCGAAGGTGGAGGCCGAGGCGGGCGGGTTTGCGTCGTACCGGCTGGCCAATGGCTTCAAGATCATCCTGGCGCCGTTTCCGTCGGCGGCGAGTACGCGGGTCGAGCTGCTGGTCAAGACCGGCAGCAAGCAGGAGGGCTATGGCGAGACGGGCATGGCGCACCTGCTGGAGCACATGCTGTTCAAGAGCGCCGGCCCGCGCGCCGACCTGAAGCGCGACCTGACCGCGCTGGGGGCGACGTGGAACGGCACGACCTCCACCGACCGCACCAACTATTTCGAGGTGGTGGCCGCCGAGCCGGAGAAGGTGGACGAGGTGCTGCGCCTGGAGGCGGACCGTTTCATCCGCGCCAGCTTCACCAAGGCCCACCTGACCAGCGAGATGACGGTGGTGCGCAACGAGCTGGAGCGCAACGACACCGATCCGGGCAGCGTGGTGATGCGCGCGCTGCAGCGCCAGTCCTATTTCTGGCACGGCTACGGGCGGCCGACCATCGGCGCGCGCAGCGACATCGAGGACGCCCCCTTCGAGGCGCTGCAGGCCTTCCACCGCAAGCATTACCGCCCGGACAACGCGGCGCTGATCGTCACCGGCAACTTCGACACGCAGCGCGTGCTGGCGCTGGCCAGCCGCCTGTTCGCCGAGGCGCGCAACCCGGCCGAGCCGAAGCCCGCCACGTGGACGCGCGAGGAGCCCCGCGCCGTCATCAACCGCAGCGAGCTGTTCCTGCCCGCCGGCACCACCATCGCCGCCAGCGGCTGGAAGCTGCCGGGCATGCGCGACCGCAGCCTGTACGCCTTCGATCTGGGCGTCAGCGCCATCTGCGCGCAGGACTGGGGCAGCCTGCGCAAGGACCTGGTGCTGGAGCGCAAGCTGGCGGTGTCGGCCCAGTGCCGCACCCAGATCCAGCCCGACTACAGCCTGCTGGTCGGCAGCGCCTCGGCGGGCAAGGACGCCGACGCCGAAGCCCTTGGCCGCGCGCTGCGCGAGCACCTGGAGACGGCGGCGCGCCAGGGCATCAGCCAGGAACAGCTGGAGCGCGCCCGCCAGGCCGAGCTGAACGGCTACGAGCGCCTCGCCAGCAACCACGAGAGCGTGGCCAGTCTGCTGTCCCGCGCCGAGGTGGCCGGCGACTGGCGCCTGTTCTTCTGGCAGCGCGACCGGGCCCGCGACGTGACGCTGGACGAGGTGAATGCGGCGCTGCGCAAGTGGGTGGTGCCGACCAACCGGGCCGACGTGCTGCTGCGCCACGGTGACCAGCCGGAAGTGCCGGCATGGACCGCCGCGCCGGCGGCGCAGGAACTGGTTGCCGGCGGCAACTGGCCGGCGCTGGCCCAGGCCAGCGACCCGATCCCCGCCAGCGCGGCGGAACTCGCCAAGGCCAGCGTGCCGGTGCCGCTGCCCAGCGAGACGGCCAAGGCCGTGCTGATCCCGCGCAAGACCCAGGGTGGGCTGGCGTGGATCAGCCTCAACAACGACTACGGCAACACCCAGGCCTTCACCGGCCGCCGCGTGGCCTGCAACTTCGGCAGCAGCCTGCTGGCCTACGGCGGCGCCGGCCTGAACCGCGACCAGCTCGACGCCAGGCTCGAAGCCCTGCAGGCCCAGTGGTCCCTCAGCCTTGGCGATATCACCCTGGAAGTGCCACGCAAGAACGCCGAGGCGGCCCTCGACATTCTGCTGGCGGTGTGGGCCAAGCCGAGCCTGCCGCAGAACGAGTTCGAGCGCATGAAGGCAGCCTCCATCGCCCGCCTGGAGGCTGCGCTGAAGGACCCGGCCTCCGTGGCGTCCAGCCAGGCCGCGCTGCGCTTCGACAACTACCCGGACGAGCACCCCAACCAGCCCTGGTCGCTGGAGCGCCAGCTGGCCGCGGTGCGGGCCGCCACCTACGAGCAGGCCCGCCAGTGCGTCGCCGACCTGCACGGCATCGGCCGGCTGCGCCTGGCGGCGGTGGGCGACTTCACGCCGGCCGACGTGCAGGGCGTGTGGGACAAGGTCGCCAGGCTGCCGAAGTCCCCGGTGCCCTACGAACGCATCCGCGAAGAGGCGGCGCCGTCCGCCGTCGATACGGCGCCCATCGTGGTGAGCATGCCGGCCAAGCCGAACGCGTCGGTGGTCGGCCAGGCCCTGCTGCCGATCACCGACGATTCGCCGGATTTCCCGGCCCTGCGCATTGCCGCCAAGGTGCTCGGTGGCGATGCGGACAGCCGCATCTGGCAGCGCCTGCGGGAGAAGGAAGGCCTGGCCTACGGGGCTGGCGTCAGCCTCGCCGGGCGCAGCTTCGATCCGCGCAGCAGCTTCCGGCTGCAGGCCTCGGCGGCCAGCCCGCAGGCGGAGGCCGCGCTGGCCAGCCTGAAGGCCGAGCTGGCGCGCGCGCTGCAGGACGGCTTCAGCGAGCAGGAAGTGGAACGCGCCAAGCGCACCTGGCTGGAGGAGCGCAAGACCGGCCTGCGCAGCGAGAAGGGCTTTGTCGGCGTGCTCTCCGCCGGCCTGGAAAACGGCCACGACTACGCGTGGATCGCCCAGTACGACGCGCAGATTTCCCGCCTCAGCGCCGCCGACGTGACCGCGGTGTTCCGCAAGTATCTGCAGGGCGCGCCGCTGGTGTGGTCGGTCGGCCGCGGCGAGTAAGCGTGCCGTAGCCGGTTTGTCGAGCCGGCGGCCGGGGCCGCGGCTCGTTCTGAGCGCCCCCAGCGCCGGGCTGAGCCCGGCCCGCCCTCCGCAGGGGCAAGGAAACCTGGGGCGGCCCGGCGTTTCCTGAGGGGCTTTAAGCGGCGGGCTCGGCGTGGATGGCGCCCAGATAGTGCGCCATGTAGTCCTCGAAGCTGCCTTGCTGCTCCGTTTCCAGCCTGGTCTGGGCGGCCAGGGAGTCGCGGGCGGCCTGTTCGAAGCGGGCCTCCGTGGCGGCGTCCAGCGGGTGCTGGCGGAACCACTCGGCGTGGCGCTCGGCCTGGCGGCGGCCGAAGGCGAACAGGCTGATCCTGTCGTCCTGCAGGCTCTTCAGCACCTGGGCGGACGGCGTCAGCGACACGTCTTCCAGCTTGGCCCGCTGGGCGTCCAGCGCGCGGCGGTGCTGGTCGTGGCCGAAGGCGGCATCGAGCCGATCGGCACAGGTGCCGATGCGCTCGAGCAGTTCCAATCCCCACGCCTGCAGGCCGATGGGCTTGCCGTGGCGCTTCAGCTGAAGGCCCGGCTTGCGGCCTTCATTGACGCTGCGCGCGAAGTTGCCGGTGCATTCGCCGCATTCGCCGGAGATCAGGCCGGGGCCGTCCTCCAGCGCGCAGAACAGCAGGAAGGCGTCGAGGAAGCGCGTCTCGCTGAGGTCGATGCCCAGCGGCAGGAAGGGGTTGAGGTCCAGGCAGCGCACTTCCACGTACTGCACACCGCGGGCGCCCAGCGCCTGCAACGGCCGCTCGCCGCTGTTGATCACGCGCTTGGGGCGGATCGTCGAGTAGTACTCGTTCTCGATCTGCAGCACGTTGGTGTTGAGCTGCACCCACTCGCCGTCCCGCTGTGTGCCGACTGCGGCGTAGGGGGCGTAAGGCGTGGTCACGGCGCGGCGCAGGCTGTCCAGGTAGCTGTCCAGGCTGTCGTAGCAGGGCGTCAGGCTGGCCTGGGCCTCGCTCTGGTAGCCCAGGTCGCTCATGCGCAGGCTGGTCGCCCACGGCAGGTACAGGGTTTCGGCGTCCAGCGTGTCGAGGCGGTGCGGCTGGCCGCGGAAGAAGCTGGCACCCACCGCCGGCGAGGCGCCGAACAGGTAGGGCAGCAGCCAGCTGTAGCGGCGGAAGTTGCGGATCAGCGCGATGTAACAGGCCGATTGCCAGTCCTGTGCCGGGCGCGTGTCGCCTTCCTCCTGCTGCAGCAGCGGCCACAGGGCTTCGGGCAGCGAGAAGTTGTAGTGGATGCCGGCGATGCACTGCATCGTCTTGCCGTAGCGCACCGCCAGGCCCTTGCGATAGACGTGCTTGAGGCGGCCGACGTGGCTGCTGCCGTAGTCGGCGATCGGGATGGTGGCTTCGTCCGGCAGCCGGCACGGCATCGAGTTGGGCCACAACCGCTCGTCGCCGAGGTGGGCCTGCACGAAGCGGTGGATCGCGTCCAGCTCGTCCAGCGTGTCGGCGGCGTCCTCGCGGGCGTCGGTGATGAACTCCAGCAGCGCCTCGGAGTAGTCGGTGGTGATCTGGGTGTGGGTCAGCGCCGAGCCGAGGGCCAGCGGGTGGGGCGTCAGGGCCAGGTCGCCGGCGGGATCGACGCGCAGGCTCTCCCGCTCCACGCCGTGTCGGCAGTGACGCAGCAGGGCGTGCCGGTCGGCACGGTCGAAGAGGGCCAGGCGGCGCAGCAGGGGATCGCTCAAAAGTCGGATTCCTAGGGGCTGATTCAATCGGGGCGGATGGGGCTGCCGGTCAGTTGCAAGCCGGGGCGTGACGGATCACGAGACGTGCGTTCGACGCGGCCTCATCCTCCAGTATCGGGCGGCATTATGAAGGAAGCCGGTGTATGCACGCTTATTGTGCGCGCTCCAACCGGGTCTGAGGACTGGGGATTACCGCATTGGGATGCCCTGGCTCCGTGTTGGTTCCGGGGTGGGGGGTGTGCCGACGAAAAAAAAGCCTCCGCGCCGGAAACGGCGCGGAGGCTGAGAAGGAGCGGATGCCGGGGCATCCGCGTCAGGGATCAGGCCTGGGCGGGCTGCAAGGCGGCTTCCGCCTCGATCTGCGAACTGGCGCGGGTGTCGCGCATGAACCAGCACACCAGCAGCGTACAGCCGATCACCGCGGTGGCGTACCAGTAGAAGCCGCTCTCCAGGCCGGACTGCTTGAACCACAGGGCGATGTATTCCGAGGTGCCGCCGAACACCGACACCGCGAAGGCGTAGGGCACGCCGACGCCGGTGGCGCGGATCGACGCCGGGAACATCTCGGCCTTCACCAGCGCGTTGATGGAGGTGTAGCCGGACACGATGAGCCAGGCGCAGGCGATCAGGCCGAAGGCTTCCCACGGGCCGCTGGCGTGGCGGATGGCGGTCAGCAGCGGCACGGTGAACAGCGTGCCGAGCAGCGCGAAGCCGACCAGCAGCGGCCGCCGGCCGATACGGTCGGACAACGCGCCGTAGAGCGGTTGCAGGCACATCGCGAAGATCAGCGAGGCGGCCGACACGGCGGTGGTCTGCGCGTCGGTGAGGCCCACCGACAGGCGCAGGAACTTCTGCATGTAGGTCGTATAGACGTAGAAGGCCAGCGTGCCGCCCATCGTCAGGCCGACCACCAGCAGCACTTCGCGGGGGTGCTGGGCGAGCTGCTTGAGGCCGCCCATCGGCGAGGCCTTCTTGCGGGCGTTCTCGAAGGACTGGGTCTCCGGCAGGTCGTGGCGCATGCGCAGGGCCAGCAGCGCCAGGCCGGCGCCGACCACGAAGGGAATGCGCCAGCCCCAGGCGCGCAGCTGTTCGGCGTCGAGCAGGAAGTTCTGCAGCACGAGCAGCAACAGCAGGGCCAGCAGCTGGCCGCCGATCAGCGTCACGTACTGGAAGCTAGCGTAGAAGCCGCGGTGGCGCGAGTCGGCCATTTCCGACAGGTAGGTGGCGCTGGCGCCGTATTCGCCGCCGAGGCTCAGGCCCTGCAGCAGGCGGGCGAGCAGCAGCAGGATCGGCGACAGGATGCCGGCGGTGGCGTAGGTGGGCGCACAGGCGATCAGCAGGGAGCCGAAGCACATCAGCAGCACCGACAGCATCAGCGCCACCTTGCGGCCGTGGCGGTCGCCGATGTGGCCGAACAGCACGCCGCCGAGGGGGCGGATGAAGAAGCCCAGCGCGAAGATGCCGGCGGTGGACATCATCTGCGCGGTGGGGTCCTGGGCCGGGAAGAAGGAATTGGCGAAATAGAGGGCGAAGGCCGCGTAGCAATAGAAGTCGAACCACTCGACCAGGTTGCCCGCCGAGCCGACGATGATCGCGCGCAGGCGTTGCCCGCTGATGCGCTCGCCGCGGGTCGCCGCCAGCGGGCGCTCCAGGGCCAGATCTGCCGTACCAGTGCTCATGTCTTGTCTCCTGTGGAACCGCGTCTGCCCCCGGATGGAGGTTCGCGTTATGGATCGAGTATCCGCAGGCGGCAGGGCCGGCACATCCGCAGCATTCGCCCCTGGCCCCTCCGTAAAACTACGCAGAGCGCGTCTGCCTGCCCCGTGGTGGGCGGCGGACGCGCTATCGTTGACGCATCCCGAATGCCGCTGCCGCGATGACGCTGACCGCCCGTTCTTCCTTCCTGCGCCACTGGCGCTGGGGCCTCGCCGCCCTGGCTGCGCTGCTGCTGATCGTGGCGGTCGGGCGCTGGGCGGAGAACCGCGAGTTCCAGCTCAAGGCCGCCACGCTGCGCCAGGCCGCCGAGGCCCATGCCTTGGGCCTGCGCGGCATCGTCGAGAAGCACGACTACCTGCCCTATGTGGCGGCGCGCCATCCGGACGTGCTGGGCCTGCTGCTGTACCCGGCCGACCCGGCGCTGCCGGACCGGGTCAATCGCTACCTGGCCGACCTGCAGCAGCGCACCGGCGCCGCCGCGCTGTTCGTCGTCGATGCCCAGGGACAGACGCTGGCGGCCAGCAACTGGGGTACGGCGACGAGCTTCGTCGGCCAGTCCTACCGCCAGCGCCCGTATTTCGAGGATGCGCTGCAGGGGCGGCGCGGGCTGTTCTACGGCCTCGGCCTGACCACCGGCCAGCCCGGCCTGTTCATCGCCGAGCCGGTGCGCAGCGGGGCGGCCATCGTCGGCGTGGCGGTGGTCAAGCTGGGGCTGGAGATGTTGGAACAGACCTGGTCGCGCAGCGTCGATCCGGTGGTGCTGCAGGACAGCCGCGGCATCGTCTTCCTGAGCTCGGTGCCGGAATGGCTGTACCACAGCGACCGGCTGCTGGAACGTGCCGACCTGGACTGGCTGCGCCAGCACGGCCAGTACGGTGCGCGGGAGAATTACGGGCGCCTGCCGTGGCAGCTCGACAGCAACGGCGACGACAGCGGCTTCACCTTGCAGGCCAGCCTGCAGAACCGCCGCAAGGACTATCTCGCGGTGCAGACCAGGCTGCCGGAACTGGGCTGGACGCTGACCGTCACCAGCGATCTGGTGGAGGTCCGCCAGGCCCGCCAGGAAGCCCTGGCCCTCGCCACGCTGGCGGCCGCCGTGCTGCTGCTCGGCGTGCTGTACTGGCGCCTGCGCGAGAAGCGCTACGCGGAGCAGCGCCAGGCCCGCCTTGAACTTGAGCGCCGCGTGCAGGAGCGCACCCACGACCTGCAGGAAGCCCACGCCTTCCGCAAGGCGATGGAGGATTCCCTGCTGATCGGCATGCGCGCCCGCGACCCGCAGGGCCGCATCATCTACGTGAACCCGGCCCTGTGCGAGATGGTCGGCTACAGCCAGGAGGAGCTGCTCGGCTGCATGCCGCCTTACCCCTACTGGCACCCGGACGACCTGGACAAGCACATGCGCGAAAGCGACGACGCGCTGCAGGGCCGCGCCGCGCCCCATGGCTTCGAGTCGCGCATCCGCCACCGGGATGGCCACGATGTGATCACCATGGTCTATACCGCGCCGCTGATCGATGCCGAGGGCGAGCACCAGGGCTGGATGAGTTCGGTGGTGGACATCACCGCCCAGAAGCAGGCCGAGGCCCGCCAGCGCGAGCAGGAGCGCCAGCTGCAGCGCAGCGCGCGCCTGGCCAGTGTCGGCGAGATGGCGTCCACGCTGGCCCACGAGCTCAACCAGCCGCTGATGGCCTTGTCGAACTTCGCCGTCGCCGCCCGCGCGATGATCGGCCACTGTCCGCAGGACATGCTGGTCACGGCCCTCGATGAGATCGTCGAGCAGGCCACGCGGGCCAGCGAGATCGTCAAGCGCGTGCGCGCCTTCATCAATCCCCAGCGGGGAAGCTACGCGGGGCTGGCCATCGACGGCGTGATCGCCCACTCGCTGGCGCTGCTGCAGCCCGAACTGCAGCGCGGCCACGTGACGGTGCGCAGCGTGCTGGCGGACGGCCTGCCGCCGGTGCGCGGCGACCGCGTGCTGCTGGAGCAGGTGCTGGTCAACCTGGTCCAGAACGCCGTGCAGGCCATGCACGACACGCCGCCGGCGCGGCGCCGCATCGAGTTGACCGCCCGCCAGGCCGGGCCGGCCGTCGAGGTGACGGTGGCCGACAGCGGCCCGGGCATCCCGGCCGAGCAGCTGGAACAGGTTTTCTCGGCCTTCTTCAGCACCAAGTCCGACGGGCTGGGGCTGGGCCTCAACATCTGCCGCACCATCGTCGAGGCCCACGGTGGTCGCCTGGCGGTGGCCAATCGCCCCGGCGGCGGTGCCGCCTTCACCTTTACCCTGCCGACAAGCCCATGAAAGACACGCCGCTGACCCTCTACGTGGTGGACGACGACGAGGCCCTGCGCCGCTCGCTGCTGATGCTGCTGTTCTCCCAGGGGCTGGCGGTGCAGGCGTTTGAGTCCGGCGAGGCCTTCCTGGATGCGGTGGACATGCGCCAGCCCGGCTGCGTGATCCTGGACCTGCGCATGGGCGGCATCAGCGGCCTGGAAGTGCTGGAGCGCCTGCGCCTCGGCCACAGCCCGCTGGTGACGCTGTTCCTGTCCGGCCACGGCGACATTCCCACTGCGCTGGAGGCGATGCGCAACGGTGCCTACGACTGGGTCGTCAAGCCGGACACCCAGCAGCTGCTGCACAAACTGCCCGCCGCGATGGCCGAGGCGCGGGCCCGCAGCACCGCGCTGCGCTTGTGGGCCGAGCTGACCCCGCGGGAGCGGGAGGTCGCTCGCCTGGTCGGCGTCGGCCAGCCCAACAAGGAAATCGCCCGCCTGCTGGTGCCGCCGTGTAGCCCGCGCTCGGTGGAAACCCACCGCGCCAACCTCTTCGCCAAGCTGCAGATGGCCAACGACAACGAACTGGGACGCTGGCTGGCGTCCCACCCGTGGCTGGCCTGATGGCTTCAATCGCCAGTCGGCGACACCCGGAAGGTGCGGAGGCGGGGCATTTCGCGCAAGGCCTCGACGAGCCGGGCCGTGTTCTCGGCGCGGGTGGTCCGGATGACCATCTTGTACTCGAAGGACAGGCCGTCGTCGGTGATGCGGTAACTCATGTTGGCGATGCTGAAGCCGTGCTGGTCCAGGAAGCTGCGCACATCGCTTTCCGGCATGACGTCGTCGCGGTTGAAGCGGAGGTAGTGATGGGCGTAGGAATGGGACGGCAGGCGCGCCTCGATCCAGCGGAAAGCCGACAGCACGCCGAGGGTCAGTGCCGTCGCTAGCACGGCGGGCAGGTAGAAGCCGACGCCGATCAGGATACCGATCGCCGCCGTGATCCAGATCGACGCTGCGGTGGTCAGCCCGCGTACGCTGAGCCCTTCCTTGAAGATCACCCCGGCCCCGAGGAAACCGATGCCGGTCATGATCCCCTGGGCCATGCGTGTCGGGTCGGTGCGTATCGTGTCCATCGCCACGCCGGGTAGCCAGTTCCACTGGTAGAGCGTCACCAGCATCAGCAGGCTGGAGGCGAGGCACACCAGGGTGTGCGTGCGGAAGCCCGCCGGCCGCGCATGGAAGCTGCGTTCCATACCGATGATGCCGCCGGCGAGCACGGCCCCGAAGAGATGCAGGGCGATGGGTTCGATGTCGCTTGTCATGGACGCCTCCTTGGAGATCAGGATGGGCACATGACAGCCATGTTAAGTTTGTGTGACGATTGCGGCAACCGGGGATCGCAGCCCGTCGGCGGACTCCCGGCGTAGGTCAGCCGGGGATCGGCAGCGAGTCCATGTCCTTGAAGCCGGGAATCGCCGCCACGCGGGCCAGCCAGGCCTGGATGTTCGGGTAGGGGGCGAGACTGATGCCGCCCTCCGGCGCGTGGGCGATGTAGGCGTGGCAAGCCAGATCGGCCAGCGTCGGGTGGTCTGCGGCGAGGAAGCGGCGCTCTGCTAGGTAGTCTTCCATGAAGTTGAATAGGCGTGCCGCGATGGCCTTGGCGGCGGCCAGATCGCCGGGCAGGTTCCACTGGCTGATTGCCCGTGCGATGGCCGGGCCGAAGCGGACCTCGGCGGAGGCGATCGACAGCCAGTGCTGTACTTCGGCGCGGGTGCGCGGATCGCGCGGCAGCCACGGGCTGTCCGGCGCGTACTTCTCTGCCAGATAGATGAGGATCGCGGTGCTGTCGCAGAGCACCGCGTCGCCATCCACCAGCACCGGGATTTGCCCCAGCGGGTTCAGCGCCAGGAATTCCGGCGTCTTGCGCACGTCGGCTGTCGCCGTTTGATAGGTGTAAGGTAGGCCCAGCAGGGTCAGGAAAACCTCCACCCGGTGGGCATGGCCCGACGGCGGGGTTCCGTACAGGGTGATCGAAGCAGTGCTGCTCATCGCATTTCCTCGGCGTGATGGGGAGGGAAATGCTGAATGGCTTTGCGGTGCGTGGCAAATCATTCTTGCGGCATCTAGGATGGTAGTGAGGTTATACGTCGAGATCAGCCATGAACAAGACCAGGCTTTTCAGCGTCGCAGCGATTGCAATGGTCCTTTCAAGTTGTGCGACGACGGATGATCCAAGGGATTACCAGCCAACGGGCGACTCTGCTCAGAGCGGGCGCTTGTGTCTTTATCGCACCATTCCCCGTTTTACCGCCGGGGTGTGGCAGGACTGGGTGCTCGATGGCCGATGGACGGGGCAGATCAGACCGGACCATTACTACTGCGGCGAGACGTTTGTCGGCAAACACATTGTTCGTGTGGGGATGGGTGACGAGAAGCTGGTCTTTTCGGTCGGCAAGGATCAACAGGTTTTCGTCCGCTTCGGCAGTGCAGGTCAGAAAGGTCTGGATCCCGTGTTAGTCGACCATGACACGGCTCTCATGGAGCTCAAGGAGCAGGGCTACGACAGCGATCACCCGCGGTCTCCTCTCCCTGTCTGGCGATGAGCGCGATGCAGGGGCTGTGTCGCCGGAGCCCGCCAGCTCGTATCACCCGCCGTGGTAGAACAGGTAGCCGACGATGATTGCCCCGACCAGCCCGACGGCGTCGGCGATCAGGCCGCAGGCGACGGCGTAGCGGGTGCGGGTGATGTTGACGCTGCCGAAATACACCGCCAGCACGTAGAAGGTGGTTTCGGTCGAGCCCTGGATGATGGCGGCGAGGCGGCCCTGGAAGGAGTCGACGCCGTAGGTCGT
The DNA here is from genome assembly GCA_018241685.1 of Pseudomonadota bacterium. Classification (GTDB taxonomy): domain Bacteria; phylum Pseudomonadota; class Gammaproteobacteria; order Burkholderiales; family Rhodocyclaceae; genus Zoogloea. The sequence continues at coordinate 244,933 of JAFEDJ010000009.1, forward strand.
CATCACGTCCACCATCAGCCCGCGGGCACCGCTGCCGCTGAGGGTCTTCATCAGGCCGACGGGCAGCGCCGGCACGAAGTCGGCGTTGATGCCGAGGGCCACTACCACGTGGCGGATGCCGTCGATCAGGTAACCCATGCAGCCGCTGCTGCGGAAGATCGAGATCGCCACCAGCATGGCGATCAGGTAGGGAATGATCTGCACCGCGACGCCGAAGCCTTCTTTGGCGCCGTCCACGAAGGATTCGTACACATCCACGCCGCGCCACGCGGCGACGCCGACGAACAGCACGATCAGCGAGACGATGATGCCGCTGCCGAGCAGGCCGATCATCTGCGCCATCTCGGCCGGCGGCTGCGGCGCGAGCCACGCGTAGAGCCCACCCATCAGCAGCCCGAAGCCGGCGAAGAAGGCCAGCAGCGGGGCGGACAGCAGGTTGATGCGCTGCCAGGCGGCCACCGCGACCAGGCCGGCGCAGAAGGAGATGAAGGTGCTCAGCAGCGTCGGCAGGAAGATGTCCGCCGCGTTGAAATGGGTCAGCCCCTGCTGCACGGCCATGCTCTGGCGGATCGCGATCACCGACGTGGGGATCAGCGTGATGCCCGCCGTGTTGAGCACCAGGAACATGATCATCGGGTTGCTGGCGGTGTCCTTGCGTGGGTTGATTTCCTGCAGCTCCTGCATCGCCTTGAGGCCCAGCGGCGTGGCGGCGTTGTCCAGCCCGAGCAGGTTGGCGCTGAAGTTCATGACGATGCTGCCGCTGGCCGGATGGCCCGGCGGAATGTCCGGAAAGACGCGGCGGAAGAAGGGCGCGACGAGCCGCCCGAAGAGCTGGATCAGGCCGCCCTTCTCGCCGATCTTCATCACGCCCAGCCACAGGCTCATGACACCGGCGAGGCCGAGGGCGATCTCGAAGCCGCTCTTGGCGGTGTCGAACAGGCCGGTCAAGAGGCGCGAGAAGATGTCGAGATCGCCCTGGATGGTCTGCACCAGGGCCGCGACGAAACCGACGAGGACAAACGCGACCCAGATCCGGTTGAGCACGATGACGGAAGCGGCCCGGCGCCTTGCGGGGTGCGGGCGGGAAAGGGTTGAAGTGCCGGCAGTCTATCGGCGGTGTCGGCGCCTGTCACCGCCGGGGCAGGCCCCAGGCCTGTTGGTGGCGGGCGAACTCCGCCTCCGGCAGCTGCACCAGCAGCGGTTGGCGGGCGCCGTCCAGCCAGCTGGCAAGGGTCAGCATGTCGGGCAGGCTCATCGCGGTGCAGCCCGCCGTCGGCGTGTCCGGCGACTCCCATACGTGCAGGAAGATGCACGACCCGGCCCCCGGCAGCGGCGGCGCGGTGTTGTGGGCGACGACGGCGCCGGCCTCGTAGCGCCGGTCCTGGCGCAGCATGTCCTCGCAGGAGGCCCAGTCGACGGCTACTGCGGATTGATCGACGAGGCAGTTGTAATGGGCCGACGCCGGATCGTCGACGCACTTGAGCCCTGGCCGTGCGGTGAAGTAGGGCAGGCGCAGGCCTGCCGTCCACCCGTCGCCCGCCGCCGCGTAGCCAAACAGCCCGGTGATTGCGAACACCCCGGCTGGTGCCCGGCCATCGCCCTCGCATTTGCCGGCGCCGTCCATCGGCGGATGCACGCCGTGCCCCCACGCCATGCCGCTGCGCCCGAGCGTCACCGTGATCGGAGACCCCACCGGCTGCCAGTCTTCAGCGGCGCCTTGTTCGAAGCGCTGCAAGTGGCCAGCGGGGGCGTCCCAATCGGATGACAGGCACAGCAGCAGCTGGCTTGCGCCGGCGGGAATGACAGCCGTCATTGTTCTGGATCCTTCATGGCCGCTACATTACGCCTGAGTAAAGAAGACAAGGTTGCGAATGAAATACTGCCCCCAATGTGCGCATGAATTGCATGACATGCTGATCGATGGCGTCGACCGCCGCGCCTGCCCGGCAGCCGGCTGCGGGTTTGTTCATTGGAACAACCCCATTCCGGTCGTTGCGGGCCTGGTGCGTCATGAAGGCCGCTACATCCTGGCCAGAAACGCCCAATGGCCGGCTGGCATGTTCTCGGTGATCACCGGCTTCCTGGAAAAGAATGAAACCCCGGAGGGCGCCATTCTGCGCGAAACCCGGGAGGAACTCGGCGTGCGCGGCCGTCGCGCCGAGTTCATCGGCCATTTTGCGTTGCCGGAATTCAACCAGCTCATCATCGCCTTCGCCGTGGAGGCCGACGGCAGCCTGGGGCTTGGCGATGAAATCGCGGAAATAAAGGCCTTGTCGCGGAGCGAGCTGGAAACGCACGATTTCGGGCATCTCGAGCTCACGCGAAATATCGTCTCCCGCTGCCTCGCGCACACGGGCAGCCCTGATTCCTAGTGCCCCGCCAGCGCCTGGCGCAGCACCAGCACGATCACCGTGATGGCCAGTAGCAGCGTGCTGCACTTCCAGAACAGCACCGGATCGCGTTCGATCAGCGGCGTGCTCCGCTGGCTGCGGAACTGCTGGCCGGGGGCGTGCAGGTCGTGGACGAATTCGGAGACAACTTCCTGGCGTTTGCCGGGGCTGACGTGCAGGGCCTTGCCCAGTACCGCATCGACCCACGGCGGCAGGTCTGGCCGGTGGTGGCGCAGCGGCACGTAGCGCAGCCGGCGCAGGTCCTGCGGGCTGCGCACGCGGGCCGCGTCGAGGCCGTAGGGGAGCTGGCCGCTGAGCATCCGGTAGGTGAGCGCGGCCAGCGCGTAGAGGTCGGTGCGCGGGCTGCCGGGGTGGCCGAGCAGGCATTCCGGCGCCAGGTATTGCAGCGTGCCGGGCGCCGCGTCGGCGTGGTGTTCGGGCTGCTCTTCGGCCAGGCCGGCGACGTGGACGGTGGCCAGGTCGATGAGCTTGACCGTGCCTTGCGAGTCGATCATCACATTCTCGGGGCGCAGGTCCTGGTGCACCATCTCGCGCCGGTGCAGCGCCTGCAGGCCCTGGGCCAGTTGCGCGACGATGGCGCGCACGCTGTCCAGCGCCGGCTGCGGGTGATCCACCATCCATTGGGCGAGGGTCTGGCCGTCGATGTACTCCATCGCCACGTAGAGGTGGCTGCGCGGCCGCTCGCCGGCCCAAGCCTTGATGACGTGGGGGCTGTCCACGCGGCGGGCGACCCATTCCTCCAGCACGAAGCTGTCCAGATAGGCCGCGTCCTCGCGCCGGTCGATGGACGGCGCCTTGAGCACCACCGCTGCGCCGCTGGCGTCATCGACGGCGAGGAAGACGTGGCTGCGGGCGCTGACCTGCAGCTCCCGCACGATGGTGAAGCCTTCGAAGGTCATCCGTGGCGCCAGCGGCGGCGGCAGCGCCAGCCCGTCGCGGCGCAGGTCGGCACGCGGCGCGCCGGCGTCGGGCAGCGCGTCGATGCGCAGCAGCTGCAGCGTGGCGTCGTCGCTGCTGCCGCGCAGGCGGGCCTGCTCCACCAGCCATGCCGCCGCGGCGTCCAGGTCCTGCGGGTCGCGGTGCAGCGCGTCGTGCACCGTGGTTGCGTCGAGCTGGGCATAGGCGCCGTCGGTGGCGAGCAGGTAGAGCTCGCCGGCCTCCGCCTCCCAGCTGCGGTAATCGATCTCGATGTTCGGACCGGTCCCCAGGGCGCGGCCCAGGTAGGACTCGACGGACGACAGCCGGACCCGGTGGTCTTCGGTGAGCTGTTCGAGGGCCTGGGCATGCACGCGGAAGATGCGCGAATCGCCCACGTGGAACAGGTGCAGGTCGCGCCCTTTGAGGATCAGTGCGCTGAAGGTGCACACATAGCCACGGTCCTTCTCGAAGCGGGCGTCGCTGGCGATGGTCTGGGAATGCAGCCAGGAATTGGCCGCACTCAAAACCCGCTCGGCGGCCCGGCGCACCGACCAGGCCTCGGAGGTCGCGTAATAGTCTTCGAGGAAGGAGCGGACGGCGGTCTGGCTCGCCACCTGGCTGACCTGGCTGGAGCTAATGCCGTCGGCAATCGCCAGCGCGATGCCCTTGCCGGCGAGCTGGCTGCCCTTGGGCAGCACGGCGCCGTGGAAGTCCTGGTTGGTGTCGTGGGCCCCGGCCAGGGAAGCCTGGCCGAGACTCACGCGCAGCGGTGCCGACATGGGGCGGCGGTCCGTGCGTCCGGGCCGATCAGGCGGCGCGGCGCTTGGGGGCGGTCTTGTAGTGGGTGGAGTACAGCGTGGCGCCGACGAAGGTCAGGCCGCCGACCACGTTGCCGAGCACGGTGGGGATCTCGTTCCAGATCAGGTAGTCCATGAAGGTGAAGTTGCCACCCAGCATCAGGCCCGACGGGAACAGGTACATGTTGACCACACTGTGCTCGAAGCCCATGTAGAAGAACACCAGGATCGGCATCCACATGCCGATGACCTTGCCGGACACGCTGGTGGACATCATCGCGGCGACCACGCCGGTGGACACCATCCAGTTGCACATCACCGCGCGCACGAACAGCGTCAGCATGCCCGCCGCGCCGTGGGCGGCGTAGCCGACGGTGCGGCCCTCGCCGATGTGGCCGATCTTCTGGCCGATGGCGTTGGGCGCCTCGGAGAAGCCGTTGGTGAAGATGATCGCCATGAACACCGCCACCGTCAGCGCACCGGCGAAGTTGCCGGTGAACACCAGGCCCCAGTTGCGCAGCACGCCGCTCCAGGTGGCGCCGGCACGCTTGTCGAGCACCGCCAGCGGGGCCAGCGTGAACACGCCGGTCAGCAGGTCGAAGCCCATCAGGTAGAGCATGCAGAAGCCGACCGGGAACAGCAGCGCGCCGATCAGCGGGTTGGCGGTGTTCACCGACACCGTCACCGCGAAGGCGGCGGCGAGGGCCAGGATGGCGCCGGCCATGTAGGCGCGGATCAGGGTGTCGCGGGTGGACATCAGCAGTTTGGATTCGCCGGCGTCCACCATCTTGGTGACGAACTCGGCGGGAGCGAGGTAAGCCATTTCAGTTCCTTTCTGAATTCGGGCCGGGGCTCAGCCCAGGGCGACCAGCACGCGCTGGTCGTCGATGCGTACCGAGTGGGTGCGCACCGAGTGCTCGGGCGCTTCCAGGCAGGCGCCGGTGGCCAGGTCGAAGTGGTTCTTGTAGAGCGGCGAGGCGACCACGACGTGTTCGCCGAGGTTGCCCAGCAGGCCGCGGGACAGCACGCTGGCGCCGGACTTCGGGTCCACGTTGTCGATGGCGTAGAAGTCGGACTGGCCGACACGGAAGACCGCCACGTGGCGGTCCTCCACCAGCGCGCAGACGCCGGTATTGGGTAGGATTTCATCCACTTTGCAGACGGTGGTCCAGACGAGGGGGGCGATGCTCATTGCGGGTCTCCTCAGGCGGGAATGGCGGTGTCGTCAAGCTCGGCGGCGGGGCGTTCGTCGGCGCGGGCGGGGCGGATCTGGCCACGCTCCTGCACGAAGACGATGTGCTCGTCGGCCTTGTCGCTATTGACGAAGGAACGGAAGCGCTGGCGCACCTCGGGGTTGGTGACGGCGGTCTTCCACTCGCACTGGTAGGTGTCCACCACATGCTGCATCTGGCCCTCCAACTCGGCGGCGAGGCCCAGGCTGTCGTTCACCACCACGTCCTTCAGGTAGTCGAGGCCACCGTCCAGGTTGTCGCGCCAGGTGCTGGTGCGCTGCAGGCGGTCTGCGGTGCGCACGTAGAACATCAGGAAGCGGTCGATCAGCTGCACCAGCTGGGCCTTGGTCAGGTCCGCGGCGAGCAGCTCGGCGTGGCGCGGCTTCATGCCGCCGTTGCCGCACACGTAGAGGTTCCAGCCCTTCTCGGTGGCGATGATGCCCACGTCCTTGCCCTGGGCCTCGGCACATTCCCGCGTGCAGCCGGACACCCCGAACTTGATCTTGTGCGGCGCGCGCAGGCCCTTGTAGCGGTTCTCCAGCTCCACCGCGAGGCCGACGCTGTCATCCACGCCGTAGCGGCACCAGGTGCTGCCGACGCAGCTCTTTACGGTGCGCAGGGACTTGCCGTAGGCGTGGCCGGATTCAAAGCCGGCAGCGATCAGCTCTTCCCAGATCAGCGGCAGCTGCTCGACGCGGGCGCCGAACAGGTCCACCCGCTGGCCGCCGGTGACCTTGGTGTAGAGGCCGTACTTCTTGGCCACCTGGCCGACGGCGATCAGGCCGTCCGGTGTCACTTCGCCACCCGCCATGCGCGGCACCACCGAGTAGGTGCCGTCCTTCTGGATGTTGCCGAGGAAGTAGTCGTTGCTGTCCTGCAGGCCGGCCAGCTCCTTCTTCAGCACGAACTCGTTCCAGCACGACGCGAAGATGCTCGCCGCGGCGGGCTTGCAGATGTCGCAGCCGAGGCCCTGGCCGTGCTTGGCCAGCAGCTCGTCGAAGGTCTTGATCTGGCCGACCTTGATGAGGTGAAAGAGCTCCTGGCGGGAGTAGGAAAAGTGCTCGCAGAGGTGGTTGTTCACCGCCATGCCCAGGCGGCTCATCTCGGCTTTCATCACCTGCGTCACCAGCGGCACGCAGCCGCCGCAGGTGGCGCCGGCCTTGGTGCAGGCCTTCAGCTCGCCGATGGTGGTGGCGCCGTCGGCCACCGCCGCGCAGATCTGGCCCTTGCTGACGTTGTTGCAGGAGCAGATCTGGGCGCTGTCGGGCAGCGCATCCACGCCCAGGCCGGGCTTGGCCTTGCCGTCGCTGGACGGCAGGATCAGGAATTCCGGGTCGGCCGGCAGCGCGATGCCGTTGAGGGCCATCTGCAGCAGCGTGCCGTACTCGTCGGCGTTGCCGACCAGCACCGCGCCGATCAGCTGCTTGCCGTCGGCGCTGGTGACGATCTTCTTGTAGATCTGCTTCACCTCGTCCATGTAGCGGAAGCTGCGGCAGCCGGTGGTGCGCCCTTGCGCATCGCCGATGCTGGCCACATCCACGCCCATCAGCTTGAGCTTGGTGCTCATGTCGGCGCCGGCGAAGGCCGCATCCACCTGGCCGGTCATGTGGCGGGCCGCCACGCGGGCCATGTCGTAGCCGGGGGCCACCAGGCCGAACAGCTGGTCCTTCCACGCCGCGCACTCGCCGATGGCGTACACGTCGGGATCGGTCGTGCGGCAGTGGTCGTCCACCGCGATGCCGCCGCGGGCGCCGACGGCCAGCGCGTTCTGGCGGGCCAGTTCGTCACGCGGGCGGATGCCGGCGGAGAACACGATCATGTCGGTCTCGAGGTAGGTGCCGTCGTCGAACACCATGCGGTGGCGCGCACGGGCGCCGTCGGTGATCTCCGTCGTGTGGCGGCTGGTGTGCACATGCACGCCCAGCTCCTCGATCTTGTTGCGCAGGATGCGGCCGCCGTCGTCGTCCACCTGCACCGCCATCAGGCGCGGCGCGAACTCCACCACGTGGGTTTCCAGGCCCAGGTCGCGCAGGGCCTTGGCGCATTCCAGGCCGAGCAGGCCGCCGCCAATCACCACGCCGCTCTTCGAGCGCTTGCCGGCCTCGGTCATCGCTTCCAGGTCTTCGATGGTGCGATAGACGAAGCAGTCGGCCCGGTCGGCACCGCGCAGCGGCGGCACGAAGGGCACGGAACCGGTGGCCAGCACCAGCTTGTCGTAGGACAGCACCTCGCCGTCGGCGGTGGTCACCGTCTTCTTGCGGCGGTCGATGGCGCTGGCGCGGGTCTTCAGGCGCAGCGCAAAGCCGCTCTCGTCGAAGAAGCCGGGCGCCACCAGGGACAGCTCGTCGGCGCTCTTGCCGGCGAAGAATTCGGACAGATGGACCCGGTCGTAAGCCGCGCGCGGCTCCTCGCAGAGGACGCTGACTTCAGTGGGGACGGATGCCAGTTGGTGAAGTTCTTCGAGGAACTTGTGGCCCACCATGCCATGGCCGACAACGATGATTTTCATATTCGATCCTGCGAGTCCGGCTCCATGGGCAGCCTCACAGGATCACCGGCGATTCACTGACGTGAATGGCACGGCGCATCAAGGGCCCCCGCAGAACGCGGCTCAAACTCGGGTTGGAACTGGCGAGCGGTGCCCAAGGGCATCCTGCTCACTCGAATCCCGCCGTCGTTGGCGGAGGCAAATTCCCCTTCGGCAGCGTTGCCAGCCGGGGTCTGGTCTCTTCTTAGCAAAAGGCGGGCCAGAAGCGGATCAGGCGGAAAACGGGCGGTGGTTGGGGGGTAGGAGGCGGAAAAGCAGCGGGGCATGCACTTGGGTGGTGCGTGGGGCACGGGTTTGGAGCAGGGCGGCTCGAGGGGCAGTGCGACACCAAAATTTGCCGGAGTGAGGCAGCACGCAGCGCATAATTGTGCAAATGCCTTGTCATGTTTTTTGCTGCCGCCTGTGGCCCCTGCTTTTCACTGCCCTGCTGGGGGCTCCCGGTATGGGCTGGGCGTTGGAAAAGGTCTCCCTGCAGCTCAAGTGGAGCCATGCCTTCCAGTTTGCCGGCTATTACGCGGCGCTGGAGAAGGGTTATTACCGGGAGGCCGGTCTGGATGTCCAGTTGCGTGAAGCCACGCCCGGCATTGATCCGTTGCAGGCGGTCCTGACCGACCAGGCCCAGTACGGCGTAGGAACCAGCAGCCTGTTGCTGGCCCGCAGGTCGGGCAAGCCGGTGGTCGTGCTGGCGGTGATTTTCCAGCATTCCCCGCTGGTGCTGATCGCGCGCCAGAGCGGTGCGGACAGCGGCACTCAGGCCATCCATGACATCGTTGGCAAGCGCGTCATGATCGAGCCGCAGTCGGACGAGCTGGTCGCCTATCTCAAACAGGAAGGCATCACGCTGGATCGCCTGGTCCAGCTGCCCCACAGCTTCAAGCCGGAAGACCTGATCGAAGGCCGCGTCGATGCCATCTCCGCCTACGTCAGCAACGAGCCCTACTACCTGGACCGCGCCAAGTTCGATTACCAGGTCTATACGCCGCGGGCCGGCGGCATCGATTTCTACGGTGACAACCTGTTCACCACCGAGCGGGAACTGAAGGCCCATCCGGAGCGCGTACGCGCCTTCCGGGAGGCCAGCCTGCGCGGTTGGCAATATGCGATGCAGCATCCGGAGGAAATCGCCGATCTGATCCTGGCCAAGTACTCCACGCAACATCCGCGCGGCTTCTATCTTTTCGAGGCGCAACGCATGACGTCGCTGATGCGCACCGATCTGGTCGAGGTCGGCTACATGAACCGCGGGCGCTGGCGCCACATCGCCGACACCTATGCCGATCTCGGGCTGCTGCCCGGCAATTACTCCCTGAATGGCTTTCTTTACGAGCCCGATGCCCCGCGCGACCCGACGACGCTGTATATCGCGCTAGGGCTGCTGGCCGGTGTCAGTGCGCTGGCCATCTACATCTACCGCATCAACCACCGCCTGCGTCGTGCCCTCGGCGAAAGCCGGGAGGCGGAAGGGCGCATCCGTCATCTGGCGCAGCACGATCCGCTGACCGATCTGCCCAACCGCGCACTGTTTTCCGACCGCCTCGAGCAGGCGCTGGCCAACGCCAAACGCGATGGCCAGCTACTGGCGGTAATGTTCATGGATCTGGATGACTTCAAGCCGATCAACGACAACCTGGGGCACGGCATCGGCGACTGCCTGCTGCAGCAGGTCGCCCTCCGCCTGCGCCACAGCCTGCGCGAATCCGACACCGTGGCGCGGGTGGGCGGCGACGAGTTCATCCTGCTCCTGCGCAACATCACGGACGCGCCCGATGCCCTGGCCGTGGCGCAAAAACTTGGCGCGGCCCTCGCCACGCCCTTCGAGATCGCAAGCCACACCATCCAGATCTCCGCCAGCATCGGCATCGCCCTCTATCCCGATCACGGCCTCGGCAGCATCGAATTGCTCAAGCATGCCGATGAAGCCATGTACGAAGCCAAGCGCGCCGGCCGGAACCGGGTCCAGGTCTTCGCGCCGGCTTGAATCGAAGCCGGGCGGCAGCGCCCGGTTCAGCTTTCCGGAACGAGAAATTCCGGCTGCCGGTATTTGGGCAGGCGCAGTGCCACCAACTGGTGGGCCCGTGTCAGCGCGGTCTTCAATTCCGCCTCGCCAAGGGGATAGGGCAGGTCCATCGTGATCCAGCGGGCACGGGCCAGATAGGGCGCCGGCCGGATTCCGGGGCGGTCGGTGTAGCCCAGGAACAGATCTCCATCGACCTTGAAGGCCAGCCTTTCCACGCCTTTGGCCGGCGCGTTGAGCATGGCGAACATCTTTTCGTCCGCAATCGAAAAAACCCGGTTGTTGCCCCATTTGAGAGACTCATGGGTACCCGGCAAGGTCAGGCAGAACTCGGCAACCTGGTTCGGCGTCATCGACATGTGTGGTGCTTTCTTTCGGTGGTATCGGCGCTGGGCATCGCGGATCTCCCACACCTGTCCTTGGAGGCTCCATTTTAGTCCCATCGGCATCAGCCTCAGGCTGCTCGTCATGACCCGCGGCAATGCGGGTGACGTGTTTCGACGCATGGATGCCGAGTCCTGAGATAACTACCTGTGGGAATGCGGGATGATTGCGGATGAGGCGCGGGGGTGGAGGTAGAGCGCTGTACCTCTTGCACTCCAGGTGAAAGGGATGGCAGGACCAGAGCGGTACGGGCCTGTCGTCCGTTCAATACTTGTCCAAGGGGAGGTGTTACGCATTCTGGGTGTGACGGATCGCCTAAGTGTATGGGTATCAATGGATGTAGTATCGCCATCCATGAATTCCTTGAATGCCATTAGGATGAAGGTCGTCGAGTTTGCTTGTGGGCATGGCTGCATCACTATGTACGATGCAGTTCGGTCGACCAATGGAAATCGCACAACGCCCACGCAGTATTTGCGGGCATGAGTAGATGGAGATTGCGTGGACCTTCACGGCACTGCCTTGAGTGTCTGGTGCGAGTTCAGATAAAGGGCATTCATGACCAGTCTTCGCCATCAAAGCAATTTTTCGCAGCTTAAGGCGCACGACGAGCAACTTGAGCGCTTGGGCTTGCTAGCCGAGCGCTACTTCGCCGATGACCCGAATACCTGCCTCCTGAAACTTCGCCAACTCGCGGAAGGCATGTCCCAGTCGGTGGCTTCCCAGGTCGGTATATACACTTCAGCGGATGAAAGGCAGATCGACCTGCTGCGCCGCCTGCAAGAGCACGGAATCCTGCCCCGTGAGATCGGCGGGCTCTTCCACGAGATTCGCAAAGCTGGCAACGATGCAAACCACAATCTGGGAGGAGACCATCGTACTGCCCTAATGGCGATGCGCCTGGCTTGGCAATTGGGTGTTTGGTTTCACCGAACGTTCAAGGATCTCGGGTTCAAGTCCGGCCCCTTTATTCCGCCGCCGCCACCGGCTGATGAAAGCTCTGAGCTCAAGGCTGAGCTTGAGGCCCTGCAGCAGGAGCTTGATGCGTTCCGGGCCGCCCACCAGGATGCGACGTTGGCGCTGGCGGCAACGCAGGCACGTGTGCAGCAGACCGAGGAAGAGAGCGCCATCTGGGAAGCGATGGCGGCCGAGGCTGAGACAGCCAAACATGAACTGGTGCAGCGTCTCGAGGCGATGCAGGTGCAGGCTAGCGCCCAGCCGCCGCAGGTGGTGGCGCGACTGGTTGAGGCCGCCAACAATGCGGCTGCGACGCTCAAATTGAGCGAAGCCGATACCCGCAAGATCATTGACGAACAACTTGCTGCGGCCGGTTGGACTGCAGATTCAACCTATCTGACCTTCAGTAGAGGCGCCCGGCCGCAACGCGGCCAGAATATGGCGATCGCCGAGTGGCCAACCGAAACTGGGCCGGCAGACTACGTGTTGTTTGTCGGATTGCAGCCCGTCGCAGTCATCGAAGCCAAGCGCAAACACCTCGACGTTTCCGCCGCCCTACAACAGGCCAAGCGCTATAGCCGTGGTTTCAAACCGTCGTCCGAAACCGAGCTGCCGCTGACCAACTATGGCGCCGACGGTACTTTTCGTGTGCCGTTTTCCTTTTCATCCAACGGTCGCCCCTATCTTCGCCAGGTGGCGCAGCAGAGCGGTGTCTGGTTCTGCGACCTGCGCCGTCCAGACAACCTGAGCCACGCTTTGGACGGCTGGTATACGCCCGAAGGCCTCAAGGCCCTGCTGCAGCAAGATAGCGCACGCGCGCATGCCGAGCTCGATCGCACAGCCTTCGACTACGGCTTTCCCTTGCGCCCCTATCAGGAGAACGCCATCCGCGCAGCCGAGGCGGCCATCGCTGACGGCCAGAGGGCCATTCTGCTGGCCATGGCCACCGGCACCGGCAAGACCAAAACCTGCATCGCGCTCATCTATCGCCTACTCAAGGCTCAGCGCTTCCGTCGCATCCTCTTTCTGGTCGATCGTTCCGCCCTTGGGGAACAGGCGGCCAACGCATTCAAGGACACGCGAATGGAAAAGCTGCAGACCTTCGCCGACATATTTGGCATCAAGGAGTTGGAGCATCCGCAACCGGACGACGATACCGCCGTACATATCGCCACCGTGCAGGGCATGGTCCAGCGTGTTCTGTACACGGCGGAAGATGTCGCGCCGCCCCCCATCGACCAATACGATTGCATCGTCGTCGATGAATGCCATCGTGGCTATCTGCTGGATCGTGAGTTGTCGGAAACGGAACTGAGTTTCCGCGGTTACGAAGACTACATCTCCAAGTACCGGCGTATTCTCGACTACTTCGACGCAGTCAAGATCGGCCTTACCGCCACTCCAGCGCCGCACACCACGCAGATTTTCAGTGCACCGGCCTACACCTACAGCTACCGCGAAGCGGTGATCGATGGCTATCTGGTTGATTACGAACCACCGGTGCAAATCCACACCGAGCTGTCTACGCAAGGGATGACTTGGCGGGTCGGCGAAGCGGTCAAGGTTTACGACACCGGCCGCCAGCAGATCGAGCTCTTCAAGACACCCGACGAGATCAAACTCAAGGTTGAGGACTTCAACCGCAAGGTCATCACCCGTGCCTTCAATGAAGTCGTCTGCGATTACCTGGCCCAGGAGCTGGACCCGGCCTCACGCCGCAAGACACTGATCTTTTGCGTCAGCGATAGTCATGCCGATCTGGTGGTCGACCTCCTCAAACATGCCTTCGAAAAGCAATACGGTAGCGTCGATGACGACGCCGTGATCAAGATCACCGGGGCTGCTGATAAGCCCCTGCAACTGATCCGCCGCTACAAGAACGAGCGCCTGCCCAATGTTGCCGTCACCGTGGATCTGCTGACCACTGGCGTGGACGTGCCCGAAATTTGCAACCTGGTCTTCCTGCGGCAGGTGAGCAGCCGCATCCTGTTTGATCAAATGCTCGGCCGCGCCACCCGACTGTGCGATTTCGGTGGAGCCGAGGACAAGGAGTCCTTCCGCGTCTTCGACGCCGTGCGTATCTTTGAAGCCGTGGGCGAGATGACTGCCATGCAGCCGGTGGTCGTCAATCCCAAGATCGGCTTTGCCCAACTGGCCCAGGAACTCGCCACCCTCAAGGATGAGGCGGCAACTGTCCTGGCCCGCGATCAGTTTCTGGCCAAGCTGCAACGCAAGAAACGCCACCTCTCGGCACAGGACCGCCAGGCTTTCGAAGCCAAGGCGGGCATGGCGCCCCAGGACTTCATCCAGAAGTTGAAGTCCCTGCCGCTGGCCGACGTGGCCAACTGGTTCATCCAGCGCCCCGGCCTGGGTGAGCTGCTCGACCGTCAATCCGGCGGCCTGCCCCGCACCATATACGTATCCGATCACCCGGACCGTTTCGAGCGTGCCGAGCGCGGCTATGGCAAGGCACACAAACCGGAAGACTACTTGCGCGAGTTTGGCGATTACCTCAAGAGCCACGGCGACGAAATCCCGGCCTTGCTCACTGTGCTCACCCGCCCCCGCCCCCGAGACCTGACCCGTGCCCAGTTGCGCGAGTTGGTGTTGGCGCTGGATGCCGCCGGCTTCACTGAAACCAACCTCGCTACCGCCTGGCGCGAACTCACCAACCAGGACATTGCCGCCCGCATCGTCGGCTACATCCGCCAGGCCGCCATTGGTGACCCCTTGCTGCCCTATGGGGAGCGTGTCGACCGTGCGCTGCAGCACTTGCTGGCCCAGCCGCCCGGTGGTCTGTCCTGGACCACGCCGCAACGGGACTGGCTCAAGCGTATCGCCGCCCAGACCAAGGCCAATGTGCTGGTAGACTGCGCCGCCCTGGACGACCCTGACCTCATCTTCAAACGCGAAGGTGGTGGTTTCAGTCGCCTCGACAAGATCTTCAACGGTCAGCTCCAGCCCGTGCTGGCCGCTTTCAATGACGCGCGTTGGGCCAACCAGCCCAAATCTGCCTGCGATACACCGTAACAACCATGACCAACCGCACAGCCGCCATCGACATCGGCGCAAAACTCTGGTCGCTCTGCCATGTGCTGCGCGACGACGGGGTGACCTACCATCAGTACCTCAGCGAGCTGACCTACCTGCTGTTTCTCAAGATGATGAAGGAAACCGGCCAGGAAGACAGGCTAAAGGTTTGGACGCGGCCCAAAAAGAATGAAGCGCCAGTCGAACAGCCCGGCACCCGCTGGGACGATCTGCTCAATGCCTCGGCCCCCGAGCGGCTGGATACCTACAAGGAAATGCTGCTTGATTACGGCCTGCACGGCCGCGGTGCGGTGCAAGAGGTGTATGCCAATGCCAATACCTTCATCACCAAACCTGCCACGCTCAGCAAGCTGGTTACGGATATTGACGCGCTGGACTGGTATAGCGTCGACCGCGATGATCTGGGCCGAATGTACGAGGACCTACTGGAGCGAAATGCCGGCGAGAAGAAGAGTGGAGCGGGGCAGTACTTCACTCCTCGCGATCTGATTGACAGCATTATTGCGGTGATGAAGCCGCAGTTCAGCGATGTAATCCAAGACCCGGCGGCGGGCACCTGCGGCTTTCTGATTGCGGCCAATAACTACCTCCGCAATGCTAAAGATATCTACAGTCTCAGCGAGGCAGACCAGCGTCGGTATCGAAACGAGACCTTCTACGGCATGGAACTGGTGCAGGACACCCACCGCCTGGCCTTGATGAACATGCTCCTGCATGGCATCGAAGGTGGCGTGATCTACGGCGACACTCTGAGTGACGACTACAAGCAACTTCCACCGGCCACGCTGATCCTCTCCAACCCACCCTTCGGCACCAAAAAGGGCGGTGGCCTGCCTACCCGCGGTGATCTCACGTACCTCACCAGCAACAAGCAGTTTGCCTTCCTGCAGCATATCTACCGCGGCCTCAAACCCGGAGGTCGTGCCGCCGTGGTCCTGCCTGATAACGTGCTTTTTGAAAGCAACATTGGCACCGACATCCGCCGTGACCTGATGGACAAGTGCAATCTGCACACCATCCTGCGCCTGCCCACCGGCATCTTCTACGCCCAAGGTGTCAAGACCAACGTGCTGTTCTTCACCCGTGGCGAGACGGACAAGGACAACACCAAGGAAGTCTGGGTCTACGACATGCGCGCCAACATGCCCCAGTTCGGCAAGCGCACACCTTTCAGCCGCGATTACTTCCGTACCCTGGCCGACGTGCCCGCCGAAGTTCCCCGCGACAAGTTCGAGGACGTCTTCGGCGATGACCCGCAGGGTGGTCCCGAGGCGCTGGCTCGCCGTGTGGATACCGGTGAAACTGGCCGCTGGCGCAAATTCTCTCGCGAACAGATTGCCATCCGTGGTGACAACCTGGACATCAGCTGGCTGAAGGACGGCGGCGCAGAAACCGCCGAAGCCCAACGCGACGAACCTGCCTTGGTTGCCCGGCTTGCTATGCGCGAACTGAATGCCGCCATATCTGAACTGCGTGCCTTGCTCGACGAACTGGGTGAAGACCCCGACCTGGTGCTGGATGACTTCCTGCCCGACGACGAGGAACGCGATAGCGGAGTCGCAGCATGAGCGAACAGGCATCGCCCCCGGCGCATCCGCTGGAGCCCCTGCACGACGAACTGCGCGATCTGATCGCTACCAGTCGTCAACGTCTGGCTGCCACGGTCAACGCAGAACTCACACTGCTCTACTGGCGCATCGGCCAGCGTCTGGCAACCGAAGTGCTGGGCGGCGAACGTGCCCGCTATGGTGTCCAGTTGATGGACCGCCTCGGCGAACGCCTGGCCCATGAATTCGGCCGTGGCTTCGAGCCCAAGAACCTGCGCCGCATGGTGCAGTTCGCCCAGGCCTTCCCGGATGCCGAAATTGTCGCATCGCTGATGCGACAATTGAGCTGGACCCACTTCCTGCAGTTGTTGCCGCTCAAGACCGAACCCGCCCGCCACTTCTACGCCCGCCAGTGCGTGGCCGAGCGTTGGAGCGTGCGTGAACTGCACCGGCAGATCGAACGCAAGGCCTTCGAGCGCAGCGAAATTGCCAGCGCACAAGGCGGCGCACTCACTGCCCCGAGTGAAGATGCCAGCGCCCCCGCCGTCGTCTTCAAGGACCCGTACTTCCTCGACTTCCTCGGCCTGCGCCAGGGCCACGACGAAGCCGACCTGGAAACCGCCATCCTGCGTCAGCTCGAGGCCTTCATCCTCGAACTCGGCCGCGGCTTTGCCTTCGTCGAGCGCCAGAAACGCATGGTCATCGACGGCGATGATTTCTACCTCGACCTGCTCTTCTTCCACCGCCGCCTGCGCCGACTGGTCGCCATCGAACTCAAGCTCGGCCGCTTCAAGGCCGCCCACAAGGGCCAGATGGAGCTCTACCTCAAATGGCTGGACAAGCATGAACGCCAGCCGGGCGAAGAGGCCCCCATCGGCCTGATCCTCTGCGCCGAGTCCAGCCGCGAACAGGTGGAACTGCTGCAAATGCACAAGGACGGCATCACCGTCGCCGAATACTGGACCGAACTGCCGCCCAAGGCGGAACTGGAGCAGCGCCTGCATGCGGCGCTGTTGGATGCACGGGAACGGTTGGCGAGGCGTG
Source organism: Pseudomonadota bacterium (assembly GCA_018241685.1). GTDB lineage: Bacteria > Pseudomonadota > Gammaproteobacteria > Burkholderiales > Rhodocyclaceae > Zoogloea. The sequence goes on from JAFEDJ010000009.1 coordinate 261,836, forward strand.
GGGTGTTGTTGGCGGGGGGCGAGGATGAGTAAGCTCCCCAGTGGTTGGACACGAGCCCCGATAGGATCATTGTGTTCCTTGCTAAATGGACGAGCCTTCAAACCCACTGAATGGAAACCCAGCGGACTCCCAATTGTTCGGATTCAGAATCTCAACAATTCTGCGGCTCCGTATAACCATTTCGATGGCGAGGTCGATGAGCGAAACCGTTTGCTAGGAGGGGAGCTGCTGTTCGCATGGTCAGGAACACCCGGCACGTCGTTTGGAGCACATATTTGGCACGGAAATCATGCGGTACTAAATCAGCATATATTTCGCGTCGACTTTGACCAGGGTTCTTCACCCGCCACTCCTCGCACAGAAAAGTCAGTGCCACGCTGAATCAGCAGACAAATTCCCTGAGAACTTCATCAACTCTCCGCTTGGAGCGAGAAATTCCGGCTGTCTGGTGCTGAAGGCTCTTTTGGCGCTCTGCGTGCTGGCTGGGATGCTTGGGAGGGTGGTCAGCGGCGAGGGTTCTAGCCCGCTAGGCAGGTCACTGGATGTGGCGAATTGAATATTTCAGGGGCGACTCTTTAAATTCCAAAAACATATCCACGCCTGACCGCGCCGGACGTTTTGATTCGCATCAAGACAAAACAAGCAATTCCCGAGTAAATTTCTCAACATTCCCCGAGTGCTCGCTGGAGGCATCATGCTTGGAAACAATGCAAAACAAGCGCTAGCCGCAGCGCACGCTCTGCTGGGCAAACTCAAGGCAACGCTGAAGCGTCTGGCCGTGATGGCTGGCATGCAGCGCATCCTGGCGGTAGGCACGGAACGGGGTGGCTCGTGAGCTGCAAGTCCCGCATGCCAGCCCCAACCGCCGAGGTGGATGGGATTGCCGCCGAAATGGGCATCGATGTCGCCGAGATCGAAGCCCGCAAGGCCTTTCTCGAACTGACCGCAACCGATGCCGAACGCCTGAGTGCCATCCGCAGCAAGTTGGCCGCCGCCCAGAACGGTTTCGCCGACGGCTTCTACGAGTACCTGCGCCGCCTGCCCGAACTGGCCGCGCTGCTACCCGATGAAGCGACCGTGAGCCGCCTGAAGGGAGCGCACGGCCGCTATTTCGACAGCCTGACCGCCGGCGACTATGGGGCGGCCTATGTCGCCGGCCGGCTTCGCGTCGGTATGACGCATGCCCGCATCGGGCTGACGCCGAAATGGTATGTCGGCGCTTTCCGCAAATATCTTTCCGACATGCTGCAGGCGACTTGGACGGCAACAGATGGCGATTTCGATACCTTTCGGCCAGTCTTCGACGCCTTGCTCAAGGTCGTCATGCTCGACCTCGGTCTCACCCTCGACACTTACATCCATGCCGACAAACGGGCCATCGCGCTACGCGACCGCGCCATCGAGTCCAGCGTCAATGGCGTGTTCATCGCGGCCGCGACGCCTCCCAGCTACCCGCTGACCTACGTCAACGCCGCCTTCACCCGCATTCTTGGCCGCTCGCGGGAGACTGTCCTCGGCCAGCCCTGCCTGTGCACAGGCGAAGACGACGGTTTCGATGTCATTCGCAGCGCCATCGCAGAAGGCCGGGATGGCTACACGACGCTCTCCCGCCAGCGACCCGACGGCTCGCAGCAATGGCTCGAACTCTTCCTGGCCCCGGTGCACGGTGAATCCGGCGCCCTCAGCAGCTACGTCGGGGTCATCAACGATGTTACGGCTCGCAAGGCGGCCGAGGCACAACTCGCCTACCTTGCCCACCACGACGCCCTCACCGAGCTACCCAACCGCATGCGTTTCGACCACCGCTTGCGCGAAGTTTTCGAACGCAGCGATCCGGGTAAGCGTTTTGCCCTTTGCTTCATCGACCTGGACCGCTTCAAGCTGATCAACGACAGCCTGGGCCATGGTGCCGGCGATGCCGTCCTCGTCGAAGTGGCGCGCCGCCTCCGTGGCGTTTGCCGCAGCGAGGACACGCTGGCGCGTCTGGCTGGCGACGAATTCGTCCTCCTCCTCGAAGGTATGGCGGACGCCGCGGCCGCAGCCAGCGCGGCGGTGCGGGTGCTCGATGCTTTGTCACCCCCGGTCGTCTTCGGCGGCCGCGAGATCGATGTCGGCGCCAGCCTGGGGCTGGCCCTTTACCCCGGTGATGGCGGCGACATCGAATCCCTGCTACGCAATGCAGATGCAGCCATGTATGCGGCCAAGGCAGCAGGACGCAACACCTTTCGCTTCTACGACGAAGCGATGAACCGGCGAGCTATGCAGCGCCTGGCTCTAGAGAGCGATCTGCGCCGGGCCCAGGGCCGCAATCAGCTCGAGCTGTTCTACCAGCCGCAGATTCGGACCGCTGACAACAGCCTGGCCGGCGCCGAGGCGCTGCTGCGCTGGCGACATCCAGAGCGGGGGCTGGTTTCGCCAGCCGAATTCATCCCGGTCGCCGAGGAACTGGGCATCATTTCCGAACTGGGCGACTGGGCCTTGCAGGAAGCCGCGCAGCAGATGGTGGAGTGGCGCCGGCGCGGCGTTCCGGTGCCGCGCGTGGCGGTCAACCTTTCCCCTCGGCAATTCGACGACCCCGACTTGGTCGATCGTCTCGAACGCATCATCGCCGCTGCCGGTGCGGATAACGCCTGGCTGGAACTGGAAATCACTGAATCCGCCGCCATGCAGCGGCCGGAACGGGCGATCCAGATTCTGCGCCAGTTGCGCCAACGGGGCTTGCAGGTCGCGATGGACGATTTCGGTACCGGCCATTCGTCGCTCGCCATGCTGTGCACCCTGCCCTTGAACGTCCTCAAGCTGGATCGCAGTTTCGTCCAGCAGTTGCCGGATTCGGAAACCGACGCCGCCGTTGCCGGCGCCGTCGTCTCGCTGGCCCGCCAGCTACGCCTGGCGGTCGTCGCCGAAGGCGTGGAAACCCCGGGCCAGCAACAATTCCTCGCCAAACTGGGCTGCGACATGCTGCAGGGTTACCTGTACTCCCGCCCCCTGCCGGCAGTGGAATTCGAGGCCTGGATCGGACACGCCGAAACGTCGCTCCGTCGCCCCGCGGTAGAGCTCTCGCTCAAATAGACAGGCCCGGCTCGGGAGGCTGCTGGCAGGCGCAGTCAACAAAAATTACCACCGCCCCACGGATCGGTTTTGACACTTCCAATTTTGGTGACCGACTCTGGTCGCAAGAACATAAAGTGTCTTCAAGATAGCGGAGCCGAAGGTTTCGAAAAAGTGTCAGCCGTTCCGTTTTCATGCCCAAGCTGGCCGACAGTCGATTCTGCCGGAGCGGCTGCTCAGGGCCCCCGGAGCCATGCGCTCATGGAGAACCGCTGCGGCCTGTGTATCGATCTGCTCATCACCGATGCCGCCCTGGCAGAACACCAGGCTGCCCGCCAAACCGGGCAGGACATTCGCCGGGCTCCGGATTGCTTGTGTGGAGTGAGTCGGTGGGGGACGAGCGGATGGCAGCGCAAGGGGGCTGTGGCCTCCGTACTGGGGCGACCGTCCCTTGACGCTCCTCGAACACCCGGCCGATACTCCCCGCCGTCGCTGCAACAACAGCGAACGGGTTTGGCGACCTGACCGACAAAGGCGGACCTCAGCCGCAATGCGGCTTTTTTTGTCCGTGCACCCTTGGTGCGCCCATGATCAATGGCGGGCCGGGTGGGGAGGGCTTCGGCCCTGCCGGTTCCTTTGTCCCGGTTCGCCAACCCCGCTTTGGCCCGCCCCCCGTTTGGCGACGGGGAGCGGAAATGCCCTTTGACAAAGGAGTTTCGCACCATGGCTGTCCGTGTCCTGGCGTGCGCATGCCCGCACGCGTCTGTTTCTGTTGCGATTGATGATCTGGAGGCTGCTTCTCGGCCTTTGCTGCCGTTCAGTTTGAAGTAAAACTCAGTCAGCCATTACGCAGTTTCTACCATTTTCCTTGGCGCGATAAAGTGCCTTATCGGCTCGGATAAGCCAGGTATCGATCGATTCGTTGGCCTTTATTTGTGCAATGCCGAATGAGGCAGTAATCGTCAAGGGCCGAGGATGCTCTAGCAGAGGCGTACTCGCCAAATGGCCACGTATGCGCTCGGCGAGACTCAGTGCAGAGGGTAATTCTGTCATCGGCAATACCAGCAAGAACTCTTCGCCTCCATAGCGTCCGAAAGTATCGCCTAATCGTATGTTCGACTCAGTCCGCCGGCTGAAGGCAACCAGTACCTCATCGCCCGAGGCATGCCCAAACTGGTCGTTGACCTGTTTGAACCGATCGATATCAATCAAAACGATGCTGCATGGATTTCCATAGCGCCTAAAAAGATCCAGTTGCTGCTTCAATTGATCAACGATGAAATGCCGGTTGTACAGGTCAGTCAAACTGTCGTGAGTGGCTGTAACACTGAGCTGTCTATTCAGTTCATTAAGCTCCTTGTTCCGCATTTCCAGCTGTAGGGAGATTCGTCGATTCAACACTAACTGTTTCGCACCATCGACAAACTGTTGGTAGGCATCCCACCCAAATTGGAGTGTGACCAGCAGCAGTATGGCGGAGCCAGTAGCCAGCTTGATATAGATCGGGTCGCCCAACCAGAAGTAATAGCAGATCGGGATTATTAGTACGCAGAAGGTAAAACCGAACGAGGTACGAAATGAAGGTGCCGTATTGACAATGCCTGCGGAGGAGACGGCAACCAAAACCACCAAGATGGTCATGTCGTGAACCAAGGAAACAGGCCACGCCACATGGAAGAAGATTACAGCGGATCCCCAGCACAATCCCTGCAAGGAACGAAGGGCGGTCTGCAAGTTGTGCCAATAGCTTATCTGCTGGTTGGGGAGTGGGCGCTTTATCAGACGCGAAGTCAGAACGAAGGTAATGGTATCTGGCAAGGTATTGATGATGATCCAGGCCAGCACGAGCTTCGCCGCCACGATCTCGTGTACCAGCCAGAAGATGAATCCTGTGCCTATCGGCGACAACATCGTCGCCTTGCGAGCACGCTCAAACAGAGCAGTCACGCAAATAGCGTCAACCTCCAATTGATCTTCCTGGGTGAGGCTGACGGCTGGTTCCTTGTCCATTTTTGTTGATTCTTGCGATAACAGTCAGGAGTCTAATCGGTTATTCTCGTCCGGAGCCAACACAAATCAACGAGGTTGCTGGACTCCGTGAAGCTAACCGGGTGATTTAGTCGTCCTGACCGAACCGGCGCAAAGACAGTTCCTGTATTGGGATCGACTCACGCCAAGTCAGCGAAAATGGCCACCACAGCCACGAATGGCAGCTTTTTCTTCCGACAAACGCGAACTTCATAGGCCCGTTGGCATAGCGGACGTTCGGCAACTAATTTGCAGCACTCGCGTTCGCGTAAAACGCCGAATTAGGAATTATTTGCTCCACATAGACAATTTTTTCGCTAGGCACTGTGGCCCTGCCACCATCGAAGCAAGTGTTGGCAAAGCCACGCAACTCCAAATATCAAAATTGCAGAAAAACCGCTGAATTGCATTTGGGTCAGCATCGTAAATTTCTGCGATGGATTCCAGAGCAGTTGCCGGGCTTTCACTGTCGAGATAAGCCATAGGATTTCCTAAGGTTGAAGTAAACGTCGATTTTGCAGGGGTTCTCTGGTTCGCAATGAGATAGGGCTCTGCTCAACGCTGCTCCAAGTAGCAACTGAACTGCCCGCAGGTTCTTTGTGCGCTTGTAGATCAGGGGGCGACTCTCGAGGCCGTTCCTCTAGACGGGCCAGCGCCCCATAATTGCCATGCAATTTGAATTGCAGCAAGATGCGCGCATGCACTGCAGCTATCGTCCGATAAACATTCAGACAATTCGAGGGATTTTGCCATGGGACAATTTACGTGGGCGTGGATGAAGACTGGTGCCGTCGTCTCTGCGCTCGCTGCACCGGTGGCTTGCCTCGGGGCCGAACTCGCAGCCCCGATCACGGCTGTAGCCCTTTACCCTGGCAGCGCAACGGTAGTGCGCACAGCGCAGGTTGCACCGGGCATGACACAGCTTGTAGTCGCCGGCCTCTCCGCACAACTGGACCGTCAGACGCTGAGGGTGAAAGCCGGATCTGGTATTCAAATCGGTGAGATCGTCGTGCAGGAGACCGCGACGCTCCAAGCAGCCAATCCGGCCGAGGCGGACCTGGAAGGCAAGATACAGATGCTCCAGGATCAGGTGGCTATCCTCGATGCTGAAGCCAAATCGGCGGAAATCGTGACGGGTTACCTGGAGCGATTCGGCAGCAACGGAACGGCGAGGGATCACCCGACCACAATCATCGACGGCAAGACACTGGGCGCCATCATCGATACCTTGGGACGGGGCGCTCAGGAGGCGTTTGCCAAGATGCAGCGCATCGCAGTGCAAAAGCGCGAACTCACCAAAAGGATCGATGCACTGCAACGGGACTTGGCGCGGCTTCGTACAGGCGCCAAGGACACTCGGGTGGTCACGGTCAGCCTAGTGGCGGATCGACCAGGCACCCTGAAGATCTCCTACCAGGTCAATAACGCTGGATGGAAGCCCGCATATCGTGCGGGGCTGGATTCCGCATCATCTAAGGTTGAACTGGAACGCTTGGCAACCATTTCTCAAAAGACAGGTGAGGACTGGCGCAACGTCAAACTCTCTCTATCGACGGCCCAGCCCGAACTCTCGCCACAAGGCATCGCACCCCAGCCTTGGCTGCTGTCCTACTCGCCACCGCAGAAGTTTTCAGAATATCGGGCTGCTCCCGCCGCCGTTGCGGCCCTTGCACCGATGGCGGCAAGACGAAAAGAGGGGGATCAGGAAGAAGGCTATAGCCCGCCGACCTTCGAGACCAACAGCACCTTTGCGACCGAATTTGAAGTGCCGGTGCGGGTGACTCTAGCGGCTGATGGGCGCGAAACCTCCGTCGTCTTGTCAAAGCAAACCTTGCCGGTTCGGCAGGAAGTGCGGGTGGTGCCGCGGTTCGACCGCGCTGGCTTTGTCAGTGCCGAAGCCGAGCGGCCACCAGGCGTCTGGTTGCCTGGCAACATGCAACTTTACCGGGATGGCAGCTATGTCGGATCGAGCCATTGGGACCCCAAGGCAGCGGAGCCCTTTGTAATTCCTTTTGGTCGAGACGAACTGCTGCGGGTGACGGTTAATCCGGTGAAAAGCATCTCCGGGGCAACGGGAATATTGGAAAAGCACAACGAGCGTCGTACAGGCGATGTATTTGCGCTCAGTAGCGCCCATAAGACACCAGTGGATGTGCTGGTTCTGGAGTCGTCCCCGGTGAGTACGGCGGACGAGATCAAAGTGAAAGCAATGTTTGATCCGAAACCGACCGTGGAAGCTTGGGAGCAGCGACAGGGGGTGGTCGCCTGGAAGAAGACTCTGGCCCCATCTGAAACCGCAACCTTTAAGGTCGAGTACAACATCGAATACCCGAGGGAGGGCAGCATCTATGGGTTGCGCTAGCCCTCATGCTTTGGATGTCAGCTCACGGGGAAATCGAGGAATCTTAATGGGCGTCTGCCGACTTCTGAACTCGGCCAGGAGCAGCCGCTCGCTGCCCCGTCCGGATAGCAGCCATCCGGGCGAAGCGGTATGCTATCAACCTATCGGTCAACACCGCCTCCAACTTGCGCTTGAAGGTTCCCTCCGCGCTTCGCCCCGGCGGAGGGTTACTTCAAACGTCGGGCCTGAAAACTATGCTTTCGTGGCACGATTTCCACATCATCGGGTATTCGGTAGAGAGTAAGCGCCAGACGCTCACCTTCAATCTGGAGTGGCCGTATGAAACGGCCACGGACATCCAGAAAGTCAAACTGTATTTCTCGGGTATCGAATCCTACTATTTGGAGCACGACCTTGGCGGGAACATTGTCTACTCTTTTGCCGAGGTGCCTCTTCGTCCGTTCCTGGAGCACTGGGCAAATCGTTTTGAGAACGAATGTAAGTGGGGTTGGCCAAGATTCTGGCGTTCAAAGCCCTATCCGGTTCGGCCTGCCGAAATAGAGCTTGAAGAGGCATTCGAATATCTAACCCAGAGACAGCTCAAATGCGTTGAGCTCTCAAGTTCGTATGGGCTCAGCGGCTGGGTCCTGGCACAATCCAGTCATCATGTACCTGTTGAAGCCTGACCTCCGGTCCGGCGGATCTGCCGAATACCCAACCTGGCTTGTTCTGTGCCACCCGTCGCTGCAGTCTGCTTACCTATAACGTTGGGCATCACATTCGGAGCGCTCGTTCATCCGATAGAGAACAAACATGTCGAATCCATTTCTCGGCCGGGCCGCCATCGTAGACATCATCAAAAGCCGCGAGCGGACGAACGCGATCCAAAAGCGAGAAGGTCTGACGGAGCACCCGGTGCGGTTCACGGTGTGCGGCTGTCCCGACCCGAACTGCGGCGGTTGGCACACGATCGAAACGGATCGACAGGTCCCGACATCAGATGAATGCGTGCAAATCCTCAAGGCGGATAACGCGGCGCGGAAACGCATGAGGCGTAAGAGCGTCAAGGCTCCGTAGGACTATGCAGGTGGTTGTTCTTGTCCAAGCGGTGAGGCCCAACCAGTTGCTGCAGCGGACGGCTACGCCGCCCGCTGAGCGCGAACGTTATGCCTATTAGAACCGTCCCAATTGCCCCCGCGCTAGCCGTCCCAAGCGAATCGGACATTGCTTCCGTGCGCTTCAACGGCCAAAGCCTCTCAATAGCGGTTGCTCGCGAGCCACTCGAGGGTGATCGGTTCCGTGGCCTTCGCGTAACTTTTCAATCCGTCCAGGGCTTCCGCTTTCTCGATGAATCGGACTTGGCGCAGTACTGGGTAGCCCCAGGTTTTGTTCACGGTCATCATGTTCTGCTCGTTACGTCTGGTGGTTGGGGTGCCGAGGAGGATCTGAGGCAGGGCCTTGAAGTTCGCCGTCGCGAATGGCTCGTAGTAACCGGAAATCTCTGCCTGAACGTCTTTGCGAGTGAGGATCCCCAAATCGATGAAGGCGTCTACGATGCTGAGGCATAACCATTCATTCCAGCGGACGCCTAACAGCGCCGCTGAATTCAAACGTTAGCCGCCATATGTCAAAGTCTGCGACTCAGTATCCCTTTGCTCCAAAGTCCACCCGGCTACTCAGACGCGGTCAATTCTGGGCCATCCCCTTGGCATTCGGACAATTTGGCGCCGGTTGCGTGGTAGGAATGCACTCAAGAGCAGGCAAGGCCAGCCAACGCATGTTCATCGCTGGCGTAGTTCGCTGGGTCGGTACGCATGCGCCATCCGCAACTGACATCGAGAACCGCCCGCTGGTCGAGTTTGCATTTGCTCATCTAAAGGCAATCACCGAATCCGGCGGGCTAGTCCTCGGCGAAGCCCACCTTCAGTTCGCCGAGGCTCCGGCTACAGCTGAGTCGCTGTCTTTGCCTACGTGGGGCTTTGGCGCATTGCGTTCTACACAACGCCCCCTGCATTCCCGGCTTCGATGAGGGGTAGCGCTTGAATCACCGTGCGAATCTTCTGCAGCCCGAGCCAGATGCTCTTTACGCCCGGCTCGCCGTCGCCCTTGCGCCCGATGAAGCCGCCGAGCATGGCGATCAGGCGCAGAACCTGATTGACCTTGGGTTTGGGCGGCGGGCGTTTGCCGTGCAGCGCGTAAGCGACGCGGATTTCGTCGGGCGCGAACGCGATGCCGGCATCCAGTTCTGGATGGGTTCGCCCGAGGCGCATCAAGTGGCCGATCCGCCAGGCCACGACCAGATACAGCGCGATGGCCCGCTCCAGCTTCGCGTAGGAGTCGAGTTGCAGGGCTTCGACGCGACAGCCGTTTTTCAAGGTGTTGAAGAGAAGCTCCACTTCCCAGCGCGCCCGATACCAATCTATCAGCATGATCGCCTCGTCGAGCGTGGCCACCTCGCGATTGCTCAGGAGGCGCCACTGGACGGGTTTTATGCCGCTCGGCGCACCGACCTCGCTCGCCAGCACCACGCTCACGCTCACCGTTCCGCCCGCGCCATCGGGCAGCGCCTGGCGCAGCACGCGGATCTCCTGACGCACCCTGCGCGCCGCCTGGCCCTGGCGCGAGGCCATCTGGAACTGCACTTCACCCAGCACGGGCGCCGCCGCCAGCGCCGCGCTGAGCTTCGGCGCTCCCTTGCCCAGCGAGCGGTCGTACTGCGAGCGGATCAGCCAATCGGCCGGTGTGCCCAGGTCACGTGCCCGGCGCATCAGTTCCACGATATCCGCTTCCCGGTCCGCCACATACACCAGGCGCGTCTCGGGCAGGGTCTGCGCCTGCTCGGCCACCCGGGCGTAGCCTTCGAGCCAGCGCAGACTCTCGGGAATCCCCTCCCGCGGTGCCTCGCCCCGTTTGAACGCCCGCGCCCACATCCACGCATCGATCACCCCAAGGGGTTCCCGGGCGGGCGTCACCGCGTAGGTCGGATGCACGTACATCCCGCGCTGAGCCTCGTAATTCAGGGGGCCCAGCCCCCGCGCCGACTTGCCCTCGAAGTCCAGTTCGGTCGTGTCCTGAATGCACAGCACTACCGGATGCATCTGCATGCGCCGCGCACTGGCATCCCAGTGCGGCTGCATGAGTTCGCGCCAGTCCACCGCCTCGCGGCCCAGGAAACGATACGCTGCATGCATTTCCGCCGAACCACGGCAGGCCTCCGGGATACTTGCCGAAGGCTGCTCCCCGAGCCGATCGGCCAGCAGCACCAGCCGCTTGTTCAAACGTTTGTCGCCCAGGTCCGCGCCGCCAAATTCCTCTTCCGCCCAAATCATCGCTGGTCCGAAAAATCACTCAGAACTGGAGTCTAAGAGGACTGGAAGAGTTGTGTACAACGCAATGCGCTAAACCCTCTCGTGTTTGCGAGATCGTAATACAGTCCAGCAGTCACTCGCCGTAACCAGAGCACAGGGAGTGGGCAGTAGAGATGCTCTGGCTTTTTAGGGTCAAGTCCAACTAGCGGATGGGCTTCGAGCTCATTCCAGGTGTATTGCCAGAGACCATCGTACTGAGTTGCTGCGTTAAAGCGCTCACGAAGCTCAGACACAGGAAGAGCTAAGCGCCGAAAAAAGTCACTCGATGCTTCGCGTGAGATGCCAAATTCGCCGTAATTCTGGGCAGCATTAACGCGTGGCGAATGCAGGAGATGTCCTGCTACAGCCATTCCAAGAAAGTAATACTGAGCAGTGGCTAGTCCGGTAGAAGCAAGCATTATTTTGTCGAACTCAACCTGTCCGAAAACCAGCAGGTAACGCCCCATGGCGCTTAAATCGTGGTTGCCCTGAAAGCGGAACTGTTGATGCGCAAGGCGGTGGATGCCAATAAGGACGTCTTCCTGATCCAGCTTTAGTCTTGTGGCGGCATCCGATGCGTCACGCATCGCATTAACTACTGGGCCAAGGCTAGTCATTGTGTCGAGACGATTTTGCCCACAGTTGGATGCGTGGAGAATTAGTTCTCGAGCTAATAACAGTAAATCCCAAGGGTATAGCAGAGTCCGCAAGCTGTTGGCGTTGTAGCCAAACCTACCGGGTGATGGGGCGTCGTTGTTCGAAAGATAGCGTGCGAGTTGCCATACGTCGATTAACGATGCTTCGAGATGTTGCTTGCGCAACATATTGCGAAACGGTTTGTAGTCTTGATAGATGTCAGTCACGTGGAGTCTTGATCAGGCAAGGATTGAATCGCTCCGATTTGTCTTAAGCGGCTGCTTTTACTTGAGCTTCAGCCATAGTAAGTCAACCGCTCTATAGTCTGCTCCGGCCGAGGAGGAGCCCCTCGGGTCAGCGGCTGGACCTCAGCCAGAGCCGCCATGCGTTGGCTAACGCCGATAGGTCAGCACTGCGTCAGTTACCCGCGGATCAAGGCTGGAAGGGGCGCGCGTAACTGCGTCGCTTACAGCGCTTCGCGATATCTAGAAGTATAATGAAATTATCATCAAAATATCAGTAGCATAAATTTTTGGTATTGGCAAAATGAGCGCTCCTTAATAAACTCGTAGGAGTGAGAAATGTCGAACCATGAAGCGGATATCGTGAACAAGAACAAGGGAACTCCGGGAACCAACAAGACTTACGACCAGAATCAGGGTAACCGAGGGAAGCAGATTCAGCAGCATCAACAAAAGCAGCAGACAGTTAAGAAAAAATAACTGTCTCAGCAACATTGGCCGGCGGGGCAACCCGCCTTCGAGCATGAACGTAATGGACGAAAATAAGAAGTACCGCTACACCAAGCAGCTAATCAATATGGCATTGCGTGACGGCTGGACGCAAAAAGATATTGCCGATGCCTGCCGAACCCAGCAATCAGTGGTAAGCAACTGGAAGAACGGCTCTGCTCTGGCAAGAGAAGGTCAGTTGCAAAAATTGATGGAGATATATGGCCCGAAGTTGCGCAGGCGTACTTTCAAGGTCTATCACCGTCTGTTGCAAGATAGTCAGGGTGCTTACCGCATCCAGATGATCAAGGTTGAGGGTGAAGTGTTGCTCTCATTTCCATACCGCAATAAAGAATTCTGCGCAAAATGCCACACGCTCGCATCGAGCGGAACCTATTCTTGTCGCTGCGGCTCGAAAATCCTTAAGGCTTTGCCTACGAGAAAATTACTCGTGCACTCAATGGGTAAACGGGAGTTTTGTTTGGTGTATCAGCATCGTCTTATTAAAGACGAATGTCAGATGCAGTTTCCTGAAACCAATATTTTTGCGAGTAAGGTAGTTGGTCGCTACGATGCCAAGGGGCTGCTGAGTCACATCGATGACATGCACAATCAGGACAGCGACGCCGACGAAATGAATTGGACCGAAAATATCATGCTACAGATGCTGGCGAGGAAGGCTCTGCTAGAGCATGGCTATCCTATCGAAGGGGTTGAAGAACATACCGCAGCTTGGTAGTCTTCTGCTACCAACCCACTAAAGCGTTACGGCCACGCCAAGGTCGATCGCAAAAGATCATGATTGATCGTAGGGTTTCCTCGGGTTCGCCCAGCCTTGCAGATTAGCCTTTTGCTACTGTGATGCCTTGCAGGAAATCATCAGGGGAGTGAACCGCCTGCTGACATGGTCAGCTAGGCTGCAGCAGCGGTATGCTGCGGGCGAAAAGCGCTAAGCTTCAATAGGGAATGGGGCGGGACGAGAGCCGGGCCACCTTGAAGAAGGTCGCCCGGTTTTCACTTTAGGGATTTATTGGGCCGTCTGCGTAGCTGAATCGTCTTGGTTTTAATCGACATTCGACAGAGTGCATCCATTCCCAAAGTGAGCGTTATCTGTAAATGGAGTTGAATGAACGCTAAGGCCGAGGAAGAGCCCTTCGAATCAGCGGCTGGCCCCCAATCCTGCCAGTGACGAATGAGCTAGGCAGTCGCTCAATTTTGGAGCCGAGGGCATGAGTGCTCGGCCGTGAGGCGTCCTTATCGACTTGCGTGTTTAGAGCCTATGTCATCGAAGCCGAGTACCGTCAGGATTGACCGCCTCTTCATCTCGACGTGTTGGGTAGTACTGCATTTTATGGTCCAGTTCATAAAACAATATGCCGTGGATCCCCATCGCATCGCGTTTGGGGATACGTCGCTTCCATATACAAACGAACGCTTCGCGAAGCTCCTTTTCCGGTCCCCGCGCCATGACTTCCCCAATAAAGGCAACATCCTCGCCTTTGGGATAAATTAGAGCGAACTCCTCTTCGGTTGCCGCGAAGATGTCGTAAACGGAATTGTTGGCTCCATCGATAACCTGGATATTCTTCATACACCCTAAAGTCTTTCGGGAGATTGACATGATGCGCAAGATCGGCCTCGGTCCGTCACATTAGACCGCGCGTGTTCAAGGCGCTCCATTGGGACCACATCTCACGTCATTTAGTCAGAAAAAACCAAATCGCCTCTTCGCAACGTTACGGCGCTTAGGATCAATGATGTCATTTATACCTACTCGATCGAGGCGGTCGAGTAGCCTCCCGGAACCCGCGTTGAGTTTTAACTGCATCTCTTCCTCATACAGGGGCAGTACCGAGTAAAAGGTTATTTTCTTGTCTTTGTCGATTTGCAGTTCGTGGAATCCGTCGGGCACAGTAATCGACGGCAAGATGATTGCTCCGCACAACGACGTACCTGGCGCATAGGGCGCAGGTGGATCACCGTTGGGAATGGTATGCCCCCATCCAAGCCACGTGGCATGTTTGTGGGGAAACCTTGCCAGAGTCTTGATGAGACGAACTGGCCAGTACCAGCTTTCATCTTTGAAGGAGGCTTGATCAAGCCTCCAGCTCTTGGGGAGGGTGACAAGCAACTCGGTATAACGAGGGACGTCTGCCCCCTCAGGAACAGGCATCGGCAGATCGCTCATTCCGGAGGTAACCAGCCGAGCAAACGGAAAGTGCTCTGTGGGTTTCACGAAATGAACGTCAACGTGTACGGTATCAGAAGCAATCTCGTGAAAGACAGTCTCGACCGGCCCTAGATGAGCCTCGATGTGATTCGAAATCTCCTCAATACACTCCTCCCCCAGGGGCACCTTCCAGGAGTCTTCTTCTCCATGCCGGAGAAGAAGGCTTCCGCCCCGTGAGACAGCGCCTTCATCGCTTTTCGAACTCATGGATTTTTTCCTTCAAGATAGCCATGATCACCACCAGAGTGAATCAAAGGCGACCTGAGCGCTAACGGCAAAGGAGCCAAGCCCTCCTCGCTGCCAGCCCTAAAGCGCCTCTTCGATACGCGACACCCTCAGCTCGAAGCCTGCGCCAGCACCGCCTCCAACCGTCCCCTGCTTGCAGCTCTCAACTTCATCAAACCAATTTCCCGCGCCATCGCAATCAGCGCCTCCTCACCTGACTTTCCAGAATCGACAACCCCCAACGCGAGCGACAGCAATTCCTGCTCGCAGATCTCATCCACTCCGCGTGCGCTGTCCTCATCAAAAGGCCATCTGAAGGCAACTTCGGTACCGGGTATAACGCCATCGGGCCAGTAAAAGACTCCAGCGGCTTCTTCCGTGGCGCCGACGCATTGCCGAGCAATTTGTGCGACACGTTCCTGAATGCGGCTGCCGGTGCGCTGAAAACCATGCGCACGAGCAATGCGGCGAGCGAGTACTGCGTCGAGCACAGGGCCTTCATGCCGGACAACCCATTCAACCATCAGTCTTAAAACTTCGTCATAAGCTGGCTCGTAGAACTGTTCGACCGAGATAACTCCTGCCTCTACAGCGTCTTCTGGCAGCGATGCACGGAACTGACGATCCGCGTTGTTGGTGACGCTGAACGCAGTCATAGCAGACGTAGTTGCGGCACGGACCTCAAGCGCCTCAGGGGATTCGTTCATGGCCTCCTGCGATGACACCAGCGGCTTTACCGCCGCACTGGCGATGGTCAGCGCAGCCTCCTCCAATGCCTTGTCAGTATCCGGCACGCCCTCGTCGACAGTTTGAGCTTCGGCACTTGCTGCGTGCGTACTGGCTTCGAGTGCCCGGCGCTCGCGGTCCTGGGTAAGCAAGTCATTCAAGCGCACATGCACGCGCTCCAGCGTGCCGCCTGGGTTAACCCACCAGTCGGTGGACCAGATCCGTTCAATCTCCCAACCCAAGCCACGCAGCACTTGTTCGCGCAGTTTGTCGCGGTCACGTGCAGTGGCTGAACGGTGGTAGGTGGCGCCATCGCACTCGATGCCGGCCAAGTAACGCCCAGCGTGATCGGGATGAACCACGCCCAAGTCGATGCGGAATGAAGATGCACCGATCTGGGTATGCACTTGCCAACCCTTGCGCCCCAGCGCCGCGGCGACAGCGCCTTCAAAGGGGCTGTCGAAATCACCTTGACTGCCGTGATGTGCTTCGGCCAGGGCACGGGCACCGCGTTCGGCGAATTCGAGGAAGTGCTTAAGATCGCGCACACCGATTGCCTTGGTGCGGGAGAGGTCCATTTGCTCCCCTTGTAGGCTGGAGAACACGCGCAGTTCATGGCGCGCGCGCGTCACCGCGACATTGAGCCGGCGTTCACCACCATCGCGATTCAGCGGGCCGAAGTTCATCGACAGCGCGCCACTGATGTCGGGCCCGTAAGTGATGGAGAAATACATGATGTCGCGCTCGTCGCCCTGCACGCTTTCCAGGTTCTTGACGAACACGGGTTCGAGTTCTACTTCGGAAAAGAAGGGTTCCAGACCTGGATCCTTACGACGCTCCGCGTCGAGAAGGTCTTCGATCAGACCTTGCTGTTCAGAGTTGAAGGTAACCACGCCGATGGTAAGGCCTGACTGCCGGAAGCCCGGCGACTTGAGGCGCGCCACAAGGTCGGCAACCAAAGCACGTGCTTCGAGCTGGTTGATGCGGGCACCACCCTTTTCATATTGTCCATTGACAAGATGGAAGCTCACAGCACGATCTTCGGTGACCGGTGATGGGAAAGTAACCAGACTACCGTTGTAATAGCGATGGTTACTGAAAGCGATCAAGCTTTCGTGACGGGAGCGGTAGTGCCAAGAGAGGTTACGTGTGGGCAGGCTCGCTCCCAAGCATTCGTCGAGGATGCTCTCAAGATCGCCTTCCACGTCTTCCGAGTCCAGAGCTTCGGCTCGATCGAAGAAATTGGTGGGAGGCAGTTGCTTAGGGTCACCAACCATCACCACTTGCTTGCCACGCGCCATGGCTCCGATAGCGTCCCACACCGGAATCTGCGAGGCCTCGTCGAAGATGACGATGTCGAAGCTACTGGCATTTGCCGAGAGGTATTGGGCAATGGAAAGCGGGCTCATCAACAGGCAAGGCGTGAGCCGCAACACCACGGAGGGAATATCCTCAAGCAATTGGCGTAGAGGTTTGTGCTGTTTTTTCTTGGTGATCTCGTGGCGCAGCACGCCCCACTCGCTGTTGCGCTGCAGGTTTTCCGATGACGGGAGCCCCGCGCAGAGCTTGGCGCGGATCCATTGACGAGTCACCTTTGTGAACTCCTCGTCAAGAGCCCGGAATTCGATGATGCGGCGTTCGTGTTCAGCCGAAACGAAGCGCTTGAGTACGTCGTCTTCATCGACGGCCTCGGCCAGCCACCAGCGAGCGTAGTTCACCTCGAAAGCTGCGGGTACGCGGGCAGGTTCAATATCACCAGCAACGATAGAATCGACCAATGCCGCCAATCCAGCACCACGAGCCGCAGTTTGAGCATTACGCCAAGCACACCAAGCATGCAAACCAGCGTGTGCGCTGTCCAGTTGGAGGGCGACACCGCCCATCTCATCAGGAGTAAGGTCAGCAAATGCGCGCTTCACCTCCTCAGGCTGGCCTGCGTAGCTACTGAAAGCGGTGACGGCAGCGTTCAATTCCGCAAGTCTCGCAAGCATCTGTTGGCAGGCATTACTGATAGCGCCTCCTTCGCTCAGCTCAGTTGCGTGTTCAGCCAGCACGCGGTGCAGCGCCTGGCGAATGGCATCGAGTGACATTGCGGGTAGGCAAAGCCCGGAGAGCGCAGCATGCAGTAACGAATGGAAGCGCAAGGCATCGGTAATGGCATCGGTGTCGGAGTCCAGACCTGCCCATACACCAGCGCAATGGGTATCGACAGCTGTGAGACCAGCCAACCTGATCTCAAGTGCTGCACGCTCTTGCAGCCGGGTATACGCCTGGAGCAATCGAGAACCACAACGACCTTCGGCGACAGCCGGATGCGCAACTTGAAGGGCACCGTGCACCTTCAGGCGCAGGCGCTCCTGCTCGAAGGCCAACGCAGCACGGAGTAGCTCAATATCGGTTTCATGCCCCCGCCAGAGACCGTCGCTGACTTCCGTCAGCGGCGCGCAATCGGCAATCTGCCTATCTAGATCCTGTAAGGCTTTTAGCCGGCGCACCTCAGCAACCCAACGCTCCCCACAGTAGCCCTCGGCAGCTGGAGTCAGTCCATCCAGCGAGTAAGGGCGTTGAGCACGTGCGGCTTGCAGGCTAGCGTTGGCCAGCAGAGCGCTACGGGCATAGTCGGTGCGGGTCTTCTCTCCCGCCCACAGGCCCTCGACAGCCGCCCCCGGATTCACCTCGCCCACTTCGTCACGTAGACTCTTGATCCGCACCAGCGCCGCCAGATCCTCGGCGATGCGGGGTTCGTCAGTGCTTTCAATGACGGACTCCAGCGTGCTACGAACTTTACGTTTCCCTAACCAAGCCAGCGGCCAGAGAGCCTTTTCTGCCTTGGCCCAGTCGCGCTGAAGCAGCGTGATATTGAGTTGCGCGACGCCCGAGCCATACTTCACTGACAGACCATCTCGCAGTTGCGCGATCTCCTCGATGCGCTGAATACCGTGCTGTAGCTCATCGCTCACGGCAGTGGGCCATGCCGTACCCAGCTCAGCATGCACACGGCGATGCTGGTCCAGCAGATCCAGCGCATGACGCAGTTGGGCCTGTTGCTCGGGGGGCCAGACCGAGGGAATCCGGCTTGAGCTTTCGCGATGTTGGCCGAGTATCTCGGCTCCAGCCTTCAGCTCCGAGCAGAGTTCGGCACTCTGCGGCAAGACACTGAAACTCCAAGCTTTACCAGCCGCTTGCGGTAAGGCCTTGGCGATGACACCGAGCGATGAACGGACGTTGCGGTGCAGAACCGGAGTCTCAAACCCCAGTTGCTCGCACAACTGACGAGAGGCAACGATGAGACGGTCGCAGGATTCACTGAGAATCTGTGCAGCGCGCACCATCTCCTGCTGCCAGCGCGCAGACCATTCGCTCAAATGTACTGGGGTCAGTGGTCCTGCATGGAGTGTCTGAGCCCCAACTGCCATGGCGTTGGCCTGCAATCTGCCCGCTAACTCGCGCAATGCAGCCAGAGCCTCTTCGTCGTGCTCCCGTGGCGAAGGCCATGAGAAACGGAGATCGGGAATAGCTTCACCACCGACCACACTACCAATGGCCCGGTACACAGTCAGGCCATTGCCGTGTCTGTGGTGCAGGCGTTCGACGTAAGTCGACAGGTGTTCACGCACACGACTGAGTTGGTGGGCTTTAGCCGCCCAGTCAGCTGCATCCTCGCTGCGAGAGTCCCAGGATTTTTGCAACTGAGCCAATACATCAAGCTTGCGAGTCTTGTTGGAGTGCAGTTCGAGGCAGAACTCACCCAGGCCGACTTCACGAAGACGGCGGTAGACAACATCCAGTGCAGCAATCTTTTCGGCCACGAAAAGCACGCGTTTGTCTTCGGCCAAGCATTGGGCGATGAGATTGGCGATGGTCTGACTCTTGCCGGTACCCGGTGGGCCGATGAGCACGAAGTCCTTGCCTCTGGCTGCGGCCATCACGGCCGAGAGTTGAGAGGAATCGGCTGGCAGAGGGCTGAATACCTGCTGGGGCGTATAGTCAACATCAAGTCGGTGTGCATCCGGAAAGGGCACGGTCGACTGGTAGGGCTCACGTGGCGTATCGATCAAGTGAGCCACCACGGGGGACTTGCGCAGGTCTTCAGCGCGCTCTGCCAGATCCTTCCACATCAGGTACTTGGCGAAGGAGAACATCGACAGCACAACGTCCTCGCTGACCTCCCACCCCCGGATATCCTTGATGGCGGCACGCACACGCTTCCAGATGTCAGCGATGTCCAGCCCGGAATCATCACGCGGGAGATCGCCCTGCGGCACGCCAAGTTCGAGTTGGAAGTCCTGGCGCAGCATTTCGACGAGCGTGGGGTTGAAACGCGGCTCGTCATCGTGCGCATGCAACGAAAATCCCGATCGAGCACTCTTGCGATCCAGCGTCACGGGCAGCAGGATCAACGGGGCCTTGACACGGTGGTCCGGCTTGTCGGGCCGTGTCCAGACCAGGAAACCCAATGCAAGGAAGAGCGTATTGGCACCACCTTCCTGCAGAGCATTGCGGGCACCACGATAGAGATCGACAAGGCGATTCTCAAGCTCCTGCGCCTCGAGGCGAATGAAAACCTCGCGACGCTTCAAAGCGTCGGCCGCATGCGCCTTGCGCAAGTCCTCCAAGCTACGGGCTTCGTGCAATTGGAGGCTTCGTGGATCGCGGCCCTGCATCAAATCAGGACTGGGCAGTAATTTGAGTGTTTGCCCCTCGGCTACCGCATCTTCAAGGGCCGGCGCCGCCGCATCGAGTTGTAGCGCATTCTTGCCGCCCTTGAAATTGAGCAGAGCATTACGCAACGACAGGTCTAGTAGTTTGCGCTGCCAACGGGCCAGCCGATCCTTCGGATCCAATTCTGTACTAGGGACTTCCTGCACCACCTCGTCGGGCAGGTCGGGAGCATCCTCGAACGTGACTACTGCTTCGGCTTCATGAATAGGCTGGGCTTGTTCGGCCACTACCTGCCCCAAGGCCAGCGGCTTGATGCGCGACATGCGGGCACGCTTCACATCCACTACCAATTCAAACTTGTCGTCCTCACCCTCGGATAGCTGACGATCACCTTGAGATATGGCTTGGCTGAAGCTGACAGGGTGGCCTTGAGCTGCCAAGGTTGTCTCAAAAACAAGCATCTCCTGAAGCTGGAGGCGCTTGCGGACCGCCGTGATGTCGTCAACGACTACAGTAGAGAACGTTTCATCCCGCAACCACAGCCCCACAAAAGCATGACCATGTGTGACGATCAAGAGCGGATTGAGGTTTGCCTGTTCCAAGCACGATGCAAACAGCAGCGTAAGGTCCAGACACGTAGCCAAGCCAGCATCAAGGATCTGTCCCGGGCTTCGCACCTTCTGCCCCCGGTGCTCAAAACTGGCTGGCGGCAGAGCATAGTGAAGCTTTCGTTGCAGAACGGCAGTCCATATCCCGGAGGCCAATTCCCAAGCGCGTTTGGCGCCGTGGGTATAACCATCAATGGAACCAGACTTGCCACCAGCCTGCAAAGCCTGAGCCGCAGCTTTGAGTACGTGATCGACGGCAGGATCATTGGGCTGCACGAAGGCAGCCACCATCTCCGGGGCATAGCCAATACCGCCCCACTGATTACGGGCCAACAGTTCGACCACACGATCGTGCTGGGCAATAATCGTCTCGGGTTCCTTACGGCTTCTAAGCTCGAAACACAGTGTTGCGGGTTCAGCCTCAGTAAGGCGAGACAGCAGGGAGCCATCCAGTTGAACGTCCAAATCAGCGATGTGAAAGGTCTCGCCGGCACCGATCGTATCAATACTCCAAGTCCGAGGCTTCAGGAATGCAGGCTCGGAGGTTATGGTGATAGTCAATTCACTGATAGGAGCCAGTGTCTCATTGACAATTGCCAGCTCATGCAGCGCGGGGACCGAATTTTGGAAGTCGGCAAGATTTAACTTGTCAACAACAGCGACCTTTAGGTGAATTCCTGGCGCCGGCGAGACTGGGGTCGAGGATGTTTCGATGATTGGAGCTACCTCTTGCAGCTGACCCACTTCTTCGTTCATGCGCGGTTCTCTCTGAATCGTGTACTTAAGCGTGGAGAAAGAGGCCATCAGGAAGTCATGAATGCCGGCATGACTGGATTGCCTGGCAGGCCGTCGCCCGAAGATGCTCTGGCCAAATCCCTGCTCCTTCGAATCTCGGCCCCCTCGGACAAACGCACCGGTTTTTTCGATCATCGCATGCGCGCTTCATCCCCCCTATGCAACAGATCACTCGCCTCCAACAACGAAAACGTCAGCTTCGCTTTATTCCGGTCAAACACGTAGATAGCGCCCAAGGGCACTGCCGTCACTACCATTCCGCTCAGCACGGCAGTTACTTGGCTATTGAAGACATTGAGCATCGGGACGGGTCGAATTGCCTTGGAGATGACGTTGGCCACATAGACGCCCAGCACCGCGGATGCGGTTCCGAGCATGACGACTTTGATGCTTTCGAATTTGTTCTCGTCGTCGCTCAGGATCACTCGCACCGAACGCACCACTGACAATGTGCATTCCCGAATGATCGAGAGCATGAATGCGGGCATCTTCACGATGAGGGAGATGAGTATTTGCGGGATGGCGCTGAGGGCTCCGGCCACGCCTCCGTCGATGCCCGCCTCTTTGGCTCGCGCCCAGATTTTCCGCTCATCGAAGCGGCGGGCCAGCTTGTCGGAAATGTTTTGCTTGCGCGCCTGTATATTGGCGAGCAGGCCGTTCTCGTCGAAGAACCGCCCGTTCTTCACGATGTCCTTGATCTCATCGACAAAAATGTCGATGGTCTCAATGACGATGAGGCCGGCGATCTGTTGTGCTGCCATGCGCATACCCGCGCTGGCGCAAGTCAAACCGACTTCTTTCAGTGCTTCCCGATGCTGCTGGTGCAGGCGCTCCTGGGCTTTTTCGTAGCGTGCCATGGCGTCCGACTCGCGAATGGAATACTCGTCATCGCCGATGGTGAGATGCAGCAGATCCGGGTTGTCTGCGTCGGCACGAAGCTCGCCTTTTTCCTTCTTGTACGCCAGGTAGTCGAGCAGATCTTTTGAATTCTTCGAGCCATTAACATGCTCATCCGCAAACGTCAGGTTGTCCCCGTTGTTCAGCAGTTCGATGATTTCATCGTCGTTTGTGGCAACGCGGAGCAGCCAGTCGTCGTAATACTGCTGCTTCGGGATGATGTGCTCGATATCCGTATCGTAGGGATTAAGCGGGGAATCCCTGTTGTAGCCATTTTCCAGGGGCTCCATCCCGTTCGCGCGAGCAGCAGCCCGTTCGTTGTTCATGCGCGCGAAGTTGGGATCGTCATGCAGGTTGTTTTCGGATTTGAACGTCGTGTAGCTATCCGACAGATTGGCGTAGCGGGCTTCGAGCTTGTTATCGAGTCCGGCCATTACAGGGGCCAGACAAAATGCGGAGATGGCGCGCTGGAAAGCCTCGCGCTTGCACTGCTCGAAGATGTCGTCGATGTCTTGTGGTCGCGAAGGAAGCCGGTTGCGAATCCCTTCCACCATCTCGGCGGTGGTCTTGTCCACCTCAAATGTGGACTTGAAGTAGCTCGTGACCTTTTCTGCGCCGAGGTCCTTGTACTTACCGAATGTGCGCGCGTAGGTCTCGGGGCGCTTCAGCGCTTCTACATCGACCTCGGCAAGCTTCTTGTTGGCTGCTCTCACCAGCTCGGAGGCTCTGTCCTTGCCCGCAGTGAGATAGTCCCCTCCCCGCTCCAACACGCCATCCTTGAGGCCCGAAAGCTTGGCGCCCAGGTGTGCCTCACTGGCAGCCCCGATCGCTTTTTCAGTGGTCGACGCAATGGACTCCTTCAACCCAGCCCCCAGGTCCGCAATCTTTCCAAGTAGCCCCATCTGCTAAACCCTTGAATCGTGATCTCTTGAGGCTCCCACGGAATAACACATGAAAGCTATGAGGATTGTCCATGTTGGGCAGTGCGGAACTTCATTTTTGACAGCCATACCTCCTTGATGTGACAAGGCCCGGCGGATTGCCGGGCCTGCCAAGTTGGGCGTCAAACCTGTACTTTTGGCTTCAGCGTGCGTACCTAGGTCGCTGTCGCCTCCTCCGCCTTCCCCGCCCTCGCCCGCGATTTCCGTTCCGACTTCTTCTTCAAGCCCAGCGCCGCGACTTGGTCGGAGTCCACGCCGTATTGGGCCTTGAACTGGTTCTTCACGCCGAGGATGGCGGCGTGGAATTCGTGCTGGATGGCGACGGCCGCATCGCGGGCGGCGGCGTAGGTGTTCTGGGTGTGCAGTTCGGCGTCGAGGGCGGCCTGCAGTTTGTTGAACAGGGCTGAGACGACGTCGAAGCTGTAGTCGGTGTTGGCCGGCTTGTAGTCGGGGATGGCCTTGAAGGCGCGGTAGGTTTCGAGGTCAGCCAGGGTCACCTGACTGGGGAGCCGTTTCGAGAGCGGGTTTGCCATGAGTCCTCCTGCGTGTGGTTTGGAAGGGAATGCGAGGCTTGTTGCATTTATGTTAAATACCTATTTCTTATAACTCAATAGCATATTTCATGTTGCGCGGTGCACGGTCGATGTTGTCGCGTCCACATTCCATGTTCACCGCGTCGCATTCGATGTGGCGGTGTGAACATGCTTTGTTGTCAGGTGAACATGGCACCTTGAGCAGGCTGGTATCGAATGTGGCGGCAGGCACATCGATCAAGGCGTTGTGCACATGAGATGTTGCGCTGGCATTGTTCGACGCACCGGTCGCCACGTCGTTTGTGCACGCCGCACTCTTTACCGTGCACGCAGCTTGGCGTAGTCTGCGCGGCCAATCCTTTCGGCATACTCGGTCGACATCGACCGAGCGCCTTTCACTTTCGTCTGTTCCGGCCTTCTCCATCATGTCGCAGCGCCTCGCGGTTTTCGATTTCGACGGCACGCTTGCCGATTCCTTCGATGCTTTTCTTGTGTGCCTCAACGAGGCGGCCAAGCGGCATGGCTTTCGCGGTATTGCGCCGGATGCAACGGAAGAGCCACGCAAGATGTCGGGGCGGCAGTTGATGGATCACCTGGGGATTCCGTTCTGGAAGGTGCCGGCGATTGCGGTGGACATGCGGCAGCGGGTGCTGGCGCATATCGACATGGTGCAGCCCTATCCGGGCACGGCGGAGGCCTTGCGGGCAATTGCAGGCCAGGGCACGGCGCTGGCGCTGGTGACGTCCAATTCCCGCGAGGCGGTACATGCGGTGCTGGGGGCCGAGACCCTGGCGCTGTTTGCCCAGGTGCATTGCGGCGCATCCCTGTTCGGCAAGCGTTTCAAGCTGCAGGAGTTGTTGTGGTCGAGCCGTTTGAAGCCGCAGCAGGTGGTGTACGTGGGTGACGAGATCCGCGATGCGGAAGCCGCGGCGGCGGTGGGCATGGCCTTCCTGGGCGTGGCCTGGGGTTTTACACGGGCGGCGGAGTTCCAGAAGTATTGCCGGCATCCGTTGGTGGCGCGCATGGCCGATTTGCCGGCAGCCATTGCGGACGTGCTGCCGGGCTAGAACTGGCCCGTGGGGCTGCCGGACTTCCGCCTGGAAGTTTAAGCCGGCACCACCGTCGTTCCGCAACACAAGCCCAGGAAGATCGATGATGTTCAAATTCAATCGATCTGGCCGCGCGCGGAGCGATCCCCCTATACTGGCGCCGTGAGGTCAGACAACGGATCCCAAGTGCAAGAAGACCAGCCCAAAAGCTTGCTGCACCGCCTGCGTTGGCCCCTCGGCGGGTTACTGGTGGTCATTGTTGTCGGTGGCGGCGTGTTCGTCGCCGACGAGGTGAGGACGTCGCGCTTGCAGGCGCATTACCTGGCACGCTACGCCGCCGACCTCAGCTATGCGGTGGTCGATGGCAGCAGTGACGCCATCCGCACACCGGCGCACGGCCCCTTCGACGAGCGCATGGGCTACAGCGAACTGCCCAAGATCAGCACCCGCCTCGCGGCGCACGGCTTCCGGCTGACGCGGCAGGCGCACTTCTCCAACGCGCTGCTCGATTACACCAACCGCGGCTACTTCCCGCCCTACCGGGAAAAGACCTCGGCCGGCCTCACCGTTACCGATTGCCGCAACGAGACGCTGTACCGCTTCCGCTATCCCTTCCGGGCCTATGCGGACTTCGCGGCGGTACCGCCGCGCATCGCCCAGGCCCTGACCTTCATCGAGAACCGCGATCTGCTCGACGACGCCCGCCCCTTGATGAACCCGGCGGTGGACTGGGTGCGCTTCGGCCGCGCCGTGCTCGGCCGGGTCGGCCGCCTGGTCAATGAGGATTTCGATGCGCCGGGCGGCAGCACGCTGGCCACGCAGATCGAGAAGTTCCGCCACTCGCCAGACGGCGTGACGCCCAACAGCAGCGAAAAGCTGCGCCAGATGGTATCGGCCAGCGTGCGTGCCTACCGGGACGGCGAGCAGACCCTGCCCCAGCGCCGCGACCTGCTGGTGGACTACCTCAACACGGTGCCGCTGTCGGCGGCGCCCGGCTTCGGCGAGGTCAACGGCCTCGGTGATGGCTTGTGGGTGTGGTTCGCCGCCGATTTCAACGAGGTCAATGCACTGCTCGCTGCGCCCGAGGATAGCGGCCCGCGCCTCGCTGCCCAGGGCCGTGCGCTGCGCCAGGTGGTGGCGTTGATGATCGCCCACCGCCGGCCGTCCTACTATCTCGCCCCCAAGGGCCGCGACAACCTCGGCCAGTTGTCGGCGAGCTACATCCGGTTGTTTGCCGACAACGGCATGATCGGGGCTGCGCTGCGCGATGCGGCCCTGGCCGAACCGTTGAAGTTCCGCGACATGGTGGCCAACCCGGCCCTGCTGCCGGCCGATGCGGGCAAGGGGGCAACGGCGATCCGCAACCGCCTGGCGGGCCTCCTCGACGCGTCGCTGTACGAGCTCGACCGCTACGATGCGGACGTGTCCACCACCCTCGACGGCACGCTGCAGCAGCGTGTGAGCACCTTCCTCGGGCGCCTCGACGAGCAGGAGTTCGCCCGCCAGCAGGGCCTGATCGGTGAACACATGCTCGAGACCGCCAACTGGGGCAAGGTGCGCTACAGCTTCAACCTGGTCGAGGGCACGCCGGGCAGCAACCGCGTGCGCGTGCAGACCGACACCACCGACCAGCCCCTCGACATCAACGAAGGCAGCAAGCTCGAACTCGGCTCCACCGCCAAGCTGCGTGTGCTGACCACCTATCTCGAGATCGTCGCCGAGTTGCATCAGCAACACGTGACCAAGACGCCGGCCGAGCTGCGCAAGCTGCAAGTGGACCCGCACGACCGCATCAGCCAATGGGCCCTCGACTACCTGGCCCACGCCACCGACCGCAGCCTGCCGGCCATGCTGCAGGCGGCCCTGGCACGCAACTACTCGGCCAGCCCGGGCGAGAGCTTCTTCACCGGCGGCGGCGTGCATACCTTCAACAATTTCCGCAAGGAAGACAACGGCCGCATGCCCACCGTGCGTGAGGCCCTGCAGGGTTCGATCAACCTGCCCTTTGTCCGCCTGATGCGCGATGTCGTGCGCCACGCCATGTACCAGGTGTCCGGCAGCACGGCGCAGTTGCTGCAACAGGCCGACGACCCGCGCCGCGCGGACTATCTGGCCCGCTTTGCAGACAAGGAGGGGCAGGTCTTCCTGCGCCGCTTCTGGCACAAGTACCGGGGCAAGAAGGCCGCCGACATCCAGGACGATTTCCTCGACGGCCTGCATCCCAGTGCCGAGCGCCTCTCCGCGGTCTTCCGCTACCTGTCGCCGCAGGCTTCGCCAGAAGCCCTTGGCACCTTCCTGCAGCAGCGCCTGGAAGGCAGCAAGCTGAGCGCCGAACAGATCGGCAAGTTGTACACGCGCACGGCACCGGAGGCCTATGACCTGACCGACCGCGCCTATGTCGCCCGCGTCCATCCGCTCGAGCTGTGGCTGGTGAGCTATCTTTCAGCCAAGCCGGAAGCCAGTTGGGACGAGTTGGTCAAAGCCAGCACCGCCGAACGCCAGGCTGTCTATCGCTGGCTGTTCCGCACTCGCTTCAAGGGCGCCCAGGATTCACGCATCTTCACGATGCTGGAGGTCGAGGCCTTCCTCGATATCCACCGCCGCTGGGCGCGCCTCGGCTATCCCTTCGGCCATCTCGTGCCCTCGCTGGCCACCGCCCTCGGCAGCTCGGGCGACCGCCCGGCGGCGCTGGCCGAGCTGATGGGCATCATCGAGAACGACGGTATCCGCCAGCCCACGCTGCGCATCGACAGCTTGAACTTCGCCATCGGCACCCCCTACGAAACCCGTTTCGCCAGCGGTGGCGAACAAGGCGAACGGGTGATGGCACCGGAGGTTGCAGCGGCCCTGCGCAGCGCACTGTCGGAGGTTGTGGAAGGCGGTACGGCGCGGCGCCTGGCCGGCGCCTTCAAGCTCTCCGACGGCAGCACACTGGCGGTCGGCGGCAAGACCGGCACCGGTGACAACCGCATCGTGCTCGGCCGCGGCGCGGCCCGCGGTGTTGCACTGAACCGGACGGCGACTTTCGTGTTCTATCTTGGCCCCCGCCATTTCGGCACGCTGACTGCCTATGTGATCGGTCCGGACGCTGCCCGCTACCGCTTCACGTCGGCGCTACCGGTGCAGATCCTGAAGTCGATGGGGCCGCTGCTGCTGCCGATGCTGGAACCCGGGGCGAGCAATCGCTGCCCCGCCCCGCCGACCGCGCCCCGCAACGTGGTGGTTGCCTCAACGAACGCAGCAGCCTCCGGCACGGCGGATAGCGCACCT
This sequence comes from Pseudomonadota bacterium, assembly GCA_018241685.1. Classification (GTDB taxonomy): domain Bacteria; phylum Pseudomonadota; class Gammaproteobacteria; order Burkholderiales; family Rhodocyclaceae; genus Zoogloea. The sequence continues at coordinate 289,906 of JAFEDJ010000009.1, forward strand.
CCGGCAAAGCCGTAATCGACGGAATCCTGCTTCGGAGAGGTCGGCGACGGCCCCTGCCGTGCACTACGCGGGCGCCAACTTCACCTACATCAAGGCCAGCTGCGACATTCCGCCGCAGACTGGCGCCCAGAGTCACTTCCCGTCAGCTGCTTCCATTCCATCCATGCTGCTTTCTCGTTTCACCCTTCGTTCTGTCGTCCGCAGTGGCCTTGCCACCCTGCTGGCCGTGCCAGCGCTGGCGGCCCATGGGGCCGACTGGCTGGTGAAGCCGGGCGAGTCGATCCAGGCCGCGCTCAACCGCGCAGCCGCCGGCGACACGGTGCACGTGGCCCGCGGCACTTACGCGGAGAACCTGCGTATCGAAAAGCCAGTGAAACTGGTCGGCGACAGCCGCCCGACCCTCGATGGTCAAGGCCACGGCGACACGATCCGCGTGGTGGCCACCGATGTGAATATCGAGGGCTTCATCATTTCCAATTCCGGCGCCGACCTGGGCGCCCAGAACGCCGGCGTGTACATCCAGCCGGGCGCCGACCGGGCCCGCGTGGCGCATTGCGATTTCAGCTACACCCTGTTCGGGCTGTGGATCGAGAAGGCCCGCGACGTGCGGGTGGAATACAACATCATCACCGGCAAGCGGGATCTGGATTCAGCCCAGCGCGGCAACGGCATCGAGCTCTACAACAGCGCCGGGGCACAGATCATCGGCAACCAGATCAGCTTCGTGCGCGATGCGATCTATGTGGACATCAGCAACCACGCGGTCTTCCGTGGCAACAAGATGCACCACAGCCGCTATGGCACCCACTACATGAACTCCCACTACAACCTGTGGGAGGACAACGAGAGCTACCTCAACCGTGGCGGCCTGGCCTTGATGGAGGTGCGCAACCAGGTGGTGCGCAATAACCGGGCGTGGGGCAATTCAGACCACGGCATCATGCTGCGGACGATCCAGGACTCCGTCGTGGAGAACAACGTGGTGGCCGGCAATGCGCGCGGCTTCTTCATCTACGACGCCGAGTACAACACCCTGCGCAACAACCTGGTGGTGGATAACCAGGTGGGCGTGCACCTGTGGGCGGGCTCGGTGCGCAACACGGTGGAGGGCAACGACTTCATCTCCAACCGGGAACAGATCAAGTACGTGGCCACCAAGGATGAGCCCTGGGGTGGCAAGGTGGGTAACCACTGGAGCAACTACGTGGGCTGGGACCGCAACGGCGACGGCCACGGCGACGTACCTTATGAGGCCAACGACATGGTGGATCGCCTGTCGTGGCGACATCCGATGGTCAAGCTGCTGCTGGCCAGCCCGGCTATTCAAACTTTGCGCCTGATCGCCCAGCAGTTTCCGCTGCTGCGCGCCCCCAGCATCGTGGACAAGAATCCACGCATGCGCCCCGAACATTCCGACTGGAGAAACTGGCTTGGCAAGCACTATCGTTGAAGCCCGCGGCGTGACCAAGGACTTCGGCTCCGTACAGGCGGTGAAGGGGGTCGACCTTTCCATTGCCGCCGGCGAGCTGTTCGGCCTGATCGGCCATAACGGCGCCGGCAAGAGCACGTTGTTCAAGATGATGCTCGGGCTGATCCCCGCCACCCGCGGCGAGATCCGCCTGGACGGGGAGTCCGTGACCGGACCGCGCTTTCGGGATACGCGCCGCAAGATCGGCTACCTGCCGGAAAACGTCGTCCTCTACGACAACCTGACCGGCATCGAAACCCTGTATTTCTTCGCCGACCTGAAGGCGGTGCCGCGCAGCAGCTGTGCCGCGCTGCTGGAGAAAGTGGGCCTCGCCCACGCCGCCGGCCGGCGCGTGCGCGAATACTCGAAGGGGATGCGCCAGCGCCTCGGCTTTGCCCAGGCCCTGCTCGGCAAGCCGCGTCTGCTGTTCCTCGACGAGCCGACCACCGGCCTCGATCCGGGGGCGATCCGCGACTTCTACCGCATCCTGCGGGAGCTGCGCGACGAGGGGGTGACGATGGTGCTCACCTCCCACATCCTCGCCGAGATCCAGGAGCGCGTGGATCGGCTGGCGATCATGGAGGGCGGTGTGATCCGCGCCACCGGCACGGTGCAGTCCCTGCGTGAGGCGATGAACCTGCCGCTGACGCTGGAGATTGCCGGCGGCGCTGGCCTGCGCGAGCAGGTGGCGCGGGTGCTCGAAGGCCTCGCCATCGACGGCATCGACGATTCAGGCCACAGCCTGCACATCCGCCTGCCCCGCGAAGCCAAGATGCCCGCCCTCGCCCGCCTCGCCACCCTGGGCGAGACGCTGCGCGACCTCCATGTGCGTGAGCCGTCCCTCGAGGACGTGTTCTTCGGCTACCGGACCTGAACCATGTTCTCCATCGACTTCAGACAGATCGGCATCGTCGCCGGCAAGGAATTCTGGGACCGCATCCGCAACCGCTGGGTGCTGGCCGTGGCCGTGGTGTTCACCGTGTTCGCGCTGGTCATCGCCTATTTCGGCGCGGCCCAGCAGGGCACGGTGGGTTTCCACTCCATCGACGTGACCATCGCCTCGCTGGTCAGCCTGGTGATCTACCTGATCCCGCTGATCGCCTTGATTCTCGGTTTCGACGCCATCGTCGGCGAGCGGGAACGGGGCTCGCTGGACCTGCTGCTGACGCTGCCGATCACCCGCAAGGAGCTGATCCTCGGCAAGTACACGGGGCTGGCCGGCGCGCTGGCTTTCTCCACCATCGCCGGCTTCGGCGCGGTGGGGGTGATCCTGTCGCCGCAGCTGGACCTCAACGCGCTGTTTCACTACGCCGGCTTCATGGCCTCGGCGATCCTGCTCGGCTTCGCCTTCCTGAGCCTGGCGGTAATGCTGTCGGTGTTCGCCGGCGACCGCACGCGGGCCTCGGGCATGGCCATCGGCACGTGGTTCTTCTTCGTGCTGGTGTTCGACCTGCTGATCCTCGGTGCGCTGGTGGTCACCGCCGGCGACTACGGCGGCACGGTCTTCCCCTATCTGCTGCTGCTCAACCCGGCGGACGTGTTCCGCGTGCTCAACGTGTTCAGCCTGGACGAGGTGCGTACGCTGTACGGCCTCGCCACCGTGTTCCCCGAAGCCCTCAGCCATCCGGCCACCCTGGGCGGCGTGATGCTGGCGTGGATCGCCGGCCCGCTGATGGTGGCCATCTGGAGATTCGAACGATGAAACGCCCCTCCCCCTTCCGCGCTCTACCGCGCCTGGCCGCCGTGCTGCTGGCCTGCGGCCTGCTGACGGCCTGCGGCCAGAGCGTCGATAGCAAGGTCGCCCCGACGGAGATCGGCAAGGACACCTACTGCGCCCTCGACGGCATGCTGCTCGGCGACTATCCCGGTCCCAAGGCGCAGATCCACTTCGCCGGCCAGCCGGAGCCGGAGTTCTTCTGCGACACGATGGAGATGTTCTCGATCTACCTGAAGCCGGAGCAAGCCCGCAAGGTGGCCGCGATCTACGTGCAGGACCTCGACAAGACGACCTGGGAGGAGCCGAAGGGCGCGTGGATCGACGCCAAGACGGCCTTCTACGTGGTGGGCTCGAAGAAGCGCGCCGCGATGGGCCCGACACTGCCCTCCTTCGGCACCCGCGAGGGGGCGCAGAAGTTTGCCGCCGCCGAAGGCGGCAAGGTCGTCGCGTTCTCCGAAGTCACCCCCGACATGGCCCGCCTGGACGGCGGCGCGTTGCACGATCAAAGGATGTAAGCCCGATGGACAATTTCTACGACAAGGTTCCCGCCGAGCACGCATTGGAGATCCAGCGCGTGTCGCGCCTGATGTACGAAGTGCGCGCCGCCCGCGACGACATGCTGGCACGCCTCGGCGCGGCGGATGCCGAGCAGGCGCTGGCTTGCATCGTCGACGGCCAGCTACCCGAGCATCCGGGCTACGAACACTATCTGTCGGTGCGCGTCCTCAACGGGCTGCACAACCAGGTGCGCGCCGAGCTGGCCGCCCTCGTCAAGGAGGCCCAGGAACAATGAACCTGCATCTGGAACTCGCCGCCCGCGTGGAAGAAGACTTTGGCGCCCATCTGGAATCGGCGCCGGAGATCAAGCTGGATGCGCTGATCCTGCGCCTGGACAACGGCGTGGTGATGGAGGCCCGCATCGCCGCCCCCGACGCCTATGCCATCGCGTGGGCCTGGGGCGAGGCAGAGCTGCGCATCGACACCGCGCCGGTGCACAAGGATCTGGCCACCTGGCCCAACCACCTGCACGCCGCCGACGGCAATCTGCAGCACGATCCGCTGACGGTGTGCGGCGCGGCCCCGTGGGACAACCTGCGCGCGGTGCTCGACGCGGTGCTTGCCGACCCGCTGCTCGAACGCAAGTCCGCCCCTTAAGCCCCAAGGAGCTTCGTCATGCTTTCTCGCTTGTCCCCTGCCCGCCTCGCCGCACCGCTGCTGGCGCTGGCCCTGTCGGTGCCGGCCTTCGCCGTCGATCTCGCTGCCCAGGCGATCCCGCGCGCGGCGCGCTGCCCGGTGTGCGGCATGTATCCGGCACGCACGCCCCAGTGGGCGGCACAGATCGTCTTCAATGACCAGAGCGCCAGCCATTTCGATTCGCCGGTGGACCTGTTCCGATTCCTCAACAACATGGTGTTGTTCGACAAGCAGCACAAGCCGGCGGACATCGGCGCGATCTATGTGGCGGACTACGAGCGCAAGACGCCGGTGGATGCGAAGAAAGCCTTCTTCGTGCTCGGCTCGAAGGCCACCGGGCCGATGAACGATCCCAACCTGCCGGCATTCGCTACCCGCGAGGCGGCGGAAGCCTTTGCCAAGGCCCAGGGCGGCAAGGTGCTGGCCTTCGGCGAGGTGACGCGGGACGTGATCAAGAGCCTGAACAGCGGCGGGCACCACCACTAGGCGCCGCCCACCGCGGGCGGACTACAACAGGTATTGCTCGATGCGGCTCACCGGTGCGTTGCGCAGCAGGTAGAGCTGCGGATTGACGCGCTCCGCCGATTTGCCGTTGAGGGTGATCGGCACCGGCTCCCGGTCGAGGATGCACAGGCGGCGGCTGACGCAGTCGGCGCGCCACGGGGGCAGCGCGGTCTTGCCACGCTCCTCCACCGCGATGCGGGTGAGGTGGAACTGGTCGGCGGGCTTCTCCTTGTCCACGCGGGCGCGGATGGCGTCGCGCGCCTTGTCGAGGCTGCCTTGCTGTACGCACAGGTCGTACAGCGCCGCCAGGCAGCGCACATTGTCGATGCGGATCGGGTTGAGGCCGTGAAGCCACGACAGCGCGGCGATGAGCTTGCGGCCATACACGTCATAGGCGTACTGCAAGGTCTCGGTATAGAAGGCCGGGACGCGGCCCACCGCCTGCAGCGCAGCCTTCCAGGCCGGGTCGAAGTCGGTCTTGCGCCCACCACGGGACAGGGCGTCGGCCCAGGCGACCTGCTTGGCCAGGCTGGGCAGCTTGAGCATGGCCTGCCATTCGGGCCACAGCTTTCCGAAACAGGCCTTGAGCGCCGCCTCGTCGCGCACCGCGAAGCGTTTGAAGAGTTCCTGCAGCGTGCCGGTCTTGAGATTGACCTGCAGCGGCCCGAAAGACAGGCCGGCGCCGTCGAAATTGCCGGTGACCTGCTGGAAGGGATCGCCGCTGGTCTCGAAGGCGGCGGTGACGCGCAGCGCGTTGGCGATGGCGAGTTCCGGGCGCACCGCCGGCAGCGCGGCGGGATCGGGCATTTCCAGATACACCAGCTTGCCTTCCTGCTCGACGCGCTGGAAATGCCCTTCCTGCGCGAGGCGTGAGGCGGACTTGGCGAGTTCTTCCGGCTTGGCACAGGTGACCCACACGAAGCGCCCTTCCAGCCCGGCACCGTGGCCGTCCACCGGCAGCACCGAGGCGATCTTCAGCGGCATGCCGATCGCGTCGCGCAGCACCTGCACGGAGCCGACCAGCTCCCGGTGGATGTGCACGCTACCGTCCGGCCGGGCGTACTCGCGCAGCTGAAAACTCGGCGTCACGCTGCCCGCCGCCGGGCCGCCCACCAGGAAATCGTTCTCGTACTTGAATCGTGTCGCCATCTCGCCCTCATCCGGTTGGTACCGGCACGCTAGGCCGGCGTCATCCAAAATTAGACGAGACGCATCGAAGTGCCAAGAAATATGCGCGTTGTTTTGCTATGGGGTGTCGTTGGAATGGACGACGCGGAAGCGCCGCCCGTCCCAGTACAGCAGCATGTCGATGCCGGCCTCGCTGCCGAGCAGGATGCCGTCGCCCCGCCAACGCGGCGCAAAGGCGCGCCATGCCTCAGCCTGCGGCGCATCCTGGGGCAGCACCTGCAGCGGCGCAGGGCTCTCTTGCCAGATCGGGGTGGAGAAGAAGCGGCGGTTCTGGATCAGCGTACAGCCGGCGTGGCGATCCACCACCAGCATGAAGGCCACGCCGGCATTGCGGCGCAGGCGGGCATTCCACGGGTCCCAGGCCAGCGCAGGGATGGCCGCGCGGGACTGGCGGCGCACCCACAGGCGGTCGGGCGTGCCGTCGCCGTCGAAGTCGCCGGTCAATACGCTGGTGCCGTCCGGCGGGCCGGCCTTGCACGGCGTGGCGGCGTGGGTGGGAACAGAGATCGTCAACAGGGCGGCCAGGCCGCCGCACAGCAGCGTTCGATATGTCATGCCTTGGGCAGGTGCAGCTTCCATTTGTCCAGATAGGGCGTCGGGTCGATGAGGTCGGCTCTACGCAGGAAGGGGATGCCATCCGCACGTCGGGCGGACTCGTCCTCCCCCACGGTCAGGCGGCCGCTGGCGGTACCTGCGTACATCTCCAGGTGCAGCATGGCGCTCGGTACGCTGACGCCGACCAGGTGCCCGACCTTGGCGATGAACTGGCCGGCAGTCACCCGCTCGCCCTTGCGCAGCGGCGAGCCGGGCTGGATCTCGCCATAGCGGATCAGGAAATCCCCATGGTCGATCTCCAGCGCTTCGGTTTCCGCGTAGAAGGCGTAGGGGTCGCGCACCACCACGCCGGCGCAGACCGCATGGACGGTGGTGCCGATGGGTGCATACAGGTCGCAGCCGGCATGGGCGCGGGCGCCACTGCTGCGATTCGACCCATAGGCACGCGGCGGCTGGATCCAGTCCGCCCTGGGCAGGATCGGCAGCGGAAAATACGCTTCATCGGATGCACCGCCGCCGCCATCGACGCGGCCGGCGGCCATCAGCAGGCGCTGCCAGTCCTGACTCTGCACAACAATCAGCCCCGTCGGCGCCAGACCGGACAGGCGCTGGAAGACCTTGATCGCTGCGACCGTGGCGGAGTCCTTCGGTGGCCGGGCAATGCCGCCGTCGATGCCCCTGGGGTCGATGGCCGGCTGGGCCAGCCGGCCGGCGGCTCCGGTCAGCAGGGTCTGGACGACGATCACATCGTCCTTGTGGTTCTGGGCGCCCCGCTCCCACGCCCCGACCGATGCACTGATATCCATACGGCTTTCCTCCTGGTCCGTCCGGCGGCACGCAGAGTGCCCACGCCACCATCCGAGTACTCAGCATAGCCTGCCCGACAAGGCTGTCACCCATCGGCACCGTGCCGGGGCCCTGTGCATGCGAAAAAAAAGCCACGACAGTGCGTGGCTTTTTCTGGTGAGACGCGAAACCCGATCAGAGGTTCTCGAGACGCAGGCGAATCACCTTGCCGGCCACGGAATCGAGGCTCTCGATCTTGGCGATGGCGGTGTCCACGTTCTTCTCGATGGTCAGGTGGGTCAGGATGATGATGTCGGTCTGGGACTCGCCCTCTTCCGGCTCACGCTGCAGCATGGCGTCGATGGAGATGCCCTGATCGGCCAGGATGCGGGTGATGTCGGCCAGCACGCCCGGCTTGTCGAGCACGCGCAGGCGCAGGTAGTAGCTGGTCTCGACTTCGTCGATCGGCAGCACCGGCACGTCGGTGATCTGGTCCGGCTGGAAGGCCAGGTGCGGCACGCGGTGTTCCGGATCGGCGGTGTGCAGGCGGGTGACGTCGACGAGGTCGGCGATCACGGCGCTGGCGGTCGGCTCGGCACCGGCGCCCTTGCCGTAATACAGCGTGGCGCCGACGGCGTCGCCCTGCACCAGCACGGCATTCATCGCGCCTTCCACGTTGGCGATCAGGCGCTTTTCGGGGATCAGCGTGGGGTGCACGCGCAGCTCGATGCCCTGCGGACGGCGGCGGGCGATGCCCAGCAGCTTGATGCGGTAACCCAGTTGCTCGGCGTACTTGATGTCGGCCGCTTCGAGCTTGGTGATGCCTTCCACGTAGGCCTTGTCGAACTGGACCGGCACGCCGAAGGCGATGGAGGCCATCAGGGTTGCCTTGTGGGCAGCGTCCACGCCTTCGATGTCGAAGGTGGGGTCGGCTTCGGCGTAGCCGAGGCGCTGGGCTTCCTTGAGCACGTCGGCGAAGGGCAGGCCCTTGTCGCGCATCTCGGACAGGATGAAGTTGGTGGTGCCGTTGATGATGCCGGCCAGCCACTGGATGCGGTTGGCCGAGAGGCCTTCACGCAGCGCCTTGATGATGGGGATGCCACCGGCGACGGCAGCTTCGAACGCAACCATCACGCCCTTCTTCTGGGCGGCGGCAAAGATCTCGTTGCCATGCACGGCCAGCAGCGCCTTGTTGGCGGTGACCACGTGCTTGCCGTTCTCGATGGCCTTCAGCACCAGTTCCTTGGCGACGCCGTAACCGCCGATCAGCTCGACGACGATGTCGATCTCGGGGTCGGTGACCACCGAGAAGGCGTCGTCGGTGATGCGCACGTCGGCGCCCGCCACGCTCTTCGCCAGTTCCAGGTTCTTGTCGGCCACCGCAGTAATTCGGATCGGCCGGCCGGCACGGCGGGTAATTTCTTCTTCGTTGCGCTTGAGAACGGTAAAGGTGCCACCGCCTACGGTGCCGATGCCCAGGAGGCCAACATTGATGGGTTTCATGTGTCTGGTGAAGGTAAGGGTCTAGGGGTGAAATCAGGTGCCGTGCCGTTTGCGGTAGCTTTCGAGGAAGCGGGCGATGCGGGCGATGGCGAGTTTGAGGTCTTCCTCGTGGGGCAGGAAGACCAGACGGAAGTGGTCCGGGCTCGGCCAGTTGAAGCCGGTGCCCTGAACCAGCAGCACGCGCTCGGCCTCCAGCAGTTCGGCGATGAACTGCTGATCGTCCTCGATCGGGTAGATCTTGGGATCGAGGCGCGGGAACATGTATAGCGTGGCCTTCGGCTTGACGCAGCTGACGCCTGGGATGGCGGTGATCAGCTCGTGGGCCAGGTCGCGCTGGCGACGCATGCGGCCGCCGGGAGAAACCAGGTCTTCGATGCTCTGGTAGCCGCCGAGGGCGGTCTGGATCGCATGCTGGCCGGGCACGTTGGCACACAGGCGCATCGAGGCCAGCATGTTGAGGCCTTCGATGTAGTCGGCCGCCGGACGCTTGTCGCCGGAGACCACCAGCCAGCCGGCGCGGTAGCCGCAGGAGCGATAGTTCTTGGACAGGCCGTTGAAGGTGACGGTCAGCACGTCTTCCGACAGGGAGGCGATGGAGGTGTGCTCGACGCCGTCGTACAGCACCTTGTCGTAGACCTCGTCGGCGTAGATGATCAGGCCGTGCTCACGGGCGATCTGGACGATGGCCTTGAGGGTTTCGTCCGGATAGACGGCACCGGTCGGGTTGTTCGGATTGATCAGGACGATGGCGCGGGTGTGCGGGCTGATCTTGGCGCGGATATCGGCCAGGTCGGGCAACCACTCGTTGGCCTCGTCGCAGATGTAGTGCACGGGGGTGCCGCCGGAGAGGCTCACCGCGGCGGTCCACAGCGGGTAGTCGGGGGCTGGGACGAGCACTTCGTCGCCGCTGTTGAGCAGCGCGTTCATGGCCATCACGATCAGTTCGGAAACGCCGTTGCCGACGTAGATGTCTTCCAGCGTCACACCCTTGATGCGCTTCTGCTGGGTGTAATGCATGATCGCCTTGCGAGCCGAGAAGATCCCCTTGGAGTCCGAGTAGCCTGCTGCGTTGGGCAGGTTGCGGATCATGTCGAGCTGGATTTCTTCGGGGGAGTCGAAGCCGAACGCGGCCAGGTTGCCGATGTTCAGCTTGATGATCTTGTGGCCCTCGTCCTCCATCTGCTTCGCCTTTTGCAGCACGGGGCCGCGGATGTCGTAACAGACGTTGGCGAGCTTGTCGGACTTGCGGATAGGTTGCACGGCGGTTTCCGTTTCCTTACTGGTGAGCGCGGGCTGCTCGTTGACAACCCGCAATTTGGCTTGGCGGCTCATGGTCATGGCCCCGTCAGGGACGATCGGTGATGAAACCCGGTCGGGTGCCCGGCGACGCAAAGCTATAATGTTACCCAAGCCACCCGGACCGGGCAAATCCGCGTCCAATCAATCAGTAAGAGTGCCCACTGCAGAGAAGCCGCCCATGAAACTCCACCTCGACAAGAGCGAGCAATACAACACCATCGCCCGCTACGACGCCCGCCACGTGATGGTTTCCGATACCCGTTACGAAGCCAGCGTGATCGTAATGCCCGAGCGCATCGAAACCGACTGGCACGCCGGCGGTTTCGATGCGCTCGACGAAGCCGCCTTCCAGCGCCTGGCCACGCTGGGCTGCGAGATCCTGATCCTCGGCACCGGCATGAAGCAGCGCTTTCCACAGCCGCGCCTGATGCGCGCGCTGATCGAGGCCCGCATCGGGCTGGAGGTGATGGATCTGGGCTCCGCCTGCCGGACCTACAACATCCTGGTAGCGGAACATCGTAACGTGGCCGCAGCGCTTCTGTTCGATCCGGAGTGAATACCCTTCATATGCCTGGATGCATTGCCAGGCCTGCATCTTGGGATTAGGCTGACGCCGGAATAGTCAATTTCCGGAGAAACCATGCTTGACCAGGCCGCACCCGATTTCAGCCTGCCCGCCACCGGCGGGCAGACGCTCACCCTTTCCGCGCTGAAGGGCAGCAAGGTGGTGCTGTATTTCTACCCGAAGGACAGCACGCCCGGCTGCACCACCGAGAGCCAGCAGTTCCGCGACCTGCACCCCGAGTTCCTGGCCGCCGGCACCATCGTGCTGGGCCTGTCGCGGGACGGCCTCAAATCCCACGAAAACTTCCGCACCAAGCAGGCCCTGCCCTTCGACCTCGTCTCCGACCCGGACGAGACCGCCTGTACGCTGTTCGGCGTCATGAAGCTGAAAAACATGTATGGGAAACAGGTGCGCGGGATTGAACGCAGCACTTTCGTCATTGACGCCGACGGCGTGCTGCGCCGCGAATGGCGCGGCGTCAAGGTCCCCGGCCATGCCCAGGAGGTGCTCGACTACGTGAAAACCTTGTAAGGCAGGAACTGCTCCATCCCCTTCCACGACCGACGAGAAGACCGACATCATGGCTACCCGACGCCCTGCGAAGTCCAAGACCCCCGCTACCAAGCTTTTCGTCCTCGATACCAACGTGCTGATGCACGACCCGACGAGCCTTTATCGCTTCGAAGAGCACGACATCTTCGTGCCGATGATGACCCTCGAGGAGCTCGACTCCAACAAGAAGGGCATGTCCGAAGTTGCCCGCAACGCACGCCAGGCCAGCCGCACCCTTGATGAGATCGTGCAGAGCTGCCCGGAGGGCATCGAAGCCGGCATCAGCCTGCTCGGCCCTTCCAGCGAGCTCGCCAGCGGTCGCCTGTTCCTGCAGACCGAGGCCATCAACAGCCAGCTGCCGGCCGCGCTGCCCACCTCCAAGGGCGACAACCAGATCCTCGCGGTGGTGATGTACCTGTTCGAGAAGTTCGACCGGAAGCGTTCGGTGATCCTCGTCTCGAAGGACATCAACATGCGCATCAAGGCCCGTGCGCTGGGCCTGGAGGCGCAGGACTACTTCAACGACAAGGTCCTCGAAGACACCGACCTGCTGTACACCGGCACCAAGGAGATCGATACCGCCTTCTGGGACGCCAACGGCAAGGACATGGAGTCGTGGAAGCAGGAAAGCCGGACCTATTACAAGATCAAGGGCCCGGACGCACCGGACATGCTGGTCAACGAGTTCGTCTACCAGGAGGGCGAGCAGCCACTGCAGGCCTGGGTCAAGGACAAGGCCGGCAAGACCGTCACCCTCGAGACGCTCATCGATTACTCCCACCAGAAGAACAACGTGTGGGGCATCACCGCCCGCAACCGGGAGCAGAACTTCGCCCTCAACCTGTTGATGAACCCGGAGATCGACTTCGTCACCCTGCTCGGCCAGGCCGGCACCGGCAAGACGCTGCTGACGCTGGCCGCCAGCCTGACCCAGGTGCTGGAGACCAAGCGCTACTCCGAGATCATCATGACCCGCGTCACCGTGCCGGTGGGCGAGGACATCGGCTTCCTGCCGGGCACGGAAGAAGAGAAGATGGCCCCGTGGATGGGCGCGCTTGAAGACAACCTGGACGTGCTCAACGGCACCACCGGCGAGGGCGGCGAATGGGGCCGCGCAGCGACCCGCGACCTGATCCGCAGCCGTATCAAGATCAAGTCGCTGAACTTCATGCGCGGGCGTACCTTCATCAACAAGTTCCTGATCATCGACGAGGCGCAGAACCTGACGCCGAAACAGATGAAGACGCTGATCACCCGTGCCGGCCCCGGCACCAAGGTGGTGTGCCTGGGCAACATCGCGCAGATCGACACGCCCTACCTCACCGAGGGTTCGTCGGGCCTGACCTATGTGGTGGACCGTTTCAAGGGCTGGCCGCACTCCGGCCATATCACGCTGCAGCGCGGGGAACGCTCGCGGCTTGCGGACCACGCGGCGGAAGTCCTATAAGTAGTACGCTGTACGCGGGACGAACTGCTTGCTCCGGTTCGTCCCGCCATGCCCCATCCGGGGTTTTCACAAAAATAACGCGGATCCGGCTACGGGGAGAAAAATCCGATGAACGAGACAACACAAGACATTTCCGCCACGCCCCGCCTGACGGGCATCACGGTTCTCGCCGCGGAGGACGACGAGATCAACCAGATCGTATTGGACGATGTCCTGCGCTACGAGGGTGCCCAGGTGGAGATCGTCGGCACCGGGCGCGCCGCAGTGGACCGCGTCACCGAAGCCGGCCCCAAGGCCTTCCAGTTGGTGCTGATGGACATCCAGATGCCCGAAATGGACGGCTATGAAGCGGCCCGGCGCATCCATGCCCATTCACCGGACTTGCCCATCATCGGCCAGACGGCCAATTCGGGCGCCGAAGAACAGGCGCGCTGCCGTGCCGCCGGGATGAGTGCCCAGATCAGCAAACCCATCGACCCGGAAGCCCTGGTCACATTGATCCGCCGGCACACCCTGGAGCGCTCGGCCGGGACGATAGACTGGCAGGCGCTGGAGGCGCGCTTTCCGGGCAAGGCCGACTTCATCCGCCGCCTGCTCGGCGTGTTCATCCAGAGCCAGACCCCGACGGTGGCGACGCTGCGCGCAGCCGCAGCCAGCGGTGATATCAGCGCGATCGCGCCCATTGCCCATCCGCTCAAGAGCTCGTCCGGCAACATCATGGCCAATGCGCTGATGGCCCTGGCACTACGCGCCGAACAGGCCTCCCGTCAGTCCCAGCCCGAGGCGCTGACGCTCGCCGAAGAGCTTGCCACGGCCCTCGAGGCGACATTGGCCGAAATCACCGTCCGCCTGGACTCGTGAATCCGCAGTTCAGGCATCCGCCTGAACTGCCCCGTCCCTCAGACTGCAGGCCACGCTGGCCAGCGTGGCCCGATCCAGCTTGTTCACAGGTTGCACGCGGGCCTGATCGGCCCGCCGGTACAGCCCCTCACCACCACGCCGGTAGGCCGGATCATAGTGATCGACGATCAGCTTTTCGGCCAGCTGCCGCCATTCACCGGCCATCACCAGCGCCTGCCATTCGCCGACCTGCTTGTGCCCGTGCTGCCCCACCAGGCGCTCCAGCTTTGCGTTGAAATCGACGGGATCGGCGATCAGGCTGGTGTAACGCTCGAGCAGATGATCCACCCGCGCCGGCAGCGCGGCTTCGATGCGCACGCAATCGCCGTCACGCAGACGTTCGAAGAGTTCAGGCGGAACATGCAGCCGGCCGACGCGCCGGCTTTCCGACTCCGCCCACACCGGGCGGGCCGGATCGAAAGTCCGTAGCTGCGTCCACAGGGCCGTTTCGAATGCCTTCTGGCCGGGCTGCTCACTGTTCGGCTCGGCACCGAGCACCGAACCCTTGTGGTTGGCCAGCGCCTCCAGATCGATGACCTGCTCCCCCGTCGCCGCCAGCGCCTCCAGCAGCGCCGTCTTGCCGCTGCCCGTCGGGCCGCACAGAATGCGGAACCCCAACTTTTCGGGAAGACTTGCCAGGTCTTCCAGCACGCGCAGACGGAAACTCTTGTAGCCACCGTCGAGGCGCCGCGCGCCCCAGCCGACCTGCCCGAGCACCAGCGTCATCGCGCCGCTGCGCTGGCCACCCCGCCAGCAGTAAATCAGAGGTTTCCAGCCCTTCGGCTTATTGAGAAAATGGGTCTCGATGTGCTGCGCGATATTGCGCGACACCAGTGCCGCCCCCACCTTCCGCGCCTCGAAGGGCGAGACCTGCTTGTAGAGCGTGCCGACACGGACCCGCTCCTCGTCATCCAGCACCGGGCAATTGATCGCCCCCGGAATATGGTCTTCGGCGTATTCGGCCGGCGAACGGACGTCGATGATCTCGTCGAACTCTTCGAGCCGGTCGAGGCTGGCGGAAAATGGGGCGGGATGGGACACGTTGGAAACGACTGGAAAAGACAGGAAACAGAGATGACCGAAGCCCCCCTGCGACTTACCGAATTGTCTCACGGCGGCGGATGCGGCTGCAAAATCGCCCCCGCCGTACTGAGCGAAATGCTCGCCCACATGCCGGCCGCCCAGCCCTTCGCCAACCTGCTGGTGGGCACCGAAACGGCCGACGACGCCGCAGTGTGGCGCCTCAACGACGAGCAGGCCTTGATCGCCACCACCGACTTCTTCATGCCGATCGTGGACGATCCTTACGACTTCGGGCGCATCGCCGCCACCAACGCGCTGTCGGACGTCTATGCGATGGGCGGCACGCCGATCATGGCGCTGGCCATCGTCGGCATGCCGGTGAACAAACTGCCGCTGGCGGCCATCGGACGCATCCTCGAAGGCGGCGCGGCGGTCTGCGCGGACGCCGGCATTCCGGTAGCAGGCGGCCACAGCATCGACTCGCCGGAGCCGATCTACGGCCTCGTTGCCCTCGGCATCGCCCATCCGGACGTGATCAAGCGCAACCGGGACGCCCGCGAGGGCGACGTGCTGATCCTCGGCAAGCCCCTTGGCGTCGGCATCCTCGGCTCAGCGATGAAGAAAGGCGTACTGGATACCGACGGCTACGCGCAGATGGTTGCCACCACCACCCGCCTCAACAAGGTGGGTCCGGCGCTGGCCAAGCTGCCGGGCGTACATGCGTTGACCGATGTCACCGGCTTCGGCCTGCTCGGCCACCTGCTGGAGGTGTGCCGCGGCGCCGGCCTGGGTGCGACGGTGGAAGCCGGCGCCCTGCCCATCATGCCGGCGGCAATCCCGTTCGCGAAGCAAGGCATCGGCCCCGGCGCCATCGCCCGCAACCTGGCGAGCTGTGGCGACGACGTGCTGTTTGCCGATGGCGTAGCGGAGTGGCAGCGTAGCGTGATGGCCGACGCGCAGACCAGCGGCGGCCTGCTGGTGGCCTGCTCGCCCGAGACCGTCGATACGGTGCTTGCGACCTTCCGTGATGGCGGCTTCACGGAAGCCGCCATCATCGGGCAGGTTCATTCAGGGGCTGCTCAGGTTACCGTGCGCCCCTGATGTACAACCGGCGCATGGTCAGGGTTCGCGAATCGACTCGTCGAGTGCCTTGACCAGCGGCCAGACCAGATAGGACATGACGCTGCGCTTGCCGACCACGATTTCGGCGCTCAGCGTCATGCCCGGCAGGAGTCGGGCATGCTCGGGCATCCTCTTGAGTTGCCCGCCGTCGAGACGCAGCCGACTGGTATAAAACGCCGTGGCAGAGCCCGCCGCTTCCTTACGGAAGGCATCTTCGCTGATGGTCCGCAACTGCGCCGGCACCGTTCCATGGCGCTGGAACGGATAAGCGTCGAACTTCAGATGCGCCGTATCGCCCACCTTCAGATAACCCACATCCATGGAGTCCACCTCCACCTCGGCCTCCAGCGCAGCGCCCAGGGGCACCAGGGTGAACAGCGGCTCGGCCTCCTTGGCGACCGATCCCTGGGACAGCTTGGCGATCTCCAGCACCACCGCATCCGACGGGGACGACAACACGACCATCCGGTGGCGTTTCCCGGCCTTCTGCAACTGCTCGGCGACGGCATCCCGCTCGCGCGAGACGGCCAGAACCTCCTCCATCAGTTTCTGACGCCAGCCCGTTTCGAAGGAGGCCTTCTCCGCCTCCTGGGCCGCCAGCTCTCTCCTCAGCTCGGCATCTTTGTTGGTGGCGAGCTGGAGGCTCCGCTCCGCCTCCAGCAACCTGTCCTGAGCGTCGAGCAGACGCGAGCGCACCGCGTACTTCTCCGCGACGAGTTGCTCCTGCATCGCGGCCATGTCCTTCAGCACCTTGACCCGCGATGCCAGGACCTGTTGGTCACGGCGATTCGTCTCCATTGCCGCGCGGGTCTGTTCGATCGTTTCGCGCAGCTTGCGAACCTGCGCGCCATAACTCGCCTGCCGCTCGCCCGAGAGGTCGACCTGAAGCCGGCTGTCCGCATCAGCGCCTTCGGGCTTTCCGACCTTGCGGCCGGCGAGGCTGCCCTCCAGTTGCTCCAGCTGATTGTTCAGGCTGTGCAGACGGGTCCGCAATTCGGCTTCGTCCGCGGCGGTGAAGGTCGGATCCAGGGTCGCCAGCGGCTCGCCCTTCCTGACGATCTGTCCCTGGCGCACGTTGATTTGCTGGATGATCGACGTCTCCAGGGGTTGCACCACGATGTTGGGCAACGGCGTCACGAGGCGACCACGGGCCACCACCACCAGATCGACGTCGGAAACCATCGCCCACACGACGAAGCACAACAGCGCGGCGAGCAGCGCGTGCAGCGTGATACGGGCGCTTCTGGGAAGCGGCCGCTGCTCGACCTCGTCCGCATCGGGTAGAAAATCGACGGCGGCCTCTTCCGAGCCGGCCTGTTTCTTGCGCATCCAGCTCATAGGTGGCTTGTCTGTTGATTCCAAAGTTGCTGATAGGTCGTGCAGCGCGTCAGCAGTTCCTCGTGGCGCCCGCAATCCGTCAGACGCCCCTGGTGCATCACCAGAATGGCATCGGCGTTCACCAGGGTAGAGAGACGGTGAGAGATCATGATCACCGTACGTCCGACGACAATCTGGGAAAGATTGCGGATGAAGATGGCCTCGCTCTCGGGATCGAGGGCGCTGGCCGCCTCGTCGAGAATGAGGATGCGCGGCTTGGGCAGCAGGGAACGGGCAATGGAGAGGCGCTGCTTCTGACCACCGCTGAGGTTGGAGGCGTTCTCCTCGAGCATCGTGTCATACCCTTGCGGCAGGCGTTCGATGAACTCGTCGGCACCGGCCGCAACGGCCGCCGCGACGATCTCCTCGAAGGAGGCATCGGGCTTGGTCATGGCAATGTTGTCGCGCACCGTACCGCGGAACAGGAAATTCTCCTGCAGCACGACGCCGATCTGCCCACGCAGGTGCGCCAGATCGATCTCCCGGGCATCCAGGCCATCGAAACGCACGAGCCCTTCCTGCACGGGATACAGTCCCTGGATCAGCTTGGTGAGCGTCGTCTTGCCCGATCCGCTGCGCCCCACCACCCCGACCACGGCCCCGGCCGGAATACGGAAGCGGGCACGGTCGAGCGCATTGATGCTGGCCCCCGGATAGCGAAAGGTCACGTCTTCGAAGGCGATGTCACCCTTCAGTTGCGGACGCACACCGCCAGCCCCCAGCCGCCCCTCCGATGGGCGGTTCATCACCTCGCCCAGCATCCGGACGGACAGCGCCGTCTGCTGGTATTCGTTGATCAGCCCGACGATCTGGATCAAGGGCTGCACCACGCGTCCGGAGAGCATCTGGAAGGCGATCAACACACCGGCGGTGATGGTCTGGTCGAATACGTCCTGCGCCCCGACGACGATGATCGTGACCGGCAGCAACTTGCCGAGAAAGTCGGTGATCGTGCCGCCGGAAATGGAGATCTGGCCGACCCTGAAATGGGTCGTGATGGCCTCCGCCGACAACTGATCCCACATGCGGCGCTGCATCGGCTCGATGGCCAGCGCCTTCACGGTACGCATGCCGTGAATCGTCTCCACGAGCAAGGCCTGGCGTTTGCCCTCCGCGCTGTACAGCGCGTCCAGACGCCGCCGATAGGTCGGCAGCAGCGCCGCGATAATGCCGGCCAGCACGAGCGTAAAGCCGAGCACGATCAAGGCCAGTTTGAACGAGTACGCAAACAGCAGGGGCAGGAAGATCAGCAGCGCCGTCGTATCGAGCGCCGTGAAGAACAAGCGGCCCGTCAGGAAGTGCCGGATGCTCTCGAGCTGCTGCATATGCCGCGTGATGACGCCGGCCGTCGTCGTCTCGAAATAATCGATCGGAAGCGACAACAAGTGTCCGAAAGTCCGTCGGGTCAGACGCATGTCGATCTTGTTGGTCGCCGCCAACATCAACAGTTGGCGCACATAGCCGAACACGGCATCGAAGACGAGCGCAATGACGACCCCGGCCGCGAGCACCGACAGGGTGGACATGGTCCGGTGCACCAGGACCTTGTCGATGACCAGCTGGAAGAACATCGGGGCCGCCAAGGCGAGGACATGCATCGCAACGGCGGCCAGCGCCATGTCCCGGAAAGCCGTCTTCTGCTTGAGGATCTCGGGAATGAACCAGCGGAGCCCGAAGGGCTGGTGCGGATCACTCAACGCATAACTGCGCTTGAGAAAGACAACGGCCCCCTGCCAGCG
Organism: Pseudomonadota bacterium; assembly: GCA_018241685.1. Lineage (GTDB taxonomy): Bacteria > Pseudomonadota > Gammaproteobacteria > Burkholderiales > Rhodocyclaceae > Zoogloea. Next base: position 308,845 of record JAFEDJ010000009.1, read on the forward strand.
GGCACAAAATGCCTCACGCTCATAGAGTTGCACACCGGCGGTCGCCGCCAGCGGATCGACCACCGCCACCCGAGCCCCCCCCTCACCCGGCTGGACCCCGACAACGATCACCGAGACCCCATCCTGGAAACGCGCCAGCAACGGGAAAACCCCCTGCTGGGCACACAAGCCGTCCCAGGAGAGCCGGTCGGACCTCGCCTTCAGGCCGATCTCGGATGCGATATGGAGAAGCAGGCTGTCAGCCGGTTCTTCATCGGCCAGCGCGTACTCGTGGATCACCCGCTCAGGATGGATCTGGATGCCATGGTGCTGGGCGATCGCGGTCAGGCACTGAATCGCCGCATGAGGAAATTTGGCGTCCATTACTCTTCGAGGAAACAAGGAAACATAGTTCTATCGGGAATAGCGGCTCATGCCGGAAGAAGGCTCACGGCGTCTGAAGCGGAAGCACGCGACAACGCTGCTGGTCCGCCTGCAAGGTACGGCAAAACGCCTCAGCGTCGGAGGCAAGCGCAAACGGTGCGACGTACAGACGGTACCAAGCCTCCTGGGTATCCTTCGACATTTCGACGCGACCGACCTGCACCGGATGCAGCTCGCGGGTTTCGAGCTGCGCGGAATAACGTGAACGCAGATCTCGCCACACGGCAGGGACCGTCGACTGGAGATAGAGCGCCGGCAATTCCACCCGCCACGCCGCCTCCACGGAACGGCCGGCGGCATTCTCCCATACGATTCCTGCAGGGGAACTCGACGGGCCTGCAACGGAACGCCCTTGCTGTGGCGCCTGAGCCGCAAGCGCCCCCTCATTGCCCGGTGGCGTCGGCTCAGACACACCTCCTCCACCCAAGGCCTGGAACAAATTGATGTAGGCCCGGTAGCGCTCCATGCGCATCCGCAAGAGCTCATCCAGATGCCGGTGGTAGGTTCGTTCCGCGTCCAGCAGTCCGAGATAGTCCAGGCCGCCGGCGGCATAGACCTTGAGACTGATCTCCCATGCCCGGCGCGCCGCTTCCGCCGCTTCGCGCTGGGCAAGCACGCGCCTCTCCAGCAGTCGAATGCCCGCCAGCCCACTTTCCACTTCACGCAATGCCTGGTGAATCGTTCGAATATACGTTTCGACCAATTCTTCGTGAATGGCCTGCGAAAAGTCCTCTTCCTTGGCGCGACGCCCCCCATCGAAAATACTCGCGGAGGTACTGGCCACCATGTTCCAAAACAAGGTCTGCGGCTGAAACATCTGGGACAGGAACAAGCTGCTGTAGCCGATCTGCGCCGACAAATCGAGCGTAGGGAACAGACGCGCCCGTGCCACATCGATATCCGCATCAGCGGACAGCAGGCGGGCCTCCACCGCCCTCACATCGGGGCGCCGCAACAGCAGCGCCGACGGCAGACCGGCATTGATCGTGGGCACCGCCAGCGAATCCAGCCCCCCGGACGACAGCGCAAGGGTCGACGGGACCGTTCCGACCAGGAAAGCCACCGAGTTGAGCGCCTCTTCGCGCTGCTGCTCCAAGGCCGGGATTGTGGCCCGCAGCGAAAAGATCGCTGCGCGTTGCTGTTCCAGTTCCCCAAGAGTCGCGTCCCCCACGGCAACGCGCCTTTCCACCGTCGCCAGCGTCGACTTCAAAGCGGCCTCGGTTTCCCGCGCCAGCCCCAGTCGATCATTCAGCGAAACAAACTCGATGTAGCTCGACGCCAGACTGGCAACGAGCGTCCGCTGCACATTGTCGCGTTCGAATGCCGCACGCCACAGCTGAAACTCCGCCGACTCGGCCAAGGCGCCCATCTCGCCCCACAGGTCGACACGCCATTGCCCCTGCACGCCCGCCTGATAGGAGCGCTGCGACTGATGCACGTCGCCGCCCACCGGAACCGAACCCACGGTCCCTCCTGGCGCCTGCTTGGCGGTCAAGGCCTGCGCCGTCACGGACGGCAGCCGGCCAGCCCGGGCCTGATCCGCACGGGCCTTGGCCTGCGCGATGCGTAATGTGGCGATGCGGATATCCGGGTTGTTCGCAAGCGCCCGATCCACCAGGCGATCGAGCTCCGGATTGCCGAAGGAATGCCACCAGCTGACCACGTCGAGCGGTAGCGCAGCCGCCTCCGGCACGGACCGCAGCTCATCCCCCGCCGTCACCGGCATCGAATTGCGGTACTCAGCCGGCAAGGGCACCGCCGGCAGGTCGTAATGCGGACGCTTGACCGCACACGCACTCAACACGGCCGCCATCAGCAGGCTTACAGCCGAACGATGCACCTTATTCAACACTCACATTCACGTGATAGCCATGCTTCTTCAACAGGGCATTGCGCTGGGCATCGGCGAGATCTCCCGCCACCATCTCGGCACACATCTCCTGCACGGTAATCTCGGGCTCCCAGCCGAGTTTCTCCTTGGCTTTCGTCGGATCCCCCAGCAGCGTCTCCACCTCGGTCGGACGGAAATAACGGGGATCAACCCTGACAATGATCTGCCCGGGCTTCATTTCCGGCGCCTTGTCACCCTCGATACTCTCCACGACGGCAACCTCGTCCACGCCGTTTCCTTCAAAACGCAGCCTTACCCCCAGTTCCTCCGCGCTCCATTGAATGAACTGGCGGACGCTGTACTGCTTGCCCGTCGCGATCACGAAATCTTCTGGCTGCTCCTGCTGCAGCATCAGCCACTGCATCCGCACATAATCCTTGGCGTGGCCCCAGTCCCGAAGGGCATCCATGTTGCCCATGTACAGGCATTGCTCAAGCCCTTGGGCGATGTTGGCCAATCCGCGGGTGATCTTCCGGGTGACGAACGTTTCGCCACGACGCGGGCTTTCATGGTTGAACAGGATTCCGTTGCAGGCGTAGATCCCGTAAGCCTCCCGGTAATTCACCGTAATCCAGTAGGCGTAAAGCTTGGCCACCGCATAGGGGCTGCGGGGATAGAACGGCGTACTCTCCCGCTGCGGCATCTCCTGGACAAGGCCATACAGTTCACTCGTCGACGCCTGATAGAAGCGGGTCTTCTTTTCCAGTCCCAGGATGCGAATGGCCTCAAGGATGCGCAATGTGCCAATGGCATCCACATCTGCCGTGTATTCCGGGCTTTCGAAGCTCACCGCCACATGGCTCATCGCGCCCAGGTTGTAGATTTCATCCGGACGCGTTTCCTGAATGATGCGGATCAGGTTGCTGGTATCGCTCAGGTCACCGTAATGCAGTCGGAAACGGGCATTGCTGACGTGGGGATCCTGATAGATATGATCCACCCGCTGCGTGTGGAACAGACTGGCCCGCCGCTTGATGCCATGCACCGTATAGCCCTTATCGAGGAGAAACTCCGCCAGATAAGAACCGTCCTGCCCCGTTATGCCGGAGATCAGCGCCACCTTGTTTGTCATGTGCAACTCTTCAAAAAATCTTCATAGGCAAGTTCAAGCCCGGACAGCAGATCCACCTTCGGTTGCCACCCAAGCATCTGCAAGCGGCCGCTGTCCATCAGCTTGCGAGGGGCCCCATCCGGCTTCTCCGCATCAAAACGGATTTCACCGTGGTAACCGACAACGCGGGCGATCGTGAGAGCCAGATCACGAATGCTCACTTCGTCACCGCTTCCCACGTTGAGATGGCTGCACATCGGCTGGACATGCTGCGCATAGTTCTCGGGAGAGGTCTCCATGACGTGGACGCAGGCGGTTGCCAGATCGTCCACGTAAAGGAACTCACGCCTGGGCGTCCCGGTTCCCCAGATGAGCACGGCCGGAAGCCCCTCGATCTTCGCTTCATGAAAACGGCGGATGAGCGCAGGAATCACATGGGAGTTCTCGGGGTGGTAATTGTCGCCCGGCCCATACAGGTTGGTCGGCATCACGCTTCGGTAATCCACGCCGTGGCTGACACCGTACTGACGGTTATAGCTCTCACACAACTTGATCCCCGCGATCTTGGCAACCGCATAAGGCTCATTGGTCGGCTCCAGCGTCCCCGTCAGCAATGCCTCCTCCGCCATCGGCTGGGATGCATGCTTGGGATAAATACAACTCGACCCGAGAAACAACAAGCGCTTCGTGCCGCTCCGGAAGGCGGAATCGATCACGTTCGCTTCGATCATGAGATTCTGGTAGATGAACTCCGCCGGATACGTATTGTTGGCATGGATGCCCCCCACCCTGGCCGCCGCCAGATAGACCATTTCCGGTCTTTCCGACTCGAAAAAGGCACGCACCGCGGCCTGATCGGTCAGATCCAACTCGGCATGAGTCCGGGTCACGATCTGCTCAGGCGCCCACCCCTGAGCCAACAATTCGCGCACGATGGCGCCTCCCACCATGCCGCGGTGACCCGCAACATAGATCCTGGGCCCAAAAGGAGCGTTCATATAGTCGGGACCTGCCCAAAAGGAGCCCGAACCGCGCACAGTACGGGCTCAAACATCACAATCACTCCAGACATGGGGCGCTAAAACCGCATTCACCCGCTTACCGCGGGGCATCCGGCAGGAAGCGATGCCAGAACGCGGGCTCGTACTTCCACCACGCATGCCCCCCCATCGGCACCTTGCCGCCATTCACGGCGTAATAAAAAGAAGGACTCAGCTCGAGCGAGAAGTGCGAAGCCATGATCTCGTTGGGCAGGATGAAGTCCGTAGACAATCCTCCCATGATGGAGAAAAACAGATCCTCGCTGGACCCCGTGCGATCAAAGACCCCGACCACATCCTGAAACTCTTCCAACAGGGCCAGGCAGGACCTGACCCGCCGCAAGGATAACCCCCCATTCCCCACATGGGCCCGGGTGCGCTTGCCTCGATCCCCCTCGAAGACACCTGCATTCACCCAAAGCTCGACACCTTCCGGCCAGGGAGCACCAACGTAATCGAACGGCCGGGCCGCCCACAAGTCCAGTTCATCCCGCAGCAGGATCGCATCGGTCTGCAGGATCAGCATGAACTCGAAGTTGAGGAAGCGCCGATAGAAATCGGGACTGAGCAACAGGCGGTTATATCCGGGAATCGACGCAAAGGACTCCTCAGGAAATGGCAGATACTGCATTCCAGGATAGCGCACCTGATAAGCAGAAATATCCAGCCCCTCCGGCCCAATGAAAAGGACAGGGTGGCGTCCTCCCAGCGTCGCCAGAGAGACGTCCAGGGAGTAGCTCTCGAAGCGATCGAGTTGAGCCTTATATATCGGGACTAGAATGACCGTCTTTTGCATTGCCATCGGAACAGCGACCGGAATCCGTCAAACCTTAAGGCCAAGATAGCCCGCCTCGAAGTTGCGGTCACCGCTCGCAATGGCGGCAATGAAACGCTCTAGCGTCGCCAGGATCTGTTCACACCGGCTGTCCACATGGTGCCGATCCAGTGCCGACGCAATCCGTTGAATGAGGCCGCTCTCTCCCGCAGCATCGAATTTCGCGACCGCCTGCGCGTTCACCTCGCGCGGGCTGATCAGATCCGACACCTCGTAAAAAAGAGGAACGTCCCCAAGCAGCGCGACCTCGGGAAGGCTGCGATAGAAAGACGGCACGATGGGGATGCCCCCTGCCATCAGCGCGTTGTAGACACGGATCGGAACGCCCCCGAGCACAGGCGCAATCCAGTGCGTCTTGTGCGCGGACCATTCCCGCAGGTTATCCAGGTCGGAACGCCCCTTGTAATCGTTGGTGACGAAACCGACGGTCGGGAATGTATTGCCCACCGTGACCACAGCACGGTTCCGCCGTTCATAGCTGCCATAGAAAGCGTGAGGTCCGAAAGGCTCATCACTGCGTGGAGCGAGCAGCGTGTCGAAGTTGTCGACGAGAAACCGCCTGGACCACTGGTGAACGCCGACGAAAACCGGCCCGATCGAGCACGGATTGAAATGCGACAACAGGAACACATTCTCGGACGAAGCCGGTATGTAAAAGTCGCAACTCATCGCCAGCATCGCACTCATCTGGATCCAGTGCTGGGAATCCCAATCCCAGATCACTGTCAGCACGTCCGGATTGCGATTATAGAAATCCATGTAGCGGGCAAGGTCGGTCCCGACATCATTGTTCGTCAGGAACAGCAGGCTGCCGGCCGGAAACTTCAGGTCTGGGCTGGAGAGAAAGTCTTGAGGCAGCGGAATGTACTCGCGCCCCGCCACCAATGGCTGACATTTCTTCAAATGCCCGCCGAGATAAATGCGCTTCAAATCACCGAACAGGCCACCGGCAATCTTCTCCTCGACCTGACCACGCTTGAGCAATGCAAAAGAGTCGAAGTAAGAATCCTGAAGGATTTCATGGATGCTTTTGTTCAGCGCCGCCAGTTCAGCGATCAGCTCGTGGGGATTCTTGGACGTAGTCATCGGATCAACGCATCAATTGTGGACAGCACACACCGCCGAAATGACCCGATTCACCTGCTCATCGCTGAGGTTCGGCCCCATGGGCAGGCTCAATACCTGTCGATGCAACATCTCGGTCACGGGAAAACTGCCGGCGGCATATCCCAATTCAGCATAAGCCGGTTGCAAATGGGGCGGAACCGGGTAATGAATGCCCGTCTGCACCCCCGCCTCGGCAAGGCTGGACTGAAGGAGACCCCGGCGCTCACTACGTACAACAAAGAGATGCCAGCTGGACACATTGCCGGACAAGACCGTGGGTAGCACGACGTCCGCATCCCCAAGCCCGGCCGAATATCGTTCAGCCACATGCGCCCGCGACGCATTCCACTCGTCCAAGCGAGCCAGCTTCACGCGCAGGAAGGCGGCCTGCAACTCATCCAGACGGGAATTGAACCCCTGGAGCTCATTGTGGTACTTACGCTGCGCCCCGTAATTGCGCAGCACACGCAAACGCTCCGCCAATGCGGGATCAGACGTCGTAATGGCACCACCGTCCCCCAGCGCCCCGAGATTCTTTCCGGGATAAAAGCTGAAGCCCGCGGCGTGCCCCAAGGCCCCTGCCCTGCGTCCATGATGGACAGCACCATGCGCCTGCGCCGCATCCTCGATGACTTTCAGCCCCTGGCGCTCCGCAATGGCCATCAGCCGATCCATCTCGGCCGTTTGCCCATACAAATGGACCGGCATGATGGCACGCGTGCGGGGGGTTATTGCAGCCTCCACGGCAGCGGGATCGATATTGCCGGTCGTGGCCACGACATCCACCGGCACCAGACGCGCACCTGAATAGGAAACCGCCAACCAAGTCGCAATGAAGGTGTTGGCCGGAATGATGACCTCGTCACCAGGCCCGATATCGTAAGCCCTCAGGATCAGATGCAATGCATCCAGGCCATTCGCGACGCCGACACAATACCTGGCCTGGCAATAGGTAGCGAACTCGGATTCGAAAGCCTCCACTTCCGGGCCGAGAATGAACTGACCGGAACTCAGTACCCGCGCCAGGCCGGCCTGGAACTCGGCTGACAGGGACTCGTTGAGTCCCTGCAGATCCAGAAACGGAATCATGAACGCAGCACCTTCGCCGCAGCCATGAATTCATCGTAATCCCGGATGTAATCAGCCTCGCTGTACCTCGACGAGGCAAGCACCATGCAAACGGCGCCGGATGAGAAATTATCCAGATACCTCCACATCATCGGGCAAACATAAAGTCCAAAATACGAACGATTCAAGTGAAAGCGGCGCTGATCCACCCCGTCGTCAAGCACGACGTCGAAGCTACCCGACATGGCCACGATGAACTGATGAAGATTCCGATGAGCATGTGCCCCCCGATCGGCACCACCCGGAACGTCGTACAGATAGTAAACCCGCTGAATACCGAAGGGAACGTGGATATCTCCCTCGATGAAAGTGAGGTTACCCCGCGGGTCGTGGATCTTGGGCAACTCCAGGATCCGGCAGTCATTCAAAGGCATATGAACTCCATCTTCGGCGAGAGGAATCTCTCAATTTGAAACGGTATTCAGCCACTCCACGCTCACCGACTCAGGCAGATACTTGCGATACTTCGCCAGCGAAGTCCGGATGGCATCCAGGCCCAGCTCGTAAAAGTAGTCCAATTCGTTCTCGGCAACCCGAACCGCGCCAAAGCGTTCATGGAACGTCCAGACCTTCTCGTTTCCCTTGCGGACATCGAAGTGGGAACGATGGAAGCCGAGATGATCGACAGCATATGAGTACACCATCAAGGCCGACTCCATGGCCGCCCATGAAGGCCGATCACGCTTGAGAATCCAGCTCCCCCAGCAAAAGCTGTCGCCTTTGGGATCGTACAGTCTTACGGTCCCAAAGGGCTCGCCTTCCAGGCTCTCGATGATGAAATACGCCTGATCGGACGCCTCCGCATACTTCGCCAGCCAGTCCTGCTGAGCGCGCAGATCCGGAGACGTATAGCTCAAGTACCGGGATCTGTCCTCATCGGTACGCAGAGAAAGGATGAACTCCGCATCTCCAACGGCAGCATTCCGAAAGGCAAGGCTCTTGCCTATGACCCTCAGGGCCTTGCGAATTACGAATGAGTCATCGTTCACCATGATCGCCCTCCCGGAAATTGAGCATGTCCGCTCCGCCTATGCGCTGGAAATTCAGGCTGCAGGCGGAAGAGGCACTTTCTGCATGACCGTCAGCAAATGCGGACCTCTCCACTCCTGGATACGGATGTTGAACGCCCCCTTGAAGCCGTAGGTCGCAGCCCAACGGTTCACGTCGTCGAAATAAAGAGGGAAAGTCTCGTCCGTGATGATATTCACGTGAGTCGGGTCCCTGAAGGCCACGCCATTCGGGTAGGCAGGGGTTAGCGAAAGGAACATCCCACCGACCTTCAAAACACGATAGACCTCATTCATCAGCTCGATGAAGGAGTTTCTGCGCGCCGGCGCATAGATCAAGCGCGGCACATGCTCGATGAAGTCATGAGCAGTCACATACTCGAAGAACTCGTCCTCGAACGGGATTGGCTCGACGACGAGATCTGCGCAACGGATGTTGGATTCGAGGTCCTCGAGTACGTCGATCCCATACAGCTCGTCGGCATTGAATGGATTCTTCGGCTGAGGACCACACCCCAGATCAAGCGACCGTGTCATGCGCGCCCCTCCGAGCATGAAAAAAAGACTGTATGCTCATGATCATTTTCTTGAAATATACGGATTGCCGGGAAAGGAAGTGATCGACCAGCCTTCCGGGAATTGCGCCAGATCGATATCCGGCCGCTCTTTATAGACGATCGCGAGCAGATAATTATATTTCTGCTGCTGCCGGGAGCAAAGGAGTTCGGCATCCTCGACCTGCCGTCGGTACTCGACGAAACCAGGATTGTCTTCCTGGGCCGCGATTTCACTGACACCTTCATACCACATGTCGTACAGGCCTCGCGTTGCGACGGCCGGCAAATCCAGCCCCAAGGCGACCTTGTGCAGTTCCCGGCGAGACAGGGTATACACGTAATTGCCCGAAGCCTCATAGCCAGCCGGCAGATCGCCCACATGAATCGGACTGTCGATTACGGGATCCTGCGGCTCGATCAGCACCACCCCCTTACGCGCCACCCGCAGCATTTCATATAAAGCCAACATTGGACGCGGGAAGTGATGGTATGCCTCTTTGCAGAGCACGTAATCGACAGAATTGTCAGCAAGCGTCAAGGCCTCGGCGTTTTCGACCCGGTAGTCGGCAATGAGCCCCCGTTGCTTGGCCTGCTTCAGCAAATGATCGCCGATGCTCGTCGGCAGCACAGACTCGAACCCTTCTCGAGTCATATGGTACGCATCTGCTCCGAAAGGATCGCCAACCGTCATCCAACGATCCTTCTTGGTATGGGAAAGACACTTGAATACGGGCTCGAGAAAGCGCTTCATTCTCCACCACCCGACGATATCGGTGCGCTGGAAGAGTTCAAACTCCTTCTCGTTTTGCGTGTTCACGCGATCGAAGTCCACGTGCGCCGTATACAAGCGCTCGACGGCCGTCGGAGCCGCATCCTTGCCCGGCAGGAGCCCTTCTCTGCGCAACAGCTGTGCGACACGGCCCGCGGGACCGTCGTCCGCAACATTGTCGGCACAAAGCACACGTGCAATTTCCTCCAGCGTGCGCTCCCTGCGGGCCAGTCGGGCCTCCAGCGGGGCGACATGCTGCCCGGCAAAGTCCTGCAGCAGACGGCTGACGGAATGCTCGGAATACGAGGCGCCGGCATCATGCGCAGCTTCGTCCTGTTCGCTGAGGATGCTGGTGCGTGCGACGGAAAACAGGGTTGATTCAAGATTTCGGCAAAAGCCTTCAGTATCGAAAAGTGGATGAGTCGCCTTGTTGGCGAGCAGGCGCACCTTCAACCCGGAGAGCAATTCGCGGTCCGAAACGAGTTTCAGCGCCAGGGCTTCATAGTCTTCCCACGACTCCGTCACCAGTTCGGGCAGACCGATGGCATGCAACAGGCTGCCAGCAACCCGCGACGGGAACGCATCTCCCATATAGGTGATCACAGGCAGGCCGGCATACAAAGCATCCGCCGCGGTCGTGTGTGCGTTATAAGGCCATGTATCGAGGAACAGGTCTGCAAGCCGATAACGCGCAAGATGGTCTTCGATACGCGGCACACGCTCGGCGAACACCAAGCGCTCCGGTTCAATCCCGAACTCCTGGGCAGAACGGCGGAAATTGGCTCGAGTCAGTTCATTACGGGCGACAAGCCACAAGACACTTCCCGGCGTCTTCTGCAGCAAGGACATCCAGACCTTCCACAAGGGCGGCGAGATCTTGTAATCATGACTGAAGGAGCAATAGACAACGCCCTCGGGCGGCAGGCCACAGGATTCACGACTGGGCGTTGCCTCGGCGACTTTCAGGTTGCGGTCGGTCGGCAGATAAGAGTCGGGGAGATAAAGTACCTTTTCGCTGAAGAACTGTTGATTCTCCTGTGGGATCACATGCCGATCCGCCAAGATGTAGTCCATGTAGTCGACGGCCAGGGTCCCCGGATAGCCGAGGAAATTGATATGAACCGGCGCCGGTCTCCACGAGAAAATATCGATGCGCGAATCCGACGTATAGCCCGCCAAGTCGATGGCGATATCGACCTCCATCTCGCGCATCTTCTCTGCGATCTTTCGAGAGGACATTGCCCGTGCATCGATGAAATGATCGAACGCATTCAGCATTCGCGCACGCAGGCTGCTCCCGTCATCCACCCCCAAGGAAATGGCGATGGTCTCGACCCGTGTCTTGTCATGGCATTCGAAAATCCCGCACATCAAATGCCCGACGGGATGCTCACGGAGGTCAGGGGACACATAAGCAATGCGCAATTTCTTGTGCTTGTAGTCCTCTCCGTTCCATAACGGCTGTTGTGCTGGCTGGCAGAAGTGACTGGCAAAGATCTTCGTACAGTCGAATTGATCCTTGGCCGAATCGGAGAGAGCCATGAAGGCCAGGGATTTGCAGACCCGCTTTCCTTCCCGGACACCCACGAGAATGCGCTGGCGCAGGCTCTCGAAATCAGTCCAGTCACCGATATGCAGCCGTTCGTAGGCGAGCAGCCCGAAAGCGTAATCGTAGTCCGGATGGTGTGCCACCAGACGCTCGAGTTGGGAAATGGCTCGAGCACTCTCCCGAAATTCGGTCAATAAAATAGCACTGTTACCCAGAGCACTCGGGTTGTCAGGCTCAATTTCCAGTGCCCGGTTGAAGCGGCTCAGGGCATCACGGTGCCTGTGCATGTCACGCAGCAGCACGCCGCTATTGATCAACGCCCCGATATATTCAGGCCGCACCTCGATTGCTTTGTCATATGCAGCCAGCGCCTGTTCGCGCTCACCGGACGATTGCAAGGCATTGGCATAGCCGAACCAGCCGTCAGCAAATCCGGGAGAAGTGCTGGCGCAACGGCCGAACAGCTCGAGAGCTCCCTTCAACTCCCCCCTGCCGTACAGAATCACCCCCAAGGAATAGAGGGAAACGGGTTCATCCGGCTTGACTCGCAAGACCTCTCTGAAAGCAGCCTCAGCCTTGTCGAGCACGCCCTGCCTTTGAAGCTCAAGCGCAGTGGAAATCAAGCTTAGCAGTTCGTCGTGAATGCCGGACTCTGACACCATGGGTCTCACCATCAAATTAGACTTGATCTGTAATGGTATCCACGCCGAGCTATCGGCGAAATATTTTCCAAACAGAAAAAAGGGGCGACACGGCCTTCCGACCTTGTCGCCCCGGATTGGCTTGAGTTAAATCACTTGCCGTTCGTCAGAATTCCATTCGAATTCTGGCCGGCGCCAACCAACTCGGAAGTGCCGAGCTTTGTTGCCACGCCCTGGACTCCCGGCTGACCGGCCAGCGGCCGCCCATTTGCATCGAACTGGTTCAAGACGGTCACAACTCCACTCACAGAACTTGCTGTCGTGCCAGACGCGAAGCCCAAACCACCCGACTCGGCATTTTGCCCACCAGCCTGCGCGGCATTGAAGGACGCAATCGCACCAACCAGACCACCCACCTTCGACTGCAGATCGTTGCCCGTTGAAGGTTCTGCGGTCGTTCCGGAACTGGAAGCGACCCCGTTCTTGTCAGCGACAAACCAGACGTCAGCCATCTCGCGAGTGACGCCGGCAGACGTTTCATAGCTGGAGATCAAACCAACGATGTTCCCGTTGTTCTTGTCGGAGGAGGCCGTCGCATCCAGATTCAACTTGACGATACCGAGCGAATCCAGACTGTGCAGTTCATCCGCCTGACTGATGCCGTCCGAATTCCCATCGACCCATACCTTCAGATCCGAGAAGCCGGTATCGGCACTGGAGATCGATCCGTCGCCATTCGTATCCAGAGCCGCAAGTGCTGCATAGCCGTTTGCCGCAGTACTGCCGTCCGCCAGTTTCGTCGCACTACCGAAAAGCTCACTGCCATCATTGACAACGTTGTCATGATTGCGATCGAGAACGAGCAGACCATCTCCACCTGCAACCCAACCGGTCTGGACCTTTTGGCCGGTCGCGAAGAGATCGAAAGAAACACCGGACGAAATGCTCTGCGTCGTGACGCCATCACCATTCAAGTCAAGGACCAAGGGCGTTCCCAGCTTCAAATGGGAGATCTGAGTCGTGGTCAAGGCCGCGACCTGAGTACTTGTCAGCGCTTCAACCTGCGTGGTCGTCAGTGCAGCGACCTGGGTCGTCGTCAGACCACCCTGCACCTGCGCCGTCGTCAGGGCGACAATCTGGCTGGTTTTCAGCGCAACCAGATCCGTCGTTTCCAGGACGACAAGCTGAGCAGTGGTGAATGCCGCCACACTTGCGGTCGTCAGCGCCTGTACCTGCGAAGTCGTCAGTGCCACCACTTGGGCGGTCGTCAGGCCACTCTGCACTTGCGCCGTCGTCAGGGCTGCCACCTGGCTGGTCTTGAGGGCGGCGACGTCCGTGGTCTCCATTGCCGCGACCTGACTGGTCGTCAGCGCCGCCAGCCCTGCCGTCGTCAGCGCCTGCACCTGCGCCGTCGTCAGCGCCACCACTTGGGCCGTCGTCAGGCCGCTCTGCACCTGGGCCGTCGTCAGCGCCGCCACTTGGCTGGTCTTGAGGGCAGCGACGTCCGTGGTTTCCATCGCCGCGACCTGCGTCGTCGTCAGCGCCGCCAGCCCCGCCGTCGTCAGCGCCTGCACTTGCGCCGTCGTCAGCGCCACCACTTGCGCCGTCGTCAGGCCGCTCTGCACCTGGGCGGTCGTCAGCGCCGCCACTTGGACCGAGGTCAGCACCGCCACTTGGGCGGTCGTCAGACCACTCTGCACCTGGGCCGTCGTCAGGGCTGCCACCTGGCTGGTCTTGAGGGCGGCGACGTCCGTGGTTTCCATCGCCGCGACCTGCGTGGTCGTCAGTGCCACCACGCCTGCCGTCGTCAGCGCCTGCACCTGCGCCGTCGTCAGCGCCACCACTTGGGCCGTCGTCAGGCCGCTCTGCACCTGGGCCGTCGTCAGGGCCGCCACTTGGTTGGTCTTGAGGGCGGCCACGTCCGTGGTTTCCATCGCCGCAACCTGCGTGGTCGTCAGCGCCGCCACACCCGCCGTCGTCAGCGCCTGCACCTGCGCCGTCGTCAGCGCCACCACTTGGGCCGTCGTCAGGCCGCTCTGCACCTGCGCCGTCGTCAGGGCCGCCACTTGGGCCGAGGTCAGCACCGCCACTTGCGCCGTCGTCAGGCCGCTCTGCACTTGGGCCGTCGTCAGGGCTGCCACCTGGCTGGTCTTGAGGGCCGCCACATCCGTGGTCTCCATCGCCGCGACCTGCGTCGTCGTCAGCGACGCCACACCCGCCGTCGTCAGCGCCTGCACCTGCGCCGTCGTCAGTGCCACTACTTGCGCCGTCGTCAGGCCGCTTTGCACTTGGGCGGTCGTCAGGGCCGCCACTTGGACCGAGGTCAGGGCCGCCACTTGGGCGGTCGTCAGACCGCTCTGCACCTGCGAAGTCGTCAGGGCTGCCACCTGGCTGGTCCTGAGGGCGGCGACGTCCGTGGTTTCCATCGCCGCAACCTGCGTGGTCGTCAGCGCCGCCACGCCCGCTGTCGTCAGCGCCTGCACCTGCGCAGTCGTCAGCGCCACCACTTCAGCTGTCGTCAGGCCGCTCTGCACCTGGGCCGTCGTCAGGGCTGCCACCTGGCTGGTCTTGAGGGCCGCGACGTCCGTGGTTTCCATCGCCGCGACCTGCGTCGTCGTCAGCGCCGCCACACCCGCCGTCGTCAGCGCCTGCACCTGCGCCGTCGTCAGGGCCACCACTTGCGCCGTCG